>CBFDBU010000024.1:0-50704 GCA_965603125.1 uncultured bacterium | reverse complement strand
GAAAGGCTACGCTACTTTTTTATCAATTTCCACACCTTTTGAAATTAACTCTTTTACTCCGCCACATGGGACACTTTTGGACCGCCCTTTACATACCATGGAATCACATCAAACTTATGCGCATGAAACCCCGAGCAAGATCTTGACCCTACCCAAAGATGAGACGCGGTGAGAACCGTGCATGTTCCTAACTCTCAGTCCAATGGCGAGATACCGTTTGCTGTCTATATCCTGCCTTGCCGGTGACGTGCGTTATTCGACTCAGCTCAGCACACAGGGACGTGGGCAGCGAATGGCGAAAAAAGCTGCGACAAATATATCGAGAAACCCCTTGACTCCGGTTGAGGGATTGCCGATATTATTTGTGACTACCGTTAGGTCGCTCTTTCACAGATATTAGGATTTGCCCGTGAGGTGGCTGCGCTTTGATTCTTTGCGATCTTAGCGGTAGTCCAGCCGCCGAGCGGGCATACTGTGAAGGGAGTTCTCCATGACTACTGGAGACACCACTCGCGAGCAGGTGCCCCCCAGCGCCTCACGCAGCGCCACCAGGCCTGCAAACCACACCATTAACCTTAACGGCAAGGAGTACATCCTGTTCGCCGGTCTGCTCGACGAGGCACACCGTCAGGGGCTGAACGCCGTCAAGACCTGCCTGCTGCACGTGCCGACGAGGGAACAGCCGCTGGCAGTTGTCTCGGCTGAAGTCACGACCGGAAAAGGTACCTTCCACGGCTTGGGTGACGCCAGCCCCGACAACGTGAACGAGTGGATCGCGCCGCACTTGATCCGCATGGCCGAGACCAGAGCGGTAGCAAGGGCGTTCAGATTCGCCACCAACATCAGCATGACGGCCTTTGAGGAGCTTGGCCATGATGGTACGGGCAACGGCACCGTCGGCTCTTCTACCTCACCAAACGGCTCCAGAAAGCCCAAGATGACGCAGGAGCAGTACATTCGCACCCTGTGTGACCAGCGGGAGGTGCCGTTTGAGCTGGAGCAGGAAATCCAGAAGCTGTTCGATCACAAGGCCAAGACGGGTAAGATATCCATCGCTGGCGGATCACACGCCATCGATCGGCTGAAGCTGTGTCCGAAGAAGGGCAAGGCGGCGTAGGGGACAAGAAAGAGACCCGGTCGCGTGGTTAAGGGCGCGGCCGGGTCCTCTGTTCAGGGTGTCGCTTTGGCAACAACCTGGCTGTGGCTTTCTCACTTAAGCAGCATCATCTTCCTTGTCTCGCTGAATTCACCAGCGTCCAGACGATAGAAGTAAACGCCGCTGGCTACTGTGCTTCCATCCCACGATGCGGAGTGTTCACCAGCTTGGAGAGTCTCATCAAGTAATGTGGTCACCTTCTGCCCCATGATGTTGTAGACATCAAGTCTCACAGATGCCGCCAACGGAAGGGCGAAACTGATCTCGGTGGTCGGATTGAACGGGTTGGGGTGGTTACCCAGCACTATCTGCGAAGGATCCCCATTCACCCCGGCGATACCGCTCGGCGGACTGGCTGGGCCGCGACTGATCACGCAGTCACTACCCTCAATTGGTGTCCCGTCGTAGAGCTCTCCCGTTATCGTGAGGACAACCGTGTCGCCATTGGCGACTTCACCAAGGGCCTCTACGATTAAGCTCTTGTCGAACTTCAGAGTCAGATCAGGATAGCCGTCAGCGCCCTCGGTAGTGCATTC
Source organism: uncultured bacterium (assembly GCA_965603125.1). Lineage (GTDB taxonomy): Bacteria > Zixibacteria > MSB-5A5 > GN15 > FEB-12 > JAJRTA01. The sequence continues at coordinate 49,012 of CBFDBU010000024.1, read as the reverse complement.
GCATTCTTCAGCTCCCTCTCCAACCGGCGTGCTGACATCGGACACCGCGCAGCGAAGCGGAGGAACACCCTCGAGCATCAGAGTTGCCGGATCAATGTCTGCTATATCAAAATCTTCGGTTCCAAGAATAGCGGTGGGCAGAACGGCCTTTGGTTTATCCGGTCTGCCGGGACCAGCTTTGGCGGTGGGGTTACCTTCTACCTCATCCCACAGATTTGCCAGGTAGACGGTGGTAATGCGCGGGTTAGGGCACGAGGCCGGCTTGATGTCAAACGCGACCTCCAACAGCATCTTGAACAAGACGTCCACACTGGCGCTAATCTCTTCGCTAGGACAGCCAAGAGCCGTGGCGGTGAAAGTGATAACCTCGCTTTCGCTGGAATTTAGCGGGTTGGTGACAGTGACGACATGAGTCTCGCTGTCAATTTCCACTTCAAGGAAGATCATACCTGAGGCCGTCCAGGTTACATCGCCCGGACTGACCCCACAATCGGGATCGAGGTAGTCATCCAGATCGAAGGGCGGGAATGGCCAGATTTGATCAGGGATATCCTGAACGATTGGAACAGGGCGAACTGTGAAAGTGGCATCGTCGCTGTAAATCCTGCCTGTGTTATCGGTTACTGTGAAGGTAACGGTCTCGCTGCCCCACCATCCGGTCGGGTAGGTCACTGTGACCACCTTTTCGGCGTCAACACTGAGTTGCAGGTCCACAGTGCCACTCCAGGACCAGGTGGGAGGCGGTTGACCGATTACGTAGTCGTCCAAGTCGAAAGTGGCGAAGGGCTCGCCTGCAAGCACACATTGGTCTGGAATCCGTTCCAGAGCAACCTGCAGTTCCCCACCACCCACTTCGTAGATCAAGTTCCAACCGTCTGATATCCAGAAATGGTTCAGAACGGGACCACCAAACCCCATTCCCTCGACCACATTCGGGTGACTGTACTGGAACCGCCAGACTTCCTTCCAACCATCGTACGGCCCTGTGCCGGTGTACTCCCACTGACCAATCCAGTCCGAGGTCATGTCGGAAAGCCACAGATAACCAGCCACGTGCTCCAAGCCGTCATGATGGTCACCTTCGTAGGTTGGATAAGTGAATTCGTATTGCCATTCAGCATCAACCCCCATTTCGATGCTATACACTTCCCGCTCGCGCGTGCATGTGTACCACGTGTTGTTATCGGCGTCATATCCAAATGTCTCGCCGTTTTCGGGGGGAACCGGAATAGGGAGCCGTCCCAAATAGGCGCCAAAGGTTCCGTCAGGATTTCTCACCCATTGCTCAATCCCCCCGGTTCCGTGGAAGTCTGGCCCATAATAGATGTGGTCCTCATCAACATAGAACTCGGCATGGTGATACCCAGACCAACCACAATCGCCCTTGAAGTAATAAGGTTCTGCAACCAGGGTGAAAGTCCGGGGGGCCATTTCTCCGGGCGCAGAAGGGTTCTCGGGATGCATGTCCGGGTCTGCCCCGGGCGGAATAGTCACCTGGTAGATGTAGCAATTACCCCGGCCATCATCGACATACAGCTTGTCATCATAACCAGAGCTCATGTCAAGAGTTGTGTAAATTGTTTTTTCAAGCAGCGTCTCTTTCGGTTTGATTCTTCTTCGTTGTAACTTCGATCCCATCGTCAAACTTCACCCCCTCAAGGACCTTAGTCACCAAGTGGGGCGCGTTGATACGGCGCCATCGCTTCTGCGCCCTGATGATCAACTGGAAGATCAAGTACAAAGCCGAGCGAGGTGATTTGATCCTTCGCGCAGCGTTGGTTCGCAGCTTCACCGTCGCAAAGATCGACTCGATCGGGTTGGTCGTCTTCAAACTCACCCAGTGTTCCCGCGGATAGTTGAAGTACGTCAGCAGGGCGTTCTGGTCCTTCAGCAAACACTCCACCGCCCGCGGGTAGTCACGACCGTAGGTCTCGGTGAACTGCGCCATCAGCTTCTCGGCTTGGTCCTTGGTAGTTGCGTCGTACATCTGCCGCAACAGCCGTTTGACTTCGGTATGCAACCGTTTCGGGAAGTACACCAGCACATTACGCATCTTGTGGACCCAGCAGCGCTGATGGTCCGCTTTAGGATAGACTTTGTCGATAGCTCCCCACAGACCCAGAGCACCGTCGCCGGCAAACAGCTTTGGATCGGTCAGCCCGCGAGCCTTGAGATCCCGCAACACCTCCGCCCAGCTCTCGGTCGACTCACGATATCCCTCGACAATAGCCAAGGGCTCCTTCTCACCGTTCTCATTGACTCCCAGCACGATCAGAAAGGCCGTCTTGTCACCCCGCAAACCCGCCTTCGGGTACACCCCGTCACACCACAGGTAAGCGTACCGATGGTCGGCTAACGAACGTTTCCGCCAGGCCTCGTACTCGCTCTCCCATTGCGCTTTGAGACGGACTACGGTCGAGGGCGACAGGCTCGCCCCCTCACCCAACAGACCACGCAGCGCCGGTTCAAAGTCTCCGGTGGCCAGCCCCTGCACATACAACTCCGGTATCAGTTCCGTGACGGCTTGGGACTGCCGCTGATACGAAGGCAACACCTGCGAGTGAAACGGCTCTTGACTCCGGCGTACCCGTGGCGCACAAACCAGCACCGTCCCGCTGCCCAAAACCACTTTCCGCTGTTTGCCGTACCCGTTGCGATAGCCGGCAGACAACTCCGTCCGCTCATACCGTTGTCGCCCCAAAAACTCGGTCACTTCAGCCTCTAGGGCCAACACCAGCATCCGCCGGGCCCCTTCACGGGCGATGGCGTCCAGATCGCCAGCAAAATCAGCCGCCTCAGCCGGGTAGTTTCCCCTTGTCGAGTCCGTCAATTTCCTGTACTTTGACATCAGCGTATCCTTTCGTTGGTCGTGCTTCCACGACCTTTTCGGATATGAGTTCACCGAAAGGCTACGCTACTTTCTTGTCAATTTCCACACCTTTTGAAATAAACTCTCATAACCATCTATGCCGTAGACTACGTGTCCAAGTTCGAACTCGGCATATACGTAGTATCTGGGGGCAGCCGTTATAGTTGCGCTTGTGCTACTGGTGCTGCTCTGTCCGGCGGCATCATACACTGTCAAGGTAACAGTGAATGTACCTTCAGTCGTATACTTGTACGCCAGCGTCATCCCGATTCCACTGCAGCCATCACCAAAGTCCCACCGAAATCGGCTAATTCCGTAATCGTCGGTTGATCCACTGCCATCAACCAGACTGTTTTAGCTTTCAGTACCATAGAGTCCACTTTGTTTGAAGACGTACATTTAGAGACGTACTCAGCAGCCCGGTTGACTGGTAGCACTACTGACGGGGAGCGGTCATTCATGAACCGCACGGATTACGCTCCGCAAGCCACTGGTAGTTCTGGCGGTTAAGGTGGCGGATACGCTATGCCCTCTGGATTTTCGGCCGTTCGGCCAGTACTTTACGAATTGCGCTGGCGATAGTCTTACGAGTATAGGGCTTCTTGACATACATGCCCGCTCCAAGCCTCTGCATCTCGGCGACACGTTCTGTAGCAGAGAATCCGCTTACGATCACAGCTTTCTGACCAGGGTGTAGCTTAATGATTTCCCGATACGTATCAAGACCATCGGGGCCGTTCTCCAGTATCATATCCAGGACAATGATGTCAGCGCATCCATACCTCATATGTTCCACAGCATCGTGACTGCTGGCAGCCGTTTGGACCTTGTACCCCAGACTGCAGAGGAGGTCCTTCGCCAATTCTCGCTGATCTTCGACATCGTCCACGACAAGCACTGACTCGGTTCCTCCCATGTTCTCGTCGATGTCCGTGTCCTTATCAGCACCTGCAGATGTAACAGGGAAATACAGAATGAATTCTGTCCCCTCGCCTTTCTCGGATAAAATATCGTAGTATCCCCCATGATCCTTCACGACCCCGTATACTATCGATAATCCAAGGCCTGACCCGCTTCTTCCCATCTTCTTCTTGGAGTAGTATGGCTCGAAGATCCTGCTCAGGTCCTTGGGGTCGATCCCCATTCCCATATCGCGGACCTGCAGCAAGACGTATTCCTGATGCTCAATCTTCTTATAACCACTCAACAGGGATTCGAGATACCGCTGTGTCGTGGTTACAGTGAGTCGGCCACCATCCGGCATGGCATCAAAAGCATTGATGACCAGATTCATCACCGCCTTCGACATTTGCGGCGGAGAGCCAAGGATCCTGCCTACCTGTCGGTCAAGATGTAGAGAAACCGCGACTTCGGATTGCATGTTCCGGAGGTTCATGAAGCTCGGTGAATCAAGGTAGTTCTCTACAATCTCGTTCATGTCTACGGACACCATCTCGGACCGGCCCCGCCGGGCCAGTGTAAGCAGATCCTGGACGATGTCTGCGGCACCGCGAGCAGAACTACCCATGCGCTGGATCTGCTTTCTTAATGGACTATCCGCGGGCAGCTTCAAAAGCAACAGTTCTGAATATCCAACAAGTGGCCCCAGCATGTTGTTCAGGTCATGTGCAACTCCACCGGCCAGAATGCCGAGCGATTCCATCCGCTGTGCCGTCTCAAGTTTCTCGCGAAGTTCTCGTTCCTGCTTCTCAGCTCGTTTGAGTTCGGTGACATCACGAAACACCCCATGGAGTACTTTTTCCCCCTCAATATCCAATAGATTGGCCTTTATTGCAACCTCTCTTATTTCGCCCCCTTTGGTGATGATCTTTGATTCCAGAGCCTGTCCCTCTTTCTGTCCAAGATGCTCTCTGAAAGTCCTGCTAAATTCCCCGTTGATATCATCCGGAGGGTGGAGAATCGTCTGGTGCATACCCACCAGTTCTGTTTTCGCTCTACCTACCAATTCTGATGCTGCGAGATTGCAGTCGATTATTATTCCCGTCTTAGCGTCGGCTATGATGATCGTATCCAAGGCCTCCTCAAACTGTCTTCTGAATCGTTCTTCGGATTTCTTCAGCTCCTCCTCAGCCCGCTTGCGCTCACTGACGTCATCGAGAGTGATAATGAGACCAGCCGCGAATCCCGAATCACCCGATATTCTGGTCAGGTAGGCCTCATACAGCAGTTCATGATCTCCGCAGTCAGCGGCGAGATCCTGTAGACTGTGACGCTCATTCACTGATGCAGCCTTGAGAAAGCGGCGCGACCAGTCCGGGAAAACCGATTCGGGGAATACTCTTTCGAGCGGATTTCCCTCCAACGTGACCTTGTCATCATGGGTGGGGAGGTGTCTTACCAGAATTGTCCTGCCGGCCCGGTTCACTTTCTTCAGCATGCCCTCGTCATCAAATACAAACACGCCTTGCTTGACGTTGTCCAGAATGTCCAGGTACCATATCCCCAGGTTCTCGATCTCATGGAAGTGGTATGAGGAGACAATCATGGGAGTAACGTTACCAATCAAGGTGCCGAGCAGGTTCCGTTCCTCCGCTTCAAGACTCTTCCCTGAGATCTTGCTGCCCATGCCAATCACACCGAGCAACCCGTCATTGTAGAGAAGCGGACATATGACCCGGACTTCACAATCCTCAAGAATGGGCTTGTAACTGCGGCACTCCTCCGGCATATACATCTCTGACACAAGAGTCGGAGCGCTATTCTCCAGGAAATACCGCCCCAGAGCTGGAGTCAGAAGAAGCGTTTGCAGTAGTTTCTTGGAAGCGAACTTCCCTGTCGCGGTAAATACTCCCTCACGCCCACGAATGCCGGGGCGGCGCAGGAGGGAGAAGCTGCTTGGAGTTGCGAACTGACCGGCCAACATCAGCAAGAAGGTCTTCACCAATTGCCGGAAGTCCGGCTTCTGGGCGAACCGATTGGCAAGTTTAGCAAGTGCGTCCACCGCCATCAGTGATTTTTCAGCACCTTGTTGACTGGCAGAGGTCCCGCTGATCCAGCTCATATCCTGCGATATGCTGCGTATCATAGACTATTTGCCCAGTCCACAGTGTATGGTCGCCTCCTCCTCGGAATCCGTGATCACGAGGAAGTCAGCTAGATCGAGAACCTCCAGCACATGGCGAATCCCTGTCAACACATTGCACAGGATGATATCGCCATCTCTTTCCCGGAACGTTTCCACGGTGCCAAGTATGGACCCGACCCCGGCCGAGGACAAGAATTCCAGATCAGCCATATTCATTATGACGAATCTAACCCCACCGTGCTGAGCAGAGAGAATGGCGTCGACCATCTCGTGAGCGTTGTCGTTGTCAAGCGTTCTGCCGGTATTGATCACAACGATGTCTCTTGAGATATGTTTCACGGCAAAGGTCTGCTCGTTGGTATCTGTCATAACCTCAACTCCATCGCTTTTCCAGTTTGAGGACATTCGTTGTATTATCCCGGCGCTCATATGACATCCTGTCCGTTAGCTTCCGAATAATGGCAATTCCAAGGCCATCTTTTTGTCGATCCGTGGCTGCCCTTGTTAGATCCATCTCGACCGGAATCATAGTCGGATCAAAGGGTTGGCCGGAATCAGTGAAGACCATCATTATTCTTGACTTCGTGGTCCAGGACTCGAACTTCACTCGCTCGCGGCAGTTCAGACACGCATGGTTTCTGATGTTTGTCGCGACTTCATAGAAAACCGTTCGCAATTCGGAAGCGACAAGCGGAGAAATGTGGAGCCGTTTCAGTGCCTGGCGGAAGTCCTCGGTCGCTCGGTTGATGCCCTCGGCATCGGCGCTAAACTCGTCGGAATAAACTTCTTCTGTGCCTGCCGCGATATTAGGACACGTGCTGTTCGACATGAGCAACATCGCATCCGGTGCGTTGCCATCTACAAAGAGCTCATAAAGATCAAGTACCTGGAGTACTCGGGCGAGGTCCAGCGCCGGGGATACCAGTCTGACAACAATACCGGCTTGGCGACAGGTTTTGAAGATGTGGACTAACAAAGCCACGTGGGCAGAAGTAACCACGCCAAGTTGTGAAGAATCTATCTCAACTGCCTGGGGACGCTGCTGCAGACATGCTTCCAACTGATCGTCGAATCTGTGCTCAGTGTCAGAACTCAGTTGCTCCGGCAACACCAAGGACATCGTGGGTAGCGTACTAGACGGCACTGACGCTCTCCTTCAAGTTATACATTGCCTCTTGGTCGGACTGGATGGTTGTCCACCGCATGACAAGAAGTGTGATGTCGTCATACTGGGGAGCTGCTCCAACGAAAGACCGGTGGTGGCGAAGCACTTCGGCGGTGAGCTCGGCTGGTGGCAACCCGGTTTGTGCTTTGAGCGAATCGACAAAGCGTTCCATTCCGTACTCCTGCTGATCACTGTTCTGCGCTTCATTGATCCCATCGGTATACTGCACCAGCCAGTCTCCCCCTCCCAGTTGGATCTCTTGGCTTTCGATACGGTTCTCGAACGGCTTGGGTGGCATCATGCCCAGAGGGTAGCCCTTGGTCTTGATAAGCTGTACATAACCGGTGTTTGCGATCATGTGGATCAGGGGATTATGACCAGCAGAGGCAAACCGGAAACGTCCTGAAACCTTGTCCAGTAGCCCGAAAAACAATGTGACAAACATGCCCTTCTTGATGTTCGGAAGCAGTTCGCGGTTCGCTGCGGACAAGACCTGCGCCGGGTCCTGGACTGTCCGAGTAATCTCTTTTACAATGTCACGCGTAAGCAGCATCAACAGCATGCCGGGTAGGGATTTCCCTGAGACGTCGGCCACCAGGAAGGCGTAGTGATCATCATGAAAATCAATGAAGTCGTAGTAATCACCACCAACTTCCCGAGCGCTGCTGTAAGCACCGGCGAACTCGAACCGGGATGTTTTGGGATATGCCTTGGGGAGAATGTTGGCCTGTATGTCGTGGGCAATCTCGAATTCCCTGGCAATCCTCTCGTGCTCGATAATCTCTTTCTGCGCGGTGTTCAGTTTGGACCCCATCACCTTGAGGGTCTCCGCGAGGTAGCCGAATTCATTCCTGCTGGCAATAGGAATGTCCAGAGAAATGTCGTCGAAATGTATCCCTCGGAGGTGATTGGTGATGACACTGATCGGGCGAAGTTTTCGGTGGAGTATGAGCATGGTCACCGGCAGCCCAAGTAGAATCATCAGGACAGTGATAGAGGCTACGGTCACAATCGATGTACGACGGGCATCGGCTATTTGATGTGCCGAGGATGCCACGGCGAACGTCCCGAGCGGTACATTGACCTCGCGTATGGGGATCGCAATGAGGATCGTGTCATCTTTCAGATATAGCGTCTCTCCGGATCTCAAGGCAGATAGATCGACTTCAACGGAGGCAAACACTAACCGATTCCGAGAGACGATTTGCTTGATATCCGTGTGTGCCAGAAAGACGCTGTCAAGCCCGGCGATCCCCGCCCAGAAGACATCCTTGTTATCGGCGGCCAGATTCTTACACACGTTGCTAAGCATGAGGACATCGGGACTGTTGCCGGCGAGTATGTGCTTGCCTGCCGGTCCGGAATAGGACCGAGCCTGAACCAGCAGCTTCTCAACAACCGCCGTCGTGATCGACTCTACGTATCGGTTGGTGATCACATATCCTGTTATCAGCATCAATACCAACATGATGCCTGTTACATACAGCGAAAACTCAAGACGAATGGATTTCCTGAAGTGGCTTACCTCCGGCCAACCCCTGGAGAAATCATTTCGATTGCTACGGTTCATACGACAACTCTCTAAGCATCCTCATTTCGTTCTCGACTCGTTTGATATAATCGGTGATTTCCTCATTGCCCGGACTGAGCAGGATCGCCTTCCTCCAAGTTGCTGCGGCCTCCTCCAGACGGCTCTGCCCGTATAGTTCAACCCCTACGAACTTGTACGCGTTGACCAAATACTCCCGCACCGACTGGAAGTTCGGCGCCAGACGCTCGACTTTCTCCCAACCGGTAATGGCGGCTTTCAAGTCGCCCGCTTGGAACGCGCCCTGCGCAGCGTGGTAGGCTTCATTCACTTCGCGCTCCAACTGCGAACTGAGCGGCTCAGGATCGACGGAATCCTGCTGCTGAGCAGGTGCAGTCGCCGTCCTCCTCTCGATTCGCTTCTGCAGTTCGAGACACGACTGATGCTCCGGGAATAGGGATAAGGCAGAATCCAGGGCACTCGTGGCAGCGGGGAAATCAGCTCGGGCGAAGGCGTCGGATGCTGCCTGTTTCATTTGCTCAAACACCGCCCTCTTCAGGGCCATCCGCACGCTGTGATCATCAGGAGCGAATTCACTCAGACTATGTAGCACCGTTAACGCTTCCTCAGTTTTGCCGAAGCCCAACAGTGAATCGGCTGTCAACAATTTGGTCCGCAACAAATCTTCGCGTGCCGCGATCTGGGCGATCGCGCTATCAGCACGTTGCATAAGCTCCTGAGCCTGATGTGATTCGGGTTGCTCCACGAGAGCCTGGCCGGCGAAGTAGCGTGCCGCAACGAAATCACCTGTCTGGAGCTTGACCTCCGAGGAGTCCAGATGCTGTGTGTATCGCGAGAGCCTCGAGACTTCCTCCAAGCGACCTCGCGCCGACAAGGCCAGATCATGGATCCGCACCGTGTCGGTGCCGGTTGTTCGAGCAAGGAAGAGGGCCCGATCGAAATGCCGCGTAGCTTGAACAAGGTCTCCGGAATCGAAGTACTCTTCGCCCTGGTCAACCAACTGTTCGATCATCTGTCGGTTTTGCATCTCAAGCCTGGTATCCATCAGACGGTTGAACTCGTCCTCTCGTTTTTTGATCCGCCGCGCACGCTTCTCACCGGTCGCCAACCCGAAGGTTGTCGCCAAGCTGAATGTGTGGATGCTGCCCAGGTCCCGATCCACCAGAGCATAGTCAAAAGAGAACGATCTGATCTGCAGGCCAATCCCCAGGGACCATCGTCCGTCACGAACTCCACCGCGGAGGTGTAGTGATTCGCGTATGTTGTATTCGGCGCCAAAGGCAGATCGAGTATCAACCTTATCGGTCTTGTTCACCTTGGCCGACAGGGTCAGCAGATGACCCCATCGCGACCTCGGTATCAAACCGACCGAAATGCCGAGATCCGCTGAGAGCGGGTGTGTGACGGATTCCTCATAGAGCTGCAAGCTGAGTTGAACGACATTTCTGGCCACGACCGCGAATGCAAGGGACCTGATCCAGGTAGCCTCAGGTTCGAACCTTCGACCAACGGCGAGGTTGACTCCCGGTGACGAAACATCGCTGTACTCGTCCAGCGAATGATGTTCCAGGGTAGCGGCCAATCCGATCTCATAGCCGGACAGGAGACGCCCATAGGCAGCATAGATACCAAGACGTTTGTCCTCAATCTCTCCTAGAAGGAAGTTGCCGGTCGTGCGTTTCTCGATGCCGCCAATACCCAGACGGTTGAATCCCAGGCCGAACGTTCCGAAATCCAATGTTGGTACAACGAATCCAAGGTACTGATAGGCCACATCGGAATCGAAGAGCCGGGCGTGGAAACCGGACAAAGCCAGATGTTCGGAACGAGCCAGGCGAGCGGGATTCCAGAACGGGGCAGCAGTGCCCCGGCACTCGGTCAGATTCGCACCGGCCAGAGCCAGTTCTCGGGCACCTATACCGAATGCGAACGGAGATTCTGTCCCGCCGTCACCGGTGGCACCGGCTGAGGCTGCCATCGCGAGAAAAACAACTATGATAATACCCGGTGACTTCATCGAATTACCGCTATCTTCCTGCGCACATTCTCGGTACGTCCTGAGACATATCTTGCCGTGAGGCGACAGAAATACGTTCCCGGCAGTACAAGGTGTCCCGCTTCGTTCCTACCGTCCCAGGTGTCGATCCCCTGTGACTGAGCCGCTACACGGAAAGAATTGTCGGCAATGATTCTCACTACCTCCCCCATGATCGTGAACATCTCGATGTCGACACGTGCATCCTCGCTGAGGATGAAGTCAATCGTTGTTTCGCCATCACCTGCAGGAGTGAATGGATTCGGGTAGTTCGTGAAGGAACTCCCCAGGCTCGCTGCAGCAAGAGATATTTCGCTGCTCATGATTGGGTAGGTCCCTGCGGGCAGGACAGGATAGATCACGGTGGCGAGATTCCTGTCACGAATATCCAGGAAGGTTGAATCATCAAAGCTAATAAGATAGTTGCCAAGGGAGCTGGTCGGTTTAATGTCAGCCAACAGCTTGATCACGAGGCTATCGTCCCTGGATACAATGTACTCTTCGGCCAGCACCAGATGCAAGCTATCATCGGTCAGGGATGAATCGGCAGCAACCGTCTGATCATCCAGCACAAGATAGATTGCCTCAAACACCCTCTCGCCCACCACCGGGAGCAGATCACCTGCAACGCGCTGAAGGATCTGGCCCTTTATCCCGAGGACGGACACGTCACCCTGAAGCGTGGGGCTTCGATAGTCTACCCAACCGTCCATGAGTACCACGCTACTCTGTCCCCGAAACACCAGCTGGGTTGGGGGATCTGACTGCCGTACCAAGGGACGACCTGCCGGAAGCAGTATCTCGATGGACCCCGTTGAGAACGGGTACGCAGAAGCACAACCGCTTGAGGTCATCAGGCCGGGATACCAGTTCGTGTCCGTGGCATCGTGTAGCGCTATACCGTTGTCGCCGGAGATTGTCAGAACAAAGTGGTCATAAGGAACATCCGCCTCAATATCAGCAACTAGATCGAGAGTGAGGCTATCGCCGGGGTGGATCAGCAGGCCGGTATCGGCGAACGTTAGTACCGCAGGCGCGAAGAATGGATCGAGCTGCTGATACTCGATGTCTTCGCCGGGCATCCGGTATCCTATGCGGTCGAAAACGGCTTCCGCAGGTAGCGCGTATGACAGGCTGTCTGATACAACCATTGTCACTTGCCTCAGACGCACGGGCGAGTAGTCCTCTGATGCCGGGTTGACTATCTTCAGATCCATCAGGAGCAGTGTGTCTGTGCCTCCTACAATGGAGGCTGGGAGCCATGAACTCAGGCACACCTCACATGGCAGGGCTGCGAGCCGGAGTTCGGACCAGTCCGACACAATCGGAAAAACAGAACCCGTTGCGAGAGTTGAAGTATCTGTGGTCACGGCAACCGTTGACCCTGAACTTAGGTCTCGGGCGACCAGGTCGGTGCTGTCGGCGATCAGGAACCTGAACATTGAGTGTAGAGCATCCTCTCTGGCAGAAGCCAGGATTTTCAGACTATCGACCTCCCCCGGGCTGAGAGTCAGCGGAAGACTCAGCACCATGAATGCCTCGGTCGTGTCGAGAGATGAGCCGGTGAGCTCGCCAACGATAGTGTGCCGACGGGTGACCCTTACTTCGTCACACAACTCGGAAATTCTGATGACATCGCCAAGACTGTCCTGCGCCTGAATGGCAAAGCCGGTCAGCTGTATTTGGGCAGTCCCCTCAGGACCAAGATGTCTCAGATTCAATTGCAGAACATCAAAATCACTCTGGCCGTAATTGACGGTCTCATTTAGAAGGGATGCATCACCCACCGCAATCGCCTCGGCCGGCAGCTCGATGCGGCACGTGGCTGTTCTCAGCGGGAAGCTGGAGCTGCCGTCGATACTAACCGGTTGCAGACTGTTTTCATCGACTACCGGAATCGACGACTCGTCCTCGATAACCAGTCGGAAGGTACCGGCATCAGATTCATCGGAGATATCCACCATCAGCGAGAACAGCCTCTCCTGACCGGCACAGATTGTAACCGGATTCTCGAATATGAGCAAGACCGACGTCTCTGTAGACACGTTATCCAGGACGGCAACTGTGGAGTAACCGGCAGAAAGCGATAATCGACTGAAAACCCGGTTCGCCGACAGGGCTGTTCCCGATGCGTCCTCCACTTTCACACGGAGACTGTCCACGCGAAGGCAGGCCAGAGTTGACATGGTGTCCGCATACATGAGAGACAAGCTGAACGGGAAGACGTGGACCTGACCGGTGGTCACAGATGCTGGAACGGTGCTCATGAAATTCATCATGACGCTGGTGGGTGCTGTCTGAATGGTGATTGGGCCTACCCCAATTGTTGCGGACGAATCTCCAACTGTGGGAGCCACCGCCTGAAACGACCAGATCACCGAGGCAGGCTCAATGGTCTCATAGCGGAACACCAGGTCGGTTGAGCCACCGGCCGCCAAACTCACTGGCCCGGCGCTGACGTAGGTCAGACTAACAGCGGTGGGATCGCTGATACCGAGCACAGTGGCGTAGACGCTGTCTAACGTTGTAGCTGAGAGATTTGTTACCGTCACGGTCAGATCTATGGTGTCCCCAACGGAATATGTCTGATGGACGGGGACGTGAGAAAGCCGCAGTGTCGAGTTCGATATCACGATTGAGTTGAAGGAGGTAAGCGCCTGATCGATCGGTCCGTCATTCTCTGAACTATAGCAGCAACCGCCCATTGGAAGCTCGCCCTGAAAAACCGTGTTGGGTGTCGCCAACTGACCCACATCACCCACGACCAGCAACGCGGGGGAAAGGCCAATAATCTCCAGATCGATATCGACCATCGACCACACGCCGCCGGCATGGGTGAATCCCCCAAGCAGAGAATCAGCGCCGCCCAGAGTACCGTTGCCATCAAGATCATTCCAGAGTTCCATATCAAACAGGTCGTTGTGATCGGCGTCGCCGGCGTTGTGGATCGCCACCGACTTCAGAGTATCCGCTATATCACCGTTGCGGGCGGGACGAAACGCGAAGAGAACTGCTGATGTGTCGCCGGGGCTGAGGGTTTGTGATGCCAGGCTGATGAGGCTGTACTGTTCAGATACAGAACCATCAGCGATCAGGTATCCGCCACGGGTAAGCGGGAGATCGCCGTTGACATTGACCTGCTGGTCAAACGATAGGGCGGACGGACTCAGAATTGACACGGCCAGGCTGTCGGAATCAATCAGATTCAGAGGTAGGTCTGCTACCACAAAGAAGTACGAAAGCGCCTCGGGCGGAAGCACAACGTCCAGACCAGTGAATTGGAGGAATCCGTCCACAAGATGACCGGTCGCGAGCAGTGGGTCACCGTTGTGTGTACGGCTGGCGTCCTCGTCCAATACGAGTGACACCTGACCCATCTCGAAGTCAGCATAGGCGCGTGTAGATGACGTCCGTGACGTGTTGGCCAGCGTCAAAGCCCTGAGAGATCGGTCTTCGTTTATATATCCGTTATAAAGCGCGAACGTCAGGGCGACGATGTCGCTTGCGCCCGGGTGGACGTTAGCCGACGGTGCCGGCACTGAGATCACGGTAACTCGGTTTGAGGGGAAGATCAGGAATGTCTCAGGGCTCTCGATAGCGTCGTCATCAGGTCCGTTGAGTCCGGACACGTACCCAATGGCGTTGCGAGGGATCTGAAGCTGCAATGTCCCACCAATGAACTGGTCGTCAGACAGACTGACCGTCACAAAGAGGCGTGACGTTGGATCCTCCAGGGGAAGAGCAGCGTCGGTCAATTGCCATGAGGTTCCCGAATACAGAAGCTCCCCAACGAGCGGATCATCCGGAGAATAACCATTACCATTATGATCCATCCACAGTTTCATAGCTGAGACGGCATCGCCTTCGTCAAGCTTACCGGTGTTGACGAGCCGCAGTCGTCTGAGTTGGTCGGCATCATATCCGTTACGTGGAAGCTCGAAATCGAGGACTACCTGATCCTCTTGACCGCCAAAAAGGTTAGTAGCATCTATGGAGTTTACGGTAACAGCGCTCAGGGGAAAGGCGTCGATTGTGAAATGTTCGTCATTGCTCAGCGGGAAGGGACCTGAAATCCGGTACGCGCCCAAAACATCGACTGCTGAGGAATCTGCTACCTGGAGGTTAATCGTGTTACCATCCTTGGCATTCCGAAGACTCACCGCCGCCGACACAGTCAGACTGATCGATCCCCCACTTGGAGATACAAACAACCCGGAGAATAAGAAGTTCGCCACCCCACCGGCAACTGTAGCTACCGATAGGAGGGTATCGTTCGGCCCCATCGATGTATGATCTTGATCGGTATCAGCGAAGACCAGGAGGCTGTCAACCTGGCTGTCCAGTTCTGTTCTGCTGGCACCATCAGGATCAACGGTCAAGAGACTGCACGTGAGCGCTTCGATGTCAACTGTCGAGCCATAGGTGTTGGCAAGCGTCAGGTTGAGGATTGGACCGCTCAGTTCTCCTGGCGTCAGTGTTGTGGCCGGGATTGGCAGTGCCTGCAGGGACAGGGCGTCTTGCACGGCCAGCATCACTGTGTCGCGCGCCACTACGGCCGAATCGATCGGACCGTCATTCTGAGAGGTCATGTCAAGTCCAGATTCTGGTATACTTAGACTGAAGGTGGCGCCATTGGCTGGGTATGGGTTGATCCAGGCGCCAATGTGGAACCGGGTAAGCGGATCAGTCAGGGGCATGCTCAGCCCGGTGCCAATCCAGTATTCGCCGGTATGGGATAACACACCAACATGAGTTTCTTCCGAATGATCGGTCCACACTCCGTCGCCATTATCCCGGAACAACAGCATCGAGTCTACATCGCTGTGCGACCCTGAACCATCGTTTCTGACACCGAAGACCTGGAGCGTATCAACCAGATAACCATTGCGGGGAATGTCGATGGTAAGGAGCCTGCAAATGGATCCGGACGATCCAAAGACCTGCAAGCCACTACCCTGGATGACCAACTGCTCTGCTACCAGACCGTCGACGATGTCATACCCGAGCGAGTTCACCGTATCCGGACCGATCAGGGTACTTCCATCCACGGTCTCAATGTCGGTGGCTGGAACGAGAAAGAGATCCAATGAGTCACCATCGGTCGGATACTCCACCAACGATATTCCGAAGATGAAACTCCGCCCCTCGCTGACCGGCACGTTTACTGGAGAGATATCCAATGTTATGACTCCAGAATTCATGGTGCTGCCGGTCAGTAAGGAATCCGCTCCTGTAAGGCTGGAATCCTGATCATCATCCAGGTACAGGTTGAGGGTGGCAATATTGGACAGACGCTGAGCCTGACTGCCCAGGCCCCTTGAGGCATCACGTACAGTTATGCTCCTTACAGACTTGTCACTTCCGAGGTAGTTGTCGATACGAAATGCCAGAATCGGCACGTCAATCTGGCCAGGTCTGATGGCCATACTCCCGAGAGGTATGGTCGAGACAACTGTCTCAACGGTTATTATGCCGCTGGTGTCGGCAGCACCATTCAGACTGCTGGAGGCAATCACGCGCCCATAACCCGGCTTGGATGCCAGTAGATGCCCGGCCGCATCGATCGAGCCGATGTTGCCCAACACATGCCATGATATCTCGCCGACATCCACCAGATTAGAGTCGATATCGTAGCCATAAGCGATAAAAGTAAGGGAATCCCCCATAGCCACCGTGGCCGTATCTGGTGATACGATAATGTGGTCGAGTACGCCTTCCCCAACCACGACGACCGTCGCGGTATCCGCCAGACCACCTCCTGATGCCGTGACGTAACCAGTGCCGGTGGTGGTTGCGGTGAAAAGGCCGCCAACAGTAATACTGCCGACATCTCCCAATACGCCCCAGGTTGTTACCACCTGCGGAACGCTTTCGTTTCCATCGGCATCGTACGAAGTGGTTACAAACAACCGTGTATCCTCGAGATCGACGCTGGCGGCATCCGGTTCAACAAGGAGCTGAGCTGGTAATCCCGGTTGACATGTGATAATACCGGTCGAATCCACAATCGTGGGGGAGTATGTGGCTACCACCCGGGCAGTTCCCTGTGTGGTGAGTTCCAGTTCCGTGGACGTTCCGGACTCGGGATGGACATTCCCGATTGGATCACCGGCAGCCACAATCCAATTGACCTCAAGGTTGCCCAGGAGAGAGTCGCCGGATGTATACGCTCGGCAATAGAGCGCAGTTGTATCGTTATCCGTTGTCAGTGAGGTATCCCCAAAGACAGTGTTATCCTGCCATTCGATCTGGATGTAGCTGACGGTGCTCGTGACCGTGATGAGGACTGTTTCGCTATCGATTGCCGAGGCATCATCGGTGGCATAAAACGTGACATTGTAGTTCCCCGCCTGCGGGAACACCGGCGTCCAGTTAAAACTACCTGTTCCATCTTCGTTGTCCGTGAAACCAGCTCCCTGGGGCAGGATCGATGTGCTCAGCGACGGAGTCGACTCGGCGTCAGTAGCCGAGACAGCGAAGTTCAGATTCACTCCTTCTGTGGTGGATTGTGGCCCAATCGGATTCAGCACCGGTGGCTCGTTGCCGCAGTCTCCCGCGAATGCGATCTGGACATTATCTACGTGGAAATAGGACTCTGTCTCCCCCCCCGCACCAAGGAATCTGATCTGCGTGTTGGGTGCTGCATAGGACGTGACATCGAACGTTGCTTCTTCAGGATCACCGTCAGTAGCATTCAGGTTATAGGTCTTGAGATTCTCCCAACTGTCTCCGCCGTCGCTGCTGATCGACAGGTTCACACTACCACCATTACCGCCGATCTTCTGCCGTCGATAGGTGAAGGACAGTTCTGCCGAACTGGCGCACGATAAATCAGCTTCTCGCATTATCCCGAGACTGGTAATGTCAGCACTACCACCTATACGCAGAGCATTGCCGCTCACTGCAAACTCACTTTCAGCCACCTGGACCAATCCTGCGGCAGGTCCGTCGGACTCCCCGATTTCCTCCCAATCGTCACTGAAATTGCGAGTGCCGTCGTTCCCGCCATACATAATAGCGCCGAATTCGTCCAGGACTGTCTGAGCCGTATCATGACTGCAGACGTTGATCCCGGCTGACACCCAGGAACCGACCTCCGGCAGACTCCATGTCATGGAAACGATATTCTTACCGGGCTGTGTGCTTCCGGCACCGTGGTGAGCCGTTGTACCGAGGCCCCCCATCTCCAGATTCCAGGTCTCTGTTTGCGTTGGTCCATTGGATGGCGTACCTTCGGTCATTGAAGCCATGACATCCTGCACAAGATCACCGACTCTGCTACTTACCGGAAGACCAGCGTTGATGCTGGTGCCCTCTCTGGTCGCCGCGGCGTCAACGGCTGTGGTCTGGTCAACGCCGGTATAGGACACTGCCCCTATGGCTACACGGTCAGAGATGCCTCCCGGCAGATTTACGACCACGTTGGCGGAACCGGTGGGTGGGGCAATCAGCCGCCAGATTTCAATGCGGGGCTGGCCACCGGTGTGAGTTTTCGCAGTCACCTGCGCAAGGGATAGCCCGGCGTAAGTTATCGACTCGACCGATTCACCATCGTTCAACTGGACGGCGACAACCAGCAGTCGCTCCGAACCGGACACTGTATGTGCGTGGGTGAATAAGCTTCCTGTTCCGGCATTCGTGGAAACGGCGTCGACAGCGACAGTAGCCATCCCGGTCTCGGCCATCGTGAACAGCACGAGCCATAGGAGCGCCGGCCAACATGCGGGCCGTAGTGGCAAAACTGTCGATTCACACAGTCTTCTCACTGAACACCTTTGTGCGAATGACCTTAGAATGTTTGCTTGCTGTAACACTACCCTGCACAAGCAATTTTGACTGAGAGGAGGAGCGTTTCTCTAGTTGGTTTATCTTGGCGATGGCTGCAAATACGCCAAACCTCCCTGATCCACACCTGTCATTATATTATCGGCAGGGTTGCGGGAGGTTTAGCTTTTTGGGCCACAATTGAAGACTGCGGCCCCGTTGAGATTTCGACGCTCAGTGATTACACCCCATTTGTGTTGCCCCTGATGCGTATTTCACTGGTCCATTTTCTCCAAGTTTCTCCGGGGGGTATATATATAAGTGGCGGTGGCACCGCCAATTAAGCCGATTTTGAGAGGGTTTCAAAGGGAACGGGTGGAAGAACCGGTAGATAGCGTAAACCAAATACCCGCTGTGAGTGTCAGCCAGCTCTTCTGCGCGCCACCTGCAACAAGACTACTACTGATCTTTCAATCTCCAAAGAATGGAAAAGCGCCCCCCCGATGACGTCACTCCAAGTCGGAGCTTTGAGGTGTTGCGGTCCCAGCGCTCTTTACATACTTGTCGAACCACCGGAGCTGCTCCCAGAGCACGTGCTCCACACTCTCCCGGGCCCGGTAGCCGTGGTCCTCGAAGGGCAGCAGCAGCAGCCGGGCGGTGCCGCCCGAACCACGCACGGCCTCGAAAAAGACCTCGGACTGGAACGTGAGGGTACCTGGGTTGGAGTCGTCATCACCGTGGATGATCAGGACCGGCTCGTCGATCTGGTCGGCGAAGAAGGTCGGCGAGACCTGGATGTAGACATCCCTCGCCTCGAAGAGGGAACGACGCTCGGACTGGAAGCCGAAAGGCTGGTTGGTCTTGTTGTACGAGCCGCTACGCGCGATGCCGGCCCGAAACAGGTCGGTGTGCGCAAGGAGGTTGGCCACCATGAGCCCGCCGTGGCTGTGGCCGATGACGCCGATCCGTTCGGGATCGGCTACTCCCATATCGACGGCCTGCGCCACCGCTGCTTCTGCGTCGGCCACCAGTTGGGACACGAAGGTGTTGTAGGTGGTCTCGGGATCGCCGAGCATCGGCATGGCGGTCCGGTCGAGCACTGCGTAGCCCCTGAGCAAGAAGTAGAGGTGGGAGGCACCGTACATACGCATGAAGCGCTGGGCTGAGCCTCTGACCTGTCCGGCGGTGGTTGCGCCGGAGAACTCAAGGGGATAGGCATAAAGTACCGTGGGCAGCCGTGTGCTCTCCTCGTAGCCGGAGGGCAGATGGAGGTGGAAGCTGAGAGGTACGCCGTCCTCGCGCTCGTAGCGCACAATTCGCTTCTCGATCTCGCGCAGCCGGGGTGTGGGGTCCTCGAAGCGCGTGATCGGTGCACGCGTAAGGGCCCGGTTGGCCTCGCCCTCGGCCGCCTCGATCTCCTTGCCAAAGGTGGCCAGATAGTAGTTGGGCACGTCGACGGCAGACTCGGAGCGCAACACGAAGCGGTCCTCGTCACCTGCGAACGCCACGAAGTACTCGTAGCGGTCCGGATCGCAGCGGAACAAACGCTCGGTCTCGCCGGTTTCCAGGTGGCGCAGGTCCAGGAAAGGCCGGTCGCCCTTGTCGGTGGCGCCACTCCCGCGGAAGTAGACCGCGTCTCCCTTCTGGCGCAGCACCCAGCGACCGTTTGGCAGCAGGCGGAACAGGGGATAGCCTGGATCTCCGTAGCGGTCGTCCTCGTCGAGATCGAACCACACGCGCGATGTGCCCTCGTCCACGTCCAGGAGCCAGACGTAGCGCCAGCGGCGTATCCGCTCGCGCTGGGTGAGCATGAGCGTGCCGCCCTCGGCGCCCCAGGCGTTCCGCCAGGGCTGGATACGGTGCTCGGCTCGGAAGACCTCCTGGGGCTCTGCCGTGAAGGGCGCGTCCAGACGCATGAGCCGGTCGCGGTGGGACACCTTGGCTATGGGATCTCCGCCGTCGAGTGCCTCAATCCAGAAGAGCGTGTGGGAAGTGGTGGGACGCCACGCAACCGAGCGCGGGCCCAGCGGCACACCATGGATAGGGATCTCGTCGGCCAAGGGCAGGGAGGCGATGTTCGCTACTAGATCGCCCTTATGGTTCCACACCTCGATCTCGCTGGCGAAGCGCCACCAGGCCACCTCATGGGACCAGGGACCGATCAGACGCTCGACGAGGAGATACTCGCCATCCGGCGAGAACTCGGCTGTGATATAGGGAGCGGGCGCACCGACGACCTTCACCTTGCCTGTCGCCGGGTCGACGATCACCAGCTCGTAGGTGGTGTAGTACTCGAAGAGGGCATCGTCGTGAGCAGTCTCCAACAGGTTGCGCGCCTCGTAAGTGGAGCGGGCCGAGGCTCCCTCTCCCTC
The DNA here is from genome assembly GCA_965603125.1 of uncultured bacterium. Lineage (GTDB taxonomy): Bacteria > Zixibacteria > MSB-5A5 > GN15 > FEB-12 > JAJRTA01. The sequence goes on along the minus strand of CBFDBU010000024.1, from coordinate 28,212 downwards.
AAGGATCTCCGGACCCGCCGGTGTTGCTGGCGGCTCGGGAGCCGGTCCACGCTTAGGGATGCGGCGGACAAGCAGGCGCTCCTGGTCGGGTAGCCAGCTCATGGCAGTGCCCATCAGCGGATTGAGAGCCAGGTTCTCGATCATGGTCACTTCGCCCTCCACCGAGCCGACCCACAGGCCGATGTGGTCGGCGTGCCCGACGGTGAGCGCGAAGCGCTGGCCGTCCACCGTCCATTCCACGTCGTGGACCTCGCTGTTCGCCGGTAGATCGAGCAGTGTCGTGGCTCCGTCCTCGACCCGGACTAGGCGGGGGGAGGTGCCCCCGTGCTCGCCATGGTGACCGTTGATGGCGGGATTGATCCTGATGCCTGCCAGCTTGTGCATCGGCGCGGCTAGCTCGGCGAGGGGGGGATAGAGCACGGGATCGGCGAGGAACATATACACGCCAGTCGGAGCCGTCCACACCCAGGGGAGCTGCTGCGCGTGGAGCACCTCCAGCACCTCTTCAGGTGGAGACTGCCACCCGGTTGCCGGCTGCAAGCTGTCGTCGGATGCCCCAGCGCCTGCTGCCGTCACAAACGCTACCACCGTGAGTACAGGTAGAATAGCTGCTATCGCGATTACTCTTTTCATTCTTGACCTCCTGAGCCTACCCCATTCTTTCGCACAGCTTGAGAGCTGGTTCTGCCGGGTAGTTACTGATTAAGATGTTTTCTTTCGGTTTCCGAAATTGCGTGATACGTCACTGATTTCTTTTCTTTCATGAGGCCGTAACGCAATAATACCTCCTCGGTCGCCCGCCTCCTAGTCCGACGTTGCTCAGAACGCTATAGCGTCCAGTTAGTGTATGTCTGCAGACTGTATGTCGTCAGACAATCCGGACAGGTGCAGTTGAAATCTAAGTCACAGTTTGTTCTCTGGCAATAGCGTTTTTGTAGTCCGGAATGGGAGTGGAGATTGAGAAGCTCCCACACCGACTATTGCTGGTATTACTGACGTTTTATCGTGCACGGTACACACACATTCCCTACCCTCAGTGTTCTGTAAGGTCAACCCCGCCAGATGTGAGGCTGATCTTCCTAACCGATGTCGGCTTCGAAGCGATTCACGCCGCCGAATTCTCGATCACCCAGTTGCGGAACTCGTATCGTAGACCCCGCTTAATTGTATCACGCTGTCCTTCCATAAGTTACAGGCAAGAAAAATCTTAACCTCACTCTCCCAGTACTCTCGTTCAAGTTCGCTACCGGTGTTACGGGATCAACATATAGAGTTCCGGATTTCTGCTTGACAGAATTACCCAAATTGGGTATGTTTATACCCTAAATGGGTACGAAAGTTGAAACATGAATACGACACTTTTTCCAGGGACGAAACGCAAGGTTCTGACTCTGTTCTTTCTGAACTCTGACAGACAATACTATTTCTCGGAAGTTGTTCAACTGACAGGAACTCGCCAGGGAGTGATACAGCGCGAGTTGAAAACTCTGACTGATGCAGGCATCCTTACTACCGAGAAACGCGGTCGCCAGAAGTTCTACTCAGTGAATAAGAGCCATCCGATATTTCCAGACCTTAGAAACATTGTTTTCAAGACATTTGGCGTAATCAGTCAGGTAAAGGACGCTTTGAAACTGCTGGAGAAAAAAATCAAAGTCGCTTTTGTTTACGGTTCGTTTGCGAGAGGCGAAGAAGACGCCGGCAGTGACATTGATCTTTTCGTTATCGGTGGCGCTCCATTGGATGAGATTGTTAGCGCACTTACCAAAGTTGAAAACGCCATTGGTCGCGAAATAAACCCCGGTCTCTTCTCGGAAGCCGAGTTCAAGAAGAAGAAATCACAGAAAAACCACTTCGTCAGGTCGGTGATGAAATCAGAAAGGGAATTTGTAATCGGGTCGGAAGATGAGCTTAGAATACTGGCTGAATAACCGGTGGTTTCATACGCACGAAACCAGTGCCGAGGAAATTCAGGCATTGCTACACAGCGCCACAGAAGATATACGCAGCGCCGAGATTGAAGAAATCGCCGCAGGGTGGCGGTTGAGTATGGCATATACTGCCACCTTGCGCTATGCACGTGTAGCGCTGTATGCTTGTGGTTATCGACCGGGACGTGAGCGCGAACACGAACGGACCATCGATTCACTTACCTACACTGTCTCTTCCATAGATCCCGGTATCATCAAGCTCTTGCACAAGATTAGGAAGATGCGCCACACTGCCAACTATGATTCGGTCGATATGATTTCGGAAGCGGAAGCGGATTCTGCTATAAAGGTCGCTGTTGTACTCGGCCGACGAGTATCAGCTTGGCTGAAAGAGAACCATCCGGAACTAGTGATGGGGGACGTATAGACGATGTGTGGCAAGATACCGATCGTATTTACTCCGGACAATGAACCTTACCTGGGGCGGGAACTGCTATATCACTTCGATGAAATCATAACTTCTATGATGGAGCAGAATGCAGATACTGCTCCCGAGACTCATCGCAGCAATTTGACAGATCATCAGCAGATGGCCTGTCAAGTCATTCCGCAGGCGATCAGCATTACGCTGTCTATTCGTGAACTCATTAGGCAGGGATATTTATTCAGTGCACATATTCTGAAGAGAGCCTTGATTGAACGCGCGACCATATTGCTTTATCTACATCTATACCCGGCTGAAATTGAAGCGTGGAAGAACGGGTGGCATCAAAAGGATGCTCCGAACCTTGCTAAAATGTTCGAAGCAATTCAAAAGAAGCAGCAACGTGATTCTATAGTCCGCGGACGAGACCTGACGGCATCGATGAATTCTCTGCTGCACGCCAAGCCAGACTCTGCTCCTTGGAATTTGGTATCGATTAACCAGGATAGAGTGGGACACGCGGTTTCTAAAATCATGAATCGCCCCGATCTTTGTGACGAGCTATGTGCTGATGTGCTTCCATGGATTGTCGTTGTCCAAAGCATGATGGCAGCTTACTTCCCCAGTAAGTCAGTGCATTAGCATCTTACATCTTCGGTTTTCGTCCTATCTTATTACTTTCCAACGCGTTCCGGTATTTCTCGAATACACCGTCTTTACCTTGAAATCGAATTCCACAAGAGTTTGGGGAGAGTGATATTGGGGCCGTCATCAGCCAGACCCCGGTGAAAACCACGGTTTTTGTTTTGCGCTTCGCAAACACCGCTGGTATATTCTATCGTCGGAGTGCGGCTTTGGCCTTACCCGCTATGAGCGTTGGGCCGGCCGTCCTCTACAATCGAAGAAGGTTTTTCGGCGTCACAGGCCGGTACAAGTCAATTTCAAACAAGGAGAAACAAACATGGGTGATAAGGGGAAAAAAGATAAAGGTAAGAGGGAAAGCCAGAAAAAGGCGCAGCGTAGCCCAAAGGAAAAACGAAAAGCGAAAAAGGAAAAGAAGAATACATAAATGTCCAGTGCTGCCCGGTATTGAGAACCTGATCAAGCTCTACAACCTGCGCCACACTTTTGCTGGCCACCTGGTCATGCAGGGAGTCGACCTGCCGACAGTCAAGAAACTGATGGGACACTCTGACATTCAGACAACTATGATCTATGCCCACTGGGCGAACAACCATCCAGCGCTGGCTGTGCACAACATCGCAATCAACGACAATGCGACAAACGGGACGTCTGCCGCCCACGCGTCCAAATAGTACATCGTGAGCCGGCTCGAGTCTTGCCCACCAGGCTTATTGTTGTCCTGGATTTTGTATCACAGAGATTACTCCCGGCCAGATTACTTTTTACTTTCAATGATTTCCATAAATGATGAATATCACTTGGATAGATCAGTATACTTGCCATATAGAATAGAGAGGAAGTAAGACCATGATTATGTTTGAACAAAAAGAAGACGTAAGACCGATATGCCCACATTGTAAAAAAGAAATTGATACTATCTGGTTCTGTGTTTCAAAGGGTGATCTTGGTAAGCGATGCTTGTATTATTGTCCCATATGCAAAGCAGTATTGGGTGTTTCGCATCGCAAAGGCTTGACATTTGGCTGGTAAGAGGATAGGGATCTTAAACTCAAACCTCACAGGAGTTTGCTGAGAGTGGGGTCGGGGCCGCTTCGATTTTCACTGCACCAGGTAGTAGCGCATGATCGGTCGCGAGGGTGAGCGGCGCAGGACTTCTTCAAACCCCGCCTGCCGAAAGGCCGACACCGTCCCCATCCAGGCAAACGCGTCAGGCCATTTCGTATCCTTCGGTTCAAACGGATACCCTTCCACGATTTCACCACCCCGGACCCGAACGTAGTCAGCGGCTGCTTGCAGCAGTTTGACGCTCACTCCCTGGCCGCGGTACTGCCGGGTCACAAAAAGACAAACAATCGACCAGACCTCTTTCTCGTCGACCCGCTTGAGGTTTCGCGACCTCTCCAGCGCCGGGAATGTTTCCCTGCGAGCCACCGAACACCAGCCTATTGGTTCTGTACCGTCAAAGGCCAGGATTCCGGGGATTTCGCCCGAGGCTATGATTTTCTTCATGGCGCGCTTGTTGGCGGCCCCCTTCCGCTTTTCGAAATCAGCCCGCTTCAACCGCGACAACATACACCAGCAGCCCCCACAGGCTCCGCGGCTGCCGAAGAGCTTTTCAAACTGCGGCCAGAGATCGGCTGTCACAGGCTGGAATCTCAGTTTGGGCAAGGCTCTGTCCTCCCGGACTGTCATAGGCCCCATCGGGCGTCCACACAATCGCCCCTTGGGCACGGTTTGTCAAGCAGTCAATCTCGTCCGGAATCGCGTTTGGCCGCGTCAGACGCGCCTTTTCCGGACACAGCCGCGGGAAGACCCGCCTGTCGTGCTGCGAAACTTTTGCATCAGCATGACGTACTAATTTAACCAGACGCTGTGGTGAACGCAAAAACTTACTGGAGTAGCAAGTGGTAAAGAAGATCATCCTGGCAGGGTCTGTTGTGGTTGTAATCGGGTTGGTTCTGTTCTTTGCAATTGACGGATCAGCCAAGAAACAGGATGTCCTCAGGACCGTGGCGGTCGAGCGCGGTTCCATCGTGGACAAGGCGCTGGCGGTGGGGCGTATCGAGCCTAAGAAAGAAATCGCAATAAAATCCAAAATCGGCGGTATCGTGCGCAGAGCCTTTGTCGATATCGGTGACCGGGTCAAAGTTGGCGATCCGCTTTTCGACATCGCCCCTGATCCCACGCCGATGGAGTTTGCCGAGGCCAGACGCCAGGTTGAGATTTACGAGGTAGCCTTTGACAACGCCAAGCGCGAGTACGATCGCTACCAGGCGCTGCGCGACAAGCAACTGGTCTCCTTCCAGGAATACGAATCCAAACAGGCCGCTTTTGAAGAGGCTGAACTGCGTCTCAAGCTGGCTAAAGAGAAGCTCTCGCTGATCGAGTCGGGACGCACCGAAATCGCCGATCGCCAGGTGGACAACATCATTAAAGCGCCCATCGCCGGAACCGTTCTCTCCCGGCTGGTCGAAGAGGGCGACCCGGTGGTTCCGCTATCGTCGTACCAGGCCGGCACGGAACTGATGACGCTGGCGGAGATGACGGATCTGATTTTCAGGGGCAATGTCGATGAGATCGATGTCGGCAAACTGTACGACGGCCTGGCTGCCGAGATCGAAATCGGCGCCATCCCGAATGAAAAGCTGGAGGGAGTGCTCTCGAAGATATCCCCCAAGGCGCACCGCGACGAGGGATCGACGCTCTTCGAGGTGGAGATCAAGGTGCGTGACCTCAGCAGCAAGTTCCTGCGGGCCGGATACAGCGCCAATGCCGACCTGGTTATCTCCAAACGCGAAGACATCCTGCTGATCCCCGAACGGCTGATCACTCTGGACGACTCCGTGGTGACGGTCGAGGTTCAGGATACCACCGGCACCATCACAACGCGGGAGATCGAGACCGGTCTCTCGGACGGCATCAACATCGAGGTCGTCTCCGGCCTTGAGGAAGACGAGCAGATAGTGGAGCGTCCGCCGCGAGAGATCACGGGCGACTGAACAGCGACGGGATAACAAGCCATGGTGTCTTTTCTGTCCTTCAAGCAGTTCTTCAACGACATGCGCCGCCAGAAAATGCGGATGCTGTTGACCACCTTTGGAATCTTCTGGGGTACCTGCGCCATAGTCCTTCTCTTTGCCTTCGGCAAGGGGCTCACGGAAGCGCAGATGAAGTCGCAGAAAGGCCTCGGCGAAAATATCGCCATCGTCTGGCCGGGCATGACCTCCAGGGAGTTCCGGGGATTGCCCAAGGGGCGGCGCATACGTTTCACCGAAGACGATGTTGCTCTTATCAAGGCGAAGGCTGTCACGGTCGAGCGCATTTCCCCCGAGTATTCGCGCTGGAGCGTAACCTTCAAGCGCGGCAGGAAGACTTTCTCCAAGCAGATGATCGGCGTGTGGCCGGAGTTCGGTGCCATGCGCAACGTCATTCCCGATGTCGGCTCCCGGTTTATTAACGACCTGGACATGGCCGAAAGACGGCGCGTGATATTTATCGGCAACCTCCTGAAAAACGATCTTTTCGGGGAGGAGGAAGCGGTCGGAGAAACGATCCTGATCGACGGCGTACCCTTTACCGTGATCGGCGTTCTCAAGCCCAAGAAACAGGACAGCTCCTACAGCGGCCGCGACAACCGCAAAGGGTTCATCCCCTCAACGACCTTCAAGGCCATGTACTCCAACCGGCACTTGAACGACTTCGTGGTGCAGTGCAAACCGGAGCTGACCATGACCATGACCAAAAACGAAATCTACGAGATTCTCGGCCGTAAGTACAAATTCGACCCGGGCGATGATGAAGCCCTTTCCGTCTGGGACGTCACCGAAGGGTTCGCTTTTCTCAAGACGTTCTTCCTGGCTTTCCAGGCGTTCCTGGTCGGCATCGGGATCGCCACACTGATCACCGGAGGCATCGGCGTTTCCAATATCATGAACGTGGTGCTGGAAGAGCGCACCAAGGAGATCGGCATCAAGATGGCCCTGGGCGCCCGCAAGAGCACTATCCTCGGTCAGTTTGTTTTCGAGACTCTATTGATAACATTCACCGGCGGCCTGGCCGGTTTTGCGTTCGCGTATCTCGTAGTAACGGTGTTCCCGTACCTGAATATCGAGGAGTACATTGGCGTGCCGACTGTGGATATCAACATCGGCCTGTTAGCGGCCCTGTTGGTTGGTGTAGTCGGGTTCGTGGCCGGTGTTTTCCCGGCGCGACGGGCCGCCAATCTGCAACCGGTTCAGGCTTTGAAGCTGTATTAGGTGGACATGAACCCTTCGGTTATATACAACGTTTTCGTACGCGACTTCCGCAAGCAGAAAAAACGCATCATGCTTACTCTCGTCGCTCTCGGCTGGGGCACAATCTCGATCATGCTTCTCCTGGGTTTCGGTGAAGGGCTTCACCGGCAGTTAACAATCAACCGCAGGGGACTGGGTGAAGGGGTCGTTATTCTCTGGGCCGGCGCCACCACCATGCCGTATAAAGGGCTGCCTAAGGGACGCCAGTTGTACTTCGTCGAGGAGGATATCGACTACCTCCGGAAGTCGCTACCGGAACTGAAGGAAGTCGGCGGCGAGTATACCCGGTGGGGCGTGGAAGTCAAGTACGGCGGGAACGTGGTCAGTGAGCACGTCAGCGGCATCACTCCCAACTTCGAGACCATGCGAAATCATATCCCCGAGATGGGCGGCCGGATGATTAACGAACTGGACATGCAACTCAGGCGGCGGGTGGTATACTTAGGGATCGACCTTAAGAGGCGGCTGTTCGGAGACGAGGAGGCAATCGGCAAACCGATATCCATCCAGGGGTTGCCTTTCACCGTGGTCGGCGTGGGGCGCCATAAGATGCAGATGGGGATGTATGGCGGCCCGGATGAAAACAAGGCCTCTATCCCCCTCACCACTTTCGCAACCGTATTCGGGCACAGGTACCTCAACAACATCCTGTACGTGCCGCATGATCTGAATAACATGGAGGCCTTAGAACGACGTGTTTTCGAGGTTTTCGGCGCCAAGTTCAAGTTTGACCCCAACGACGATCAGGCGCTCTGGGTCTGGGATACGGTCACCGGCGGACGCGAGTTTTCCAATATACTGATTGGTATCAAGCTGTTCCTGGGAATCATAGGCGGTCTGACACTGTTGATCGCCGGTGTCGGCGTGGCCAATATCATGTACGTTTCCATCCGGGAGCGTACTCGCGAGATCGGCATCAAGATGGCCGTCGGGGCGCGCAAATCATATATCCTGTTTCAGTTCCTGATAGAAGCCTCTCTGATTACGTTCCTGGGCGGATTCGGCGGCATGGCTTTCAGCTATATCGTCACGGAAGCGTTCAAGAGGGTACCGATAGAATCGCAAGTGCTGGAGTTCATGGGTCGCCCGACCATATCGCTTGAGATCGGTCTGCTTGTGGTCGGGATCTTAGGATTGATGGGATTGGTCTCCGGGCTTTTCCCAGCCATGAAAGCAGCTTCCGTTAATCCCGTCGAGTCGCTGCGATATGAGTAGACCTGTCCGGCGCCGATGCAGGTAGAGAAGTGGAGTTGATGTCATGATAGAAATGAAGCAATTATGCAAGACTTACATCACCGGCAAGGTGACATTCGACGCTCTAAAAGAGATCGACCTGACGGTGACCAGCGGAGAGTTCATTGCCGTTGTGGGTCCTTCCGGGTCAGGGAAATCCACGCTCATGAACCTGATCGGCTGCCTTGACACCCCCACCGCCGGTGAGTACACTCTCGAAGGCGCGCCGGTGAGCAGCATGACATCCAACCAGTTGGCCGATATCCGCAACCGGAAGGTCGGATTCGTGTTTCAGGCGTTCAACCTGTTGCCGTACGCCACCGCTTATGAGAATATCGAGGTGCCCCTCCTGTTTGCACGCGTCAGCAGCAGAAAGCGCCGCGAGCGTGTCAGCGAGCTTCTCGCTCGCGTTGGTCTGGCCGACAAGGCCGGCAACAGACCAACGGAGATGTCGGGTGGCGAGATGCAACGGACAGCTATCGCCCGCGCCCTGGCCAATGAACCGGATATCATCCTTGCCGACGAGCCGACCGGCAACCTGGACTCCAAGTCGGGCGGCGAGATCATCAAAATCTTCAAGCAACTCTGGAGCGCCGGCAAGACCATCATCGTCATCACTCACGACGTGAACATCGCCAGGCAGGCCCAGCGCATCATCCGCCTCAAGGACGGCTTCATCGAGGGCAACGGCAACATGCTTTAGGGCCGGTTTCTCCACCGCTTGCCCGGCGGCAAGCACACCCCATAGTTCTGGTTGACATCCCGCCGTACGCGGTGTAACCTGCCGCGCAGACAGTGCGTCAATCGCATACAAGTGAATTCAACACGGCAAGGAGGACACCGTGGATGAGAAGGTTTTGATTCAGCAATTGAGCATTCCCATCTATCAGTCGAAAGGATGGATGAAGCTGCTCGGCGTCGTGATGATCATACAAGGTATCGTCAGCGCCGTCACGGTTGTCGGTATCGTTATCTGCTGGTTGCCGATCTGGTTGGGCGTCTTGCTGTTCAAAGCAGCCGCCGCCGCCGAGGCAGCACAACTGACCGGTGACAGAATACAGCTTGAGGAATCCCTGCGGAAGATCAAGACGTACTTTGTCATCAACGGCGTACTGATGCTTATCATGCTGATACTGGCTGGTTTGGGCCTTATCATGGCGGGAGGCACGATACTGGCGTTGTTGGAGAGTTGTGGATAGGGACCGGCGGGAGTTACAGGCACTACTCCGGCAACCGCTCGTGGGCGGCAGACAGAACGTCCGCCGCCCACAGAAGGATTTATTGCAGCTGCGCCGGATCAATTACCGGCCAACTGGTCCCGGTATTGCGCGGCCTTTGAAACCAGACCCAACAGTTCAATAACATCCGGCGATTCACTCTCGAGCGTGATCTCCTTGACCAGCGCCAGCACCTCACCCAGGTCAGACCCCTTCGCCCAGTAGGATTTGCGCAGAATCTCGGCGAATTCCGCCGCCGCCGTCGCCAGCTTGAATCCGTAGGTGGATCGGCTGAACTCATCACGAAATACCGTCCTCTCGATCGCGCGGTTCACTTCGGTGACATCCTCGCCGTCAGGGTCCTGGTATCGAACGTAGATCGTCCCCACTTTTGACCCCCCGTCCTCCTTGTGAAACTTGATCTCGTAGAGAGCGGTCACCTCGTGGCCGGAGCCGATCTCGCCCCCGTCCTCGGTGTCGTCACGGAACTTGTCGTCCTCGACGTCACGGTTCTCATAACCGAGAAGACGATAGCTGCGAACGACGTCGGGATTGAAATCGACCTGGATTTTGACGTCACGGGCGATCACCTGCAGTGTCCCGGTCAGGTTCTCCACGAAGATGCGACGCGCTTCCGCCAGGTTATCGACATAGGCGTAGTGGCCGTTACCCTTGTTGCCGAGTTTCTCCAGCAGGATATCGTTGAAGTTGCCCATGCCGAAGCCTACCGATGTCAGCGTGATGCCTTTGTCGGCGTACCGTTTGATCTGCTTGAGGATGTCATCAGCGCCGGTGCGACCGACATTGGCCACACCGTCGGAGCAGAGGATAATGCGGTTTATCCGGCCTTCTTCAAAGCTGCGCTCGGCCATCCTGTACCCGAGCCTGATCCCTTCCTCGGCATAAGTGGAGCCGTGGGACACCAGCAGGGAGACTGCGTGGGCGATGACGTCCCGCTCGGCGAGAGAAGTCGGCTGGAGTAATTCGTGACCGGTCGAGCCATAGGTGACGATACCGACCCTGTCCTCCTGTCGTAACTCATCGACCAGCAGAAGAAGCGCCTTCTTCACCAGGCTGAGTCGGTTCTCGCGCGCCATCGAGCCGGAGATGTCGATCACAAACACTAAGTTGGCAGGCTTGCGGTTTTCCGCCCGGATCTCGCGACCCTTGATGCCGATCTTCAACAATCGGCAGTTCTGACCGAAGCGCGAAGGCGCACCTTCCATGTGGATTGTGAAGGCCTTGTTGTCGGGCGGCTCGTATTCATAGTCGAAATGGTTGATGAACTCCTCGGTGCGGACAGCCTCTTCGGGAGGAAGGTACCCGCGCCCCAGGTAAGAGCGCGTCATAACGTAGGACGCGTCGTCGACGTCAATGGCGAATGTGGACAGGTGATCGTCTTCGGTATCGACAAACGGATTGACACCATAGTTCTTGAAGAACATGGCGTCGAACGCCTCACCGTTGACAATGTCCGTGCCTCCGTGCGCTGGTGGGAAGCCATAGCCCTCACGGCCTGGGACACTCCCCTGGCAGTCACCTGAGGCTCGTTTCTTGCCCTCCCCGGCTGACAGTACCTGTGGAGAAGACGGCAGGCTGGGTGGCGTCTTGGCGATAACCGTCTGATTCGATACCTCGAACTTGTCTATTATGTCCCGGTCTGCCTTCACGGTGATGGTTTCGTCAATGTCCGTCACCTTCTTCTCCATGGTCACGGAAACCTTGAACGTGAGGTCAGACTTGACAACAACATCCGTAACTTCGACCGTGGTGTAGTCCACAGGCGTGACCTTAACCACATAGGTGTCGGGCTCTATCTGAGCGACAACGAACTTACCGTCGAAATCGGTCTGGGCTCCAAGCTTGGTCCCTACCACAAAGACCGAAGCGCCGATGACCGGATCGCCGGTTTCCTTGTCGGTAACCTCTCCGGCAATTCGGCCGGTGGGAGCGGCGTAGATTATCACCGACACGCTGAGCAGCATAAGGGTGATAAACAGGTACGGAATCAGTTTTTGCGGGCGCATAATCCACCTCCTGTCGGGTATGTTGGTTTCGGCCTTGTGGCCTCTTCTTCTGAGGGGATTACAGAAGAGGGGCGGGTTTCTTCCCCGGATTCCCAGTTCTTTTTCGAAACGAATGACAACCATCGACTTAGATCCCTACCGAGGATCCCGAGAGCTGTCGCCAAGAGGAGGCGCTGAAAACCCCGCTCTGGTTGAACGTCTATAGATAGGTGACTGGTTGGCATCCCGCGCGAGGTTGACAGGACAACAGGCCGCCTATTTGGCCGCTGGCTGCAGCAGTTTGTAGTTGACACGTGAGAATAATTACATAACTTGTAATGAGAGGCGAAATCGTTCAACTTTTCGCTGCTTCTGTCGTATTTTGGTACTGTAGTAGTAAGGGTCGCTGGGGCCTCCGTCGGGACATCGCGTTCAGGGCGGGCCGTCTTCAGACACCAGCGACTCGACCATGATCTGTATACCGCAGATTTCTGATTCGTGTTATTTTTGCTTTTGAGCCGAGTACCTTTCTGCTGGTTATCGGGTCCAAATCATAGTGTCACCCGCCGTCTCTGCGGACTTTGCTGTTCTTGGTCAACCGCAGCAAGTGCAACACATTGGAAGGGAGAAAGAACCATGAAGACAACTCTAATGACATTCTGCCTCACCGTAGTAATGGTGATGGCCGTCGTCGCAACAGCAAGCGCAGGGTTTGCGCCCAGTAAGGTCGAATCCCGGAAGCTCGACCAGGGCCCTCAGACGATGACCCTGGAATGCATGACCAGGGAGACCAATATCGACACGCCCGGAGCAGGGTCGGACCGGGCTCTTCTCACCGGCCCTCGACAGGGCGGCGAGGACACAGCCACCGCGACGGTTATACCCGACATGCCGGGCGGCGGCAACTACTCGGATGGGGGAACCACCGTCGGATACGCAGATGACTATCAGGAGGCCTGCACACACAATTCCAACCAGCCGGACGTGGTGTATTCGTACACTCCTTCGGTTGAACAATCAATCAGCATCAGCCTATGCAATTCCCCTGAGCAATGGACAAGCCAACTGTATGTCTACATGAACAACACTTCCACACTTGTCGACTGCAACGAGTACGGTTACTGTCCGCCCGGAAACGGGATGCCGGCTCTCCCGTCGGTGCTGCTGCATGCCGACTCCACTTACTATATCGTCATCGACGGTGTTTTCGGCGGGCAAGGCCAGTATCTGCTCGAAGTGGAGATCTTCCTGCCGGTGGCGCCGGTCTCGATTCACCCGGCCCTGGGCAACGGCGGCAACGGCAACCTCGTCCTGGCATTCGAATATCTCAGCATGGATGACACCGCCCTGTTATGGCAGGGCTCGGACGACGACGGCCAGAGTTGGAGCGGCGCCCTGTCTATGACGTCCGGGCAGTGGATGTACCCCTCGGTAAAGTACTGGGGCGACGATACCGTCTTCTACGGTACTTCCATTGAGGTCGGCTCCGGCAACACGAATCTGATGGATATATACAATCCGGTAAACACAGCCACAGGCTACTCGCCCAGGTATTGGGACTGGGACCAGCACGGCTGGCATGATATGATATCGGCTGACATTGGCGTGGACAACGGAGTTGAGTTCCTGTATTTCCCCGGCCAGTACAAGTTCGGTGTCATATCAATGGTGAGCAGTTGTGAGGCCTACAGCGGGGTGAACGCGCCGCACTTGTTCTATCAGCTTGACACAACGATATCGACAGGATGGGCAACCATCAGTTGGTTCAACGATCTGGAAGGCTGCGCCACGACCAAGTCCGACATCGACCACGTCACCGGGAGAGCTTACGCCGTCTATGACCGGCTCGATCCCGAAGACAATACATGGAAACTGCTGGTGCGTTTGTTTCCGTTCTACGATACCCACGATCCCGATGGCATTGCGGCCGGGTATGTCTACACCGTAGGCGAGATCGGCGAGCATGTTCGGTACCCGGCGGTGGCCGCCGATGATGGAAACGTTCTGATCCTGACTGAATACAACTCCGACTCCGCACCGGAAGACCGTGACATCATCTGCTGGCGCGACAGCACCGGTCAGGGGAACATCGACAGCCTGGTCACATCCGTAGTGATCGACACCGAAGGCGACGAGCGCTTCCCGGAGATAGCCCACATCAACGGACTGACTTTTGTGGCGACATTCTACAGAAACGACTCGCTCTTCTCCACGACCACCAACGACGCCGGGGCAACTTGGACAGAACCCGCATGGGTAGCCGGAGGTCCGGAACCACCGAGACAGGACGAGTTTGTCGTGGGCGAGGATCGTTTCCAGGATGTCTCTGACGCCGGCGCCAAAGTCATCTGGGAATATCGTACCATTGACCATCCCGACAGCTCCATCTACCTGCACTGGGGTCCCCTGTTTGTGGCTGCCGACACGGATCAGGACGGCGTAGTAGATTTCGATGACAACTGCGTGGCGACCTTCAACCCCGACCAGGAGGATGAGGATGTCGACGGCGTGGGTGATTCATGCGACAATTGCATCTATGTTGTCAACCCGGAGCAGGATGACACCGACGGCGATACCGTTGGCGACGCCTGTGACAACTGCCTCACGGTGCCCAATCCCGACCAGGCCGACTACAACGGCGATGACGTTGGTGACGCCTGCTGCTGCTTGGGTGTGATGAGAGGTAATGTCGATGATCTGGATGGCGATCTGATTGTTATCGCCGACCTGGTCTATCTTGTGGACTTCATGTTCAATTTCGGACCGCCCCCACCCTGCTGGGATGAGGGCGATATCAATGGCGACGCGGGACCGCTCCTGACGATCGACGATATGGTCTACTTGGTCGACTACATGTTCAACAGCGGCCCGCCACCGCCGCCGTGTCCGTATTAGCGGACTTCATGTGGCATTACAGACGCCCTTGCATGAGCCAGAGCCACTCCCGGGTGACCGGGAGTGGCTTTCCTTATCTTGTATGAAAAGCGATGACCCGAGCTACGCGGTTTCGGCGCAGCCCTACTTGCTCGACGGCTTGGCTCCCTGCTGACGCTGGGGCGCTAACGTGGAAATGCCTTGACATTGGGGCAATTGGTGCTATCTTAGGATGAAAGGTTTAGCTATGGAGGTAGGGGTGCTATGAAGTGCTCAATTTCGGTATTAGCAGGGGTGCTGATCTGCGTGGCGGGTGGCTTCGCGTTTGAGCCCATGTTTGATACGAGGGTCGATTATGCCGACGGAGATGGTCCGTTCTCTGTCTTCTCGATTGATCTTGACGGTGATGGTGACAACGACCTCGCGACAGCTAACCGTTACTCTAACAATGTCTCAATACTGTTGAATAACGGCGACTTCACGTCGGCCACTTACATCTGCGGCGATGTAGACGGCAGCGGTGTAATGCCCATGGACGTGGCGGACTTAGTCTACTTGGTCGACTACATGTTCTGTGGTGGTCCCGCGCCTGATCCGCTTGACGCTGCCAACATGGCTGGCTGCGCCGGTGTGAACATACATGATCTGATATACATAATCAACTATATGTTCACAGCTGGACCGGAGCCTACTGCGTGCGCCGACCACTCATTATGCCCTCCGACTGCCAGTGGCAGTCTTTCGCTATCTCATGTGGATGGTCTGAATGCCACCGGCGAGTTGGAGATAGGCGCGCCCATCACGTTCTACTTACGACTGGCCAATGGTGAGACGGCCATGGGAGGTATCACTAACGGCTACCGGATATACTCGCTCACCGGCGCCACGTGGACGACTACGGTCGCCGACACAACTGTCGGTGCATTCAGCTTAATGACGTGGTTATTTAACCAGTATATCAACCACATCGGAGTGACCGGTTCAGGCGCCGATACGGTGGGGTTTGGTGCGTTTGTCTCGCCCGCGGCCGTCGGACTCCCGCCTTTCTACGACAAGGAGTACTTCGAAATCCAGATCGGCCCCATCGACCAGACCTACGAAGGCGGGCAGATATGTCTTGATTCCTCGTACTATCCCCCCGCTGGAGAGTGGCTCTGGAGCACTGGCTATGACCTGTATGCACCCACGTGGGATGGCCCGCATTGTTTTACAATCGCCTCGTGCTGTAAAGCACGCGGCGACATTGACCACAGCGGCGTCCTGCCGATCGACATCGCCGATCTGGTCTACCTTGTGGATTACATGTTCAACCTGGGACCTGAGCCTTGGTGCCTGGAGGAAGGCAATGTGGATGCGATCGGTGGCGAGTTGATCGACATCGCCGACCTGGTCTACTTGGTCGACTACATGTTCAACAGCGGCCCTGAACCGCCGCCGTGTCCGTAGGATATGAAAAGGTACTGATGCGAAGCTACGCGGATTCGGCGCAGCCCTACTTGCTCGACTGGAGCGACCCCACCTTTTTCTCTCTGGCGCGCCGGGCTATTTCCCTGACCGCGTCAATGGCGGTGTCGATATGAGCCTCAGTGTTAAAGGGGCCGATCGCGAAACGCACACCGCCATGCATCTTGGTCGTACCGATCTGCTCGTGGACCAACGGCGCGCAGTGCAGTCCGGTGCGAATGGCGATATTGAAGTCTGCATCGAGCATAATCCCGACATCGCCCGCCTCCAGCCCGTCCACGTTGATGGTAATCGTGGCCAGGTGGTTTTCCATGCTCCCCCAGCAGTAGGCTGTGACGCCCTCTGTCTCGGTGAATCCGTCGGCCAGCCGGGAAGCTAATTTCATTTCGTGGGCATAGATGTTTTCTATCCCGCCCTGTTCACTGATCCAGTCCTGAGCCGCACACAGCGAGGCCACACCTACCATGTTGGGCGTGCCGTATTCCATGCGGTAGGGGTACTCATCCGGGTGATAGGGAAAGGCGGAGCGCACACCGGTGCCGCCGCTGCGCGTGTGACGGATATCGACATCCCTGCGAACACACAGCCCACCGATGCCGGTAGATCCCATCAGTGATTTGTGACCGGTGAATGCCAGGACATCGATATTCATGTCCTTCATGTCAACCGGCACCACGCCGGCCGTCTGTGAGACGTCGATCGCAAACAGCACCCCCCGCTCCCGACAGATGCGGCCGATCTCCTTCACCGGCTGGATCGTTCCCAGGACATTGGAGCCGTGGTTGACTATCACCAGCCTCGTATGTGGCGTGATAGCCTTTTTGATATCATCGGGGTCTACAAATCCCTGCTCGTCAAAAGGGACGTAGGTCGCCCTGACGCCGGCATCACGCATCAGGTAATTCACCGGCCGGATGACGGAATTGTGTTCCAGGTTGGTAGTGATAACATGGTCCCCGGAAGCAAGCGTGCCCTGGATTATCAGGTTGAGCGCGTCAGTGGCGTTGTAGCCGAAACAGAGCCTTTCGGGGGCTGTTTCATCGCCTCCGAAGAACCCGGTCAGGCGGGCGCGCAAGTCTTCGAGGATGTTACCCGCCTCGACAGCTTTGTCGAAGTCGCTCCGGCCGGGATTGACTCCGCACTGCCGGTAGAAATCGATCATATACCGGTAGACCTTGTCCGGCTTGGGCCAGGAGGTGGAGGCATTGTCCAGGTAAATCAGTTCTTTCACAGGCGAATCCCTATCTCATAGTAACCATCCGCAACATTCCCGCGCTGACCATCTAAAGCGGCGCCCGGCAGGAATGGGGGCGGGCTGCTCTCTGCTTACGCCGGCCCCGCAGCTTTGCCCGGTGACAAAGACGCGTTTCCGGCACGGTTGCCATCAGGGTCGCTTTCGATAGTGCCCGCATGACAGCGTTTTCTCATATCTCACTTTAATATACACAGAATGGCCCGCTTGTCAACTCGCTCTACTGCCCGGCGAAGCGTTGTGATATCAGGCGCGCCTGGAGCCGTACTGCGCGACTAAGAGAACATGCCCGGAGAAATATGAAACCGAGACAAAATAAACAGCGCCATGGGCTCGTCAGATGCTCTTGAGGAAAGTAAGGTACTGCTCGGCCCACTTCTCACGCTGGTGATGCTTGACAATGTGATCCCGGTACTGGCGACCGAGTTTTTCCCGGTCTATCTCGCCCGAGCGCAATCTGAGAATGAGCTGGCTGAGTTCTTCGGGAGAGTCGGACGGGTAGGTCAACGCCCCCCCGGCAAGGACGAGCTCCCGGATGGCCTCCCCTTTTCGGGATCCGAAGACGATCGGGTGGCCGGCAGCCATGTATTCAAACATCTTGGAAGGAAAGGCCATCTTGGCCACGCTCACTTCCTTGAGGCTCTCGATCAGGACATCGGCGGCCTTGAGAAAATAGGGAATTGTCTCCAGCGGCTGCAGACCGATGATGCTGACGTTCTTTAAGCCGTAGTCCTGGACCATGTTCTGCAGAGCGTCTTTTTTCTGCCCGTCGCCCAGGAACACGAAGTGGATGTTGGGTTGGTCGACCAACTGACGGGCTGATTCGATCACCGTCTCAAGCGGGCGCACCCAGCCGAGAGTGCCGGAGTACAGGACGAGGAACTTGTCGTCCCAGCCAAACTCCTTGCGGATCCCGTTGGAATCGGCCTCGATGAACTCGCGCCCCACGCCGGACTTCACGGTTGCAATACTGGCCGGGGAGACACCCATATTCTCGATATACCGTGAAATGCCGTCGGTGACTGAGACGATACGGTCGGCTTTGTGATACAGGGTGTGCATGATCTTTCGAATCGTGCGCGTGAAGAGCGACTGGTTGAGGTTGCCGAAATCCTCGCTGGACTCCGGTTGAAGATCCCTGACCTCAATTACAAACTTGCAGCGTCTGATTCTGCTGATAAGCCATCCGGCCACCGGGCTCGTCACCGGCGGCGTCGAAGCCAGCACCAGGTCGAATTTGCCCTTGAGCCGGAAGGAGTTGATCAACGAGGTGACGAGAAAAGTTACAAAGCCGAACATCCGCTTGGTAGGCTGGGAATTGGAGGCGGGCAGAACCCAGTTGCGGAAAACCTTGATGCCGTCCATCTCTTCGGCGTAGAAGAACCTGCCCCGGTATTCTGCAGGAACGATTCCGTCGGGATAGTTCGGTATAGCTGTCATGACCGAGATGTTGTGCCCTTGCTGAACGAAGTATCGTGCAAACTCGTAAAGGCGCCTGACAGCGCCTCTCTCGGGCGGAAAATGCTGCGTGATAATAAGAATGTTCATACTTACCCGCCGCAGTCTACCGATATTCCCAACGCTTGGCAAGCGATTTTTGCTCGGCGCGGCTGTTTTTGTCCGTGACTGTACCCTGGCACCTGGCCGGCGACTCACCCGGACAGGGGGAAGGTACGCACCGAGACCCATTTGCCGCTGGGCAGAGCCGTAACCAGGTCCGCCGCCCCGGCCTCAAAGCTGACGTCCGGAAGGTAACTGGCGATCTTGTCCTTGACCGGAAGAACCCGGTGATGAGAAATCTCGCGGGCCACGGTCACGTGGGGCCGGTACTGTTTGAACGGGATGGGCAGTCCCAGGCGCGAGTGCAATTGGTAGTAGAGCCGAGTCAGTTCATCGGCGCGCCTGACGTTCCAATAGATGATCGGGGCCCGGGGGTAAAAATCGCCGATGGAGTTGAGCGCAATTGAAATCGGCCTTGTGGTCTCCGTCTCCGCCTGGATAATCGCGGCCAACTCGTCGAGACTCATTTCGCTATCAAACGGGAATACCACCGTAATGTGGGGTCCGATGATGTTGTAGTCGGGATCGAACCTCTCTCGAAGAGGGGCGATAGCGCTGTCGAGGTCCTCGGGAAGAAACAATACCACCGCGTACTGGCTGCGCCGACTCTCCGGACTCGTATCTCTGTGGAAACTCCACTCCATTATCGCGACCGGATCAGTAATAGAAGACGATTTCAATCCTTCTGTTCTTAGCCCGGCCGTCGGCCGTCTGGTTGGAGGCGACAAAACCGGTTTCGCCACGACCGAAGACCTTCATGCGGTCACTGTCTATACCCAGAGCGACGAGATAGTCCCGCACTCGACGGGCTCTCTTCTCGGAAAGCTTCTTGTTGGCCACGGTAGTGCCGATGTTGTCCGTGTACCCGTTTATTTCAAGTCTTGTGTCGGGCACAAACAGAAGCACGCCGGTCAGCTTTTTCAGCCTCTCCCGCGTCTTGGGATCAATCTCAAACGAACCCGGGGAGTAGTCGATATTGAGCACCATCGGCTCTGAGAACATGGAAAGATCGATGCACCCGTTGCGGTCCACGTCCACTCCGTACAGGGTGTTCGGGCAGTCATCAATCCCGTCGGGCACGCCGTCGGAGTCAGAGTCAAGGGGACAGCCGGTGTCGTCGACCGTAGCTCCTACCCGGTTGTGCGGGCAGGTATCGCGGTAATCGGCGATACCGTCGAAATCCGAATCCACCGGACAGCCGTGGATATCAACCATTCCGCGAGTTGCGGCATCAGTGCCGGGACAGTCGTCCAACCCGTCGCTGACACCGTCCCGGTCGGTATCACGGGGGCATCCGGCGGCATCGACCTCAACCCCGGGGAGTGTGCCCAGACATTTGTCGAGTTCATCGAGGACGCCGTCGCCGTCGCTGTCATCGGCCTTCCTGTAGACGACGGCCAGCGGCTGTTCCGCCTTCGATGTCCAACCCTTCTCCGACCTCCAACCGTAACGGCGGCCGAACGAAAAGCGTAGCGACAGACAGGAACCAGCCAGCAGTTTGTCGAGCGACGATTTCACGCCGGACTCAAACTCCGCCCCCAGACCGGTCAGGTAGTCGGCGCGGACGCTCCAGTCCAGCGACAAACGTGATGTGAGGGCAACGTTGACCGTAGCCTGGGCCGTCAGAATGATCTCGGTGGCGGCATAATCAACAACCTCCCGATGGACTCCGGGCCGTTTGAGGAGAGAATCGGTGACCGGGTCGATCATTTTCCAGATAATCAGACCGCCCCCGAGGCCGGGAGAGATGTTGACCGCCTTCTCCGGCGCAAACAGGCTGCGCTCGATCACCACCGCCAGCCGCGTACCGCTCCAGGCCATCGAGGCGCTGGACTTGGCCGGGCGCCAGATGACGGTCGAACCCGATGTGGTGTCGTCGTACAGGCGTGCGTATGATGCGTCAAACTGGAGCGACCACCACTCGCCAATTCGCTGACCCGCCTGGAAACCGTAACTTCGCTGGTAGGGGAAGAATGTGTCGTCGCTGCTGTACAGTCGCGCCAGCCCCGCGCCCAACCCGAGCGAGTACTTGTGCACTCCGGCCTGAGCGCTACTTAGCACAAGCAGGCAAATGATAACCAGTCTGCAGAGCATAACGAAACCAGATTAGGCAACCGGCTCTCTGAACGCAATAAAAACTGCACCGCCTCAATACATCCTCCGCATCTCGACGCCGGTGAAGTAATGCTTGAGAATGGCGTCATACGTCCGCCCCTCCCGGGAAAGCCCGATCGCCCCGCACTGGCACATGCCGACTCCGTGCCCGTAGCCGCTGCCCCGGAAAGTGACGGTATTGACGCTCCCGTCACCGCGTCGGTCGATTTCCACGTCGAACCGGCCGGAGGGCAGGATCAGGTCCGGATTGGACGTACGGCCTATCACCCAGCGGATGCGATCCTTCTTGAATCGGTAGACATCGGTGTCGGTGCGCACCAGCAGCGTGGCAATCCTTCCGCCGGGAGTCCGGGAAATGACGTGAATATCGGTGATGCGGCCGATCCTGAGATCACGGCCCCGGTCGCTGGAAAGGTACTGCTCCACTCGCCCCCGCAACTGCGCCTCGGTGAACACCTCTTTCCAGGTGTAATACTTCGACCAGGAACAGGCGCCGTGATCTGCGACCGCTTTCAGGTAGGGAATCTCTTTGCGATCCCACACGCCGGTAACGTCCTCGGTCATGCCGCCGCAGGTGGAATGATAGAAAGCGTCGATAAAGTCATCCTGGTACATCAGGACCTCGCCGGTAGTGGCCTCGATGGCGCGGTTGACCAGCCTGTCTTCCACGGCCATCCCCTCGTAGATCTGATCCATGATGCTCGATCTCATATCGTAAGGTTCGCCGGCATACTGCTGCAGGTGAGAGAGGGCATAGGTGCGAGCCGCCACCGCTTGTGCCTTGACCGCTTCTATTTCGTCGTCGTTGCGCTGCCCGATCTCCGGCGGCACCACTCCCCGGAGGTAATCCTCCATGTACACCACATTGATCAACTGGACATTCCGACCGCTGGGAAGCAGTTTCACGATCCCTCGGTATTTCCTCTCACCCAACCGGACGCGGTTCTTCGAACCACGCGGGATGATATTTACTTCGTCCAGGTCTTCCTGAAGCATCAGGCCATTGTGGCTCCTCACCGCCAGACGATGAAGCCGGTTGAGAACCGTGACCGGCCGCCGCGAGTAGTAAACTTCCTGCCGTCCCTGCCGAAGACACTCCACGGCGAACTGGGATTCCGCCGAAATCGTCACGCTGTCACGGTCCTCGTTCAGGAGCACCCGGACAAACGGCACCCGAATAAAAGTCGTGGATTTTTCCTCTCTCAGCCCGGGCACGGCGGCGCAACTGAAGACCAGCGCCACCACCAGCAGCCCGGTGCCAAACCGCCCGTAAAGTCGTATGATCCGCTGTAACCTGCTCAATCTGTCACCCTCGCCCTCATTTGCGACCATGACACCGGTGGTTGGGCTATCCGGCCCAACACGGGCGTTGACTTTCCCCTGGGCATCCTCGAGGACACCGGCAGCGGCTCCGAGCGCAGGCAGGCTTCGCCCAAAACGGCGTAAGCCGCAGCTTCCACATAATCGGCATGCAGGCCTAATTCGTCGATCGAACGGATGTCCAGGTCAGGCAGGTGCTGCCCGAGACGCTCCACCAGGAACCTGTTGTGCCTCCCACCTCCGGTCAGATACAATCTGGTGAGGCCCACGTCGCGGCGCACAAGCGGCCAGACCTTGATGGCAATAGCATTCGTTGTCAACTCCACGGCGGTTCTCAGCAGGTCTTTCTTTCTCAGTTTGAAACGGTGTCCGAACTCGATGATCCTTTCCACCATCTCGCTGCCAAACGTCTCACGCCCTGTCGACAGGGCTTTGCCCGTGAAAAAAGGATCGCCTAAGAGGAGGGATAGAAGCCGATTGGACAGCGTTCCCGAGGCAGCCCGGCGGCCGCTCCGGTCACATCGCTTTCCAAATAACCGGGTCGAGAGAATATCACTGAGGCTGTTGCCGGGACCGCAATCGGCGGCAGAGACGGGCAGGCCGGACTTCGGCCCCGGAAAATGGAAGTAGTTGGACATACCGCCGATGTTGACAATCAGTCGGGACTTGCGACCGTCGCTGAATATGCGACGCATGGCCCCCGTCGTTATCGGCGCCCCTTCATTGCCGAGAGCTATATCGGCCTGCCGGAAATCACCCACGGTCGTCTTTCCGGTCTGAGTGGCGATCATGTCGATGGAACCCAGTTGCAGGCTGCCATTAATCCACTGGTCGCCGAATCTGGTTTTCCCGGGAAGATGTCGTACGGTCTGACCGTGTGATGCTGTCATGTCTATCGCGATGCCGTCGCGCGCGAGCTTCCGGATGAACGCCGCCGCCGCGCGGCCCATGAACTTACCCAGGAGATTGTCCAGGAGGATGATCTGGCCGGTGGTTGTGGTTTTGGAATCGGTCACCTGAAAGACGAGTTCCTGCATCTGCTGCCCGATCCGCTTGCCGGCTACGGCTAACTGGGTCACCTTCACGGTACCCCTCGATCGCGTGATACTCACCGCCGCCATATCCAGCGCATCGGCGGATGTGCCGGAATTGAGACCGAGGACATTCAGCGTCCTCTTGCGGGCAATCCGTTCAAGAGACATCGCCCGAAATAATCACCTCATGACGGTACTGTCCAGCTTGAACTTTATGCCCGACACCCGACTCAATGAAGCCCGCACTTGCTGCAGGTCGATTTCACCGCGAGCCACCGATTCGTGGAAGTAGTCATAGGCCCGCATGGCAGCTTCAAAGTCCCGACCGAACAGCAGAATATCATGGCCGGCGTTAAAGGCCGCCACGGCCCGCTCACCGATACTGCCCAGCGGGGCGGCGCCCTCCATGGTCAGATCGTCCGTCACGGCTGGGCCGTCAAAGGGTACGACTCTCCGCAGCAGGGTTGATATGACTTTCTTTGATCCGGTAGCTATTTCGTCGCTGAAACCGTCCAGGCGCACGTGAGTGGTCATGATCATGTCGGCGCCGTGTTCGACACCTTGCGCGAACGGAATCAGACCCTGCTGCCGCCACACAACTTCGTCAAAGGGAATCACCGCCGTCTGCTCGTGGGGATCCAGTGCGGCCGGTCCGAGTCCCGGGAAATGCTTCAGGCAGGAGAGTATCCCCGCCTTACGGGAGATCACGACCGATCTTTCAACATAACGCGCGACATCTTCGGACGTCTCACCGAAACATCGATCCCACAGGCATCTGTTATCCGGGTTCAGGAAGATATCGGCCACCGGGGCCAGGTTAAGGTTTATTCCGATCGATTCCATGAAGACCGCCGCCCGCTGGTAGTCCTCGGCGAAGTGCTCGATGTCGCTCTCCCGGCCGTAGTAAGCGGCGGCTCGATACTCGACGGGAATGCCCTTCAAGCGGCAAATCCGCCCGCCCTCCTGGTCGATCGCAATGAACGGCGCCGTGCCGGCCGAGTACTGCTTGCGAATGCGCTCGATGTTCCTTCGGGCGGTCTGGTGCGTGGCGCAGGCTTCCCCGAACAGAATCACGCCTCCGATCTGTTCTTCACCGATGAAGTTCAGGAAGCCCGCCGGAGGATCCGCCCCCGGGAAACCAACCATGAACAACTGCCCGATCTGCCCTGTCGTGTTTCTTGTCATCTCCTGCAAACACTCCCCGTTATTGGCTTACACTTCCGGTCTAAATGATACAAACTATGTTTCGTCCTTCACCCTTGGCGCGGTAGAGCGCCTGATCGGTCACCGATACCAATTCCTCGTGTGACTTCCCATTCTCCGGGTACGCGCTTACGCCCACTGAAACGGTCACCTTGACCTGACCAGCTTTGCCTGCATCAATCCTGGTCGCCTCGATCTGGGCGCGGATACGTTCCCCTATGCGCGACGCCTCCACCTGGGGCGTCTGGGGAAGAATGATGGCGAATTCCTCACCACCGTAGCGAGTGAAAATATCCACGTCGCGGATACACTGCTTGATAATAGTCGACAGACTCCTCAGGACTACGTTGCCGACCTCATGGCCGTAGGTATCGTTGAGCTTCTTGAACCAGTCTATGTCCACCATGACCAGCGACAGGGGCAGGTCATAACGGATGGCCCGCCGCTTCTCCTCCTCCAGCTTCTCGACAAAATACCGGTAGTTATACGTCTCCGTCAACTCATCGATAACCGTGAGTTCCTCGGTTCTCTTGTGCAGCTCGGCGTTCTCGAGCGCCAGGGCGGCCGACCGGGCCACGATCGAGAGCATGCGAACGTCCTTTTCCTGGAGGTGATCGGTCGCGACCGATTCGGCTGTCAGGACACCCCGGATAACGCCATGCGAGATCAGGGGCAGGAGCACCGCCGAACGGGCGTCGTCGCCGAGGGGATGGTAGTCATCGCGGCCGAATAAGTCCTTGACTCTTACCGCCTCGCCTATATCGCACACCTTGCGAACCAGTTCCATGCTGTCAATGTCTATCGCCTTCAGATGGAAATTGCGCTGACCGTTTTCGAAGCGGGCACGATAGTAGAAGTTACCCCAGCGATCCCGGAATATGAGAGCAAAGCACTTGTACTGCAGAACGTCGCCCATGATGTTGACGACTTCCCTGACGACGCCGTCGGTATCCAGAATCGAGGCCAGAGTCCGCGTGTTCTCGTAGATCATCTCCAACTGGGCCTGGGATTTCTCAAGTTCCGACGTCCGCAGGTTCAGCGTGTTGAACAGCTTGAGCAGGCGTTTTTCCGAGCGGCGCAGGTAGCCCGAGGCATACGTGATAGCCATGAAAAACGCGAGTACAAAACCAATCTTGATGGAAACATCGAAAACATGCCCGGCGCTCAGATCGGGACTGACTGCCAGAAGGTAACCCCCGGTGGCCATAAGCGTCACTAAGGCCGCAAATCGGGAGGTCAGCACATAGGCGGCAACCGAAATCGTCAGGTAGAACAACAGGTAGAACGGAGAATGGATTCCCCCCGTGTTGAGTACGAGCGCCGGGAGCAGGAGCAGATCGTAGACTATCGATGACAGGTACGCCAGTTTCTGGTCGAACTTCCCCTTGACGGCGGCATAGAACACGAGCAGGTGAAGCAAGAACGTTACTACTATGGCATAGAAAAGCGGCTCGTTCGAGGTCGGATAACGGCCTGACACCGTGAACCATACAATGCCAACCAGGGTCATTACACGGGTCAACAGATAGATCAGGTCGATGCGCGGCAGAAGGGTCTTGTGCCTGTCCAGAAACAGTCTCATGGGCATAATCCGTACTATACTATACCCGTAGTATCGGCGGCTGCCCTGGTTAGTTTATTGGGACGGAACGAGTTCTGCGAAAAGACTAAGCGGCCGTGGCTGACCGGCGCTGGAGCATTTTCCTAACCGACAACACCACCACTCCCGCCGCGAGAGCCAGAAGCAGGATGTCGGTCACAGCCAGAAGGGTATTATCGCCGGGGAGGTATCTGACAACCAGGTAATAGATCAGAGAAGCAATAGTAGTGGTAATCATCGCCACCGCAGGGACAAGCGTGAACCAACTCGACCGCCGGGACCGCTTCAGCCAGACCGTGATCGCAATCAACGTCAGGGCCGCCAGAAGCTGGTTAGTGGCCCCGAACAAAGGCCAGATAAGCTTGTAGCCGTTGGTCTTCGCTATCACAAGCATCAGGACTACGGACAGTCCGGAGTTGAACCAGAACTTCCGCATGATCGACGGTGGGTTGGGCAGAACCGCCTCCCACAATTCCTCGAACAGATAGCGGTTGAGACGCACCGCCGAGTCGAGAGTGGTGATGAGAAACCCCTCTACCGTGAGAATGCCGAGCACTGTCCCGTACGGCAAAGGAACACCCAACGCCCCGTTGAGAAGATGCCCCACCGACAGCGCGAAGGCCAGAATCGGGTTCCCGGCGCCGACCTCCGGCCAGGTTATGGCCATGTAGTCGCTGAAGCTCAGACTCGACCCAATGGCTACCAGCACCAGAACCGCAAGCAACCCCTCCAGCAGCATGCCACCGTAACCGACCGTCCTGGCCTGGTGTTCAGCCGCCAACTGCTTGGACGAGGTCCCCCCCGAGACCAGGGCATGAAAACCCGAGATAGCCCCGCAGGCAATCGTGATGAACAGAAACGGCCAGACTGGCCCCATTCTGGCTGCGCCCACCGCGCAGTTGGTCACCGGGGCGTTGACGGTCAGCCCTTGAAGGCCGGACAGAACTACCCCGATGATCATGGCCGCCATTCCGAAGTAGAGTATCTGGACATTGACAAAATCGCGCGGCTGCAGGATCAGCCAGACCGGTGCTTCGCAGGCGAAAAACGTGTAGACGGCAATGATCAGCATCCAGTAACCGGGCGGCAGGGTCAGGGGCAGATTGAAACCAACGACTACGGAAGCAAGGCAGATGACTCCGGCCACAAGAAAGGCCGGCAGGGTCCTGAGCCGCCTCCTGGTGATCAGAAAGCCCAGGAGCGGGGCCAGCATGGTAATGACAATGACGGAGCTGGAGGCGATACCGCCAATAATGCCGTATGGCTCACCGCCCATCAACTTCATTCGCAGCAGTGTTTGATCCGGTTCCAGGCCGAGCTTTGAGAGCGGATACGCCGAGGTAAGCGAGATGGCCGTGAGCGACAGAAAGGCTGACGTGACCAAAACGATCAGGACGATTATGAAACTGATAAACAGGACAAATCCGGTCCGCCCGAGCGACTTCCTGGCGATCTCCGCCATGGAATTGCCGCGCTCTCTTATAGAGGCGAAGAGGGCGCTGAAATCGTGAACGGCCCCAAAGAAGATCGCTCCCAGCACCACCCAGAGCCAAGCCGGGCCGATACCGTACAAAATGCCCAGAGTCGGTCCCACGATTGGCCCCGCTCCGGCGATAGTCGAGTAATGGTGCGCGAACAAGACCGATGGGCGCGTAGGAACGAAATCCTTGCCGTCGTTCATTTCAACCGCCGGGGTCGGGCGGTCGTGTTTCTCCCCCAGACAACGAGCAATGTACCGCGCATAGAAACGATAGGCAAGCAGGTAACAGGCAACGGCACCGAGAAAGTAGACCAGAACATTCATGCTGACATCCCGTTGGCGTGGGCAAACGGCGTCGGACGCATCCACTGCCGCAGTGAACACTGTTTAAAATGGAAATATCAGTTCCGACAACGACTCGTGCAAGAGATTAGTGAAGCACGCCGGGAATCGAGTTAATTTCAAAAGGTGTGGAAATTGATAAAAAAGTAGCGTAGCCTTTCGGTGAAGTTTTAACCGAAAACGTCGTGGAAGCACGACCAACGAAAGGATACGCTGA
>CBFDBU010000023.1:0-51610 GCA_965603125.1 uncultured bacterium | reverse complement strand
CCCGCACCCAGCAGAAGAACTGCCAAGATCAGTCTATTCATAAATAGCCTCCTCTCCTTACCCCCAATAATGCCGACATCATCAAATCAGTCAAGTACTAAATTGAATGGGTCTTCTCCCGAACGAGTGGGTAGGAATCAGCAGATAGAGGCTGAGAAAGCCAATAACATCAAAGAGGTAAAGTGTTTCAATCGAGGGGAAAATCTGTCATGATAGACGGATGTCAAAGAGGAGGAGCCTGCTGGACACATACCGATTCCCCGGGTTTTGTCCGAGGGCCACGATCAAGGGGATATTCGGTGACCCGAAGGCCAGGGTCATACGGCTTGACCGACGTCTGAATACGGCCTATCTGTTAAAGGAGTCTTTTGGGCAGCTGTGGGATTATCGGACGGAAGGATGGGCGAGGAGGTTTTTCGATAACTGGAAGGAGTCTTTGAAATGGCAGCGCTTGAAGCCGTACAGGGAGTTTGCGGAGATGGTGGAGCGGCACTGGGACGGCCTTGCGGCGTACTGCAAAGCCGAGAACAAGGTCTCCCTCGGTTTTGTGGAAGGTCTGAACAACAAGATACGTGTGATACAACGACGGACCTACGGACTACGCGACGAAGAGTACCTTCGCCTGAAGGTCCTGACCTGTATGCTCCAGCCGATATGAAAAACAACCCATAATCACCCACTCACTTTGGAGATGAGCCAGAAAACAAAACAGCCCTCAGAATCGGGCATCAATCCCCTGACCCCTTCCAGCTCAAACACCAAATTGACAGACAACTGGAGGCAATCTTCAAACTGGTCTCGGTAACCTCTAATGTGAGGAAACGTATCTGACCAGGTCAAAACCTTCGGTAACATCTTTCAATGAGGCAACGCGCCGGCCATTCAATGTGCCCCGCAGCAGCAGGAGAAATGGGCGCTGCCGCCCGCGTGTGGCTCCGGCACGGTTTGACGAATCGAACATAGATAGTCCCTCTCAGGGATTCTCCCGTTTCAGTTCCGGATCGACGTGGACAATTACGTGAGCGACGTCCGTCACGTCTTTAAGCAGGCGGCTCTTTACTTTGCGGGCGATATCGTGGCCGGCGCGCACCGTAAGGTCCGGGTGGACCACGATGTGAATCTCAACAAAGATCCGGGAGCCTGAATAGCGAGCTCGCATATCGTGCACCTGCCGTACACCTTCAACCCGCGAGGCCGTGTCGGCCAGTTCGTCAATTGCATCCTGACCGGGGGCGGTATCGATCATTTCCTTGAGCGCCAACCAGATCAAACCGCCACCAACCTTTGCGATGAACACGGAGACCACCAGGGCGGCGAAGGCATCGGCCAGATGCCAGGAAGGCTCAAGATAGGCCGCCGTAACACCAACCAGCACGGCCACCGAACTGAGCGCGTCACTGCGATGATGCCAGGCGTTGGCAATCAAGGCCAGGCTCTTGAGACGCCGGCCGATCACAACCGTATACCGGTACATTACCTCCTTGAGAAGAATGCTGACTGCCGCCGCGGTAATGGCCAGAATCCCGGGCGACGATTCCTGATGGTGATAGACCGACGACACGGCTTTGTACGCAAGTCCGAAGCCCGCTGCTAAGAGGACAAGCCCGACGACCATACCGGCCACCGTCTCAATGCGGGCGTGGCCGAACGGGTGATTGGCATCTTCCTGTTTGCGACCCCACTTCAGTCCCAAAATGACTATGACATCGCTGAACAGGTCGGAGATCGAATGCACGCCGTCGGCGATCAGCGCCTGACTTGAGCCATAGATACCGGCCAGCGTCTTGATCACTGCCAGCAGGATGTTAACTGCCATTCCGGCCCAGGTTACGGTCAGGCCGCGTGACAGTTCTCCGGTCGGATCGCTTCCCGATGTGACTGTGCTAGTCAAGGCAAGGTTCGTTTCGCGACGACTTCATTCAGCCGGACACAGCCCGGCGCCGCCGGTATCACTGGCATCAGATGTAGCGACTGCTGCTTCAAGCTCAACTCCTGTTGGGAATCTGATTGCAATTCCGGGAGCTGTCAAGGTTCTTATATGGACCGCACGGGGAGCTTCTGCGGATCGTCCACGAGCATCTGCTCCCTGACCGTGAAAGCCTCCGCATACTGCACACCGACCAGTTGGCCCAACTGGGCGGCCCGCACTCTCATCAGATCGTGGACCTTGATTCCCGGCTGAAAGACATGCCTGGCGGTGACCCGGTTGGCAAACTGCGATTTGTAGGCCGCCACGACTTCGCACTTCTTCTCGAACTGTGCGGAAATATCCACCAGGAACGAAAAGTCGGCGTTCCGGAAGTACGAGACATAGATGATCTTGCGCGGGCGAAACGGCTCCCCTTCCAGGTCCAGCTTTCTCAGGCCGGCCAGGAAGCAGGCGTCGTACCCGAGACGCGAGCAGACGGAGTGGTCGGGGTGACGCTGCTCCCAGTGAGGCAGGACCACCAACTCGGGTGTCGTCCGGCGGATCACCTCCGCGATCTTCAATTTGTTCTCCCGGGAGAACTCCACCGCCGAATCAGGCAGGGTCAGGTTGTCACGAAAGGCAAGTCCCATCAGCTTTGCGGCGGCGGCGGCTTCCACGGCCCGGTCGTTCTCGTCGCCAAGGGTGCCCATCTCGCCGCGGGTAAGATCCAGCACGCCCGTCCTGCGTCCCATTTCGGCCATCTTGATCATGAACCCGCCGCCGGTGATTTCAATATCGTCCGGATGAGCGGCGATGGCGAGAATGTCGAGTTTGTCGTGATCAGGCACTCAGCACTTCCTCGTAGTATTGCTCGTATTGGGTGACGATTTTGTCGGCGTTGAATTTCTCCAGGGCCATTTCGGCGGCGGCCTTCTTGAATTCGGCTAAGCGTCCGGCGTCAGTCAACAGCGACAAGGCCGCTCGGGCCATCGCTGAAGTATCCCCCACCGGCAGCAGGAAGCCGTTGCGGGAATCGTCGACCACTTCCGTAAGGCCGGTTCCGGCGGTGCCGATAACGGGCACTCCGCAGGCCAGCGCCTCCAGGGCCGCCAGTCCGAATGATTCCTCCTCCGACGGCACAAGGAAGAGATCGGCGCACGGCATCATGGCCTCAACCCGGTTCTGGCTTCCAAGAAAGATGACCTTGTCGGAAAGACCGCGCCTGTTTACCTGGCGCCGGACCAGAATCGTCTCCGGTCCCTCTCCCACCAGGAGCAGCCTGGCCGGCAGTTCGGCTGCTATTTTATCGAAGACGTCGATGACATCGCCGGTGCGCTTGACCGGGCGGAAGTTGGATACATGCACTATAAGGAACTCCCCCTCAGAGACGAACTCACTGCGGCAGCATATGTCGCACTGCGGGTAAAACCGTTTTTCGTTAAAGAAGTTGTGCACCACCCGGATCTCCCTGTCGATCCGAAAAACCTCGGCCGTTTCGTCGGCCAGGTATTTGGAGACGGCCGTGATGCCGTCCGAGGCCAGAATCGAGAAGCGGGTGATATCGTAGTAGGAGGGATCGGCACCGACAAGGGTGATGTCGGTCCCGTGCAGGGTGGTGATGATCTTCGGTTGCGTCTGGTCACCGTCGGCAGCCAGCAACTGCCCGGCTAAATAGGCGCACACCGCATGAGGAATGGCGTAGTGGACGTGCATCACATCCAATTCGAAATTGCGCGCGACCTCGGCCATCTTGGCAGCCAGCGTCAGAGTGTACGGGGGATACTTGAACAACGGATAAGACACCGTCTCGACACCGTGAAACATGAGGTTGGTCTGGTAGCGGTCGAGACGAAACGGCAGCGCGTAGGAGACAAAATGAATCTCGTGCCCACGCGTGGCCAGTTGCTGACCAAGCTCGGTAGCCACGATGCCGGAACCGCCGGCGGCCGGGTAGCAGGTGATGCCGACTCTCATCTAACTGCTGAACTCCGTCAGGTCAATCACCTGGTGAGCGGTTTCTTCGCTGTCCAGGTTCTCATACAGGAAAGATACGAAATCCAATCCGTACCGGGAAAGAAAACTGCACACGTTCAGGGAGCGCTCCTGAAGCCGGCGCTCGGGGAAAAGCGCATTGTGGAGGCGGTAGATGCGGTCACGCACATCGCTCGATTTCTTCTTGTGCGCCGCAAAAACCTTGCCCTCGAAATTCTTCAGCGCGAAATCGATCCTGCCGAATGTCTGCTGAGCGGACTTCTCAAGCGCCGGATCGAATCCAAGCGTCTCAGAGGTGAACTTCTCAATATGGTACTCGATATCTTCGCGCAGCAGGGCGAACCCCTTCTGGACATCGGCGGGAAAAGTCTGCGAGAGAATGCGGTTGACAACCTGCTCGATGTCCCCGGTCACTTCCCCGAACTCGATATGCCCGCGATGCATCAACTCGGCGAAGCGCTTCTCCACCAACGTTGCCGAAGGGCGGGCCACGTAGAACGGCGGCGTCAGATCGAACAGCTCGAAAATCCGGTCCGTCTGCGCCAGGTAGGCGAGCTCGGAAGGCCCCGCCTTCTGCGAGAGAACCGGGAACAAGTACGACTGCAACACCGGTCGCGTCATGACGTCCGGAGAGAACCGTTCCGGTTCCGTCCGGATTCGATCAGTCAATTCCGCCTTCAACAGCAGTTGGTTGCCCACGGCAAACCTGTCCCCGGCGCGCAGGATCGGCCGGCGGCCCTCCCGGTTGTAAAACAGGTGGGTGGCGTTTTCAGACTTCTCGACCTGGATGTGATAGCCACTTTGTACTATCTGCCGGTTGGATTCCTCCAGTCGCTGATGCAGTTCCTCCTGCTTGTCAAGAACGGCCTCGAAAAAGGGTACGGCGTGTCTCTTGACTTCGGCATCGCCGGGTGAGAAGAAAACCAGACCCAACTCACCCGTGAGAGCGGACATGAATTTCCCGAACGCGGATACAAAAGTGTCCTGGCATGTATAGGCATTGTCTATGAGCCGGTACAGCTCGCCGGTGAAGTCGGTATCGCCCAGGGTCTTCCGGAGGAGCTCTTTGGCCCGGTTCAATTCGTCGGCATCGCGAAAGACAATCTCCGACGCCGGGGGCCTGTGCTCGGGTAGCGCGCCGTAAGTCACTCTTACGGGACTGGTCCGGCGGTCGAGAACGAAAGTGTGGTTGATCTCATCGAAGTCGTGATCGTCTCCTCCGATCCAGAAGATGGGAATGACAGGTCGGCCAAGCTGCCGGGAGTAGAGACGGGCAGCCTTGACGATGCCGAGCGCTTTCATCATGACCAGAAGAGGACCGCCGAAAAGCCCGGCCTGCTGCCCCGCAAACATGCAGAGCGAGTTCTTGTCCCTCAACCTTTCGATATTGACCTGCGTCTCATCCGAGGCGCCGAAGAGCCTGTTCTGCTTCTCGAGGATGGAGGCCATCCTGTCCCGGTCGTGACTCGCTCGGTCGAGGTTCTGTGCTGACTGGTCGATACTCGGCACGGAGTAGAACCGGCCTGCGCTCTCAGCACCGGCCAGGTGATCAAGGTAGAGGCGCGAATAGCCCATGGCACTTGTGGGTGCTACTAAGCAACGCATCCGGTCTCCGTTAGGAAGCGCTCGGGGCTTCCTCTTTTTTGCGCCGGAACAACCCGGCGATATCATCAATGATTGTGTATACCACCGGGACCACGATCAGTGTCAGCACGGTGGATGAGATAATCCCTCCGATCACCGCCCGGGCCATTCCGGCTCTTATCTCGGCGCCCGGACCGATACCCAGCGCCAGCGGCAGCATGCCGAAGACGGTGGCAAAGGTCGTCATCAGGATCGGCCGCAGCCTGATCGGGCCCGCTGCGAGTATGGCATCAGTTCTTGAAACACCCCTGGCGCGATGTTGTTTCACGAAATCGATGAGCAGGATAGCGTTCTTGGTCACCAGCCCCATGAGCATCACGATACCGATCAGTGACATGATGTTCATGGAAGTACCGAACGCCAGCAATCCCAGGACTGCCCCCACCAGCGAAAGCGGCAGGGAAACCATGATCGAGAGAGGGTCAAAGAACGACTCGTATTGCGAAGCCAGCACCAGATAGATGAATATCACGGCCAGCAGCAACGCCTTGAATATATTGGAAAACGATCTCTCCATGATCTCGTGCATACCCACGGCCGTGATTTCGTATCCGGGCGGTAGATCCAGCTTGACCACCTCGACCAGAATCTGCTCGGTCACGGTACCGGCGAAAGCGCCGGCCAGCACGTTGCCGTTGACCCGCACCTCACGCTGACGATCAAAGCGTTCGTAATGGCCAATATCACTCCCCTTGGTCAGGGTGGCAACCCGATCCAACGGCACGAGGAATGTCTCTATGCCGGGAATCTCTTTGTCGCTCTCGACCAGGATGCGACCGATATCCTGCACCGAGCCGCGGAACTGTTCTCCCAGTTGAATGCGGACGTCGTATTCCTCGTCCCCTTCTTTGAAGCGAGTTACCACGTCTCCCTCCACCAGAGAGCGGATAGTCGTTGAGATGACATGCAGGTTCAGCCCCAGGTCATCGGCTAACTTGCGGTCCACGCCGACCAGGATTTCCGGCTTGCCTTCCTCCATGGTGTTGTCGACGTCGATCGCCCCCGGCACATTGCGAGCGATTCTTTCCACCTCGTGAACCAGCTCAGTCAGGGTGGCCAAATCATCGCCCCGGATCGATATTTCGACCGGCTTGCCGTGCTCGTCGCCACCCTCCTTGGATACGGAGGTCTTGACGCCCGGCAGATCGACGAGCAGCACGCGCACCGAGTCCATCAGTTGCCTGGCCGAGATTTCCCTCTCGGACGCATCCGTCAACTGTACCAGGATGCGCCCCTCGTTGACCGGAGAGTTGCCGCCTCCGATCGTGACATAGACGCCGATTACCTGCGGCAATTGATTGACAGTCTGCTCCACCACGGCAAACCTGGCCGAAGTCTCATCAAGGTCGGTACCGGGTGGGGCATTAATGGAAATGTACATTTTCCCTTCGTCGGTTTCCGGTAGGAACTCGCTGCCTAACATCCCGGCCAGCACCAGCGCTATCACAAAGACACCGGCGGCGATCAGAACAACCAGCCAGCGTTTCCCAAGCGATAAGGTCAGCACTCGCATGTAGAACGGTTTCAGGCGGTCGAAACCGGCGTTCCAGATAGAGAGGACGCCGTGAAGGGAATGCCAGAGCCTGCCCAAGCACCCCCGGTGAGCGGTCGGGTGCGATCTCTCCTTTAGAAGCCAGCGTGATGACATCATCGGGGTCAGCGTGAACGCCACAAACAGTGAGATCAGCACCGCAAACGCCACCGTCATACCGAACTGATAGAAAAACCGACCGACGATATCCTCCATGAACGCCACCGGAAGGAACACCACCATGATCGAGAAGGTTGTTGCCGACACGGCCAGGCCGATTTCCTTGGTGCCGTCGAAGGCCGCCTTGAACGGCCCTTTACCCTTATCGAGGTGGCGGTAGATGTTTTCAATGACGACAATGGCGTCGTCAACCAATATCCCGACCGCCAGCGAAAGGCCCACAAGCGTCATGAAATTGATGGTGAAACCCAGGAACTTGACGAGCGTGAACGTGGCAATGATTGAAATCGGAATCGACAGGCCGGTGATTATCGTGGGACGGGGATCAAGCAGGAACAGAAAAATGACAATCACCGCCAGGATCGTTCCCAATTGGATGTTGATAACAATCTCGTGGATCGAGTCCCGGATAAATACGGAGTTGTCGTTGACGATTTCGATCTTGATGTCCGGCGGCAGTTCGCTCTGCAGCGTGGTTAACGCTTCTCTCGTGCGCCGGGCCATCTCAACCACGTTGGCCCCGGACTTCCTGATGATGTCCATCCCGATGGCCGGGTTGCCGTTATACCGGGAAAGGGAGCGTTGCTCGGCAATGGTGTCGACAACAGTAGCCAGATCGCTGAGGTATATCGGCGTGCCGTTCTCATTCTTGACAATCACCGAGTCGAACTGCGCCACGCGTGTCAGGCGGCCCTTGGTGCGAATCAGGTACTCGCGTGAGGATTCCTCGATGCGGCCGCCGGGAATCTCCAGATTGGCGGCCATGATGCTCCGGCGAACCTCGTCGACGGTGACGGCGTATGATTCCATCCGCTCCGGATTCAGGGAGACCCGTATCTCACGTTCGGAGCCGCCGATCAACTGGATGCCTCCCACACCCGGTAC
Source organism: uncultured bacterium (assembly GCA_965603125.1). GTDB lineage: Bacteria > Zixibacteria > MSB-5A5 > GN15 > FEB-12 > JAJRTA01. The sequence goes on along the minus strand of CBFDBU010000023.1, from coordinate 43,469 downwards.
CGGTTCCAGCCGCGGCTTGATAACATCCTTGGCCAGTTGGGTGATATCGCGAGGCGACCGCTGCCCCGACACCGCCAGCGACATGATCGGCTGAGCGTTCGGGTCGAACTGACTCACAATCGGTTCCTCGATATCCTCCGGGAGGTCACCACGAATTGCGGCCACCTTCTCGCGCATGTCCTGGGATGCCACCGTGCCTTCTACCTCGAGTTCAAACTCCACCACCACCAGCGAGTAGCCCTCAAGGGACTGCGATGTAATATGGCGCACCCCGGATATCTGGTTGGCCGCCTCCTCGATCTTCTCGGAGACTTCCGTCTCAACCGCTTCCGCCGACGCGCCCGGATAGACGGTCTGTACTACGATGTACGGAAAATCGACCTCGGGCATCATCTCCACCGCGAGATCGGAATAGGAGAACAATCCCAGGACCAGCAGGGCGCCGATCATCATCGTGCAAAAGACCGGTCGTTTTATGGCGATACCGGATATCTTCATGGCCCGCTCTTCTCCAACCCGGTGACCTTCACCTTGAAGCCCTCGTCCAGATAGCTCTGGCCCAGCGTGACCAGCGTATCACCCGCATTCAGGCCGTCGGTTATCACTACCCGTCCGTCCAGTTCCACGCCCAGGGTCACTGCACGCTTGTGAGCGATCTCACCGGAAACGATAAAGACCGTCTCCCTGCCGTCCAGATCAACGACAGCGTCGCGCGGGATCACCACCACGTCATGCAGTTCCTCAACAACGGTGGAAACACGGACGAACATCCCCGGTCGGTAGAGCAACTCCGTGTTGTCCAGCAGGACCTCCACCTGGAAGGCGCGGGTGTTGGGATCGGCTGACCGGGACACCGAGACGACGTGCCCTTCGGCCCGTTGAGCAATCTCCGCGGCCGAGACCGTGACGGCGTCACCTTCATTGATATGGGCGACGTCACGGGAATTGACTCCGAACTTCGCCCGCAGACGATCCACCGAGGCTATGGTAGCCAGCTTCTGGCCCAGGTTCAGGTAATCCCCGGCGGAAACGTTCAGCGAAGTCACGATACCGCTGATCGGCGACTGTATCTCCACCAACCGGGCCGCCGATTCAAACGAAGCCATGCTGACCTCGTACTCGGTTCTGGCCGCGTCAAACTGCGCTTCGGATACGGCTCCCTCCTTGTAAAGGTACTCCATCTTTTGGAAGTTCTTCTCGGCATTGCGGAACAGGGACTCGGTGTTGCGATACATTGAAGAAGGTCCCGACTTGTCCAGCATTATCAGCATCTGACCCTCGCCGACGCGCCGGCCTTCGCGAACCTCGACGCGCTCCACAACTTCGGCTATCTTGGCATAGATGTCCGCCTGCTTCTCCCCTTCGAGAGAACCGGTGAAACTGCGAGTCACCTGCTCGTCCGATAACTCCACGATCGTAGCCCTTACCGACACCGGGTGCTCCTCCTGCCGGGCCACCTCGTTGGAGCCGCACGACACCATCAAAAGGGCCGTCAACAGCAAACCCGGCGTGACAAATGAAATATTCGCTTTTGGCATAGTCCTCATTCCGCATCGATATCTACAGTGGTTGCTTTCTCAAGACTGGCGCGAGCGCTTCGGAAGGCAAAGGTCGCCTCTGCCAGAGCCGTGCCCGCCTGCGTCAGGGCCGTCTGGGCCGAGAGGATTTCGAGCAACGTCCCCTCGCCGGCCTCGTAGCGCAGCTTGGCGATACGCACACCTTCCTCGGCCTCGGCAATCGTCTCACCCTGAGTGTCGAGGGCTTCCCTGGCCTGCAGCAGGCGGTCGTAAGCATGTTCGACCTCAAGCATGATGTCGTCCCGCAATTGCAGTGCCGCAAGCTGGGATTGCCGGTGCTCCGCCCTGGCCTTACCTACCTCGCCGCGTGTCAGACCGCCGTCGAATATGGGAACGGTCAGATCGATCCCGGTCGTCCATGACTTGGAAGTGTTCTTCCTGAGAGTGAACTCATCCGCCTGGGATTGCCAGCTATAGGTCGAGACGGCGGACAGGCTGGGGAAGTAACCGGCTCGCGCCACCGTGACCGCTTTGCGTCGCATGTCGCTGTACAATTCCGCCTGTCTCATCTCCGGCCGTGCCGCCAGAGCCGAGTCCACAAAGGTCTGCAGCGGCGGCAGGTCAGCCAGTGAGGTATCGTCGAGCTCTTCCACCAGGTGGATCGCCTCGTCGAGAGCCAGGCCGATGAATGACTTGAGCCGCTTCTCGGACAGACGGACCTGCGACTCGGCCTCCAGGATCTGCGGCTTGAGGTTTGACTGTTCAACCCTGGCCCGCAGAAGCTCAAAACGCGACACCAACCCCTGAGAATAGAATTTCTCAACAACTTCAAGGTTGTGAGTGTAGGTCTCATAAGCCTGGTTCAGCACGGCCAGACGCGCCTTTTCCAGGATAGCTGAATAGAACAGCAACTCCGCATTGCAGACCACCGCCTGAGCCACTTCGTCGGTCATGGCTTCGGAGTATCTCTTATATTGTTTGGCGACCGAGTAGGCCGTATAGACCTTACCACCTTCCCAAAGTGGCTGTCTGAGGGATAGGGAGGCGCTGAAGCTGTTCTCGAAGCCGGTTCTCCATTCCATGATGCCCTCGTCGGTGGGAATGAACAGAGACGCAATCTCGAAATTGCGCGCATAGCCGCCATTCAGCGTAATTTCCGGAAACGCCCCAGCCCTGGCTATGCCGATATCCCCCCGGGCCTTGTTGACTTCCTCCCTGGCGCTGAGATAACCGCGGTTGAACTCCAGCGCGCTGGCGCGAGCATCTGCTGCAGTCAGTTGCGTATCGGCCCTGCTCGCCCCGGACAGTAAGATAACCACAGCGCCGAAGCCCAGGTAGAGCCACGGCAGACGCCGACGGTACGTCTCTTTGAGAGTTGATGATGTTGCGGGCAAGGATGGTCTGCTCATCTGGAACTCCTCTTGCCGCCGGCCCTTCCTTTCCCGGCGAAAAATGATTCGAACAGTTTCACCTGTGCATCCAGGTCTACTACCCCCGGAACCAGCATCCTCAAACCGGAAAGCCCGTGAACCAGGGCAAGAATGAACATGGTCAGGCTCGGCAACGATTTTCTGTCGGAAACATAGGCCGGGTCGATATATCCCCCAAGCCGCCGGTGCACCGTCCTGAGCCGCCTGGTGATATAGCGCCTGGTGCGGGGAGACCGCCAGGCCTGCATCCAGATATCCATCATCTCCCCGTATTCGTTGGCATCGCACTTGCGGTGCAGGTCCAGGAGAAGCCTTAGAAACTCAGCTGGGCTGCCCCTGCCCTCAAGTTTGGCGGAAAAGGCCGCCTCGTTCTTTTCGGCGATTGACTTGAGCAACTCCAGGAACACGTGCTCCTTGTTCTCAAAGTGATAATACAGGGCTCCCTTGGTAAGACCGGCGCTGCGGGCGATCTCCTCCATAGTGGTGGCGCGAAAGCCCTTTCTGACAAACAGCCGCTGGGCCGATTTCAGAAGCTGTTGCCGGCGCTGCGCGGCCGGCCTCTTCGGGCTCTGCCTGATTTTGGCCATCATTTCTTTCCCGGGCTTCAAATTCGTAGTTGACGGCAGGTGTCATCTGTAAAGAGGCTGTCCCAAACGATTCCGTGGGCGGCAGACCCCCCGGTCTGCTCCTGACCGACTTGTGGGACAGCCTATAAATACCTACCGGTCAGTATCTATAATCGCTTCCGGCGGCAGCCATGTCAAGTAAGTTCTACATGACCTGAAAGGAGATTGTTCCCCGCCGTACCCGGTTTCAAAGCCATTTTTTCCTGCGGAAGAAAACGATGAGCCCCAGCACCACGCTCAGCATCAGCATCAGGGAAAACAGGTAGCCATGTTCCCAGTCCAGCTCCGGCATATATTCGAAATTCATCCCCCACAGGCCCACCAGGAAGGTAGGCGGAATGAACAGAACGGTGAAGATGGTCAGTATCTTGATAATCTGGTTGGTCTTGGTCGACACCGAGGAGTAGTAGACCTCAAGGGACGAACTCAGCGTATCCCGCTCCGAATCGGCCACGTCGTTGATGCGCACCAGGTGATCGTAGATGTCCGAGAAGTAAACGCTGGCCTGCTTGCCGATCAGATTGTGAGGTGGTCGCGCCAGCTGGCTGAGAACCTCCTTCTGGGGCAGGACGATCCGTTTCAACTGGAGGATGTCGCGCCGGAGAGTAAAGATCGACTTCACGGTATCCTCGTCCGGCCTTCCCAGGACATCCTCCTCCACCTGGTCGATCTCGTACTCCAGGATATCCAGAGTGGTGTTGTAGTTGTCGACGACCGTATCGACAACGGCGTGAAAGAGGAAATCGGCGCCGCGCCCCATGAGGCGTTCGTCCTTTTCGGCGCGGCCGTATAGATAGTCCCAGAGGCGGTGATCGTCGTAGTGAACCGTCACCAGCGCATTCCGTGTCAGGAACATATCGATCTCGCTGACCTTCAGCCCTTCTTCCCGCCCGACGTAGTCCACCACCTGAAACACCAGGAACAGGTAGCGGTCGTAATCATCGATCTTGGTCCGCGGCTTCTCGGAGATCACGTCTTCGATAGCCAGCGGGTGGAACTGGAAATCATTGGTCAGTACAAACGATTCTTCGTCGGTCGGCTTGCACATATCCACCCAGAGTATCGAGCCTTCCCGACGGCACCAGGTATCGAAGTCGCCGATCCCTCGACCGACGGTGACACCCGTGTCGGGCAGATATAAGAATGAGCGTATCATACGTGTTCCCCGTTCTCTATCAGAACGCCGTCTTCCGTGACCTCGTCCAGAATAGTCCGATCCTGGTGCCGGGTCCTGATTTCACGGATGGAGACCTTCTCCAGGCGCAGATAGAAGAAGCCAAGCGAGAACAGGGGCAACAGGTCGATAAGGTGCAGCGCTACGGCAAAGAGCACGGCGTCGCTTCGCCCGACCGAAAAGGCGGCCAGCGAGGCGCTCACGGCTACCTCGAAGGTGCCGGCGTTGCCGGGGGTAATGGGAATCATCAGGGCCAGTGTATTGATGATCATAATCGCCGCGGCCGCAGCCAGCGGAAGGGCAAAGTCGAAAGCCATCAGCAGGAAATAGATCGCAAACGTGTGGGCGGTCCAGGAAAGCAGCGATGTCATAAAAGTCCCGATGAAGTGCTGGCTGGAGCGCAGGGTCTCGATCCCCTTGGTGAACGAACGAATGAATTTCCTGATGACGATGTACGCTCCGGGCCACCGGTGACGCAGATGACGGCGACCACACTCCTCAAGGCGAAGCCGAAAGCGAAGGATCAGGTAGAGCCCGATCAGGATCACGATAGTAACACCGGCGATAATGGCGCTGAGGGTACGGTAGCCTTCCGGAAAAACGAACGCCAGCGAGGTCAGGAATAGGAAGGTCACCAGGCTGAGGGCGTCAAAGAGAACCTCAAGAATAATCGCCGAGAAGACGAACGTCTTTCTGAGGCCCTCCTTCCGAGCGAAAAGAAACATCCGGCCCACCTGGCCGGTCAGGACGGGCATCACGATATTCAGAATCTGTCCGGCGGAGTAGAGAGCAACACAACGAAAAAGGCGAATCGGTCTGTGCTTCGATACCATCAGCTTCCAGCGCAGCGCTCTGGACATCGCGAACAAGTAAGCGGACAACACGGAGAGAACCAGATATGTCCAGGAGATTCTTCGGAAAAGGGATTGAAGCTCGCCAAGGGTGACATCCTTGACGCAAAAGGCAAGAAGGCCGATGGCAATGAGAGTTCCCCAGAACTGCTTATTCTTCCATATCATAACGTCACTTACACTGGCTTCTCGCAGAAATCGGAGCTAAAGATAGAGGGCCGGTGAAGGGGTGTCAATTAAATAAAGGGCGGGCTGGCGCGTAACTCTTTATATCTCAGCGACTAATTCCTTTTTCACCCAACCGCGTCGCTTGTTTTCAAAAAGAACATTGTAGTAGTCGCTCGTCTCGGACATGATCTCCACAATCAACCCCGGTGCACCCTGCAGTTCCATATCCGACTGCTCAGAGGCGCCCGTTCGCACGGGGCATTCGTCGGCGATGATTACGGCCCAACGGGTGAGGAAATCGGTGCGGTACTTGAAGCTCGTCAGCCCCCCCAAAACAAACAGGAACACAAGAGCAACTGTGGCCCCGATACGGGCAACCGGGGAGACAACACCCAGGCCGAATCGAATCGTCAGAAAAAGCATGAAGACAATGAAAAGGGCACCGGTCAGCCAGGCCATGCTGTCCAGCTGATAGGGGTCCACTATCGAACGCAGAAAGGCGTTGATGGGATTGAGCTGCACACCTTCCATCCGGACCCTTGAGAACTGTCGGGCGAACTCAAGATTGTGAGCTATATCTTCATCGGTTGGAGCCAACCGTTTCGCTCTTGTGTAGTAGAGGACGGCGTGACCTAAGTCTCCGGCCTTGAAATAGGCGTTACCTAAGTTAAGATACAGAGCAGCCGACTCTCCATGCCGGTTCAGGACGCCGAGGTACAGCCTGATAGCGCTGGGATAATCCTTCTCCTCGTAGAACTTGTTGGCTGCGGTGAACTCCTCGGTCTGCGCCCGAACCGCGCTGCTGAGCAGCATTGCGAACGCCGCGCCTGCCACCAGTGCAAAACACAACCTACGCAAACCTGACCCCCTCGATTCCTATCATGACCGCTTCCACTTGCTCCAGAGAGCGGTCGATATCCTGCTGAGTGAGAGAGGCGGGAGCGAACCGGGCGAAGTCGCACTCTTCAATAACCCGACTCACATCGGCGACGAGCTTATCATCGGCGGCTCGCTGACGCAGGAGTTCGGCGATGCTTTCGGTCGTGAGACCATGTGGAGAGATGTTCAGCTTGTCGGCGATGTATGATGTCAGGACCTGGTAGACCTCGGCGTAGAACTCACCGGCGCATTGCACCTGCGCCAGCGCTTTGGCTTTCGCCAGCCGCTTCCTGGCCACCCTGGCCGCTCCGCGAGCGCGGGCGTAACCGACGTCGGCCAACAGTTTTTCCCGGCGCCGCCGCAGCAACACTGTTCCCGCCAACAAAAGCACAGGGAGGGAGTTGACCACCAGAAAAAGTGGCGTCAGCAAGATCACCCGTCCGCGAGGAGTCACTTGACCAAGTTCGGACTTGATGTGTCTTATACCCCGGGCCTCGCTGCCGATAGTCATATCCGGAGAAGCATACGGCTGATCCGGTGAGGCCACGTAGCCTTCCGGCCGGGTGACCATGAGCGGCATAGGCTGCGTGGAGCCGGTTACGTACCGATTCTTGCCGGGATCAAAGTAGTTGAACTTGAAGGAGGGGATCTCAAGAGTGCCGGGCCTCCTGGGAATGAAAACCTCCTCGAATATCTTGGTGCCGCCGAGCCTGTCCCCGCTGGCGGACAGTTTCTCACTGCTGGAAGCCCGGTAAATCCGAAAATCGTCCAACTCCGGGATCACCGGTTCCGCTACCGACTTGATATTGCCCGTGCCGGTGATGGCGATGGTTACGGACACCGGCTGGTTGACCTCCACCTGTGATTTGTCGGCGCTGACGCGGATCGAGAAGCTACCGATGGTCCCGGTGAAATCATCCGGTCGCCCGGCTCGCGGCAGGGGCTGGACATCGACCGTGATCGGCCTTGAGCGGGCGGTTACCTCGACCCCGCGTCCAAAGAAGTCGCCGAAATCAAAGACGTCAAACGGATCGCGTCGTTGTCGACGTTTACCTGCCACGGTGGTGCGGATAGCGGCGCGGCCGATGGTCAGCTTGCCGGTCTGGGTTGGAAAGAGAGCATACTTACGTTCGATGACCTTGTATCGACGTTCGTTGATTTTCTGGAAATACGGCGCCTTGTTGCCGATCACCTCGGTCCAGAAGCCGGTCGTGGTCGGTTCCGTCAACTCCGGGCTGCCGTAGTAACGAACAGCGATGTAGAACTTCAGCGTCAGAGTAACCTGCTCGTTGACGAACGGCTCCTTCTTGTCAACCACCGCCTCCATAAAGTAGTCCCGACTGTCGCCCTCGGTATCGAGTGCGCGATCCTCAAGCTCCTGCGGAGCGGCGCTGCCGGCATCCACGACGGTCAGTTCCACCGCATTGCCCTTGTGACGACGGTTGTCGTAAACCACGGATATCTGGTCGATCGGGAATACCCCCGGCTTCTGAGGAAGAAGCAGATAGCGGTAGACAACCGAGGACGTCACCTTGCCGTTGACAATACTGATATTGCTGGAACGCCCTTGTGAATAAACCTCGAATGTCGGCATAGTGGGCAGAACCGGAGCCGGGAGGTTCTGTGACTCACCGGATATCTCCACCTGGAGCAGGGCCTGCTCGTCAAGACCAATCGTGTCTCTGTCGAGCATGACATTCACCGACAGATCGGGGGTGGCTGACACAGCCGCTGTCAGCCCGACTGCAAAGATGCCGACCAGCAGGGTCGTGACAATGAACCCCGCCGGCGACTGGGTGCTACCAATCTTTTCCGGTGTAGTCTCCAACGGCTCGTTGCCTCTTGATCTTCTCCTGGATTTCCTGCTCGTCATCGCGTAGCGCGTTTAGAATCCGCTCGGCGTCTTCCTTTGACATCTCCTTTTCGTCCTGTGGCTGAGGCTGCTGCTGTTCCTGCTGCTCTTCCTGCTGGTCCTGTTGCTGCTGTTGCTGATCCTGTTCTTCCTGCTCCTGTTCCTGCTGTTGCTGCTGTTGGTCCTGCTGCTCTTGTTGTTTTTGCGGCTGTTGTTCCTGCTCTTGTGACTTCATCTGGTCCTTGAGCTTCCGCCGCGCTAATTCGAGGTTGTACTTGGCGTCGACGTCGCCGGGGTTGATTTCCAGCGCCTTCTGATAGCGCTCGATCGCCTTCTGGTAGTCGCCGATGCGGAACTGCGTGTTGCCGAGATTGTAATGGGCGGCAGACTCCAGGTCGATATCGGTTGTGTTCATGGCCCGCCCGTATTTATCCACCGCTTCCTCGTAGGCGCCCTCCTGATGAAGGGCTCCGGCCATGTTGTACTCCAGTTCGGGCGATTCCGGCAGATCGATTTCCGCGCCGTGGTAGCACTCCAGGGCTTTTTTGTAGTCGCCCTTCCGGAAAGCGTCATTGCCGTTCTTTACGAGGTCAACATAATCCTCTGCAAACCCGGAAGCAGCAACAAACAATACTGCCAGAACACTCTTGATCATCACCATACAGGTCTTACGCATCCGGCGCCTTCCCGGTTGTCTTTTTCCGTTCCGGCAGGAGGAACTCCCCGACGATCAGTATGATTGCTATCAGCAGCGGCCACTGGTAGCGGTCGTCGTATCGCGTTACCAGGGTGCCTTCCAGTTCCTTTTTCTCCATGCGGGAGATCTCATCGAAAATCCGATCCAACTCAATCTCACCGGCGGTGGCATGATAGTACTTGCCCCCGGTGGAAAGAGCAATTTTCTGAAGGGTGGCCTCATCCAGTTGTGAAACGATGACCTCACCCTGCTGATCCTTCTTGAAACCGATCTGGTTGCCCGATCGATCCAAAACCGGAATCGGTTCCCCGACCGGGCTGCCGATTCCCACCGTGTATATCTTCACACCCTGCCGGCGGGCTTCTTCGGCGGCATCTTCGGCTCCACCCTCATGGTCTTCACCGTCGGTAAGAAGAAGCAGCACCTTGTGCTTTTTCTCTTTCTGACTGAAGGCTTCCGAAGCCATCTCAATGGCGGACGAAAGCGATGTTCCCTGGACGCTGACGGTGCTGAAATCCATCGCTTCCAGCAGAAAGCGGGCGGAAGAATAATCAAGCGTGAGCGGACACTGGATGAAGGCCTCTCCCGCAAAAGCGACCAGTCCGATGCGATCACCCTGGAGACGGTTGATAATGCTTCGTATTTCCTGTTTGGCTTTTTCAAGACGACTGGGCTTGAGGTCGCGAGCCATCATGGAGCGGGATAAATCCAGCGCCACCACGATGTCGATGCCTTCACGCTGGAGCAACTCCAGGTGAGTTCCGAACTGCAGCCGGGCCAGAGCCGCCACGACCAGGACCAGGGCAATCACAACCAGGATCGCTTTGCTTCGCTGCCGCCCGAAGTTTATGTGGGGAGCGTTCTTCATCAACAGTGGCAGGTCGCCGAAACGCTGCATGAGCTTCCTCTTGCGAGTCAGGGCCCAGAACACGAACAAACCCAGGGCGAGCACTCCCAAAAGGATCACGAAATTGACTGGTTCAGCGAATCGCATGGCCGGATCAGCAACGCCTCCTAAGGTAACTTCCTGAAATACGAGTTTGCCAGCAGCACCTCAACGACTAACAGCAGCAGGCCGGCGTACGTGAAAATGTGAAACAACTCACGGTATTGAATGTGCGCCGAGACCTTGATCTCGGTTTTCTCCAAGCCGTCGATGATCGTGTATATCTCTTCCAGTTCCTTGCCTGAGCGGGCGCGGAAATACTTGCCGCCGGTTCGCCTGGCGATCTCCTTGAGTGTTTCCTCGTCGATCCTGGTCGGCTGATAGACATACCGCTTGCCGAAAATGGGGTCCTGAACCGGGTACATGGCATTGCCCGACTTGCCGGCTCCGATGGTGTATATCTTAATATCGAAGGCGCCCGCCAGGTTGGCGGCGGTGGCGGGGTCGATCTCGCCGGCGTTGTTGTCGCCGTCGGTCAGGAGAATCATGATCTTGCTTTTCGACTCCGATTCACGGAGCCGGTTGACACCGTTGGCAATGGCCATGCCAATCGCGGTTCCGTCCTCGACCATGCCGAAATCAACCTGGTCGACAAAGTTGAGCAGCACGCCGTAGTCCGTGGTCAGCGGGCACTGCGTGAAGGAATGGCGGGCAAAGACCACCAGCCCGATGCGGTCGTTGACGCGCCGGTTGATGAACTTCTTCACCTCTTCCCTGGCGACATAGAGCCGGTTGTACGGCTTGAAATCCTCAGCCTGCATCGACGTAGATACATCCAGCGCCAGCATGATGTCCACTCCCTCGGAGGTTACCTCCCGGTACTCAGTACCGCTGCGGGGTCGGGCCAGCGCCACGACAAACAGGACAACCGCCGCTATCCGGGCCGCCGTCAGAAGAAACCGGTACCGCTGGCGTCCGGAGCGCGCCGCCCGCCGAACGATGCGGAGGTCGGAGAACTTTATTGTGGCTGACTTGAATCGCTTGCGCTGAATGTGATAGAGCAACATGCCGATCACGACCAACGCACCGGCAAGGAATATTACCGCGGGCGGAATGGTAACGTCGATTACGTCAAATACGTTGAGTCCCAGCCCACCGAATTCAATGTTCATCGCCGCGCCCCCACAACGGTTTGCCCGGCTGCCGCCTCAACCTGCCGGTGAGCATGGTCGGCGCGTACCGACTCTACCAAATCGTGCACAACATCCAGATCGCCCAGGGCTCGATCGCTAAGCGGGACAAATCTGGCGAACTTCACCAAATCGGCGTGCTGAAAAAACTCAGCCAGCGCACCATAGCAGTCGCCCGGCAGGGCCACCGTCGTGAAGCGGTCGAGGAGTTCTCCGGTTGTCATTTCCATTACATCAATGCCGTACATCCGGCCCAGGTAGGAGCGTGCGATCTCCGTCAGTTCGATGTAATACAGTTTGAAACTCCCCTTGGCAACCAAGTTCTTCTCCTTGAGCAGGGCCAGCTTTTCAAAGGCGATCTCCCAGGGCGGTCGCAGATCAACGGGTGGGGCTTTAGTCTTCTTTCTCCTTACCCGCCGCCAGATCAGGACGGCAGCCACAATCAATACAATCGCTATGAGTGATCCCCACAGATAGTACTGCGTCCAGTCGCGCTCAAACTCGTAGGGGTCTTTCAGGGGGCGGATATCGACTGAATCTCCGGCGTTTTCAAGCAGCGAGTTGACCTTGATCGGAACCGACTCGGACAGGATTACCTTCCGGGAATCGTCCGGCAGGTTGAACAGCAGGGGGATGGGAGGTATGATGTAGTCACCGGTAGTGAATGTGGAGAGCGTGAAGACGTTCTCGCTTTGCATGCGACCGTCCGGAAGACGAGTCAGGATATCAGGCTGGTAGTCCTTGACATCGAAAGCGCCCAGGTTAGCGCCCAGCGGGGGCGGCACTAGTTCGTAGGTGGAGTCGTAAGTAATCGTAAGCTTGTATGTGATGAGATCGCCGATGAGCATATCCGCCCGGTCAACCGATGTGACCACTTCAATGCCGGTGAGCGATTTCACCGTGTCCACCGGCAACTGAGCGGACGCCGGAACGACGGCGCACATAAGCAGCGCCAGCGCTGTCAGTACTCTGGTTTGTCTTCCTGTTGCTCGCATCCTTTTCACGCCACCTGTTCGATCCGCTCGTGTCCTACTGCACGGCCTGGTCGAAGAACTCCACTTTCTCCGCCCTGGCCAGCATGGCGATGTAATCGGAAAAGGCGGCTTCGGCCTTCTCCGTCTGGTAGTCGAGGAACACCTGCGCCATGACCGAATCATAAGGAGCGTCGTGGTAATGGTCCGCCCTGTGGGCCAGGTAGAAATTGCGCACGTCGTTGGTATCGATTGTGATCTGAGGCATCACCTTGTCCAGAATATACTTATCCACCAGCAGCTTCTTGTGCAACAGACGTTGCTGCTTTTGTATTTCCGGGTCGCTTCCGAAGTCCTCGCGGACGGCGGCCCGGTAAAGCAACTCCACCGCCACGTAGTTGTGAACGTATTCGACCCTCGCATTGCGAGAGGTAAACTGCTTTTGCGCCGGCGGCGGCATTGCCTGTATCTGTTCGTCGATCTCCGACTGCCACACCGGGTCGCCGCTGACACGGGCAACTTCAACGTCCCCCTCCCGCTTCGGGGGCGGCTCTATGTCCGCCGCGGCGTTGAGTTGACGCTTAGCATCAAGGATGTGACCCATCTTCTCCAGCGCCGCCACTAAGTTGCGCGAAGCCTCGCCGACAAACGACCCCTCCGGGTCGAGAGAGCGCGCCCTGATATAGTACGCCGCCGCCTGCTCATAGTCGCAGAGGTTCTCGTAGTAGATGCGGCCTATCAGGTAGTTGATGTTCGCCCTGGTGCGGAGGTCGATTGCCTCCTGCGAGAGTATCTCCCGGTACTCCTCGATTGCCGCCCGATACAGCTTGCTGTCGCGCAGTTCACCGGCTAATTTCTTGTGTCGATCGACTGCCGCCCGGTCGACGCCGCCCCCTCCGCAGGAAAGGCCAAAGAGCAGCGTCGCGCTCATGACCAGCATCACCGGTCCCGTCAGGCCCGGCCAGTTCTTCCTCATGTCACAGTCGCCTTTCTCGCTTCTTGAAGAAATTGATCAGCGGCACAATGTACGACTGATCGGTGCGGATGTTGATGAAGTCGAGGTCTATCAGTTGAAACCCCCTGGCAAGAGTAGACACATCTTCATCCGCCCGGGCCGCGAACTCGCGGCGGAACTCCCTGGAACCGGTGTCCACCATCAGAACCTCGCCTGTCTCGGCGTCTTCCAACTCTATCAGGCCCACATTGTCGAACCCGGTTTCCCGGGGATCGGTAATCTTTACGGCGATGACATCGTGTTTGTTGTTGGCTATACGGAGCGCCTGGTAGAAACCTTCCGACAGGAAATCAGACACCAAGAACACGACCGATTTCCGCTTGATGACCTTGTTGAAGTATTCAAGGGCGCTGCTGATATCGGTACCGGTCCCCTCCGGTCGGAAATAGAGTATCTCGCGTATCAGTCTCAGCACATGGACGCGCCCTTTCTTCGGCGGGATGAACATCTCGATCCGGTCGGTGAAAATGATCATACCCACCTTGTCGTTGTTCTTAATGGCTGAAAACGCCAGGAGGGCACTCAACTCGGCGGCAATCTCACTCTTGAAGCGTTCCCGCGTCCCGAACCGCCCCGACGATGACGCATCGAACAACAGAACCACCGACAGTTCACGCTCCTCCTTGAACTTCTTGATGTGCGGGTAACCGGTGCGCGCGGTGACGTTCCAGTCGATCAGACGAATATCATCGCCCGGCTCGTACTGGCGAACCTCTTCGAACTCCATTCCCTGCCCCTTGAACGTGGAATGGTACTCACCGCTGAAAAGATCGTTGACCAGCTTCTTGGTGCGAATCTCTATGCGGCGGATCTTCCTGAGTACCTCGGCGGGAATCATGGACTGTCCTTACGGCACCTCGACGGCGTCAAAGATCTTGGTGACGATCTTGTCGCTGTCAATTTCCTCCGCCTCCGCCTCGTAAGTCACCAATATGCGATGTCGCAGCACGTCGTGGCCGATGGCCTTGATATCCTCCGGTGTGATATAGCCGCGCCCTTTCAGGAACGCGTGCGCCTTGGCAGCCAGGTTAAGGTAGATGGTCGCTCGCGGCGAACCTCCGTACGCGATCAGGTCGGTCAACTCGGACAGCCCATAGCGGGCAGGCTCACGCGAGGCGAACACGAGGTTGATAATGTACTCCTTCACCTTCTCGTCAACGTATATAGACCGCAGCACTTCCCGCCCCTTGAGAATATCCTGCGGCGTGACGACCCGCGACACGCTGGGTGCGGTCAGAGCCGTGTTGCGATCCATTATTTCGCGTTCCTCGGCGGGTGACGGGTAAGTGATCTTCAGCATGAGCATGAACCGATCCACCTGCGCTTCCGGAAGCGGGTAGGTACCCTCCTGCTCAATGGGATTCTGGGTTGCCAGTACCAGGAACGGCTCTTCCAACTTGTACGTCGTGTCGCCGATAGTCACCTGCCGTTCCTGCATCGCCTCCAGGAGAGCCGACTGGACCTTGGCCGGAGCCCGGTTGATTTCGTCGGCCAGGATAACGTTCGTAAAAACGGGACCCTTCTTGACCGTAAACTCAGCCGTCTGGGGATTGTAGATCATGGTCCCGATCAGATCGGCCGGTAGCAGGTCAGGCGTGAACTGGATGCGCTGGAACCTGGCGTCGATGGCATCGGCCAGGCACTGCACCGAGAGCGTCTTGGCCAGACCGGGGACTCCTTCGATCAGGATGTGTCCGTTGGCCAGGATGCCTATCATAAGGCGGTCGATCAGATAGTCCTGGCCCACGATGACTGTCTTGATCTGTTCCCGCAGGCGTTGAACAAAGGCCGATTCCTGCTCGACCCGGGTCTGGATTTCCTGAATATCAGTGTGCATTCTTCCTCCGTATTACATGCGGCTATATTTTCTCGAAAAGATCGCGAATTTCCGTTTCCAGGCGGATCGTGTCACCCGGAGCGGTTGTTACCGGGCGGAACTTGTCCCGCCGGGCCGTCAATAGGTACCCGGCCACTTTCATTTTGACTTCGCGGCTCATGCCTGTTTCGTCGAGCGCTCCCTGGAGTTCGTCTTCGGACAGGCTGTCAACGTTGATACTATACTGAGCGCTGAGGAACTCGGACATGATCAGGTACAAGCGTGTCTGGAACTCCTTGAGGTCATTGCCGGCCTCTTTCCTGATACCCGCCAGCCCATCGAGGAAAACCTGCAACGCCGTTCTGACCGGTTCCACCGGTTTTTTCGCCCGAGTGCGACGCACCACGACACCGGCTGTGACTAAGGCAGCAATGACCACGACGGCGACAACCCAGACGACCGAACTGCCGTGCTCGGGTTCGGCGGGCCTCGGCGGCGCGACATTGACAGTCATGGCCTCCGTGACAAGCTCACCGGGGATGCTGTCAGGCCACGTAACGTAGCTTATCGAAACCGGTTCAATCCTCCCAACACCGGATGTGGTAGGTACTAATGTGTACCGGTACGCCTTGGTAGTGATTTCGGCATCGCCTTCCCCGGTTGACATGATTGACGACGAGAAGCCGTGAACCCGAAGCCCGCTGATGTGAGGGCTGAGCGGTTGACCGAACAGGTAGGCCGACTGGGGACCGTTCCAGTTCAGCACTATCTCAAAGCGGGCGCTGTCCTCAAAAGCGACAGACGTTCTGTCAAGGGACTGCGAAATGGATATGCCGTCGGCCCGAAGGGACGGAGCAATCATCAAGAGCAGCAAGAGCAAAATGAAGCCGGAAAGAGTCGTGCGCATTGTTTCGATACGATACATTTCTGTTACGTTTTCGCTATGCCGCCGGTCAAGACCAACGTGCGACACAATGACGTTATACCATCGACTCCACAGACCGTTTCAACAAAACCCGGTAGCCGCGGCGGACCACCGGATGCCGGGACACTTTCTCTAAGAATCAACCGGAGCCCCGGCGGCTATCCGGATTGAGCCGAATGAAAAGCAAGAGATTTGCGGCAGACAAGTCAATTATCCTGCCGATCGGATACCGCACCTCCTGAAGCAGGGCGCGCTGATGACTTGGGGTTCGATCAAGAAATGCTCCGGCGCGATTAGATATCAGTGGAGAACTCCACCGACAAACGGGGTTGGTCGAAAGCCGCCTCGCGGTTCCAACCAACCGACAGCTTTACCGCCCGCTGTCGGTCATGGATGGCCAGGCCCAGCCCGTAGCCGTAACGGTACAGTTCCTCGCTGACTACCGATTCACCGTCACGCCGCCTGTTGCTGATCCAGGCGCCGTCGTAGAACAGGAAAAGATGACCTTCCTCGAAGCGATAACGCGGCTCGAAAGTGCCGCAGGCGGTTCGCAGGGCGGCGAACTGCTCGTTCCGAAAACCGCGCACAGTCCCCGGCCCGCCCACAAAGATCAACTCCGAAACCGGTGGCAGCGATTCACTCGTCTCCAGCCCGGCGTAGTTCACGCCGACATGGATCACCAGGTTGCGCCGGACCCGGCGGTACCAATCCGCGCTGAGGCGGGTGCGGGTGTCGCTCACAGCCTGCCTCTGGGCCGTAGAGTTCGGGTTGTCGTCGGAATAACGGCGGTGAGCATACTCAATCGACCAGCTAAGTGCGATGCCGGCGGCTGGATTCAGTAGATCGTCCAGGCTCTCGCGCCGCAGATTGAACCCAGCCAGCAGCCGATCATAAGCAGGTTCCTCCCCGGCGGGAGTGACCGTCTTGTAGCCTAAGTTCAGCCCGGTTGAGAGATTCGCGTTGAGTCTCATAGTGTAGGCGCCGCTGACGGCGAACTCATAGAATTGCTGCCGGTAGTCCCGGGTGAGCAGTTCCAACTTCAGTGTACCTAGTCCCAGCAGAAAAAGCGGCTGGCTGTAGCCGAGATCAAGCACATTCCGGTCACGCTCCCGGCGCTCTGAGAGAATGGTCACCTCCCGACCACGACCGAAGAGGTTCGTGAAAGCCATATCCAGCGACCAGACCAGCCCGGCATCGGCGTCCGGAACGTAACCGCCACCACCCTGAAGGTGGAACTGCCGTTTTTCCGCGAACTCAAACTCAAGGTCGGCTGTCGTATATCCCGGTCTGGGGCGAATTTTGACCGGGGGGCGGAAACTAACGAAGGGAATTGTCGCGGCCGCTCGTTCGACCTGTTGCAGGTTGCGGGTTGTGAGAGGTTGTCCGCATTGCAGCGGAATATACCGATTGACCACTGCCGTTCGGGTTCTGGTAAGTCCGGCATAAACCGTTTCCCCAAGGACGACGAGCGGCCCCCTGGTAAGATGCAGTTCGACACGCACCTGGTTTCCTTCTCTGCGAAAAGCCTGCACCCTGGCCGCAGAGAAGATGTAACCGTCTTCACTCAGATTCTCTAATGCTCCGTCTATGGTGGCCTGGAAACGGCGCCGGTCGAAAACCTCTCCCACCTCCACCGTGAAAGTAGAGTCGCCGGAAAAATGCAGCGTCTGGATGCGGTATGCCGGGCCCGACCGAACCGCAAGCCGCCCGTCGGCCAGGTAAACCCGGGCATCGAGGTGGCCCGCACCGGTTAGCAGGGTTTTGATTGAATCGACAAGAGTCGAATCGTTGATCGGTTGTCTCGCAAGCCGCTCGATCTGCCGCTTGCTCTCAGGCGGTTCCCCGATATAGGTCACCTCCAGGGCTACGACGCGTCCCACGAGCAACGCGAAAACGAGTATTGCTACCGCCGTCTTACTCATAACCCGCCTAAAACTCCGCTACCATCTCTCCCCGACAGGTCACCCGTGCCACGTGGGTGTCCGCATGACGCCCGGAAAGATCGAACTTCACCCGTAATTGATCCTTGATACCGTATCGCAGACTCACCGACCAGATGGCTCCACGTTCTCCGGGCTTGTTGTCGGTGAGAGAATAGGACGGCACTCTATCGCTACCGGAAAGAGCCTGACGATACAACTCCACCGAAGAGCGAAGTTCACCTTTCCTGACCACCTGAAAGCGCGAGCCTAAAGTCACCAGATACTGCTCCGAGGTCTCACCGAGCGAGGATTCCGAGCGGCGAAAGGCGGTACCGGCGCTGATCTCACCCGCGGTCAGTTGCTGCCGGAGATCCAACCCCACCCGGAAGCCCTCGATATCCCCCGCTCCGGAGAAATACTGATCCCGCCTTATCTCAAACAACTCCACACGCTCTTTCAGGTACAGATTCACGACCGCCTGCTTGAGGCATATCGCACGTTGGCGGTTCAGGCTGCCCTGGTCAATGCCGGCCACGCGGCGGCGCTGTCGGTTCTCGCGGAAAGTGAGATTAATCGCGTGAAAACCGCGAACGGGAAATAGCCTGAGGTCACTGTCGTATCGCCGCGAATAAAACAGGCAGGGCTGACTTTCATCGGACAGGAAGGGGACTATCCAACTGATGTTTCGCTCGCCGCCGTCCAGAAGTTCTTCCTCGATGTTGGAGTTGAAACGAAGCAGAAGCGGTCCCCAGTCCTTGTTCAGGTGAAAGCTCTTCCGACCGCGGCGTACACGGGCGCGGTCGGAGAGGATTTCGTCCACCTGAAGGTAGTTGCCGTCGCCGTCGGGAACAAACCGGCCATCCTCCAGAACGTAGTCACCCTTCCCCGGCTCCACCTCAAGGTAAGTAACGCCACGGCCATGGCGTGTCTCCGTCGACATTGCGTAGGCGCCGCCGAGATCGAGCCGCTGCCGCGTGTCGTGATACTGATAGCCCAACCTTCCCAGGAAACTTCTCTCCGAGACGAACGGCCCGTCAAGCCACTGGTGAGAAACGGAAAGATCGCAGGCCACCCCGCCGACCGTCCGATCCGACATCATTGATACGCGGCTTCTCCTGAGCGCTTCCGTCCAGCGGCCGACCAGGGTGTCTTCGACGTAATGCTCAACGCCCAACCGCTCGGCAAGCCCATCAAGCTCCAGGCGATAGCGATAGGAGCGACTCCCCTGCCACTCGCCTTTATAGTCATTACGACGCTTGTCGAACTCAAACTGAGACGCCAACGACAACTGCCGACCGGGACGGTATTGCACGCCCCCGGAGACATTGTCTCCCTTCCCCTCTCTCCCTACGGCGGCAGTATCCAAATGCGAGCGAATGCTCCTGTAGGCCACCGTTGCCTCAAGGCGGTCCGGCGCCGGCATCAGGTCGACCCGAACGCCACCGACCTGTGAATCAAACTCTCCCCGGTAATTCAGGCGTGAAAGGTCCCCATGGACAGCCAGGAATTCAAGCGGGGCAATCACAGTCGTCAGTTCACCGAGCCATTCATCCGTGGCGGGCGCATAGCCGTCCGGCAGGAGGAAGCCGCGCGCAAGATCGGCCCGGTAAAGGCGTGCCCGCTGCCGGTACTCACTGTCCTTCTGGTGGAGCTTCAAAGAGATCCTGTTGTCGCCGCCCCGGGACAGCCATCGGCGCTGCGATTGCAGGCTGTAGTACGCGCCGTTGTTGTCGTCGTCGTCAAGATCGGAGTAGAGGTTGCGGTCAAACCGGCTCTGCCGGAACTCCGCTACCGTTTCGCCCAACAGGCTCGTTCTGGCGACGGCTCGGGCGCGGTAATAATCGGTCCGCACCGGCGCCGGGATGCAAACGAGCGGCAGGTAGTCTCCCCCTCCGCGACCGGCATAGACATAGTGACCCGAACCGAGAAAGAAGTAGTCTCCGTTTCTCTCGCCCACATAGCTGAACGTTACCGAGAACCGTTCGCCGCCACCGTCGACGTGGTAAACGAACACGCTGTCAGGGAGGCTGTCGGTCACGAGGACATAGTCGCCGCTACTGTCCGGCGTCACCCCCGACCGGACGGCGAGGGAGATTTCATCGCCTGCCTCGGCCAGCAGTTTCCTTTCGCTCTCGGATAGTTCCCCCATCAGCGGTTGCCTTCTGTCATCACCTTCACGCAGGCACTGCATCTCGATAGTCAGCGTCGAATCATCGGTGCTCGAACCGACGGCACCACCCAGAAGCTCGCCCTTGTAGTCTGTGGAATGAGGTTCGTAGTCGATCTCGATCCTGCTGCGACCGTCAATCGGGTGATCGACACTGAACGTCACCTGCCCGGTCGGATAGTCGACCGTATAGTCTTTATTCGCTCCCCGCTCGAGCTTTCGCCCGTCGAGCCACACGACCTCCGAGCCGGGCACCACCGGCACGGCGGCAGACCCCTCACCAATCTGGTAGGGTCCCTGCCGGCCGTCCTCACCGTAGAAGCGGGAGACGGCATACCTCCCCTTGGGGCGGGCAGCCAGTCCGCTCACCGACCAGTTCCGACTGCGGAAGTCAAATGACGCCCCCGACACCTGCTTCCCACGTGAGGGGTAGTCCGCAAACCTGTCGTCCACATCGATGTCACCGATCTGTGCCCTGAGTTTTGTGGACGTTATTCTGAGATTGATCTTATCAAGTTCGTTGAGGCGGCTGTTGGCCGTGCCGTAGGAGGGATCATAGCCCCGGTCCGAAATCGCGCCGCTTATCTCAAGCCCCGGCGAGAGTTGACCGGAAACGGCCAGGTCCAGCGACTGGCTGAAATCGGACGACCCCGTCGAGCGCGTGGAAAACCTAAACGACTTGGCCCCGGTAAGGCTCACGCTCGAGCCTGTGGGCCGGCGTTTCGGAACGTGCCGCGGCAGGACGACAGTCGTGTCGGATTTTGCCTGCGGGCGGATTTCCGGCAGCTCTCGCCCGTAGCTGCGTCGAACCCAGGCGGGCAGTTCCCGGTAGACAACTGACAGGGTGTCGCTAACGCTGGGGGCGAGCGAAGAGAGATCGAAAGCGCCGGTCCTGGAATCGAACCGGTAGTCGATACCGCGCTGCAAGAGGCGGCCGTTGAGGTGAAGCGTGTCTGACTGATCGAAGATGAAATGCGTACCGATCGGCAACCGACTGGGGATCTCTTCACCAACCAGTTGCAACTCCGTGCCGGCCGATGAAACGGGTGTAACCGAACACGCGATGTATACCAGCAGGAACGTCAGGCAAGCCTTGCGGGACTTCTCATCGGGGAAAACACGTTTGTGCAACAGAGATCGCATGGGCCCCTGTTTACGGGTCACTGTACATGACGCGGCAAACCAGGAGTCGGCTGTTGCCGCTGTCGGCCACCAGCAGTCGACCGTCAGGAAGTACGGCGATATCCGATGGTTCCTTCAGGGGTTGAGAGTTGCCCGTGAGAGTCGGCCCGGCTACAAAGAGCTTTTTCCCCTGCCGGTCGAAACAGATAACCAGCCCGGCAGCGCCGTCAAGAACCCAGAGGTGATCGCGCTCGACTGCCGCCGCCACCGGGTATTGAAACGCGCGGTCATGGAACTCATGCGAATAGCCCCCGTAATCGTCGTAGACAACCAGGCGGGCGTTGCCCGCGTCACATACGATGAAATTGCCATGGCCGTCACCGAGGATCTTCTCGGGGCTTGCAAGCTGCCCCCCGGCATACGCGAAATCGCCGACAAAGCGGTCGAACCGGCCAAGATTGTCGAAGACCGCCACCCGGTCCCGATCACGATCCGCCACCCAGACCTCGCCGTAGTCGGTTACCGCCACCCCTGACGGGTAACCGTACTTCAGCGGATCCTCGTCATCGCTGAAGGCGATCTCGTCCGTGTAGCTGAGCCGGGAGTTGTACCTGGTCACACGGCGGTTTCCTTCATCGCAGACAAGAAGATTGAGGGCATTGTCGATGACAAGAAAAGTGGGGTGGTTGAACAGCCCGGCCGCAAAGCCGTAGCCCCCGATGTCAGCCTCGCCTTCAAGGTCGGCGCTCAGGCGGACAAGCCGGTTGGCCCCGGCGTCGGTTACAAAGACATGACCCGAGGGAGCCACCGCCAATCCGGACGGTGTCTCCAGGCGACTGCCCAGAACCTCGCCTGTGATCGTAGCTTCGACAAGCAGGGCCAGCGGCACCCTGGCGGGGATTGCCTGTTCGCCGATCTTTCCGGACTGCGGCCCGCAGGCCGCCCCCCCCATGAGCAGAAGCGCCCCCAGCAGCTTCAACAAACGTCCGCCGATCTCCATATCAAAAGAGAGTGTATAGAGTCAGACCGACGTGGCGGTCGGCACTGAACGGGTTCACCTCAATACGACAACCAAGTCGACCGGGGCTCTCGTCGGCCCGGGAATCCGAGAAGAGCCGGCGCGAACTGCGGGCGTCGTGAGCAGCGTCAATCGCCGACACGATTCGGCTCAGGATCATCAGACCTATCATAAACTTGGCCCGGCGGTAGGCCTCGCGACTCCCGTTTTTCATCTGGCGGAAGGCAGCCTTGTCTTTTGAGTTCTGCCAGCACCAGTGGTTGGAGGCATTGTCCACCAGATAGGGCCGGTCGCGGTCAAGCACACGACCCAGCGAATTGTACTGATCGATATTGTAGTAAAAACCGACAAAATCGACAAACTCATCGCTCTTGTCCTCGAGACTGGCTCCTGCCCGCTCACGGGCGAACGCTATGTAGTCATCCTTTTTCCAACCACCGTCAGTGCGATAGAACAGATAACCCAACCACCACAGCGCCTCGGCTGCAAAGAAGTACCGCGCCTTTTTCCTGTTTCCCACGTAATGCTCTCCCAGACCGGGGAGAATAATCGAGTACAGAACCGCCTTGCCGACCGACTTCCTACCGGATTGACTTCCGTCGGCCTTCCGGTCATCGTCAAAGAGGCCTTCGCCTGAATTGTGAAAGGCGGGCGACACAATCCCGACGGCAGTGTGCGACGACGCCAGCGATGCGTGAAGTTGTGACTGGATGGGCGTTTCCTTCAACTCAACCGCCTGGCCGTCGATCGCCAGGAATCCCATCACCAGCCCGAATGTTATCACCGTTCTCACAGTACGGCCGTCCTCAGAAAGAATAGGTAAAGGTCACGTAAGGCGTGTCCTGCCACGATGAGTAGGAGCGGAGGTGCGCGTCCACTTTCAACCGCGCGAACTCCTGCTCATACCTGAGCTTCTTGTTGTGGCTCTTGGTCACGAAATACGCCTCGAAAGCGCTGATGAGGTGGTTGGCCATTATACCGAAAACAAACTTCATCGACTTGCTGTATTCCTGATTGGCCGCGTCGCGCATACTCTCATATTCCTGCCGATTGGCCGAGACGGGCGTGCTCTTGTCGCTCAGAATGCGGAAATCCCAGTCGGATGGACTGTCCTGTTTGAAAGTCTCCCAATCCTTATCGTTGAGGGTGGCGTCATCCCAGCCCCAGGCAAACTGGTTGTATTTGCCCGTCATTTCATAGTATTCCTGGTCTCGTGACTCGGGAAGGTCGTGAGTGTACCCTTTCCGTTCGTCCGCATCCAGCGTGTCCAGTTGCAACGTCCCATAGGCCGTCAGCAGATAATCACTGTAGACATCGCGGAGCCAGTGTTCGTTATTGAAAGCCTGAAACTCCGCCGTGATATCCTCCCCCTCACCGTGATATTGCAGGGCGTACTTCCAGCCGACGGCCTCAACGGCGAGGAACAGAAACGGCTTGATCCTGCTGCCGTAGTAGAACTGACCCAGCCCCGGCACCACCAGCGAATACAGGAAAGCGCGCCCGGGGGACTTGTATTCCGGCGGCGGCGCCTCCGCCTGCGCCAGGTCCAGCAGCGTGACATCGTCATCATCATCATCGGTAAAAGCTAAGTAAGGTTGCTCCCCGACGGATCTGCCGGCAACGTCATACCTGATCTTCTGTAGTTCCCGATCAAACAACGACTGCCGCAACTCAACCGCCGACGCCGTGCCGATAGGCAGAACAAGCAGAGTGAGTAACAATGCCGAGCAACTGATGATCTTCGTTTTCGCGCTCATTATCAAAGCTCCTTATCTGATGATGGCAATGTCGGTAAACGCGGACTCGGTGGCCGCACCGAAGTCTACCTCAATCATGCAGCGATAAACGCCGGGCGTGACTCCGCTGCAGTTCCATTCTTTCTCATTGTCGATGGCGCCCTGCACAGGGCCGGCGAACCTGTCGATCTCCCTGCCCGACAGGTCATAGATGGTCAGGCGAACACTTCTCGCCTCGCGACCCAGATAGTAGCGAATAGTAGTGGCACCGTCGAGCACCGGGTTGGGATAATTGTAGAATCTCTCCTCGGCAAACAGGGGCGCGTTCGCCGTTGGCTGCGACAACCGGGACTGATCAAAGACAAAGCTGCCCGAAGCGTCATGGCCGCCCATCGGCCAGAAATCGGTCGTGCTGTCCACGGCCGCTTCCCAGGCATAGAACCAACCGTCATAACCCAGATAGCCCAACCGGCCTCCGCTCTCATCGTAGAACACTACCGGCGAACCGGCGGCGCGTTCCCCCCCGGATAGAGGAAAGCCATAGGAAAGCTGGGGGCCAAACGAGTACACGTTGCCCACAAAAGTGGGAAACACGATCTCGGGGAGGCCGCCGGACTCGATATCGGCGACAACCGGCGACGAGATGACTTCGTCCTGGTAGCCACCGAGAACCAGGTGGGCGTAGTTGTCATAGTAGATCCGGTCGTCGATTTCAAGCGGATAACCGGTTTTCAACGTTAGTTCACGACTGAACGCATAAACCGCGTTCCTGCCGCAGATGATAATGTCCGGATAACCGTCGAGATCGATGTCACCCGCCACCGGGTTGACGGTGAACTCGAAACCGGTCTCTCTTTCTTTCAGGATCGTCATGATCGGCAACATGCCCGGAGGAACCGCCATGAGCGTATCGGCGGTCACGTACAGACCCCTGCCGTCGGAGCCGAAAACAACCACCTCCGGCAGGCCATCCAGGTTAACATCGACCGTAATCGGACCCCAGTTGTAGTAGCCGTCGAGAGTGATGGATGCTGAATCAGTGGCGCTGATGCAATAAAGCTTGGTCTGCGGCGCGCGTCCTTCCAGGAGGGAGTCCCCCGCCAGAAGAATCAGCCCGTCTCCGATGCGGCAGATGCCGTGTCGCTTTTCCTCTATGAATCTGCCCAGCCGACTATCCGGCTGCGTGAGCGAGGGTTTGAGATACACTCGCCCGGCGTCGTCAAGGATGTAAAGCATATTGCCGAATGAGAGAGCCACCGGCATGCTGCTCGTGGGGATATATGGAAAGGCCCGCTCCGCCAGGCCCGTCTGATCATCGTAGGCCAGGCGGAAAACGTCGACGCGGTTCGGTGAACCGACGGCGATATACTTGCTCGAATCCGCCAGTCCGAAATCCCCCGTGACAGGGTTGGCCGTAATGCCTCCCGGTGTTCTCGCAAAAAGCGGGGTCGGGTACGATCTGCCGGTATCCGGATAAACGGAGGTCAATGA
This sequence comes from uncultured bacterium, assembly GCA_965603125.1. Lineage (GTDB taxonomy): Bacteria > Zixibacteria > MSB-5A5 > GN15 > FEB-12 > JAJRTA01. The sequence continues at coordinate 18,016 of CBFDBU010000023.1, read as the reverse complement.
AGTATCGTAGAAGGTACGGCAGGGATCGCAAGCGCTCACCTGGTGTAGAAAGTTCTCCCCGGCGGCGGTAATCACGCAGAGGTTTCGGCCGGACGCAAAGATGATCTCAGCGGCGCCGTCGGGATCCTTGTCGAGATTGTCACAAATCGGCGCGAAGCCGAAACTCGGGTAACCAGCCCGCACGGGGAAGCCATCGACGAGGTCCCTTGTCTGGACATCGAAACGCATCAGGGTGTCGATTCTCCTGAATGTCCCTCCCTGCTCGCGGGCACGGCGAATCTTTTCGATCCAGATATGAGTGTTGTTTCCGGAGTTGTCGATGGCCGCCGGGTTGGTGTTGGGCGAAAACGAAGAACCCTCACGGTCTTCCCGGAACATGTCCCCCTCCCATCCGAAACGGCGGCTGCCCACCTCGTAGTAGCCGCTCATATCGACCACGCCGTCGGCCTCCACCAGACTGATGAACCTCCGCGAGGGAAGCAACTGCAGCTGGTTGCTGTAAAAATTATTCACCGTGTCACCGGTGTGCCAGTCGTAGTTGAGCGCCGCCACGCCCTCATCGACGTGATAAATCAGCAGCCCGGAACCGGGCAGGAGAAAATCGTACTCGCCGGTGAACTCGCGGGTAAGAGTATCGACCGGGTACTGGATGACGCCGGTAATGGAATCGGCCAGCAGCCCGGTGACGATTTCCGGGTAGAGGTCCTCGACGCGGTTCTCGATGAGGTAGTATTCTTTCTCCGAAATCGGCACCCGCGCGATCTTGATGCTCTCCGACTGGACTTCAGCGGCGGCGATCTCGATATCCGTTCCCTGACGGAAATTGTGTACCTCGACGACCCCCAGATAGGCCCGTGACCAGGCACAGGGATAGACCGGCATGGTCCCGAAAACACCGCCGACGTCAAAGCCGAAATCAATGCTGGTTCCGAATCCGTTGTGATCCATCAGCGCAAAATCTCCTAAGCAACTGATGAAGTTGTCCGTGCGGTAGAGGTCCACCAGCCCCAGTTGGTGCCCGAACTCGTGGGCCAGAACGGCATTCAAGGCCGTGGCTCGGTTGTCCTGGCTGTTGGACTCGGGCAGGATGAGAGCGTTGTAGATAGCCTTCGCGCCGCCGTCCACCCAGATCGTGTCCCAGTCGGGCTCCTCGGGAACGTAGTTGATGAAGCCGGTGAACAGGTCGGAGCAGGTGGGCGGGAAACCGATATCGGTCTGGCTGTCCGACCCGGCGTGAAACAGGAAAACCGACTGGTACTGCGAGAAGTCGATCTCCGGTGATACCGTGTCAGCCAGCCTGATGCAGTCTTTGAAATAGTGCACCAGGCCGTATATGACCGTGTCGAAGGCCTGGTCCGCGGGCAGGCCGGCGTAACAGATACCGTAGTCGCTCATTGGGCCCGGCAGCTTGTAAGTAGAATCCTTGCCGGGGGGATAGATATCCCAGTCAAGCGTGTAGGCGCCCTCGGTAACGGTCTCCCAGTACGTTCTCAGAGCGCGCAGGTGGGAGTCGAAGTAGAGGGAATCATGCGGAGGCGGATCGATCCAGTGTCCGACACTGTCGTAGTACGCCGCCGAATCAACGGGATCGTTGAGCGGGTTCCCAAGACTCATCACCCCGCGGCCGGTAGTGTTGGGATCGTCGATTTCTTCATTCTGGAAGTCAAATCGAAGCACCAGGGCTCTGACCGTGGTGTCGAAAGCCGGATCGAGGGCTTTCATCGGCAGCGACCAGGGCGCCTTCCGATTGACGGACGGCGTCATGGCCCGGGAGATCCTTTGGGCCAGCGAGTGATGCCGGACTTTGTTGTCGGTAAGCTGCTCCGGGTGCCTCTCTCTCTCGCCGTACAAGATACGCCCCCCTGCCCCGGCCGGGGCATGACTTGCCAGCAGGATCACGGCGGCGGCCGGCAAAACAGCAAACCAGTTTCTCAAATACAACCCTCAGGCCTCCTGTCCTATGGAAGCACGGAAATCGAAATACGCAGGGTGTTCCGCAGCGATTCCGTTGAGTTGCTGGGAATGTAGGAGAAGTCGAACTTGAACGTATCAAACAGCGCCAATCCCAATCCTAAGGTCATGGTCTTGACTTCTCCTTCTTCATCATGAATGTATCCCGCTCTGAGAGCAAAGATATTGGAGTACAGGAACTCGGCCCCTCCATTAAGTACCAGTTGCTTCAACTCTTCGCTCAGGCCGTCGGCCAGGCCGACGAGAGTCTTGTTCGCTTCCGCCGTAACAAGGAGGTGGTAGTACTCGGATTGGAGCAGCTTGTAAGCAAAACCCAGGGCCAGGTTGCGCGGCAGGTCATCAGCCTGCGAGGCGTCGATGTAGGCCATCTTGGGACCGACGTTGGTTACCGCCAGACCCCAGTTCAAACGGCGCGTCATCTGGTAGAGCAACCCAAAGTCGACGGCGAAACCGGTCGAGGTGCCGCGCCCTTTTTCCATCCCGGCCCCCAGGTCGGACAACTTCGAGTACATCAGGCGGACGGAAAGGCCCGCTTTCAGGCTGGGGCTCAAAGCTGTGCCGTAGGAACCGGTGAAGGCGATGTCGAAGGAGTCGAAGTAATCCAGAGTATCGCCCATCTCTCCCGTCCTCATGAACTCCCCGTAGGAGATGAAAGTGATGTTGCCGCCAAAAGTGCCCCAGTCCCGGCTGGATGAAACAAACGAGATGAACTCGTAGTAGACGTCGTCGGTGAGTTCCGGCAGCCACTTGACGTGCATCAACGTCAGTTGCTTGAGGGCGTTGGCCTTGGTGACCACTTTCTCATCGCTGGCCAGCCAGAGTTCGTCGCCTATGCAAAAAGCGTCAACCGCTTTGACCCGATCCAGCCCTCTCACGTCGCTTCTGGCCCAGAAGTAACCATCATACTCTATCAGACCGGCGTCGGTGGCGAAGTACAATTTCTCACCGTCCCGCGCGATCCTGTTGATTGAGGCCCCGGCTGGGTTGCGATAGATCCTGACCTTGCGACCGACGGCCATCGGCTCTTCGTCGAAGTCGTTGATATCTGTCAGCAGCGCCGCATACGTCTCGGCCGCGGTGGTATCCTTGTGCCTCCTGGCCGCAACCAGGTCTTCAAAGGAGTCACCTTCCTTCAGCCGGTAGGTGCGATATCCGGGCATTGACCATTCTTTGCCGTCAAAGTACAGTATCCCGTAATCGGTCCCGATCCAGACCCGGTGATCGGGCCCGGCGTAGATCGAGTTGACTTTCCCCTTCAGTTCCACCACGAAGGGAACCCGAACAAGCATTCCCGGCTTGAGTTCGCCATCCGCCACGGATGGTTCAGCCTTCGGGATGGTATCCACGGATGGTTCGGACACACTGTCCGGCTCCGAGGCAGGTTGGTCAACGGAGGTGGAGTCGTCGGATTCCGGGACGACCAGGCCGTCGACGACGGCGGCCATGATATCATCCGGCATCTCTTCCGGGGCGACGCTCGCCTCGGAGACAGTATCCGGCTCTTCCTGGTCAAGAGGAGCGTTGAGGTTGATCTCGGTGAATTTCTCAACGTATTTTTTCATTTCCGGATCGGTTCCATAAAGAGCGAACCTGCGGGCAATCGTCTCCGGGGAATCGTCGAGAACGACCTTGTACTTCATGTTATTGGACCAGTCCCGCCCGTCGAAATGGTACAGGTCGTTGTTGAGCACGATCCAGATGTTGTCGTTCCCGGTGGCACCGATAGCCGTGACAGGACCTTCGGGAAGCTGCTCCGCCTCCCGTACTGGCGCCAGACGATGACCGAGAAAACGGGCCAAACCGCTGTCGGTGCCGATATAGGCCTCGTTGCCATCGCCATACAGACACAGCACGTTGTTCGACGGCAGACCGTCCTCGACTGTTATCGGCCGCCAGCGTTTGCCGTCATAGACTACCAGACCTCCCTGGCTGCCCGCCAGTATGTATTCCTCGGTGGAAGTAATCGAAGTCAACTCTCCCTGATAGTTGACCGCATAAGGAACCTTCAGTTCTTCCGGAATAAAGCGGGTTCTGGCTTTCTCGACGGCGATACTGATCCGGTCGATTTCGACTTCATTCAGAGTGCTGTCCTTCAGGCCTTCGCGAAGATGCTTCTCTACCTCGTCGACTCTCTCCCAGTTTACGCGACATTCGTTGTAGCCGGCCAGCAGTGTGTCCCACATCATCCGAAGCGACTCGCGGCCGCGGTAGTCTTCGGGAACAAGCGCCATCACCCTCTGGTGAAGGTCGGCGAGGTACTCAGAGCTTCTCTTGTTATTGACGGCGGCGACTTTCGCTACCATCTCGTCCAGGCTCTGTTCATCCGTAACGTCGAAATAGGAACTGATAATTTCTCTGACCGTCTGGTCGGTCCGGGTGTTGAAGGTCTCATCCAGATGCCAGTCCTTGTTGTCAAACCGAACCAGGCCCACAGACGAAACAGCCCAGATTTCGTAGGCCATGTAGTCACTGGACCCACCTCTTTTCAGCGCTGCCAGAGCCGATATGGGACGAAGGTATTCCGGGACTTTCGACTCGATCCAGGAATCCGAAAGGGGGTAGGCGCCCAGACCGGCCGGATTCCAGTGGGTGGTAGTGGCGTCATCGGCAATGGCGACATAAGCCTCTCCCATACCAGCCGCTCGCGCCCCCGGGGCGATCCTGAGGTACAGTACGGCGGCGTTGGAGATATCGGCCCGCAGATCGCCGGTCGACACCAGTAACATCAGCACGGCCACAAGGGGAAGCATCAACTTGCGCAGTCTCATTATCGTCTCCTTCAATTGATCACAACTACTTTGCCAAACACCTCGATCTCGCGATCGCCGGATGACCGAGCGGCAGCCTTATAGATGTAGACACCTGTGGCCACGCGGTCGCCGGCGAAATCCCTCCCCTTCCACACTATATCGTCATGATATCCCGGTTCCACCGGGTAGGGACCAAAACTTCTTATCTTTCTGCCGGAGAGGGTAAATATGTCAAGCGAAAAACACTCCAGCCGCTGCGGAGCGTGAAACGAGAAACGGGTACTGTCACCCATGGGGTTGGGGTAATTCAGAACGTCCACCAGCACGGCCTCATCATCTGCCACCATCCGGGCCACAAACTCCGCCGTGGCCGAGTTGTTGGCGTTATCCCACGCCTTGACTTTGAAGCCGTGCCGCCCGGGCCGGAGGTCCTCCAGCGAGCAGACCAGGCCGCCCGTGGTAAAGCCGTTCCGGTCATAGTCAAAGAGGTTGGTGAGACTTATGACTTTCTCCGACTCGCCGTCGATTTCCAGGGTTATCCCGTGACCCAGGCCGCCGGTGAGGTTGATCCCGGACGGATCCGCCAGCTTGATTTCAAGCTGATCGCCTGTGTCAACCACGTCTCCGCTGACAAAACCTCTGTTGCCGGAGAAGGCGTATTCGATAGTCGGTCCGGTGCTGTCGGCGAAGGGAGCTATGGAATCGGTAACGGCGATGGAATCGACGATCCCGGCGGCATCGATGGAATCAAGCACGGCGTAGACGGTGATTCTGGCGCCCTGCCCGCCGTACCCGATATCGAGCGGCGGGATGAACTGAAAGTCGAACCTGCCATGACTGACCACGCCCGTGCCCCGAAAGATAGTCGCCCCGGCAACCGTGTAATCGATTTTTTTCTCAAGCCCGTCGGTGTTGCCGTAAGCGTGCGATCTCTCCTTCTCCGAATCACGCACCTCGATATGGATAGTACCGGCCGCCCCGTACCGGTTTAGAAAGCTGTCAACGATTTCGCCGTCGACGGTGACCGGCTCAAGGGCTACCAGGCTGTCCGGCGCGGATGAGAACACGATTCCCAGCCGGGGGCGGGCAAGTCTCACGAAGGGATCACCCATGTAGACAAAGGCGCGATCGTTCCTGATCTGGGCTAAGTAGCCGCCCGAATTGTACTGGTGGATCAGTTTGGCCGTATAGACCGCTTCGCAGATGGAAAGATCGTTGTTTCCAAAGAGTACGTCGAAAACCGTCTGGTTGTATGCTTTGTTGAGCCCCGACCAGACGAGCCTGGTGGCGGAAACTACGCCGACGGCTCCCCCCGCAGGATGAGTCAGAAACTCCTCGGCCATAGCCGTGCCTTTAGGCTCGTCGTAGAAACCGATGGCGCACGAGGAGGCAAACACCAGCGGAAGGCGATCAAAGTTGTTCAGCCGGGGCAGGTCGTCGGCCGATGTGAAAATGCGTTCGTGCGCCAACGTGTACGGGTTGCCGTGACCGACGTAGTTCATCAGCAGTCGCCCCTCGTTCAGCCCGTCGACTATGGCGTCGTTTACCGACGGTTTCCACCGGTTCACGAACGGGTGCTCCAGGGCATAGATCTTGTCCCGGCCGTACAAGGCCGGCAGGTGCTCGGACTGCAGTTCCTCCGTCTGCCGGGTGTGAATCACCTCTTCGCTTCCACCCGGCACAAACTCATCGTCGGCAACGAGCGCCACGCGCGTCCGCCACAGGCCGAAATCTGTCGCGGACCCGTACCGTTTGGTCTTGGCGACAATAGCATCAATCTCAGCGGCATACCGCACCGGCCAGCGAGCGTTTATCATGTCTATACCACGGTCCGGAACATGGACATAGCTGGAGTCACTGTCCAGCATTCCGTAGGTGCCGAAGAACACGTAGTTGTCGTCACTGTAGGAATAAGATCCGTCGTAGGGATGCACGAACGGCGGCACGTAGTTGGGAGCGCCGTCCTTGTTGTGATTCAGATAATCATAGTGGCCATCGCCGACAAAAAGCACGGCGCCAGGAGCCGGCGGGAGGTAGTTCTCATAGGCAAACTTGAGGAAATCGCGGATGGCCGTGGGATCGAAAAGCCCCCACGAGAAATTGTCATATATGTCTTCCACTGTCACCAGCATGGTCGAATGACCGGCGCCGGTCTGGTAAGCGATATACTCCTGCAGGGCGTCGACAAACGGATCGGCGGTGACTATTATGAAGTCCACCGTGTCGGTCGACGAAGGGCTTTCGCGAAGGTCCGTAACGGTAACACGCTCGACCGAAAGCGGGGCGGCGGCTCTCTCGACGGTAGTAACGCAGAGCCGGTTGGAACCTTCAGCGTCAAGCTGAGCGCTGAATGTGATCAGCCCGCCCGAGCGCTCCCAGCCGCCGATTATCCCCGGGCGCAGCGGATCGTCGAGGTCCAGAACAAGCGGCACGGCGGAGAACTCGTCAATAACTTCAAACAGAGCTGACCCGTTAATACTTCCCAATGTAATATCGAGCTTGTCGGCAATCGGCGCCAACCTGCTGCTATAGGCCACATCCACGTAGTCGAGAAACGCCGGGATATCGCCGGTCATGGTGAAATCGACGCCGATCTCGGTCAGACCATCCTCCAACGCCGTAGTTGTGAAGGCGTAGAGCGAGTCCTGGGAGTGACTGTGCTGGGCGGTGGTCCCGTTGACCGTCGCATCGACTGAAATGATCCCCTGTGGGGTCTTGGCTACCACGAGTATCTCAGCCGGTTCATCCTCGACCGCATGCGACGTGGGAACAAAAAATCGCGGATGAGCATCGTCGAACCAGTACCAGGTGAAGTAGTCGTAATGCCTGGTGTCGTTTTCAATGCTGAATAACGTGTCGCGTTCCGAATGAACCCACCGCGTGAAATCCGAAATAACCGTATCTTCGCCACCGCTGACCGAGCCGTCGCGTTCAGCCATCCGGAGACCCGGCCCAAGTTCAGCAGAGACCGCCAACCAGTATATGTTGCGGTCGGTATAGTGATTGTTGACGTAGCGGGGAGGTTGCCCCGAGAGATGCCGCCAGCGGTTCACGGATTCACCATAAAAGACCAGATGATCACCTATGTCGAAAACGCCGTCACCGCCGTCCTCGACCAGGATCGACACCTCCCTGAATTCAGGACGCGGAGCGTCGTTGGAGATATCAAGGAGCAGGCCTCCTCCGTTGAACAGATGAATCCGCTCCGTTGGTATGTCGCTTAAGGTCAGTCCGGCGGCTCTCAACTGGGCGCCGGTAAGCTTGACCAGACCACTCTGATCGACTGCCACTTTGTACCACGTCATGACCTGGGAGAACGGCCCTTGAGCACTGACCCTGGCCAGGCGTCGCTCCGGAGCTGGCCAGTTGCGGGCCTGGTCAAAATTGGGCAGAGCCGTCGCAAATATCCGGTCAAAGCGCGGATCAGCTACAGGCCGGCCGCCTCCGATCAGGCCACCCTCGAAATGCAGGCGAACCTCTACTTCGCTGAAAACGATATCGCCGGTGACCGGGAATATCTGCACGGCCACCAACTGGCGGTTTCGTACTATAATTGGATCAGTAAGATAGACCAGCGCGCCAGCGGATGCCGACAGCGCCGACTCCGCCCGCCTGGGTTCCGCGATTCTTACCGGAGTGTGACCGACTGCCGAGACGATTCTCGCCATGGAGCCGTACGGCATCCCGATCGGGATGGAGCTGTAGAGATATTTGAGCGAATCGCGGCCCATACCCCAGGACAGATCGGTCAGATCGTTCGCTATCGCTATTTTGAAATGAAACTCTGACACACTGGAGGAGATGACGGTGATGTCATCCGACACGGCGCGCCCCGGGGACGCCACGGCAAGAGCAACCAGTATCGAGAAAAGCGATTTACGCGGAAGTCCGTTCATAAAAAACCGGGAACCAATCCCGGCCCGGGAACCGACTCACATACAGAGCTACGGTCTAAGGGCCAAAAGAGGCTAATCCTTACTACTGTTTCGTTACCAAGCAACTAACAAACAGTTAACCGTCGAACTCTATACGATCCTCCTTCTCTATATAAATCGCGCTATGATATGTGGTTCCCTGAAAAATGTCAAGGTTTGAAGCCTGCTACATGCTATCATCTGCTGCAACTGGCCGGCCGACACGAACATTGGGACATCCGCATCCTGCGCAAGTCCATCGCCGTCAACGTATTAGCTTGTCGAAAATGCAGCCAAAGACGGATAATGTGCAATTATTGAACAGACGATTCAGCCCATGTGTGCAGCCGTTTACACATATGCGATCTACCGCGGGAGTGATAGTGAATTGCATTCCCGCGCGGAAAGGCCTTGATCAGTTCACGAATGTTGGCTTCAGAGGCAATGCTCAGTACTTCGCAACCTCGTTCTCAAGGTCCTCTATGGCACGGTCCCGCTCGAATTTGACCCGGTAGAGCTTAGACTCATAATCCACCGCCGTGCTCGATGGGAAAAACACCACGCTGTATACATCGTAGTAGCTGTCAACCAGGCGTTGGAACAGGTTCCGACTCGTTTCATCATAGAAGCCGGATTCCACGATCCGCTCCAGCCCATACTCCAGGTTTTCCTCCCAGGCCGTCAGAAGCGGTTTCTCCGCTTCAATCCATGCGGCAACAAATTCCCGCATCTCCGAGGCTGAGATATCCTGCCCGCGGCCGGAAGAACCCTCGCGCCACCTTGAGGCGACGTCGGCGCCATAAGCAAGGTAGCGATCGGTCACGTCACGGACGTGGTCGAGCAGCATATCGGCCATCTCCCGGGGTGTCGCCGAGTTGAGCCGATTGGCCCACTGTGACCTTATATGGCCAGCCCGCGCCTCGGACGAGGCCACCGCCTCTTCCGGTGTCTGGCCGGTCTCAATACTGATACAGCCTGCAAGCAGAGCAAGCAGAACCGCCAGACCCGCCGCCATTGTTGTCACCCTGCAGTAAGGCACTGATTTACCGGCGCTGGGAATCGACGGTTATTCCTTCCGGCTTCAGGGATTCCAGGTCGCAGGTGAAATGGCGCAGGAAGACCGGCTGCCTGACGATCCTGTACCCGGCCAGCGTCTCCTTCTTCACCACCACTTTCTCAGCCACTTCCGCCATGTACTCTATGTGCGAATTGGTGTAGACCCGACGTGGCAGCGCCATTCGCACCAGTTCTCTCGTAGCGGTGAGTTTCTCGCCGGTATTGGGATCGGTGCCGCCGAACATGATCGACCCCATCTCCACGACCCTGACCCCGCCCTCGATATAGAACTCGACTGTCATGCTCTGCCCCGGGAACTGGTGGGGAGGGATGTGTCCCAGGAGTTTCCCGGCGTCGCAAAAGACCGCGTGCCCGCCGGTCGGCTCCACGATAGGAATCCCGGCCTGCTTGATCTTCTCACCGAAATAGGCCACCTGGTCGATTCGGAAGTCCAGGTAGTCGTAGTCCATCACTTCCTCCAGCCCCACCGCCAGGACTTCCAGGTCCCGCCCGGCCAGACCGCCGTAGGTCGGGAAGCCTTCGACCAATATCATCAACTCGGTCAAACGGCGATAAAGTTCCTCGTCGTTAAGCGCGATGAGACCTCCGATATTGGCCAGACCGTCCTTCTTGGCCGACATCATCACACCGTCGCAGGCGTCAAACATCTCTCCGGCGATCTCACGTATCGACTTGTCCTCGTAACCGGGCTCGTCCCGCTTGATGAAAAAGGCATTCTCGGCAAAGCGGGCGCAGTCGAAATAGAACAGCAGGTGGTGCTTCCTGCAAATCGCTGATACTTCCTTGATATTCGACAACGAAACCGGCTGCCCGCCGACGGAGTTGTTGGTGATGGTCATTATGACCATAGCGATCTTCCTGGCGCCGTGCCGGTGGATGAATTCTTCCAGTTGCAGTGTGTCCATATTGCCCTTGAACGGCGCCGGTTCGTCCCTGTTAGCCTCCGGACAGGGCAGATCGACCGGGATACCCCCCTTGTGCAAGGTGTTGCCGCGTGTGGTGTCGAAATGGGTGTTGTTGATGACGTACTTGCCCTTCTCAAGAATAGACGTGAACATGAGGTTCTCGGCGGAACGCCCCTGGTGACAGGGAATAACGAACCTCTTGCGGAAAATCGACCTGACCGTCTTCTCGAACTTACGGAAAGAAACCGCCCCAGCGTATGTCTCATCCCCCATCATCAACGCCGCCCACTGGCGGGCTGACATGGCGCTCGTGCCGGAATCGGTAAGCAGATCAATGTAGATATCGGCGGCGTCAAGCTTGAAGATGTTGTAGTTGGCGGCGGCAATGCGTTTGAGCCGCTCATCACGATTCAGAAGCCGGATCGGTTCCACCGACTTGATTCGGTACGGCTCGGCCGGCTGACGTTTTCTGGTCATCACTCTCTCCTTTCTGGTCTCACAGGTTCACATTCAGCGAAAAAGGAGAAAGCGTTACGTCACATTCTTCACCCACCGGCGATGATAATCAAGCCCGAGGTGCAGACCGGGAAAACGCGTCGATCTCATGTCTATCATGGAATCTGCCTCAACACCTCAATTCAAACTCGGCTGCGACAGGTCAGGCCAAAGCATCCCGTCGCCGCTGTTTCAACTTGGCCTCAATGTACACAATGCAACCGATCTTGACAACCGACGAGACGGATTTCTCACGCCATGCGAACACCGGGCGTCAACCGGCAAACGCGGTAGTCCGAAAATGATTGCATAAAATCTTACCGTCCCTATATTTTGGCAGGCAAGGGCGGTGGCGATCCGTTCGCTGCCGGGAACGGGGTGAGAGTCAGCAGAGAAGGTTACATTGGCAAATAGTCCTTTCAGAGTATACACAAGGAGGTTGTTATGAAATATGTATTCCCGGCACTGATAGCGATGATACTGCTCTTCTCGAGCGGAACCGCAGACGCTCAGTTTATGCAGATTGACGACTGCGGCTACCTGCAATCCGGCGTCGAGGCCGGGTGCGTGCTGTTCGTGTCGGATAACTACGGCAGCTACCTGATAGGGGATCTCGGCGGTTACGGTATCGGCGACCGGGTTCGAGTTGTCGGAGCGGTAGACCCGGCGTGCATCACGTTCTGTATGCAGGGCGACGGCTGCCTGATGGATTATTCGGTCTCAGACTGTGACGCCACCTTCCACGGCTGCGGCCGGATTGTCCAGGGCGTTGAGTGCGTGCTGTTTCTGGCCGACCTGGGTGGCCTGTATCTGCTGGACAACTACGGCGACTTCACAGTCGGCGACAGGGTTTGTGTGAGCGGCATTCTGGACCCGGATTGTATCTCGATTTGCATGGAGGAGGACGCCTGTATTGTCTCCGTTACGATCTGGGCCTCCTGCTGCGAGGAACGAGGTGACATCAATCACTCAGGGGGCGTCGATATCTCCGACCTGGTGTACCTGGTCGAATACATGTTTGATGGCGGGCCGGCCCCTCCCTGCGCGGAGGAGGCGGATACCAACGTCGACGGAGCGCCGATTATCGATATCTCCGACCTGGTTGGCCTGATCCACTACATGTTCGGCGGGTCATTATTGCCCCCATGTAACTGACAGGCGATGACCGATAAGAATCTCATGCGGCGGTTATCTGTCCTGTGGAACTCCCTTTGATCCGCTCATCCTGATTCCTCTTCGCTCTGACCGCGGATTCGGGAACACTGTGCGACAATCCGCTGGGGGGCCACCTGACGCCTGCTGAGCAGAAAGGATGTGACTTCCACAGCGGCTTCCCGCTCGGCTGCTATTACCTCGTCAGCGCCGGCGGCAAGGAGGGGTTCAATGTCGAGCAGGTAATGCGTTCGAACCAGGATAAACAGATCAGGGGCGAGTCTTCGGGCAACTCTCACGGCATGCTCCGCCGCACTAGGGTCATTGATCAACAGCACCAACTCCTTGGCCCGCGTTACCTCCAGTTTCTCAAGGACTTCATGGCTGGTGACGTCACCAAAATACGCGTCACCGGTTTCTCGAGCGGCCTTTCTCACGTTCTCTACATTCAGGTCCACGATCACAAGAGGGATTTCGCACTTGATAAGAGCTTGGGCGAGTTCCCTGCCGGCGAAACCATACCCACCGACGATTACATGATCACTCATGGTGCGAACGACTCCAGCGGCATCTTCGGCGGTGGGTACTTCGAGCAGGTGCGTAAGCCGGTGCATTTTGCCCACTCCGGAGGCAAGCTGAGAACCGAAGGATATGGCGAAGGGAGTCAGGAACATGGAAAGAATCGCCGCCGATATCAGATTGCTTTCAAGTGATATATCAATCAGGCCGGTTCCCCTGGCGGCGTATGAAAGAACAAAAGAAAACTCACCGACCTGCGCCAGGGCCACCGCCGCCAGCAGACACACCCGCAGAGGCAGGCGCAGTATAAGCGCGGCGGCAAAAACAATAACAGCTTTCCCTATCATTATTGCCGCCAGAAGGAGCATGATCGGAATGATGTTCTCAATGAAAATCAGTGGGGCGAGCAACATACCTATCGACACAAAGAACAGACTGGCAAACACTTCCCGGAACGACAACAAATCCGCCAGCGCTTGGTGACGATACTCACTTCCCGCAACCACCAATCCCGCCAGGAAGGCGCCGATGGCGAAAGAGGCTCCCGAGCTTGTTATGAGCCATGCTGTCCCGATACAAATGAGAAACACGGTAAGAATAAACAGTTGTCGTTGTCGGGTCATGGTGACAAGGCGCAATAGGCGGGGAACAATCAGGTAAGCCGCAAGAAATACTCCAATGACAATGGCTACAGACCGCGCCATCGAACCGAGAACACTCTGGTCGAGAGCTCCCGGATCGCTCAGTATGGGGATAGCCAGCATCATCGGCACAACGGCGAAATCCTGAAAAACAAGTATACCCAGTGTAAAGCGCCCATGAGGAGCGTCTACTTCACCACGCTGCTGTAACCCCCTCAGGACGATGGCTGTGCTTGACAAAGTGACAAGGAAACCGACAAATACAGCCGTGTTGACCGGCAGACCAAAGAGTCTGGAAACAAGGGAAGCAATCAGAATGCTCAGGCCGACCTGAAGAAGACCTCCCATCAATATCAGCTTCCACAGGCGTCGAAGTCTGTCCAGCGAGAGTTCCAATCCAATGCTGAACAACAGGAGGGCAACGCCGACCTCTGCCAGAACTTCAACCTGGTGAATATCGTTGACCAGGCCGAGACCCTGGGGACCGACGAATGTCCCGGCCAGGATGAAACCCGCAACGGACGGTAGTTTGAACCTATGGAATACCGCTACAATGAGCACTCCAAAGCCAAGGATCACCACCAGGTCACGTAAGTAGACTAGTTCATCCATAAGTCCAAACCAGTGCGGCGCCTGTCGGGTGTGAGACCGGTATCATGGTCACGGTGGTTTGCTATCCAGGTGCCAGGACCTGACCGACAGAATCCACCGTTATCTGCAACCATTGACGGGTTTCCTGCGAGCCACTGATATAAGAGTGTGCTCCTGCTTTTCATTGTGTGCAATTGTCTCCACGCTCTAAGCCGGGCATTAACTCATGATTACCTGATCATCAACAAACGACAAGTGCTCCCGGTGGGTATCATGCCCGCCGAAGAACAGTTATGTCACCGCCACAAGTAAGGATATACGTTCATGGAGAACGAGCAAAAAACTTCGACATTTTGTAGAGATCTGATCGTGTCTGTACCATCTCATTACAGAGTAGACAGAGTCAGGTCAGGCGAACTGCTGCATCAAGAGCCGATCTTCGACGTTTGTTGTTCTATGTCACCTGAGGCGTCACACTCAACTTCCTCAACCTATCAATAAAATCTCCGGCGTTATACCCCCTATCTATTCCTAATGTAATACGCCGCCGACCAGGCAAGGCAGACATCATTGCCAAAGCCGCCTCCCGGTCGGCTTTCTCGGTTGCTTTCCTCCGGATTAGGCGGCCGGAATCAGCGGAATAGGTATGGTAACAGCAAAGAAAGGAACGGTCATGTCAGAAACGTTTTTGGGAATCGATGTTCACAAGAGGGGCGGGGGGACTTTATTCACAACGCTCACAAGATCAGTTTGAAAGGAGATTCCATGAGAAAGAAGCGAAAAGGCTTGACTAACGCTGATGAGAGGAATACATAACCAGAGAGCCCGCGTCGCTACGCTCCGACTGACGATTTGGTTCGGAATGGAGTGTCGCTTTCGCTCGGAGTAAACGCCGGAGTAAAAGTGTCCCGAAACGACCGTTCCAGGCAGGCTGTCGGTTCAATCGATGAAACTGAGAAAACGAAACTACAAAAAGGCTATTGCCATACCACAGGCTGTGGCTTAGATTTCAACTCCACCTGTCCGAATTGTCTGAAGACGTACAGCTGATCATAATTGTAAAACCGTTTCCATTCCGCTAGTTTCTTGTTCAAATCTACAAAACCACGTCTAAGCGTCAAACCCGTCGTGTCCGGATTTGGCTGACGCGAAACAGTGACGGGAGGCAAGCAAATCTGCTATCCGTCAGGCAGCCGAGTCTGAGTGCAAGCGGCCAGTTCAGAATCCGAGCAGAAAAATCCCCAAAACCACTGGACTTGCTATCTGCAGCCAGCTAACTTTGAATTGACTTCGCTGAGAGTCTGGGAGAGTCGGTACATAACAAGGAGTTGGAAGAAACATGGATGCCCTGAATATCCTTTTTGGAGCAGTCACTTGCATAGCATTTGGGCTATCTGCTTACCAATACCTCCGATCAAGGCGGCTGAAAATTGTTGAGAAAGCCAAAGCGGAGGTTCTTCTAGTCAGGCTTCAATCGAGTTTTTCAGGGATTAGGAGTGTTCTTGCCCTATCCGATTTGATTGTGCAAAGGGCAAAAGAGCGGGAGTCCAAGGAGGGTCGCCAAGCTGTCACAATTGACGAGCTGCAGAGCTTAGCTCGAGGACTCCGGGCGCAAGCATATACGATAGCTCGCGAGTTGAGTAAAGAATGCGGCAGAATGAGAAACTGGAAGCTCGGTGTCATGACTCCAACCAATGATCTTGCTGAGAGTCAAAAAGCAGATGAAGCAGATAATGAAACTGAAGCTCATGGAAGTTAATAAGAAGACAACTATACATGATTCCTCCAATCTGAATAACAGGGACTTGCAGATGTGGAAAGAAGGGGACATTATCGGCGACAGGTTCACGGTGTGCGGCATAAGAGAAGGCGGATTCGCCACTGTCTACTTGTGTTACGATCCGAAGCAAAGATTTGCCACAGCCGTCAAAGTACTAAAGAAAGAGCTGCTTGATAGACATGAGATCTGTGAAGGCTTTCGAAATGAAGCACTAACATGGGTCAATTTGGGTAGCCATCAAAACATTGTGCAAGCGTATTATGTAATGGCAATAGACCATGTCTTCCATATATTCCTGGAGTTTGTTCCTGGTCTTCCTTATCTGGAGCCAACACTCTCTGACTGGATTCACAAGCGTGGTCTAACTCTGATAGAGTCTCTTAGAATCGCAATTCAGATTTGTCAAGGCATGCTTCACGCACGCAAAGAGATGGCAAAACTAGGGATAGAGTTTGTCCATCAGGATCTGAAGCCCTCCAATATCCTCATTTCGTCTTCAGGGGAGGCGAAAGTCTCCGACTTCGGGTTAGTGAGACATATGATTCCTAGCGATACGATGACTCTAAGGGGACCAGAGGGCAGAGCAATGCCGCTGGTAGGAGAAGACCAGAGGGGAGGAACACCTCTTTATATGGCACCGGAGCAGTTCCATTCTGATTCCAGAATTGATGCCAGAACTGACATTTACTCTTTTGGATGTGTTCTGTATGAAATGATTACAGGTGAGTTCGCCAAAGGCAACCCAGATCCGATGAGCATTGTAGCCTTTCACCGAGAGAATCGTGAACCAGCGTCATCAAGGTTACTTGATTACGCGCCAAAGGAACTGGCTGACGCGGTTGCCTTGTGTCTCGGCAACAGCCCGAATGTCAGACCAACGGATTTTGAGGAGGTAAGAGAACTCCTTAATGCTGCGCGCTTCGGCATCCCTGGCTACAGGACCCAGGAAGGGACTATAGCAAACAACCCAACGCTCAACGATATGCTCCTCAAAGGAATCTCTCTATTGCATCTGGGCCGTTTTGTGGACTCTATCAAGTGCTTTAATGAGATTGTGAGTGAAAAGGCAGATTTTAGTGTAGCTTGGTATTACAAGGCGATGTGTGAATATCAGGGTATGGTACTTGATCAAGCATGCACTTCGGCCGAGAATGCATTAAGATTGGGATTACCAGATACTCATATGAGGAAGAGCGCTGAGCAGATCTTGAATGTGGGCGCTGAGTTCTTCTCCCGGTCTGTTTCGCGGGATTCTGATGACATTATAAACGATCTTGCGGGGCTTCTTCCCGATGATTAACCTCTAACGCGTTAGCGAAGCAGAATGAGTAGGTCGAATGGGCGGACTGAGAGAGTTGCTTAACAAAGCAAAGCTGTTTCTGCAAGAAGGCGATCTGGTAAAAGCCGGAGAGCACTTCAAAGAAGCCATTGAGTTGGATCCCGTATGCATTGAAGCTCACAAAGGTCTGGGTCGCTGCTACTATAAGGGGCTTGTAAACGTGGAGAAGGCTTTCACCAAAGGATTGAAGCGAGGAGTCGTTCACCTGTCATTGGACTGGATTGAGAAGATCGAGCCCATTCGTGAAAATGCGAAATCGTCTCTAGAAAAAGCAGTTGAGTTGGGGGACAATGACGAGAAACTCTTCCTTGAATTGGCTGATTTGTACTGGACTCATTTCAATAAGGCAAGCCAAGCTGAGAAGTATTGGAGCAAGGCTTTGTCAATTGATCCAAACTCAGCTGAAGCACATTTCTGCCTCGGCAGGCTCTTCAGCCTAAGGAAGAAATGGAAAGAAGCAGTGAAACATCTGTCAAAAGCCATTCAGTTGAATGACAAGAATCCAGAATATTTCTTCGAGCTTGGACAAGCGCTTTACAAGAAAGGGAATCGAGCTGAATCTGTGAGATATTATGAAGCAGCAGTCAATCTGAATCCTGTCTACAAAGATGCGGTATTCAACCTTGGAACCGTATTCTTCGATCTTGGGAAAAGGAAGAAGGCTCTCGAGGTTTGGCGAAAGTTTATCGAATTAGAGCCAGTCTCAGACGACACCTATCGACTCAAGACCCAATTCCCAGAGCTAATCGACTAAGGGAGCAAACTTCATTCTTGCTAAGAAACCGAGATCAGCACGACTTACTTACGAGTTCATACTCAGGGTAAGCTGTAGGGTTCACATAGATCGTTTCAATTCTCTAAGCCTCAGATCGTATCTGTAGT
>CBFDBU010000022.1:0-54169 GCA_965603125.1 uncultured bacterium | reverse complement strand
ACCGAAAGAGACGCTGCTTGAAAAAACAATTTACACAACTCTTGACAGGAACTCGCAAAGAGGCGAGAGGTAGGTGCTGTACCTACAGCCCCTTTCCCCCAACCTGTCAGCACCTACCCCTGCCTAAATGTTCCCTGGGTAGACGCAAATACACCTCCACTACCATTAAGTAATCAATATACTTTGACCCCCTGTCAGGGCATGTCAGTGGAAAAACAGATTTCTTCATGAGATGCAATAAAGTTGAGCGTCATGTACGCATGAGAGTATCTATTGCGGCCCTGCGAGTTACGGTCCCGGTCGGCTATTTTTCAGGGAGCAAAAGCTGCGTCGGCCGTTTCCCAACTTGCCACAATTCTCCGTAAAGGGGCCCAATTTTTGCAAAAAGGGGTCAAATCTGCCATTTCGCCTCCCAAACCGGCTTAAGGCAGGTGCGGGCAGCAGGAAATCAAAGGCCATTTTTTTTCGCATTATTTAACCTTCCACTGTCATGTCCTGACACTGCCACTTAGTACCTTGCTTATCGACAGAGGATTAAATCACACGTCCGTCCTTTCTACGCAGCCTGACAGATACTCGGCGGCCGCGTGATCGATACATAAGGATAAGGAGAAAAAGCATCATGAAGCGCAAAGACTCAGGAAGGGAGAGAGCTGAAATCGGGCTCCCTCGGATCACAGTAGACTACACGCAGACACGAGAGCAAGGTGCAGCGCTCGCAGAACAGGAACCAGAGCGCATCAACTGGGCCGAAAGAATACTAGGGCTTCCGTGGATTTGGTTCAACTATCGTGGTGCCGGCGTCAAGGTAGCGGTGCTTGACACAGGAGTTGACACTGATCACCCAGATCTGGTGAGTGCCATTTCTGACACGCAAGATTTCACAGGTGAGGGAATCGAAGACCGTAATGGCCACGGTACCCATTGCGCAGGAATAATCGCAGCGCGGCTTAATGACTTCGGCTTCGTGGGTGTTGCCCCGGAATCCCGGTTGTTGATTGGCAAGGTACTGAACAGGGACGGTTCTGGGACTTTCAGACAGATCGCCAATGGGATTAACTGGGCAGTCTCGAGGGATGCGGACATCATCTCGATGTCTCTGGGGGCCATGGCCTCTACCGACGATTTGTTTACAGCGATTCATAATGCCCTTGCCAAGGGAGCCTTTGTGATTTGTGCCGCTGGGAACGCTGGTTCGCTGTTTGAGAACAGCATTGGCTTTCCCGGGCGTTATGGAGGTGTGATTACTGTCGCTTCTCACGACGAGGACGGAAATGTCTCAGGGTTTTCATCAAGAGGGGGGGAGATAGATTGTCTCGGTCCTGGATCGCACATCTTTTCGACGTATCTTGACGGCGGCTTTGCCGTGATCAGTGGCACGTCAATGGCGGCGCCTTTTGTGGCAGGGCTGGCGGCTTTGATTGTTGATAAACACAAGCGAACACCCGAGAATGCGACGCCGCTGGGTAACAATGAGGATTTGAAGGAGCACTTGTTGCGGATGGCAACACATCCTGGCTATCATGATCCTGCCAGAGGATATGGTGTGCTGCAGCCGTTTCAGTATTTCTATTAGGCTTCAGCGAGCGGCTGAAGGCTTATCTCCTGACTTTGCAGTGTCGCGAGATGCCTTCAAAATCAGTTGAGAGAGGGTGTATTCATCTATTAGGACTTTACTATGGCCACTGAATCGTGTACTGCCGGCATCGGTTAGTGTGTGCATATTATGGATCTAAGGAAAATGTAAACGGCGGTCCAAAAGTGTCCCATATGGCGTTCGAAAAGTGTACAATCTGGGTTGTGTTCAAACCACAAAACAAAGAACCGGCACCACCCGGCACCGGCCCCTTGCTGCATAAAGACCTGCGCGGTGACCCTACGCCGCCTTGCCTTTCTTCGGGCAGAGCTTCAGCTGATCGATAGCGTGTGATCCGCCGGCGATGGGAATCTTCCCGGTCTTGGCCTTGTGGTCAAACAGCCTCTGAATCTCTTTCTCCAGTTCAAACGGCACCTCCCGCTGATCACAGAGCGTGCGAATGTACTGCTCCTGCGTCATCTTGGGCTTCTTGGAGCCGTTTGGCAGAGCAGAAGCACCGACAGAGCCATTGCTGGTACTGTCACGGCCAAGCTCTTCATAGGCCGTCATGCTGACGTTGGTGGCGAACCTGAATGCTCTGGCCACCGCTCTGGTCTCAGCCATGCGGAACAGATGCGGTGCGATCCACTCGTTCACGTTGTCAGGACTGGCGTCACCCAGGCCATGGAAGATGCCCTTGTCGGTCGTCACTTCAGCCGAAACAATGGCCATTGGCTGGTCTTTCGTCGGCACGTGCAGCAGGCAGGTTTTGACGGCGTTTAGTCCCTGCCGGTGGGCCTCGTCGAGCAGGCCGGCGAACAGGATGTACTCTTTGCCGTTGAGATTGATGGTGTGGTTTGCAGGTCTGGCGACGCTGCGTGAGGCGCTGGGGGGCGCCTGCTCGCGAGTGGTGTCTCCAGTAGTCATGGAGAACTCCCTTCACAGTATGCCCGCTCGGCGGCTGGACTACCGCTGAGATCGCAAAGAATCAAAGCGCAACCACCTCACGGGCAAATTCTAATATCTGTGAAAGAGCGACCTAACGGTAGTCATACATAATATCGTCAATCCCTCAACAGGAGTCAAGGGATTTCTGGATATATTTGCCACCACGAATTGCCCGAATTGCCTCACAATAAATGTTACCGAAGGGCAAGGAATGGGAGCTGTTATTTGATACGTTGCCTCATAATTGGTGTTACCGAAGGGAGACACGATTATGGGCGGAGATTCCAAGCGAGAATACCTTGCTGCAATCCGACAACGCTATCTTCAGGCCTCCAAAGAGGAGAAGGGACTTATCCTCCGGGAGTTCTGTGAGGTCTGTGAGTACCATCGCAAACATGCTATTCGACTGTTGAATCAACGCAAAAGGGGCCGACAAAACGACCTGGCCGAAAACCTCTCTACCGATCAAGAGAGCTTCTGACGGCTCTGAAACGGGTCTGGCTGGCCACCGATCAGATGTGCTCAAAAAAGCTGGTCGTGGCTATACCCTTGTGACTGCCGTTCTACGAGGGCACCTACGAAAAGCTGTCAGGCGAAGTTGAGAACCAGCTGCTTTCGATCAGTGCCGCCACTATTGACCGACTGCTGGGGCCAACTCGCGCCAGGACTCGTCCCAGAGGACTATCTGCCACCAAACCGGGCAGCCTGCTGCGCAATCAGATTCCCATCCGTACCCACAACTGGGACATCTCTCAGCCCGGCTTCGTGGAGGCCGATACCGTCGCTCACTGCGGTAACTCGCTGGTTGGTGACTTCATCTGGAGCCTGACTCTCACCGATATCCACACCGGCTGGACCGAGTGCCGGGCCACATGGAACAACGGCGCCACCGGTGTTATAACACAAATCAAAAACATCCAGGCCGGCCTCCCCTTTGAACTCAGAGGCTTCGATTGTGACAATGACTCCGAGTTCCTCAACCATCACCTGGTGAGGTACTTCACCGACCACAAACCAAGAATCAAGTTCACTCGATCACGACCGTACAAGAAAAACGACAACGCCCACGTCGAACAGAAAAACTGGAGCTATGTCAGGCAACTGCTCGGATATGACCGCCTCGACAATCCCCAACTGGTCGGACTCATCAACAGCCTCTACAGCTACCAATGGAGCCTGCTACAAAACCACTTCTGCCCAACTCTCAAACTGCGGGAAAAGAAACGTATCAACAGCAAATACTACAAAAAATACGAAACCCCCAAAACCCCCTACCAGAGACTCGTCGAGTCACCCCACCTCTCAGAGGAAAGCAAAAGTACTCTCAAAAAACAGCACCAATCACTTGACCCATTCAAACTCAGACGACAAATTGACAGACAACTGAAGGCTATTTTCAAACTGGTCTCGGTAACCTCTAATGTGAGGAAACGTATCTGACCGCGACTATACCTTCGGTAACATTCTTCAATGAGGCAACGCGAGAGATTCGCTATTTTCGTCGACTACTGTTCTCGCCCGATGCCCACAACAAGATCCCTCCGGCGCAAAGTACTCTGAATCCGCCAGACTAGTGGGGTTCGGTGCAATGGGAGGGGTATTGCACCTGAAAGGGGTTTTCTACTACAGTCTACTGTTGCGGTCGTGCCTTAGCCAACCTCCTACGGACATGCAGGCGGTACCGGTCCCTGATTGAACATGTAGTCCACCAGATAGACTAAATCGGCGATGTCGATCGGGAAGATTCCGCTGCCGTCCACGTCACCTTCGTTCGGGCACCCAGGTTCAGGTCCGGCATTGAACATAAAGTCGACTAAGTACACCAGGTCGGCAATGTCTATAGGAAGGACACCGCTGTGGTCTACATCGCCGCGAATGACGCAACAGCAGGCGTCGCCTATGTCGTCACCATCTGTGTCTGCCTGATCCGGATTGAAATTGTCAGGACAGTTGTCATCCGAATCCGGGATACCATCCCCGTCACCATCCGGCGGACTGCACTCGATGTAGAAGACACTGAAAGCATCAATCCCGGCCTCGACAATGCTCTGCGCATTGTCATCATTGGCGGTGAAGCGTACTTGCATGGTGGGCGTGAACGTCACGCCGGCGGTCGTTAGATCGAACTCGGTTATCTCTTGATGGCGCCAGTACAGATCGCCATTTATGTCGTGACGAGCGATCTCCTTCCAGATGCCGTCGCCGTTGTCGGCCTCCACAAGGATGCGGTCGGTGCCATCGGAGTTCGTCAGGTATAGATAGTAATCGTATGAAATCGATCCGCCCGACGACATGTCGAAGATGGGTGATGTCAACCGCACAGAACCATTGTCGACATCAGTGTTGCCGGGAACGTTCTCGGTTAGGAAACACTTGCCACTGCCGTCGGCGTCCGAAGTTGGATCATAATTCCAGCCGGGATCATCGACGGGTACACCACGTTGCCAGAAACCGTTGGTGGCGCCGAGAACCATGGTGGTCCAACCCTGGTCGGTTTCGAAATCGTCCATCATGACAACCGCCAGGTTCCCTACTTCGGCAGTGCAAACAGTGGCCGGTGCATCGGCTGGATAGAAGACAGTGGTCCTGGTCGTGCCCTCGGCACTGACATAGAACTCCGGTGTGTCACCACAGGCTGGCGGCGGTAGGGTGGCTCGATACAGGTCGCCGCCGAGCGATGTTAAGGGAGTTGTGAGGAAAGTACCACCATCGTACCGATAGTGCAGAGTGCCGGAACCGGGGACATACGTCTCGATACCGTCCGTAATCCGGACTGTGAACGTCGCCGGCAAGTCCGGTGTCAGTAGCCCTGGAGGACCATCGGGGAGGGAAATGTTGAGACAGGTTTCAATCGTGCTCAGCGCTTTGATACAGAAATTGGCTGTGATGTCTCCGGCGTTGTGCAGATCCCACCAGTCTCCGCCGCTGCGATAGTAGCTTTCACCCGGGTTGGCTGATGATTCGACGGTGGTGCGGTAGTTCGCACCCAGCAGAACCGGGACATCGGAGGTCCGGTCGAAAGCGTGACCACCCGAGGACAGGTATACATAGACATAGAAAGCGTGGCCCTCGACAAGGTCAACAGGTGTCGTGAGATTGACAGTGTGGAATCCCGTGAACTCGATAGACCCGCTGACCGTGGACAGTTCATCCAGTAACTCCCCACCTTCAAAACGGTCATAGACGGAGACCGTGAAGTCCACACTATTCTCGACAGTGTAGAAACTGACCGCACGGAGCACCTCGCCGGAGCCGCCGCCTAAGGAGGTGAAGACGTTGAAAGCTTCCGCGCAATCGGTGCGAGTATCGCGCCAGCCGTGGTAGTCATGGTAATATGTCCTGTCGTAGAGCATGGGCTCCACGTTCTGAAAGGAAATCCCCCCCATCTCCGGGTGCTGGCAGCAGTGCTTGTCATAGTATGATATCCAGAAATAGCCGCTCTCGCCCCATGCGGAGCCCCAACTGTTTTTGCACAACCAGGCGCCCGCCTGTGGGGCCTGGGTAACCTTGCTGTCGTCCCAGCCGACAATGGCAATCGCGTGATTCGGAGGCGTCATGTCCGAAGGGGGTTGGTAGTGCGTGTATCCGCTGATGAAGGCATCATCATAGCACATGCAGGTACCCATCGCACCCTCGGTCATGATCTTCTCTTTGATAGTGTTGATATTGCTCAGGTCCGTCTGGGCGATATACCACTCGATATCGCGAACATAGTAGTAGTGCCAGCCTGTGTCGGAGCGTGGCGGCGCGGGCGTGTGCGACTGCCCGTCCACATCTCTTACGGCTCCCTCGCCTCGTCCGAGGTAAGCAGCCGTGACAAGGTAATCGCCTCCCTGGTGAACCGTCAGTCCGCCTCCAGTGGGCGGATCGGTGTCGTCGTTGTTGTGTTCATTGAAGCCGTTCCACCAGTCAAGATGATATTCGGCCAGGTTGGGTTCGCCGGTTTCTCCGGCGCCGGTCCAGGTGCCGGTCATCAACAGATTTCCCTCGATAGCGGCCATAGCCCCGTGCGTCCAGCAGGTACCGTCAATCTGACTCCTTACTGAGGTCACGTAGTTCTGGCCACCAACATCGCGAAGATCATAGCTGCTGGGTGGATCTGCGTGCAGCATGGCGGGCGTAATCACGAGGATTGACACCCGGATTAGTAATACCGTCCATTTCATTTCTTCTTCTCCAAGTTCCTTAGACACTCTTCTCGATTTGTACGCAGTCGGGAAGAATATGACTTGCAGAGGCGTATTCCGACGAGCGCTTCAGTAGACAATATATATCAATCCACCGGTTTGTCAAGGAGACTAACACGGCAAGACATCGCGCGGGATTCACACTTAATCTCAACTACCACCCACGCCCGAAGCCCACAAGAAAGCCCCTCCGGCGAATCGTGCTCTGAATGCGCCGGAGGGTCGGGGTTCGGTGCAATGGGAGGGGTATTGCACCTGAAAGGGGCTTTGCTACGGTCTATTCTTGCAGTCTTGCCTTAGTCCAACCCCCCACGGGCACACCGGCTCAGGCCCCTCGTTGAACATGTAGTCCACCAGGTATACCATGTCAGCAATGTCGATCAGCCCACCACTGGCGTTCACGTCGGCCGCATCCATAACTAACGGTTCCGGGCCACTATTGAACATGTAGTCCACGAGATGGACGAGATCTGCGATATCGATCAACGTCTGTTCGCTGCCGTCAATGTCGCCGCATATCCAAGTTTGACAGAACATTGAAACTACACGTACATTATCGATATTCCAACCACAAAAACGCAAACCTCCGTCGGTGGGTCCCATTGTCCATCGCAGAAAGACCGTTGGTTGGTTGTCGGCGTAGTCGGAAATATCGTACTCCATTTCCATCCACTCCAAATCGCAGACAATGGCCGGATTCTGCCACAGGATCGTCCAATCGGTTCCGTTAGTACTGATCGAAACGGAGGCTTTATCGTAGACCGGCTGTTCGACTCCGAGCCAGCGGCAGAACCGAAGACACGTCTCAGTCAATCCGGAGCAGTCGATGGCCGGACTGGTGGCGTGCTGAACCGCAAGGTTATTCTCGTAATCGCCCGCCAGGTTGTATCCGAGTATGCTGGATCCGAGACACCCTTCGGTGGGATCCGGTACCGGGTAGTTTAGCTCCTGTCCACCCTGACCCAGCGGTATACCGATATTCCAGAGCCCCGTCATGGTCCAGTCGGTACTGTTTTCAAATGAGTCCTCAAAGACTACCACGTCTTCGCTGACAGGTATTGCCGCCAACGGCTTGGTCGGCGGAGGGGCGTAACAGCGCCCGCCCTCTGACTCATCGAAACTTACGAAGTACTCGATTGTCTGGCCGCATTCCAGAGGTGGCAAGACTACCTGGTACTGCTCCTGTCGGACCGATACCAGGGACACAGCCGTAGAATCGGAGCCATCAATCTTATAGTGCAGTAGACCACTCCCGGTCAGTGGTGCTCCCTCGCCGATCCCTGTGACGGTGACATCAAACATCGTTTCAGTCTTTGGCTCAACTTCCGTGGGGGTACCATTGGGGAACAAGATGGCAAGGCTGCGGACAGGCTTTATCCTCACTGCCGGGTCAGCGAACAGGTTGGTTTCATAGTAGGTCCAGCGAATCGCGGGTTCGTTGATCCGGCTGGCCAGATCGAAGCGAGCATCGAGCATGGCCATACCCAACTCCGGACAACCCTCATCGGCACTGTAGATGGCATCCCAGAACTCGCGATTGAAAACGTGAACCGGATGTTGGGTAGTGCGAGAGCCCAGCCCGGCTCGGGAGTTTGCCACGCATGCGAATGCCCCGGCGGATAGCGTGGTCGTGACATACTCGGCCCAACCGTCATAGAAATCGAATCGCCCCGCGCTGCAGCCCTCGGCATAGAGGAAACAGTAATCGGTGTTGGTTAATTGCGATTTGATCATGCTGGTGTCGGTACGCATAGCATAGCCAATGTTGCTGTGGCCGAGGTGATCGACAATGTGTACACCCTCATTGATGCGAGCGATAAGCTCCGACGGCGGCCAGTAATTGTACGGCAGGCTGGTCAGGTCATACAGCTTCTCGATATCATACCGGTCTGCGGGGAATCCATAGGTGGTGAACCCATGAGCATCGGAACCGTTCACCATCTCATCCATAGCGTAGCCACCATATTCACCCAGGCCACCGAATCCGAGGTCCTCACCCACCAGCAGAATTTTCGACAGGTAGTCGTCATTGCTCTGCAGGTAGCCGATCGTCTTGGTGATCAGATTGGCGACTTCGGTAGCATCGCCTGCCGAAACTCGACCCAGTCCGATCTCAGGCAAAAGGTCGATTTCTCCGCCACCCTCACCGTCTCCAGGCTCACCCCACCTGCCGTCTCCATCATAGTTGAAGGTACCATCCAGGCAGGCAAAGTAGAAATCCCCCGGCATGTCATACGCAGTGATCGACTCGACGGACATCTGGACATGGACGTAGAGATCCAATGCCGGAATGATATCATCGTCGCCCCCGAGCAGAACCAGCCGGATACCGCTGGTAAGGTACTCATTGCGAATGTAATCACGAACTGTATGCGGATCGTTGCCGCCAATCTGATCCAGTGTATGGATCTCAGTTGTGATACCGTTGCCGTCGTGATAGTCCTTCAGCGGCTGAAAGGCCGAGGCAAGCGTTGAAGATGTAATGATCAACATGTCGTAGCTACGCGTGTCAATCCTGCGCGCAGATTCGTAAGTGTTGATCAGGGAGCCATTGTCCACTCTTGCAGATAAGGCCTCGACGTCGGACGCAATCCCCCGCACCACCGGAAGGTTCGACGTTGACGTCATATTAACAGTCACTTCGATTTTGGAGTAGTAGTGCAATTCCCCCGTGTAAGGGATGTACTCCACCGGAACCAGGTCAATCAGCGCGATTCGATAACCATGAAACACCTGCTCCGAAACCAGCCGACATGTCTGATCGGGCAAAGGCTGGTTTGTGGCGTAGACTTCCTCATCGACATAGAGCGGGGGTATTTGATCTGGCGGCGTCGACAGGGTGAATGGCAATTCGACTGGAGCCAGACGCAGATCGCCGGCAACCAGATGCTTCTGTGTACGTTTGACCGCCACCGACATGACTTGTTGACCGTAGGGCAACAGCACACGAGCCCGTTTGGTCGGCAGGGCTGGACCACCGACAGTTCCAGAAGGGGGACAGCCCTGCATGGTCACTTCTGAGAACTGCTGTCCGTCAATAACGATCGTTTGCACCAACGGGGCAGCAAAATCGTAGGTGATTTCGATTTGGTCAGCAATCGACTGTGCTGCGATTGCCGGCGCAAAAACAAGCACCATATAAATCAGAGTGCCAGTGGTGCCCTTGAATAAACGGTGTGGTGTCATCACAGCTCCTTCATGGTTGGCCGCCATCTGGTCGAGGTCTCCGGACGGTCGAGCAGCAAAGTACCTGATCCCGGCGCGAAACACCTCTCACACAACAATCCGATATTGCCCATATAAATGTTTCAAGAACACGTCTTGGTCATTTTATTATTCTGAACTGGCATTATTCAAACGTATATCGGTTCCTTCAGTTTACTCACACCCCACTTTCGGTGGTGGCCCGCTGATATCCATTCACAGGCACGGTGGTGGTGCCGGGCCGACATTGAACATGTAGTCTACTAAGTACACCAGGTCAGCGATGTCTACCGGTTCCGCTCCACTACCATCTACACCTGCTTCTTCGAAACACTCGTATGTCGGGCCCTCGTTAAACATGAAATCCACCAGATAGACCAAATCGGAGATGTCTACCGGTGGTGCACCGCTGTGGTCCACGTCACCGCGGAAGCTGCAACAGCCGCCGCAGGTTTGGAAACCAATAGGAAGACGACACTAAGAGTAGAACACGTACAAGCTCGAAATACGGTGTGCTCTAATCAACCAGCCTAACTCCCCAAGGCCTGCCCAAGATGGCCAATGCCACTTATGGCCGCGGAGACAACGGAACCGCCCGGGATGAAGGGCGCTGCTTTGCCTCCCATGGGAAACGTCATCGTCATCTTATTGGTCGCGAACCAGGGAAAACTGCGTTTGATCGCATTGACCTGCTCTCTCGTGAGCGTCACGGTGACCTCGCGACGAGGCGCCATGGCGAGTTGAGTCGCTTGCTCCGGTGTTAGGGTGATCGTGACCATAATTGCTCCTCCAGATCTGTGCAGCCTCGAAAGGCAATCCCAAAATACGTAACAATTCGGACATCTGGACTTGAAATCTAAGCCGCTGTCTGTGCTCTGGCAATAGCTTATTTACAGTCTCATCTCTGCTTCTTCTCTGCCTCACACCCCACCTTCGGCCCTGGCCCGCCGTTGAACATGTAGTCTACCAGATACACCAGGTCCGCTATGTCGATCGGATTGGAACAGTCGCCGTTGATGTCGGCCACGAATAGCGGATAAGGCGCTGGTCCGCCGTTGAACATGAAGTCCACGAGCATCACCAAGTCCGAGATATCCTGCGAGTGGTTGTGGTCGAGATCGCCCAGCGTCCAGGTCCAGAAATCCGGCTCCTCGGTTGAAACGGTCGATAGCCCGGTGTTATCGAAGGCTGTCACACGCCACCAATAGTGAGTGTTGAATGTCAGCGAGTCAGAGAGCGTATGCGATGCGCCTGGAAGCGAATCGATGGTCTGGACAAAAGTGAAACCGGGATCGATAGAAATCTCCAGCATGTACAGCACGCTGTCGAGCGGATCGGGATCGCTGCACTCACTCCAGATGAATGTCGGCAGCATATTGAATACAGGCATGTTGCCGGTATCGGGGGGGTAGCTGGGATCTGGCATGGCAGGAGACTCTGGTGTGCTGTTCACGAAGAAGGCTGACGCGAACAGGTCGGTCCATTCGGAATACTCGTACTCATCGTACGCACGCACACGCCACCAGTAGCGCCAGTTCTCGTGCAGAGGCTGGCTCACCTGCCAACCAGTGGAGTCTGTGCCTTCGATAACCTCAAACGCTTCCACAGGGTCAGGCTCACCGTATGTGGTATCAACCACGCAGAAGAAATCATAGGCAAGCGCATCCGATTCGGCATCGGACGAGTTCTGGGCCCAGAGCGTCGGCATATCGCTGACTTGCTCATCATTGACTGGCTGCAATGGTATCGGCACCGACGGCAGCGAGTTCATGCGGAAGGTGGTGTTGTACCAATCAGACCATGCAAGACCATTATGGACTCTGAGTCTCAAGTAGTATGTCTCGCCGTCCAGTAGCTCCGACCCTGCGTAGACAACGAACGTGTCTGCTGTCTCAAACGGCGCAGGATTCCACATCTCGGCGTAAGCCCAGTCGAAGTCGATACCGATAGCTATTTCAACTTGTGTCTGGGCGCGTCGGTCAAGCGGATCTGTGTAAGCCCAGGAAATCTCAGGTGTATGACTGATGACATGCTCCGACGTATCCTCACCGTCAACTGCAATGCTCTCCACTACAGGATTACCATCGAGAACCGTAATTGCCACCGTCTGGCTGTCTCCCAGACCACCATCATCCACAATGAACAAGACCGAGTACTGGCCGCTCTGCTCAGACGTTGGATCGAATGTGAACAGCCCGTGACCGTTGCCGCTATCAGCAAGAAGAGCATTCTCAGGCAAGTCTTCAGCCATCAACTCAAGCTCATCCTCATCCGGGTCGGACGCAGACACCAGAAGCTCAAGGTGTCCTCCCTCGTATAGTTGCTGCGCGTCGATGGGATCGAGGATTGGTGGCTGATTGGATATATTGATCAGGACAGAAATGTTGTCGGACCAGGCATTGGTCACGGCGAGATCAAGTCTACCGTCTCCATTCAAATCAGCCACACAGACTGATGTAGGGTATGCGCCCACACCATAGAAATCGGGCACCCCTAAGACTGCATCTCCTTGATTCAGCAAGATCGCCACATTGTTGCTGTTTGCATTCGCAGTGACAATATCGGGGTATTCATCACCGTCGAGATAGTCAGCAGCAATAGACACAGGGGCTCCACCGGTAGCAAAATCAACAGGGCCTTGGAACACTCTGTCCCCATCATTGGTGAACAGCGAGACCGTGTTGTCGGGATTATTGGGAATTGCAATATCTGCATCGCCATCAAGGTCAAAGTCGACCACGCAAATAGAATGTGGGGAATTGGAGGCGTTATGGGAAAGGGCCGTCTCAAAAGTGCCGTCACCGACATTGAACAACACCGTCATATTCACAGTAACGTGATTAGCGATGGCCAGGTCCTTGCTGCCGTCGTCGTCGAAGTCGGCCGCGCATAGCCACCGTGCATTACCGAGAGCAGGGTAATTGACTGCTGGCTGAAATGATCCATCACCCGAATTAATCAGAACGGATACATCGTGAGAGTCATAGTTGGTTACGGCCAAGTCGACGAACTCGTCGGTATCGAGGTTGGCGGCAATGACTGACAGCGGCCCGGACCCGACAGCATACGAGACCTCTGGCTGAAAAGTCCCGTCTCCATTATTGAACAGCACCGACAGGCTCTGGGAATAGTGATTCGCCACCGCCAGGTCCTTGTGGCTGTCACCGTTGAGGTCCGCTGCACAGACTGACCACGGGTGAGTTCCAACTGCGTATGGAACTGTAGCATGGTATGTCCCGTCACCGTTGTTGATCATCACCGAAACATCATTGCTCCCCCCGTTGGCGACAGCGAGATCTAAATCTCCATCACCATCCAGATCCGCAGCCTGGACGCTCTCAGGACGAATGCCCACACTGTACGTCACATGCGCATCGAACATCGTTCCTTGTGCGCTGACCTGCGGCCCCAGCAGCAGAACGACGGCAGTTATAGTTGTCTTCAACACTCCTGCTAATACAAGAATCGAGCACTTCATAACACCCCTACCACCTTTAGTTTCCTACTTACAGCAATATAGACTGAACGGGCGGTATTAGCAAGGCAATATGACCTCACCCTGCCGCATTCTGTGGCCAGTAGCGCACGCCTCCCAGACCTGCAGACATTGTTAGTGCAAGATGGCAATCCAAATGTGACTGCTCAAGCGTTATTACGATCCGACGAAGTCTGTGTGCTGCCAAGAGTTGCGACTTTTATGGGTACGGTAAATTGCACCATTTTGTGCGGTCTGCAACTACTCAAAAAGCTGCAGATTTTCACACTTTTTTACACAGTCGAACATGCCACATAACGACGATCTTTCGGGTGCCCTGGGTCGCTGATGGATGGCTACATCCAAGGCTCGAAAAAGGTGCGAGAGAGCGCAATCAGTAACGTTTATTTATTTGCGGCTAAGCGAAGCTAACTCTTTGAACGACAACACCTGATAGTCTCGGGACCTCAATTACTCTTTGGACTTAGACTGCGCAAAACTGCGTCTTTTTCAGCCGTCAATAGTTGCCGGTACTTGCAGGATATGAACGGCCAAGTACTCACGCCAAGCTACCGACCAGGGACATCAATTCCAGATGCATTATCAGAAAACTGTTGCCGTGCGGTATCAGCACCACTATTCTTCCCGCATGAGCCATGCATCATCCCAACCGAGAAAGTGGAAGCGTATTGTCGGCCGAGAGTATCTCTTCTTGTTGGGCTTTGTCTTTTTGGGAATTGCCTCCATCGCGATAGGGGGACTTCTGAAACCGTTGCCTCCCGATTATCCCACCAGACAACTTCTTGTTGAGTGCGGCTACTCAGAGATCGAGGCTGACAGCTTGGAGAGCATATCGTCAGCCTACGATGCTGACCCAAGTGCTGTCCCTGTACATGAGAAGCGTTATCTCCTTACTGCACTGAGGTCGGTCAAATCGCGGAGGGAGGTGAAACAGCGGGAGTATAGTGAGCGTGCTACGAACACGATCCTATGGTGCGCTCTCGTTTTTCCGTATCCGTTGTTTCTATTCGTCCGAACCATTATCTGGTCAATCAGGCAAGTAAGATCAAAGCCGTCAAAATAGCCATAAAACGACGCTCTTTCGGGTGCCCCAGGGTCGCCTAAGGGCTGCAATATCTCAGACTCGAAAAAGGTGCCAAATGGTGCAGTTTGGTAACTCAATTTATCCTCACTTTAGCGATGCTAACTCGTTGAACGACAACACCCGATTGTCTCGATAAGTCGATCTGGTGCGCGACTCCCGTTGCGCTTTATTGCACGATTCCAAGCCATCGATTGTTGCCGTTAATTGAAACATGCGAGCGCATCAGTCGCGGGAGATGTTCAAGACTCTGCATAACGTCGGAGCCGAAAGGGGTGCAACTATCAAGCTCACGGCTCACGGTGCCCCGCGTCCGATTCGCATGATTGAGCGGTGGGATAAGCTACAGAAGCAGGGACTGTCGGAGGGTTACACTCGCTTCGATCACTACGCCCTTGACAAGCCGATGGTTTTCAAGGACGCCAGCGGCAATGGGGTCAGTGATACCATACAGTACAAAATGGCGATTAAGGGCGTATCCGAAACGAAGCTCATCACCGTACCGGACGCGGAGAGTTACCAAATAATATGGGAGTAGGTTATGACTGATCTAAGCAAACTGAGATGGGCCGAGCGGGTGAACCTCGCCAGTGCTTTCGTGAAGTACGGTGAGCTTTTATTGAGCACGGGGGCTCGTTATCGCTGGGCTGGCGACGATCCCATGACGGGCTTCGATTGTAGCGGGTTCGTGGTAGAGTGCTTAAAGAGTATGGGGTTTCTCAGGGAGTCGGAAGATTTGACCGCCGATGGAATCTACAGGCGATTCAAGGACGACACGGTTCAGCAACCGACAAAAGGCTGCCTGGTGCTCTATCCTCGTGAAGACCGGATGTATCATGTAGGAATCTACTATGACAACGACCGCTACCTCACCGCAGAGGGCGGCGGTTCCCACGTCACCACCCCCGAAGAAGCGGCCGAACACAACGCCTTTCTGAAAGCGCGGCCCGTCTACAGCCGCCCAAACCCGGTATTCCTGGACATATTTCAGATCAGAAGGACGTAAACCACTGAGTATGTTCGGCTTACATTTTATGACAATCTCAAGATTGGCGTGAGATTGTCATAGGGGGACGCATTGAATAGGGTGCATCATAGAGCATGACGACCGACGTAAATCACATTAGGAGACAATTATGGACATGACGGAAATTATCAAGGCACTCATTGCTACAGGCAGGACAAAGATGGTGGTTGCCCTGGGCGCAAAGCGTTATCTCGAAACTTGCCAAGGACGGCGGTGTGGTAATGAATAGTTACCAGTCGAGTCTGGGGGTAAAAGCGGATGTTTGAATGTCTTAATAAGAAAGCCGAGTGTTGGAGCACTCGGCTCAAAGTTGAAAAACTCATCCACACACAAAATGAAAGAGTTCTCTCATGGATCGAATAATCCAATTCAATCCGATTGTCAATCGATTAATTCAGATTCTTTCCTGGGCAAGATTCGTCAGGAACGGTCGCACCGGCACTGGATTTGCCCGGAAGCTCCCCCAAATATCCATCAGCTATCAGGTGTTGAGTGACACTCAGACGAAAACCCATATTCAGGAGATAGATTTGCATGGAAGCAAATAGTCCCTCGGCCACGAAGCAACCTCCAACCGCGCCCCAGAACACGGCGTGGGTGGGGTCTGTACCAAGTACAAGCGGTAAGGGTAATCACCGCATCAAACACGTCCTGTCAAAGGTTCAGTATCAGTACAGTCTTCGGCGGGACGAAGCCCCCCGGTGTCAAGCCAAATGCCAGAGCCCTACGTCCGGTACAGCGTTATACAACCGTTCGTTGAGAGCCCTCCCTATCAATTCAGAGAGGGAATACTACCACGACCGTCGGATCGAAGCTGAGCGCACGAAGCTCGCCTCCCTGCCCGTTGATCGGTTTGAGGCTCACATAGCTGCGGTTCTTGAACGTATCTCCAACTCGGTTTCATCGTCAGCCCGCGTATCAACGGCCTATCCCGATATAGAGGGCTCGGAGCTGGATCTGATTCTGCGACGCGCAAGCGGATACTCGCAGCGAGACATCGCGGCACAGAGAGGCTGCAGCCAGTCCACCATCTCTCGAAAGTTGGGGCGGATCATGAGCAGGCACCCCGAATGGGACTTCCGCAAGGAAAAGCAGAAGAAACCCAGCCGGGCCCGGTCGTGGTACAACCTGCCAGACCTGCGGGAGTTCAAGGGCAGTTGCGAAGAGGGAATTGCTCTGGTGGACGCTGAGATTACCAGATCGAGCGAACGATTCGAGAACCGCACGATTCTCACGGCTGATCTGGATAAACACCATCCCATCAGAAGGCAGAGGGGCGGGAAAGTGTGGACCAGTGAGGCGAGCGAGGATTCCAACGAAGACCCTTCGGCGATGCTGTCGTGGATGCAGACAAAATCGCCCTCCTGGGTTAGGTGTGGGCCAGTTATCCCCTCAATCAAGCCAAAAAGGAGCGGTGATGAGTTGCTTTGGAGATTCTGGCGAGGCAGACTTTACGAAGACAACCCTGACAACGAGGCCAAGGCGGAGGTGAAGCTCAGGCTTAAATGTGGCTGCTATTCGTGTCGACGCTGGCTGGAACAATCGCTGCCCCTGCCCATTCATATGCGTCCATGGAATAACATCGTACTCAGACTTGCAAACATCAGGAAATCGGCCCCGGACTACGTTGTTGACAGAGATGCCTTGCTCAACGCGGGTATCAAGCTGTCGTGGGAGAACGATTGCAAAGGTGCTCTCGACCGACGGAGCGGCCAAAACAACTTCACCCTGCGTCTGGAGATTCTGAATCACCACATTGCGCTTGGTTTGGTACGGCCGCCAGTGCTCAGACCAGCCTTTGGGCCAGAGCGTGCTTTGAGAGGTAAGTATGAGCCTGTGAGGCGCAGTCATGTTCGAAGGAAGAGGAAGACTAAGAGGCAGGTCCGGGAAAGGCAGCAATTGCGTGGGATATGGAATCATCAGTGTTCCAAACAGAAGGAGCGGGAGGAGTACGCGCAGGCGATACTGGAGCGTGTGGACGCGCGGGAGGAGGCGATTCGGGAGCATGAGGTTGAGGAGCATCGCCGGAGGAAAAAATCGAAACAAGTTCGCAAATAATGTGCCGCTCGATGCATATATTGGGGTCCCAAAACACCTATAAATAGAGGGGGAAGAGTAAGTGTAAATGTGTTTGGGCGCATTCCATTAGCAGGGAGTGTGAACAAGCTGTAGCTGATGCAAGGGGGTGATGATGAACGAGCAGGTTCTCTTAACCACCAAGGAAGTCGCACGTTTCCTTGGTGTAAACATCATGACGGTCTACCGTTTGGTTGATCGTGGGGAGTTGCTTGCCTATAGAGTGGGCAGCTTGAGACGCTTTGGCAAGGAGGATATTGAGCGGTATCTGGAGAGATCAAAGAGACAGTGATTCGGATGCGTGTGTCTGCAATGTAAAACACGAACAGACAAGGCATTACGGGGGGTAACCAAGCAGGCTCAGACATATTGGAAGGGGGTTATTGCTATCAAGAAACCACAGTGTAAACAAATCAAGGCAAATGGGGAGCGATGTCGAGGCAGAGCCATGGTGAACTCTGACTTCTGCTTTTTCCATGATCCCAAGAATCGCAAGGATCAGCAAGCAGCCCGAAGAGAAGGCGGCCTGGCTCGCCTTAAGCCAAGAAAGACTGTCGCACTGCCGGCAAAAGCGGCGGATGTGAAGCTGGAAACGGCCAGCGATGTCAGCCGGTTGCTCAGCGAGACCATTAGCCAGGTCCGGCGGGGAGAAATCGATGTTCGCATCACCAACTCAGTGGGCTACCTCGCCAACATCATCCTCAAGGCGAAGGAGCAAGCGGACATTGAAAACAGACTCAAGGAACTGGAACGGGTCGTTCTCAGGGACGGCAAGGTGACCAGGATCAGAACGTCGGCTTTGCCGGCATAACGTTGAGGAGGAACTATGCGAGGAGTAGACAAGCGGTTGGAGAAGGTCGAGGATGCGTTACTGGTAGGTCAGGATCGCCGGGAGTTTGAGCGGCTGAGGCGGCACCACTACAACCTGCGTGGTGGAGCTGTGTCAACCGAGGGGCTGTTGGTTAGCTTAATCGCCGCGGTTGGCCAGTTTGATCCTCCGGCATGGGTGAAGACTGAGTTTGATAGACCTCTTCCCGCTGACGCCCACCTCTGGTTGGTGCGCGAAGCGGAAGTGAGGGCGCTGGAGACGCTGTCAGCCGAAGCCAGCGCTGTTCCCATCGAAGACCTCGAAGGCCGTCTCGCCATAGAAGTCCCGCGGACAATAGCGACTCTCTCTGAGTTTGTCGGCCAGCCTTTCGCCACGGTCAATGACGTTCGCCTGTGGTGTGAGGACGAGGGTCAACACTACAAACCCTGCAACATATTGACAGTGGCACTGGAAAGGAGGAGCAATGATGACAGCGAAATCGAGAATCCAGAAACTTGAAACCATGCTTGGTCAAAGAGCGGCTCTACCAACGGCTCTCGATCCCGAGCTCTGGGAGAAACGGGAGCGAACGCTGGAAGGTCTCGGCCGTGAGTTCATGGCTAAAGTCCACGGGCAACAGTTCGCAGAGGAGAGCTATGGTTCGCCGGTGGAGTTCGTTTACTCCGTCCGCGATGACATCCCGAACGAATGGCTGCGTCAGTTCAACAACCTGGTCAACGCCATCGGCGGGCCACCGCTTGGGGATGTCTTCCCGAGCCTGGCAAGGCAGATTGGGGATTCAAAGTAACATGACGGAGACTCGCTGCAGTAGCAGATGTCTTCAGGATGTGAGGAGGTGACATTGAAAAGATAAGCAATGGGACAGTGCTTGAAGCTAACAAGTAAAACTAAAAACGGGCAAGACCATGGGGGTTCATGGAATGAAGTCTCGTAAAGAACCTTCAGCCACGCACAAACTGAACTGTAACTCAGATAATCTGAGCGGTCTCATCCGGCTGATAGCCGAACTGCTGGCTGAAGAGAAGTTAAAGGAAATCGGAACTCAAAGTAAGGGGGCTAACAATGACAACAGTCAGAACTGACGAGTCAATCTCCTATCGTACTGAGAAGCTGACCTTCGCGGCCTATCTCGTGGCTGCGGGGAAAGCGGAACTTGTCGGGTGTGAACCCAACGGCTACAATCGAAACGTGGTCTTCGTTCTCTCGACCACACCGACCGAAAACGATCTCACCGGTTACTTCAACGGCAACGCCACCGTATCAGCACTCGGTTATGCCGAGGCCATCAACACCCTCAAGAGTGTCGCCTACGAGGTCAGGAGGCGTCATGGTAGACTTTGAACACATCACTGCCAGGGTGACCATCCGTGACATTCTTAACGATGCCGGGCTGCAGCCAACGGGAAATCGCATGACCTGTCCGATCCATGGCGGTAAGAACAAAACCTCCTTCTCATTCACCGACACAGGTTTCACCTGTTTCTCGTGTGGGGCCACAGGCGGCCTCCTGGCGCTGGTGGAATACTTGCACCGCTGCACGAAGGCTGACGCCATGCGTCACCTCTGTCGCCTGACGGGCATGCCATACGAAGAACCGGGCAAGGGTGGCCGGTCGGCGCGACCTACTGCGCCTCGGATGCCCACCCGGCATGACCCTCTGCTTGATAACGAGGAGTATTGCCAGGCGTGTGAGAGGTTGAAATGGCTGGAGCTGCATGATGAGTGCCTGACAGCATGGATTCAGATCATTCTAAAGAAAAGGAATTAGAACAAAATGCCGCTCGTGGATTTCTTCACGAAGCACGAGATGCTTCTGGATAAACTTGAGCGGAACGATGCGGAAATAATCGAATTAAAGTACAAAATCAATCAATTCAAAAAAGTGGGGTGACATAGGATGTCGCGAAAAATGAATGAATTAGCTGCAATCGAAATGGGCGCTGATACTCAGGGACAGGATGTGTCGATAGCCCATAAGTACGATGAGCTTCGCCGCACCATTGTAGAGCTCTATGATGCTCGAGTATGGTTCCTCACCGAGGCCGCTCTGTCGGTCCATGTCTCATGCCTTCTTGAGGATACGACCAATCCGCTGGCGTTGATTTTTGTTGGCGGGCCATCGACTGAAAAGACAACCGTTCTCGATTTCTTTGAGGGACTGGCCATGAACTATCGCATTGACAAGTTCACACCGGCCTCATTCCTGACACAGGCCGCTCAGGTCAAGAAGGACAAGTTGAAGAATATCGATCTGTTGCCCAAGATCATCTACAAGACGATGCAAGTGCCTGAGATGGCGCCCACCTTCAACCAGCCCAAAGAGGTGTTGCTTGAGAACTATGCTCTGTTGGCGCGTGTCCTGGATGGCTGCGGGCTGGTCAGCGCCGGCGGCATACACGGAGAACGACGGCTGACAGGCGACTATATATTTGCCCTGCTGGGCGCCACCACACCCCTGTCACAGACCGCCTGGAACGCTATGAGCAAGGTGGGATCAAGACTGATCTTTCTCAACACCAACTCAAAGGTAGCGAGAGGGGAACGACGCAAGAGGGCCAAAGGCATAATGACTGCCAAGGTGCATTACAAGACCAAGAGGAAGCAAGCGCGTGAGGCCATTGCCAAGTTCCTGACCTTCTTCTTCAAACAGTACGAGCCCCACGACTACACCGTCCCTGACGACGTACCCGAGGAACTGGGGTCAAAGGTATCACTGTTGAATCACTGCGGCTATCTGCCGAGGGCTGTTACCTGGGACAGATCAACAGATGACAGCAAGGCCATTGATGCCGTAGCCATGCTGGCCGAGTTCCTGACCGCCTGCCGGCAGGATATCCGGGTCTGGACGGAGAGGACTGAAGACGGACATCAGGAGACCAACTCCACCGGGGCAATAACCGAAGGCGTTGACCGGTTCACGGCGATCATCTACAATCTGGCTCGATGCCACGCCTTGGTGTGTGGTCGGACAAACATCTCCACTGACGATCTACCGCTGGTTGTCGCCGTTGCTCTCTCCAGCCTGCCTGACGACCGCCGTTGCGCCGTGGAACTCCTTATCGACCCTGACGCACCTCACAAGGAATCTGAACCAGGGCAGTTTACGATCAAGGAGTTGATGAGTTCAATGTCCTGCAGCGACAAGACAGCCAAAATAATCATGCGTAAACTACAAATTGCGGGTATCGGCCAGGTTAAGGGTGGGCACGATGTCCAACCCCAGACCTTCCACCTCCACGATGACTATAGCTGGTTCACGGAAGAGGAGTTTCAGGGCTATTTCAGCCAGTGGGTCAGGGGCGGGGCTGCGTCTGATTCACCGACCCGGGAGCCGGAACCGGAAGAGGAGGAAACACCATTCTGAGAGAGCTCGGAGTATTTCCAGGGTATGTATATCTTTATATATATATATCAATAGGTTACAAGAATTCTAAAGGGATTTCAATGAGACAGAAAGCTGATATAAGTGATTGCTTTTCTAGGAAAAGGAGGCTATTTGATGGATACCATGCGCTGTGCCATATATGCCAGATACTCGTCCGATCTGCAGCGGGACCGCTCGATTGAGGATCAGATCAGGAATTGTCAGCGGCATGCCGATCAAAACGGCTGGCTGGTCCTGAGCGGCCACATTTACTCTGACCGCGCCATGTCCGGTGCATCCACGTTCGGGCGCACCGGGCTGGAACGGCTGCTTCGTGAAGCTGAGGCATCGCCAAGACCTTTTGACTATGTTCTCATCGACGACACCAGTCGATTGTCGCGCAAGATGGGCGAGGTTGACACGATCGTGGAGCGGCTGCGGTTCCACGGCATTCACGTCTACTTTGTTTCGCAGGGGATTGATAGCAGGGACACACAGTCCCATTTGACAGTGGGAGTCAACAGCCTGATCGATAGTCAATACCGTCGTGATCTGGCCAGCAAGACTCTACGGGGGATGACCGGACAGGCGCTCAAGGGTTACAATGCTGGTGGTCGTGTTTACGGTTACCAGTATGTGAAGGAATTCGACCAAGCCGGGACCAAGGACCGCAAGACAGGTCAGGTCAGGATTATTGGCAGCCGCGTTAAAGTCGATCCACAGCAGTCGGAGCTTGTCAGGGAGATATTCCAACTCTACGCTGATGGGCTGAGCATTCGTGACATTACCTATCATCTCAATAACAAGGGTTATCCCCCGCCTCACAATGCGAGACAGGCCGTTAGCAGGAAGGGGAAGCCTGCCTGGATTCCCAACACGGTTCGTGACATACTGAGCAACGAGAAATACATCGGTGACTGGACGTTCAACAAGACCGGCTGGGTGACGAATCCTGAGACCGGTCAGAGAAAGCGAATCGTCAAGGATCGCAGTGAATGGGTCGAGAATCCGCAGCCTGCCCTGGCTATCATTGACAGGGCCACCTGGGACAAAGTCCAGCAACGGATTCTCAAGAACAAGCGGGGTCCGCAGACGAACCGCAAGGGAGTCCGATCCCGTTTCCTGTTCTCGGGATTGATGAAGTGCCACGAGTGTGGTGGTAGCTACGTTCTGGTGTCTTCAAGTGATCGCCGTAACCCGCTTTTCGGTTGCTGTACGAATTGGAATCGTGGCCGGGCGGCTTGCTCCAATAATCTTCGCGTGGGCAAAGATGAAATCGAACGCACTATCCTGTCTGATATCCAGAAGGACCTCTTGTCCCCCGCTGTTCTATCGGCGCTGGTGAATGAGACTAACCACCTGTTAAAGGCAAAGTTGGCGAAGCTGCGCAGGGAATCGTCAGGCATTGTGACTGAAGAGGTGGAACTGCGCACCAAGCTGGGCAACGTCATTGCAGCTATCGAAAGCGGAGCCTACTCCGATGCCCTGCAGCGGCGGCTTACTGAGATTGAAACACGGTTGGCTGAGATGGAGAACAAACACGACTTGCTGGGGCAGTCGCTAAGATTCGAGAGGCTGAAAGTGGACGAGAGCTGGGTAAGCGGATGGCTTGGTCGTTTGCGGGGGCTTCTTGAGACTGATCCAGAGAGGGCCAAGGCCAAGATCATGGCCCTCATGGGCACATTCATGCTGTCCCCTGAGATCATTGAGGGAACCGGATACCTACGCGTCTCATCTGACGCCAACTTCGATGGATTGATCCGGGTAGCTACCGGTGACGATTCTCCAAAGAACGGAATACTGGGGGGCGGAGTCGAACCGCCGACCTCCTGATCCACAGTCAGGCGCTCTAACCATCTGAGCTACCCCAGCATGCAACAACCACATCAACTAACGGCCTTTTCGGTTCAAGTCAAGACATTCTTGACCCCGCCCGCGCCGGAGAAACGTCTGCAGGCGCTTCCCGTAGTCCGTTTTAGGCTTTGCCAAACGTCTCCCCCGCATCGTATATTTCGCCCGTGAGTCAGGATATCGATTGGGACCTTGACGACACCCCTGAGGAAGAATACACCGCCCGCCGCCACCAGATGGTGGAGCAGCAGCTTGCCCGGCGCGACATCCACGACGAGCGTGTCCTGCTGGCGATGCGCGCCGTGCCGCGGCATATATTCGTGCCGGAAGGATCACGCCCGGCGGCCTACCATGACGGCCCCCTCAGCATCGGCTACGGCCAGACGATCTCCCAGCCGTACGTGGTGGCCTCCATGACCGAGCACCTCCGGCTCCAACCGGACAGCAAGGTGCTTGAGATCGGCACCGGTTGCGGCTACCAGACGGCGATCCTGGCCAAATTGACCAGCCGCGTGTTTTCGGTGGAGATCGTCCCTGAGTTGGTTGACGAGGCCCGGCGTCTTTTGAAGAAACTCGACTGTCATGATGTCAAAGTGAAACTGGCTGACGGGGCCCTTGGCTGGCCTGAGGAGGCCCCGTTCGACGCTATCATAGTTACTGCCGCCGCGCCGCGACTACCCGAAGCTCTGGTGGAGCAGCTTGCCGTCGGGGGACGCATGGTGATACCGCTGGCCACCGACGAGTACGGCCGTCAGTTCCTGGTCAGGCTGCTTAAAACCGACAGCGGCCTTGAGCGCCACAATCTCTACGAGGTCCGCTTCGTCCCCATGACCGGCGAGGTGGATAGGAAGTAGGGGGGGTAAGTTCACGTCGCGCTGCTTTGGCACCAACTGGAAATACACCGCCGAGAAACACTCCGTTCACTTCTAAGCTATCACCGTAGGACCAGGTTCCTATCATCCGCTGAATCGCCAAAATGCTCCGGGCTTTGTTTTTCAAACAGGTCTGTATTCATACCCTTCCCCCCTAATTCACCCATTTGCACAGGAGGCCGGCGAAGATCGCCGCGGGGTTGCCGATAGCGTACCCCAACAGCGCCATGAGAATCGACACCGGAACCAGCGTCGTCTTGTGATAAGCAGCCACAATTGGCGCCGAGGCCGCCCCGCCGATGTTCGCCGCCGAGGCAATCGCCGCCGTGTGAACGTCGACTTTGAACAGCTTGGCCGCTCCCACAAGGAAAAAGCCGTGAATGAATATCCAGATGTATGCCCCTAACAAGAACCAGAAGACCGAACCGCTCAGATTCGACAAGTCCGCCTTGGCCCCCATCCGCGCCACGAACAGGTAAACGAGCGCCATCGCCAGCGCATGCGAACCGGGAATGCGGCTGGCCCTCGTGAACGAGAGAGCCACACCGACAAAAGTGACAATCAGAATCTTATACGTATTGGCCGAAATCACCGGTTCATCGGCTGGCAGCGGCGGCAACATGCCGCTGAGCCAGGATGCTATAGCCGTAACGCCGAAACCGAAAAAGGCCAGGTAGAGGTAGTGCCGCATCTCTACCTTGCCCTTGTCGACGGTCAGTTCGGCGGCCGCCTTCTCCATACGTTCCAGCCGGGTTTTCGAAATGCCCGTGAAGCGGTTGAACCAGCCTGCGAAGTTCTTCGAGGCCAGCATGATCGGCAGCCAGATCAGGTAAACGGCGTTATCGGCAATCACGGCGTAGCCGAAATCGAGCGTGCTTTCGTCGAGGTCATAAGCTATCGCCACCGCAGCCATGTTGCCGGTGCCGCCGATCCAGCTTCCGGCCAGCGCCGCGAACGCTTTCCAGGCATCAGGGCCGAGGCCGTGCTTGACCAGAAGAAAAGCCACCGGCGCCCCGACCACCACACCTAACGTCCCGAGCAGCATCACAAACACGCCCCGCCCCATGACGCGAACAGTGGCTAGGATATCCACATCGAGCAGCATTATCAGAAGGAACATGGGCAGGATATTGCTTCCCATGAAATCATACAGCGGCGATTTGGTCGGGATCATACCGCTGTTGGAAAGCACCACCGGTATCAGGTAGATGAAGATCAGGGGGGGGAAGTAGTTGAAAAACTTCCACCCGGTCCGCTTCTCGAGGAAAAAGAAAAACGACGTTACTGCCGCCAGCGTGGCCAGCACTCCGGCCGGTGAAGTAATGATGGCTTGATTCATATTGTCCTTCCGATGTCTGTCCGTCTGGGGCAAATGTATTCCATGTCCGGTCAAAACGCAAATCTCAATTTCCCCTGGCACAGAATGGTAGGCACTTTCGGTGTTATTTTGTATATTTGCATTATGGCCGATAAGATTCGACTCAAGGAAGGCTACGTTCTGGCCAAATGCTGCAATCCCTCCCCCGGCGACAGACTGACCGGCTATTTCAGCCACGAGGGTTGTCTCAAGGTGCATCGTCAGGACTGCGCCGGTCTGAACAAGGCCCCGCAGGACAGGTTGGTGACGTTGGCATGGGAGGATATCTTAGCCGACGAGCGCCCTCGCCCCGCCGCCGACTATGACGATCTCGACGAGCTGGACATGCGCATCCTGCAGCATCACCGGGTATACGGCGTGGACTATTCCCTTATGGTTGCTCGGATGCTCCACATTGAAAGGCAAATCGCCTTCGACCGGCATTCGAAACTTCGGGCGATGAAGCTACTTGAGAGGGTCGATCCGGTTATGATCCGGTATCGGAAGGGCGTGGTAGATAACAAGTGGATCAAACATCGCAACCACACTTACTATCGGTTAACGAAAAAGGGAGAGCAGTAT
Source organism: uncultured bacterium (assembly GCA_965603125.1). Classification (GTDB taxonomy): domain Bacteria; phylum Zixibacteria; class MSB-5A5; order GN15; family FEB-12; genus JAJRTA01. The sequence continues at coordinate 27,719 of CBFDBU010000022.1, read as the reverse complement.
CTCGATTGCCATCTCGACAGCAGCACCTGAGCAACCGGCCAACCCGGCGATCAGGACCCGGCGTTGTCTTCCGCTTCGTAGAAGTACCTGATATAGTCCCAGGCGTCAGTGGCCTTGTCAGCATAAACGAACAACTCAACATCCTGAGGATCGATTGTACCTTCGTTGACGAGGTATTCGAAGTCGATCAAGCGCCTCCAGTATTCCTCACCGAACAGGATGATCGGCAGCGGTTTGACCTTCTGCGTCTGCACCAGCGTCAGCGCCTCGAAAAGTTCGTCAAGAGTGCCGTAACCTCCGGGAAACGCCACCAGCGCTTTTGCCCGTAAGAGGAAGTGCATCTTGCGCAGGGCAAAGTAGTGAAACTGGAAACATAGTTCGGGCGAAATGTACGGATTCGGCTCCTGCTCCAGCGGCAGCGTTATGTTCATACCAATTGTTTTGGCGCCGATATCAAAGGCTCCGCGATTGGCCGCCTCCATGACTCCCGGCCCGCCGCCCGTTATGATCACAAACTCGTGATCGTGATCGATCCGGCTTCCACTTGACACCAGGCGTCCGAACTCACGCGCTTCGTCGTAGTAGTGGGACTTGGCCTTTATCGACCGAGCGATCCGCAGTTGCTTTCTGAGGTCCCGGTCCCGCGGGTTTCGGCGGACTTTGGTTTCCAGTTTCCTCACTTCCGCGGTGGCCTCCCTGGGTTCAACGATCCGCGTCCCGCCGAAGACGACTATGGTAGACTTGATCTTCTGCTGCTGTAGCAGGATCTCCGGTTTCATCATCTCCACCTGGAGCCGAAACGGTCGGGCGTGATCCTGCGCCATGAACTCATTATCGTAGTATGCAATTTTGTAAGCGGGCGACCGCTTGATGCGCCGCACCAGTTCTGCCTTGTCCGGTTCTTTGCTTCTGCCCATTTTCTTTAAGACTCCTGTTAGCAGGTATGTATAGTCACTTCCCATGTCTAATGAACTGTCCCTGAGACCGATTGACTGCCATGACCGGCGCCCCTCTCGTCTGCCCCCGCGTCCCGGCCGATAGTGTCAGATCTGTTGTCGTCACGGAACCGATCTGCCCCTGCCGTACCTGATCACGATGGCGTATGCTCTTGGTGTTGTTTCTCCAACGGCACGTCGGCGGCATGGCCGAGACATATCCCCAGCGCCTGCGCTGCCTTGACCAGGGGATGATCGGGTGTGACCGTGCGAATTTTGCCGGCGACCTCTTCTATCGGCACCGAGGACATCTTCTGGTCGCGCAGAACGACCATCCTGCCGACCTCGCCGCGCGCGGCCATGTGGGTCGCCTCGACTCCAAACCTCGTCGCCAGCAGGCGGTCGAAGGCGCTGGGCGAACCGCCCCGCACCAGGTGACCCAGGATCGTAACCCGGCACTCGATATTGGTCAGGCCCTCGATCTGTGCCGCCAGTTGGTGCGAAACCCCGCCCAGGCGAATGGCATCGGGGGAGTTGGCCACGGTGCGCTTCACCACCATCTCCCCGCCGATCGCCCTGGCGCCCTCTCCGACAACCACGATTGAGAAAGTCTTGCCGCGGGCGTTGCGGGTTCTGACAGCATCGCAGACGGCGTCGATATCATACGGGAACTCAGGCAGGAGGATGATGTCGCCGCCACCCGCGAGTCCCGAGCAGAGCGCCAGCCAACCGGCGTAACGACCCATGACCTCGACGATCATCACGCGATGATGCGACTGGGCCGTAGTGTGGATCTTGTCGATGGCGTCGGTGGCGGTGACTACTGCTGAGTCGAAGCCGAACGTCTGATCGGTTCCCACCAAATCGTTATCGATGGTCTTGGGGACGCCGACCACGGGCAGACCCTTCTTGAGCATCCGAGCTGAGGCCGCCATGGTGCCGTCACCGCCAATGGCAATCAGCACATTCAGGCCAAGTGACTCGAAGTTGCGAACCACCTGGCTGGAGCGATCGAGGAATATGTACCCCTCGTCCTGGAGCACTGGAAACCTGAAAGGATCGGCTCGATTAGACGTGCCGAGAATAGTCCCTCCCAGGGCCAGGATTCCAGAGGCGTCACCGGCCCTGATCACGCGGTACCTGTTTTCAATAAGACCTTCGTAACCATCGGAGAAACCGATGATTTCAAGATCATACATGTTACGGGCCGTTTTGACGATCGCCCGTATGACGGCGTTCAGGCCGGGGCAGTCGCCTCCGCCGGTCAGTATCCCGATTCTACTAACAGTCTTCACGGTTGAAACTTAGAGAACTTTCCTTCCAGACGAAACCAAAAAGTCACATGTGTGATAAAAAACCCTTTTCGTTCATTTTCGGCAGTGTCCCAACCTTTCTTGAATGGATGATCGCAGGAAACGCTACCGGGCCCGACAAACCGCCCTGTTGCAGTAAAAAAAAGTGTTGCTTCGGGCGATAATTGGTAATACCAAGGAGTTTGTTCAGCGAATTGACGGAATAGACTAAACCGGTTGAGGGTTCGATGCGACTCAGGCAATTCCTCGTTCTTCCGAAACTCCCTCCGAGGGTAAAAGCCCTGCAGGAGTTGGCTCAGAATCTGTGGTACTCCTGGAACTGGGACATGGTCAAGCTCTTCATTCGGCTGGACCCGGACATGTGGGAGGAATGCTACCAGAATCCCGTGAAGATGCTGTCGCGCCTTCCGCAGGAGACCCTGGAGCGGGCGGCCGAGGACGACGGCTTCGTGGCCAGCCTTGACCGCGTGTATGAAAAGTACAACGCCTATATGGGCCGCAAGAAATGGTTCGATTACAAGTACAGCCATCTCAAGGACAGTTCCATCGCGTATTTTTCGCTTGAGTACGGGCTTGATACGGGTCTGCCGGTCTATTCGGGCGGACTCGGTGTCCTCTCGGGCGACACGCTGAAATCGGGCTCGGATCTTGGCCTGCCCATGACGGCCGTGGGGCTTCTCTACCGCTACGGGTACTTCCGTCAGTTTCTTTCCAGCGACGGCTGGCAGCAGGAGCGCTACGAGGAAAACGACTGGTACCACATGCCGGTCCAGTTGGTCAAGGGTGAAGACGACCGGCCCCTGCGCGTGAGCGTAGACATTGATGGCACCCCGGTACAGATACAGATATGGAAGGTGAGTGTCGGCCTCATACCCCTGTACCTGCTGGACACCAACATCCCCGAGAACTCATCGAAGTGCCGTGAGATTACGTCCGTGCTTTATGGCGGCGACAAGAACATGCGTATTCGTCAGGAGATCATTCTGGGCATCGGTGGCGTGCGGGCTCTGCGCGCGATAGGTGTCGAGCCATCCGTGTATCACCTCAATGAGGGGCACTCCTGGTTTCTAACGACAGAGCGAATCCGCTCCCTTATCCGTGAGGAGAACCTGACCTTCGCCGAGGCCGTCCAGTACGTCTGGTCCACTACTGTTTTCACGACACATACGCCGGTTCCGGCCGGCAATGAGAGATTCGACCCGGTCCTGGTGCACCGTTACCTGGGCAGCGCCACCGCTGAAGTGGGGATCAGTTGGAAGGAGTTCCTGGCCATCGGGCGCGTCTTCCCCGACGACGAGACCGAAACCTTCTGCATGACCGTGGCTGCTCTGAAGACGGCCGCCTTTGCCAACGGCGTCTCCAGACTCCACGGCCAAGTCTCGCGCAACATGTGGCACAATATCTGGCCGAACCTGCCGACGGAGGAGGTGCCCATCAAATCGATCACCAACGGCGTGCACACCTTCTCCTGGGTTTCTCACAACATGAAGGAGCTTTACGAATCGTACTTCGGCGCGGAGTACGTGGAGAAATCGGGCGCGCCCGAAGTATGGAAGCAGGTGCGCAAAATCCCCGACGCCGAGCTGTGGCGGGTTCATAACCGACGTCGTGAACGGCTGGTCTTTTTCGCCCGTAAGCGGCTGAAACAGCAGCTCGCGCGCCGCGGCGCTTCGCAACTTGAGGTTCAGCGGGCCGATCAGATCCTGGATCCGCAGATACTGACTATCGGTTTCGCCCGTCGTTTCTCCACTTACAAACGCGGCAACCTGATATTCTCCGACCTCGACCGTCTGGACAACATCGTCAATAACAGCGAGTGTCCGGTGCAGTTGCTTATCTCGGGCAAAGCTCATCCCCTTGACACCCCCGGCAAGGAGATCATCAAGCAGATCATCGGTTATGCCTCCGAGGATCGTTTCCGCGGCCGCATCATCTTTCTTGAGGACTACGACATCAATGTCGCGCGCTACCTTGTCCAGGGGGCAGATGTCTGGTTGAACAACCCCCGTCGGCCCCAGGAGGCATCAGGGACTTCCGGGATGAAAGCCGCCATGAACGGTGCCTTGAACCTCTCCGTTCTCGACGGCTGGTGGGTTGAAGGATTCAGCGAAGAGACCGGGTTCAAGATCGGCAGCGGTGAAGAGTATGACAACGTGGAAACGCAGGATCGTTTCGATGCCGAGATGCTGTTCAACACCCTTGAGCGGGAATTGATCCCCACGTTCTATGACCGCAACGAGATCGGCCTGCCTGCCCGGTGGATCACCAAGATGAAGGCAACCATCCAGATGGCCGGTGAGCGGTTCTCCGCCCAACGCATGCTTATGGACTACACCGACAAGTGCTACATCCCGGCCATCCAGGCGGGTGTGAAAATGCGGTTGGAGAATCACCGTCTGACACGCCAGGTAGCCGGCTGGCTGGAGAAGATAGAGCGCGGCTGGGACAACATTGTCATCCGTGACGTGGAAATCCCTGAAATGGGGCCGACTCTTTTCGTCGGCCAGGAGTTCCCGATTACAATCAAGGTGTTCCTCGGCGAGATCACACCCGTTGATGTTCAGGTTCAGATCGTCTCCGGCCAGCTTGATTCCCAGGAGCAGATACACAGCTTCGACCCGACTCTGGCCGCACTTCTCAGGAGCGACAACGATCCGCAGCAGGGTGAGAACGGCGTGTACTCGTTCACGGGCGAAGTGGTCTGCCGGGAATCCGGTCGCTTTGGAATCACGGCGCGCATTGTTCCCCGGAGCGAAGACCTGCCGCATACGATCAAGCCCAAGCTGATCAGTTGGTGGTAGGCCCAACGGCAGCCTTCCGCCGGACCATGTCGACCTTCTTCAGATTCCATACAAAGCTACGGTTGCGCTATCTGTCCCGTTCCAGGCGGATGGTCACAGAGAGGCTGGTTGAGAAAGTCACAGTCGCCAGCTGCCGAAGCATTGATACTGGTGCTGCCAGGCGTCTCTGCCTGGCAGTAGCGCGAATCCATAGAGGCGTCCGGCAGAGGCACCCGACGCCACCCCTTTGAGTACGTTTTTCGACAGGCCACTGAGGGGTGCGTCCTGATTGGCGGCGGTCTGTGTGGCGAGCGAGATTGTCTGTTACGGGACTTGACTTTGCCTTGGCCCCTGCTTTTATTCGCTCCAAGTTAAACCAACATTAATGCTTCAACTCATGGAGGATCCAATGAGTAGAACGCTACCGCGGCTGATGATTCTCTCAGCCTGCCTGCTCTTGCCGATGATGGGGTCGACCGCCTTCGGTTTTGACTTCTCAGAGCTCGAGGAGGCCGTCACGGAGCACACCCTGGAGAACGGTTTGAAGATCATCGTCATGGAACGGCATGACGCACCAGTGGCGTCCTTTATGACCTTTGCCAACGTCGGTGGTGCGAACGATCCCAAGGAATACACCGGCCTGGCCCACATGTTCGAGCACATGGCCTTCAAGGGAACCACCACCCTCGGAACAACCGACCTGGAAAAGGAACTGGTTGCCATGAGAGTGGAGGACTCCATTTTCAACGAACTGAGGGCCGAGCGGAAGAAAGGCCGCCGTGCCGATTCCACCAGGCTGGCGGAACTCGAGACCGCTTTTGACGAGGCTATCGAAGCCGCCAACGAGTTCGTCGTGGCCAATGAATTCGCCCACATTTTCGAAAAGGAGGGAGCTGAAGGGCTGAACGCCGGCACCGGCAAGGACTTGACCATCTACATGATGAGCCTGCCCTCAAACAAAGCAGAACTCTGGATGGCGATGGAGTCGGAACGCTTTCTCAATCCGGTCTTGAGGGAAATGTACCGTGAACGGAACGTCGTCGCCGAGGAACGGAGACAAGTCCTGGATAATAACCCCATCAGCCGTACCGTTGACGCCTTGGTATCGAGCGCATTCACGGCGCATCCTTACGGGGTTTCCATCGTCGGCCACATGTCCGACATTCAGAACTTCAACCGCGAAGCAGCTATGAAATATTATAGAAAGTACTATGTACCTTCAAACCTGATCATCTGCATTGTCGGCGACGTCAAGGCCAAGGACATCATCAAGCTGGCCGAGAAGTACTGGGAACGAATTCCAGCCAGTCCTTCTCCAGAGGTTCTGGCCACTATCGAACCCGAACAGAAGGGTGAGCGTAGGGTGGAACTAGAGGACCCGGCCCAGCCCTTCTTGGTGGCGGGCTACCATGTGCCTGATGGCACCCATCCCGACTGGCCGATAGTAGATGCCTTGGCCGATTATCTCGGCCAGGGGCGTACCTCGCTGCTCTACAAGAACTTAGTGAAGGAAAAGAAGATCGCGGCCAACGTTGGCGTCTATCCGGGCTACCCAGGCAACAAGTACCCGTGCCTGTGCCTGGTATACGCAGTGCCCGCTGCCGGCCATACCAACGAAGAATGCGAGGAGCAAATTTTCGCAGAGGTGAAGTGGCTGCAAAACGAACTGATACCAGTCGAGGAAGTCGAGAAGATCAGGGCCCGGGCCAGGGCCGGCTTCATCAACGGCCTGACCAGCAATATGGGCCTGGCCATGCAATTGAGCGTATTTCAGAACGACTGGGGCGACTGGCGCGAACTGTTTCGCGAGCTTGACCGCATAAACGCGGTAACGCCGGAAGACATCCAGCGCGTGGCTAAAAAGTACTTCATCAAGAGCAACCGGACCGTGGCCAAGCTGAACACCATTGAAAGTTAGTTGGGAGTGAAGAAAATGATCAAGAAAATGTTTGGGATCATCAGCGTCGGTGTCATCCTATTGGCCGTCTGCGGCGTGACCATCCACGCGCAGGACGTTGATAAGATAGACTTCCCCAAGCTCAACAAGCTGAAAATCCCCAAGGTCGAAAAGGTAACGCTGGAAAACGGTATGCGCCTCTACCTCCTCGAGGACAAGTCACTGCCGATTTTCAATGTCAACGTTCGTGTCAACTGCGGGTCATACCTGGAAGGGGCCGACAAAGTCGGTCTGGCCTCGGTATGCGGGACCGTCATGAGAACCGGCGGTACCGCAGAGTGGACGGGTGATGAAATCGACGAGTTGCTGGAAGGGATCGGCGGAGCGGTAGAGACCGGCATCGGGCTGGAATCCGGCAACGCCTTCATCAACGTGCTCAGCGATTTCACTGATCTTGGCCTCGAGGTCATGGCCGAGGTGCTTCGTCGACCCGCCTTCGATCAGGACAAGATCGACCTGGCCATTATGCAGGAACGCACGGCGATATCGCGCCGCAACGACGACGCCGGCAGTCTTGCCCGTCGTGAGTACCGGAAGCTGATCTACGGTGCCAAGTCGCCTTACGCCCAGCACACGGAGTACGAAACGATTGATGCTATCAGCCGGGATGACCTGGTTGAGTTTCACCAGACCTACTACCATCCGGAAAATGTCCAGATGGCTATCTGGGGCGACTTCGACAAGGACGACATCCTCGCGAAAATCGAGCAGCATTTCGGTGACTGGGAGATGGGGAATATCCCCGTGCCGCCTCTGCCCGAGGTCGACTACGACTGGCGCAGCAAGGTTTATTACGCCCCCAAGGCGGACGCCAAGCAGTCGTACATACGGATCGGCCACATCGGCGGCACCGTCAAGGATCCAGACTACGCCGACAGGATTGTCATGAACAGCATCCTCGGGGGCGGGTTCGGCAGCCGTGTCACGAACAACGTTCGCACCAGGTTGGGCCTCGCCTACACGGCCGGCGGCCGCTATATCTCCAACTTCGGCTACCCCGGCTACTTCTTCATTGTGGCCTCCACGAAGCCGCAGAGTACGGTACAGGCGGCCAGAGAGATAATCAAGCAGATCAAGTCGATGCAAAACGACCTGCCGACTGACGAGGAGATGCACAAGGGCAAGGACGGCTATCTCAACTCATTTGTCTTCAATTTCGATACCCGCCGCGAGGTGGTTGGTCGCATGATGACGTACGATTTCTTCGACATGCCCGATGACTTCCTCCAACAGGAGAAGGAGCGAGTCGAAAAGGTTTCCCCCGAAGACGTGATGACCGCCGCAAAGAGAAACCTTCGGCCCGATGACATGGTTGTCCTGGTGGTCGGCAACGGCGCCGACTTTGACGAGCCACTGGAAGCGCTGGGCCTGGGACCGGTCGACACTATCGACATAACCATACCGTCGGGGGAACCGGAGGCAGAGCTGACTATCACTCCCGAGAACCTTGAAAAAGGCAAGGCTATCCTCACGCTCGCCGTTGAGGCGGCCGGAGGACTGGGCAACTTCAAGCAGATTAGTTCGCTGCAGAGAACGTCGACGATGACGTTAGTGATGGGACCACAGGAACTCCCCGTTGCCCTTAAGTCGCTGCGAGAGTATCCCGGGAAGCACCGCACCGAGATGAACTTCATGGGCCGCCAGATGTGGGATATCCGAAACGGCGACAAGGGTTGGCGTACCGACCAGATGAGCGGCGAACTTGTGGAAATGACACCCGATGAACTGCAGAAAGACGACCAGGAGTCCGCTCGTAACCCGGTCACCATCTTCCGGAATCTTGACGCCCCATACTACCAGGCTGTGTATGACGGCTCCACGCAGGCCGAAGGCCTAACCGTGGAATGGGTGGCTCTCGTTGGCGACGATGATGAGCCGATCTGCCGTCTTGGATTTGCCGGTGACACCTACCATCTTCTATGCAGCATGTACTGGGGAGAGTCGCCGACGGGTGAGGGAATGTTGGAGGCATGGTACTCCGACTATGCGGACGTGAACGGCGTCCAATTGCCGATGAAGACTGTGGTCAACATGAACGACCAGAAAGTAATGCAGGTCGAGGTGGCAGAATGCGCTGCGAACGTGGATATCCCCGCTGACGCATTCGACAAACCACAGTAGCTTCAGGATATCTCCTGCCTCTCGAAAGCCGGCCTGAGGCCGGCTTTCGTGTTTGGGACCCGATCGGCATATGAAGGCCACTCCCGGACAATGGGGATGGTGAGCAGGTCGCCGCGTGGTCGTTTTGCGACACATATTCTGCGTCAAGACAACGGCAAATTCCAAGTCCGACATGACGTTGGCCATATCCCATTGCAAGATAATACCTTGTTTTTACTTGCTAAATCCAGAAACGACATTATTTTATGATTGTTACAACTTAGTAAGTATATCCACGAAGTCACCAGCGAGGTGTTTAATGTATTCAGTCTCAAGATATGCTCTTTTTGCCGTTGTGCTGTTGGTGGTAACGGCCGCTCTGGCAGTAGCCTCACCGCAGCCCCTGAAGCGCGCTGTACCGACGGCACCGGTTTACAGTAGCCTTCCCGACAACTTCGACTCGGACCGGATCGTGTTCAAGTTGAAAGAGGGGCTGGGGCAGCCGGTACTGGACGGAACCAGGTTCCTGCATTCCGGCGCGGATTGGGACGAACTCAACCGAGTCATCCTGGCCGACGGCAAGACCGACATTGTCACACCGCGTTTTACTGTTGACCGGACAGCCCTCGACCAACTACGTGCCGCCGGGTCGACTCGTATCGGGCAGCCACTGCCCGATCTCAGCCTTTACTACCAGTTGACACTTGAGAACAATGCCTCGCCCGAGGAAAGGCTGGAATTGGTTAACAGTCTCAACAGCATGGCCATTGTGGAGATCGCCTATTTCGCCCCTCAGCCTGAGGTGGCAAGTTTCAACGCCGTCAAGCTGCTGCGCACACCGAACTGGCAGGCGAACCAGTACTACCTTGAACCTGCCCCGACCGGCGTTGACGCATACTATGCCTGGTCGAATCCCGGTGGACGAGGCGAGGGAATCAAGGTGATTGACATCGAAGGCAACTGGATTGAAACCCACGAAGATCTTCACGGCGGCACCGATCACTTCCACATAGCCGGCAACAGGATTGACGAAGAGGATTGGTGGAACCACGGCACGGCGGTGCTGGGGGAAATTGCCGCTGATTCCAACAGTTTTGGAATGACGGGGATTGCCTTTGGGGTCAACCTCGGCACGGTGTCAATCGGCTCCATGTCCACCGCCAATGCGATCATGACGGCTGCCAACAACTCCACAGAGGGAGATATAATTCTGATCGAGCTTCACGCGCCGGGGCCACACTACGATTTTGAACCGCGAGAGGACCAACTTGGATATGTGCCGATGGAGTACTGGCAGGAAAATTTTGACGCTATTTTGCAGGCATCGGCTCTGGGCCGTATCGTGGTTGAGGCTGGCGGGAACGGGGCCGAGAATCTCGACAACGCTGATATCTATGGCAGCCTGTTCGACCCTGAATATCGGTTCTCCGGGGCGGTGATGGTGGCTGCCTCCAGCTCCGAACACGTTCCAGCCGGGTTTACCAACTACGGCCAGCGGCTGGATGTGCACGCTTTCGGAACCTGGGACGTCTTCACTCTCGGCTACGGTGACCTCTACGGCTCCACACCAAGCGACTACTATACCGGCGGCTTCTCCGGCACCTCCAGCGCGTCGCCGATCATTGTCGGCGCCTGCGCGGTTCTCCAGGGAATCCATCAGGTGGTCCACGGTCGAACTCTGGACCACGCCGAGATGCGAACCTTGCTGACCACATATTCGACTCCCCAGTATCCGCACGGGAAGCAGATCGGTCCTTTACCGGACCTGAAAGGATCCGTGGACGAGGTCGTCGGGGTGTCTTTCACCTCCGATACGAGTCTGGGCTGGGCGCCGCTGCCGGTTAACTTCAGTGCCTCTTCCGGACTGGCCGTGGACAGTTGGACCTGGGACTTCGGTGACGGTGATTCGGCGCTTGTGCAGAATCCTACCCACACCTACAGCCTGGGTGGGATGTATGACGTGTCGGTGGAGGTGACGGCCGGGGAGGATACGCGCAGGTCGGCGAAGCCGAATTATATCGTGATTCTGGCGGATTCCATGACGGCTGACACGATACTGTACGAAATCGGGATCACTGAGGTTGAGATGGTCGTCTACGGCAGAAACACCATACCCCTCAGAGAAATAAGAGTACCCGTGTTATACTCGGGTGATATCGAGTTGGAGTATGATTCATTCTCGACGGCCGGGTGCCGCACCGATTACTTCGAGGAACAGACGCAGATCCAGTACGTCCCCTCGAGCAAGAAGACAACCTTCTTGCTGATCGCCTCGCTGGCCGGCACTTCTGGTGCTCTCGCGCCCGGCAACGGACCGGTTCTGAAGGTGTATTTCAGCATCGTTGACGTGCCTTCTTTCGGCGAGGAAACCCCCCTCCTGATTAGCGGGTACGCTTCCGGCCTCACTGAACGCCTGCCCTGGTTTTCCGGCGACCTGGCCGAATTCGAGGTCAGAGCTGTAGACGGACTGCTCACGTACACGAGTTGCTGCAAGGGGATCAGAGGCAACATAGACGGCGACCCGGACGAGTTGATCATTATTTCAGACCTGGTTTACATGGTCGACTGTATGTTCAACAGCGGACCGGCGGCCGAGTGCTTCGAGGAATCGGATGTGGACGGCAGCGGCAGCGACCCTATCGATATCGCTGATCTGGTTTACCTTGTCGACTACATGTTCAACAACGGTCCCGAGCCTCTTAGCTGCTTCTGACCCGCCCGTCGCCTCTTTGGCAAGCGAACCTTGTCGCCTTCAGGGGCGTCCCGCCGGTCTGTGCGACCTCCGCGATGCGGGACGTTTTCGGGCCCCGCCAAAGATCTTGCCAACCATCACCTTTTTTCTTAACTTTCCTGGGTTTGAAGGCGGTCGCAATTGGTCATAAACACCGCAGCGACCTCGTTCGTCAAAACCATGCAAAGGATATTTACAGAGATGGTGAGAATCATGATAAAGAGTCAGTTGCAGGCAATCGGCGTCTTTGCTCTTTCGGCGGTTCTGGCCGGCAGTGTCTCCGGTCGCGCCGACATGTCCCAATCCCCGACAAAGGAGTTGCTCAGCGACATGGCCAGCGTCTCCCCCGCCCACTGCATCGCGGGACACCGGGTGGGCCAGATAGTACTGGCAGTCAACAACAACGGCACCTTCGGCACCGGGTTTCGGGTCGCGCAACAGGATTGCTTCACCGGCGAGAACGTACCATCGTGTGAGTATCCCAAGGGTTCCCACGTGCAATACCTGTTTGCGGGAGCCTTCTGGATCGGCGCCGTCATTGGCCGGGATACGGTGTGCACCGTGGGCGCCGACGGCTGGACCACTGTCCGGGAGTTCTTTCCCGACGAGGAGCCGTTCGGGCTTATGGTGTATCGATCGCTCATAAACCCCGATGCGCCGGAATTCCAGAACGCTATCTCCGAAGAGGACTACATCTGTGTCTACACCGACACCTTCACCGAAGGTATCGGCTCTGATCCCTTTAGCCTACCGCACCATCCTCTTTTCGTGGAAGTAACCGAGAGCTCATACGCCTGGTCCTACTCGTATGCCGAAGACTTCGTGCTGTTTGACTATCAGATAAAGAACATCGGCGGCCGTTTGCTTGAGAACGTGTACATGGGCATCTACGTGGATGCCGACGTCTGTTTCGACTGCACCAACGGCTACAGCGACGATCTGTGCGGCTTCCTGCATACCTATCCCTCCACCTATGGAAGCTGCGAGTACATCGACACGGTGAATATCGCCTGGATAGCTGATAACGACGGCGATCCTGCTCAGGTACCGGCGCCACATGTAACGGCCACCCGGATGATCCGAACGCCGTCTGATTCGCTCGACGTGGCCTTCAACTGGTGGATCAGCAACCCGGCAGCCTCCAGGGATTTCGGACCCCGCCACAGGTCTCCCTGGCGGGACTTCGGAACCGGCGGTCTCGGAACACCTGAGGGTGACGTTAACAAGTATTACATAATGAGCAACGGCGAATTCGATTACGACCAGGCTTACACCGCGACCATCACACCCAACGACAGCCTCTGGCTTTACCCCAACCAGGAGGACGCCGGCAGCTTCGCGGACGGTTTCGACACCCGCTATCTGCTGTCGTTTGGCCCCTTTGACATCCGCCCCGAACAGACGCTGCCGATCTCGTTTGCATACGTGGCGGGCAGCAATCTTCACAATCGTGACCACCTGGACAACTTCGATAACCTGCCCGGCAATCCCGACGAGTACTATGCCAACCTGGACTTCTCAGATCTGGCCACGAACGCTACCTGGGCTTCCTGGATCTACGACAATCCAGGAGTCGACACGGACCTCAACGGATACCGCGGCAAATCCCGTATTTGCTGCACGGACTCGATCGTACACGAGGTCGATACTACGATAAACGGTGAGGACACGGTCATCGTCGAGGTCCAGTACACCGCCTGCGACACGTTCTGGTATGAGGGTGATGGAGTGCCGGATTTTCGGGGAGCTGCGCCACCACCGGCGCCCGATTTCTGGGTGGAGTCATCGGTCGGCGCCCTGAAAATCCGCTTCAACGGACTTCGTTCGGAGACCACGCGTGATGTTTTCTCGCGCCTGTTAGACTTCGAGGGCTACCGGGTTTACGTCGGTCGAGACACCCGCAATGCGAGTTTCAGCCTGATGGCGTCGTATGACCGCATGGACTACAACAAGTTCGTATTCGACAACGGCGCCAATGCACCACCGTACTGGATCATCAGGGACGTTCCGTACACGCTCGAACAATTGCGCTGTCTTTACGGCGAATCGTGCGACGACACCACTTTCAACCCGCTCGACTATGTCATCTTCGATCCCTACGAACACCCGGAGTTTCCGGAGTCTACGTTCTATTTTGCGAAACAGGATAACAATACCTCGGAACTTGGGGTGGATACTCCGATCCGCAAGATCTACCCCGACCAGCCCTACCCGAGCAGCCTGATACCCGATTCGGCCCAAGCCGAGGAGTTGACCGAGAACGGCTACCTCAAGTACTTCGAATACGAAGTCGTAATAGACGGCCTGCTACCGGCGGCGGAGTGGTATGTTAATGTCACTGCCTTTGATTACGGTTCGCCGCAATCCGGCTTGTCCGCTCTGGAGACGTCCAAAACGGTCGGTGTCGACTCGGCGTTCGCTCTTAGTGGTTGGGCTGAGGTTCAGACCAAGAACCTCGACGTGTTTGTCTACCCTAATCCTTACCGGATCGACGGCGACTATCGAGGCCGCGGTTTTGAAGGTCGCAATCCTCATATCATTCGCCCGCCCGATCGGACCCGCGTGATCCATTTCGCCAATCTTCCCCCCAAGTGCACGATCAGAATATTCACTCTCGACGGCGACCTGGTCCGCGAACTGGTTCACGACAGAAGCCCGTCTGACCCTCAAGCCTCACACGATGAGTGGAACATGATCACGCGCAACACCCAGATGGTCGTCTCCGGTCTCTACTACTGGACGGTTGAAGACGAGGATGGCCGCGTCCAGACGGGCAAGCTTGCGATAATCATGTGACCGCGCCATGCCCAGGTTCCATGCGCCGGAAGGCCGAAAGCGATGCTTGGGCCTGACAGTCTTTCTGCTGTTGTTAGCCGCCGCTAACGTGACGGCTCGCGACGTCAGTCCGAAAAGCGCCCGGGTTGCCGAAAGGCCGCATCGCGGTATGGCGGCCGTCGCGGGCCCGGTGGTGGAATACACCGCTCACAACCGGGGGAATATCCAGCTTGCCATCGCCAACAACGGAACCTTCGGGACGCTGGGCCGGTCGATCCCCGACCCGTTCACGGGCGAGCCGATCCCTTCCTGCATCTATCCCAAGAACAGCGACCTGGTTTACCTCTGGGTGGCGGCCATCTGGATCGGCGCCGTTGTCGGACGCGATACGCTCGTGTCCGTGGGTGACGAGGACTTCTATGTCACCAACGAGTTCTGGCCCGAAGTAAAGCCGTTCGGTGAGTTTACTTACCAGTCCATCGACCCGCGCAGCCCCTTCTACAGTCCAGATGCGTATTCCGAGGAGGACATCCTGTGCGAGTACACCGACACCCTGACTGGGAATGCGCTTGTAGCCTATGACCCGGTCGACAACCGCCCGCACATTCCGCTGAATATCAAAGTGAGCCAGAGGTCCATGGCCTGGAGCTACTCCTACGCAGAGGATTTCATTCTCTTTAACTACCAGGTGGAGAACATCGGCGTCAGGATGCTCAACGATGTCTATCTCGGCATCTGGGTCGACGGCGATGTCTGGCATACCTCACGCAAAGGGCCCATGGGCTGGAACGACGATCTCGTGGGATTTTACCGATCGCACCCGGCTCCTGAGGGCTGCGGGTTCATCGATACGATCAACGTTGCTTACCATACCGACAACGATGGTGACCCGGTTGGCGGCCAGTGGGATTATGCCTCGGTTCCGCACGTCGTCGGAATCAGAGTTGTCCGAACCCCGTCCGATTCCCTGAAGTACTCCTTCAACTGGTGGATAATCAACTACGGCATCGCCGACAGTGACTTCGGGCCGCGTTGCAAGGGGACTTCGGAAGATCCGTTTCGCCGTTTCGGGGAACGGCTGGGAACCCCCCAGGGTGACAAAAACAAGTACTATATCCTCAGGCACGAGGAGTTCGACTACGATCTGCTGCACACCGCTCTCGATCATAGCCGGCAGGGCTGGCTGCCCCCTCCGGAGGATGCGGAAACATACGCTCGAGGCTTTGACTGCCGCTACCTGCTGTCATTCGGGCCTTTCGACATCAGGCCCGGCCAGATGCTGCCCATCTCGTTCGCCTGGCTCGCGGGAGCGGATTTGCACACTGATCCGACCAACTTCGAGAATCTTTTTAACCCCCTCAATCCGAACCGGTTCTACCAGTCGCTGGATTTCTCGAATCTGGCGGCCAACTCCCGGTGGGCCTCGTGGGTCTATGACAACCCGGGCGTGGACACCGACAAAGACGGCTACTGCGGCAAGTCCCGCATCTGCTGCACCGACTCGATCGTGCACGAGATCGACACCACGATAAACGGCAAGGACACCATTGTCCTCGAGATCCAGTACACGGTGTGCGATACGTTCTGGTACGAAGGTGACGGCGTTCCCGATTTCGTGGGGGCCGGGCCGCCACCGGCGCCGGATTTCTGGGTCTACCCAACCGTCGGCAGTCTTCGTATCCGTTTCAACGGACTTCTGCCGGAGACCACCCGCGATGTCTTCTCACAGGAGATAGACTTTGAGGGTTACCGGGTTTACCTGGCGCGCGATGACAGACCGACCAGCTATTACCCGGTCGCTTCCTATGATATTGAGGATTTCACCAAACTGGTCTACAAGAACGGTGAGTACCTGGTTTTGGACAACCCCTTCTCTCTTCACGAACTCAAATGCATCTACGGTGACTCGTGTGGCGACCCGTATTTCAACCCGCTGGCATACAGCCCGGCGTATCCCTATGTTCATCCGAAGTTCCCGGAGTCGACTTTCTACTTCAAGGCGCAGGATTTCAACGTCTCCGAACCGGGCCTGAACACACCGATCCGGAAGCTGTATCCGAACCAGCCGTACCCCACCAGCCTTTGCCCGGACTCGGCCCAGGTTGAGGAATTGACGGAGGACGGCTATCTCAAATACTACGAGTACGAACTGGTGCTGGATAATCTTTTACCTACTGTTCCCTACCTGGTCAACGTGACGGCGTTTGATTTTGGGTCACCCAAAGCCGGCCTGCCGGCGCTGGAGACGTCAGTCGCCAATGGCGCCCGGATCGCCTACGCCCTGAGCTCCGCCGACGATGTGTTGCAGAGCGAGCTTGTGGCTTACGTGTATCCCAATCCTTACCGAATTGATGGCGATTATGCGACCCGGGGATTTGAAAACCGCGAGGGTGTTCTGGCCGTGGAACGTGCCCGGCAGATCAATTTCGCCAACCTGCCGCCCCGATGCACGATCAGGATTTACACGCCTGACGGCGACCTGGTGCGGGAGTTGATCCATGACAAGCCGCCCTCGGATCCCACGGCGTCACACGAGCAGTGGAATCTAATCACGCGCAACACCCAGGCTGTGGTCACCGGGTTGTATTACTTCGTTGTGGAATCTGAAGGTCGCACACAGATCGGCAAATTCGCAATTATCAAATAGGACCTCGCATTAGCCGGTCCTGGCCACGAACGACCGCCTGTAGAACAGATATCCCAGACCGGCGATCACAGCTAACGCGGATATCAGCATCCAGGCCGCAGCGGGAGTGTCGCCGAAGTGATCGAGAATCACTCCCCCGAACAGAGGTCCAAACGACCAGCCCGAGGCAACAAAGAAGCCGTATATCCCCATGTAGCGACCCATCCGCCCCTCCGGCGCCAGTCGCGAAGTGAGAGCAAGCGACGGTGGGGACATGACAATCTCACCTACGGTGATCACTGCAATGGCCAGCACGAAATACTCAAAGCCGACCAGGATCCCGGCCAGGCTGTAACCGATGGCGTAAAGAAATGCTCCACAGGCCAACTGGGCGGGCAGACTATAGCGCGACAGCATCCGCGTGATCGGTATCTGTAGAAAGACCACCATCAGGCCGTTGAGGGTGTATAGTGACCCCAGTTGGGCTTTGGATATCCCCACTATCTCGACCGAGTATACGGAGAAAGTCACGATCAGTTGGGCCACGACAAGGTAGAGCAGGAAGATCAGGAGTGAATGGCGAGCCAGAAAGGGGTCATCCTTGATGGCGATAATATCTGAGAAGCGGAATCTGTCCTCCGGCGCGGCAGCCCTTGGGACTTTCAGGAAAACCCGGAATACCAGCCCCGATGCCAGCGTGATAACAGCCGATATCAGAAATAATAGAGCATACGAGGAGGTAGCAAGAAAACCACCGATGGCAGGCCCCACAGCCCAGCCCAGGTTGCCCCCGGCACGGGCGATAGCGTAGCCGTCAAGCCTCTTCTCCTTCGGCAGGATATCAGACACCAGAGCGTTGGCGACCGGGTGAAAGATGGCGCCGAACACGGCGTTGATCATGAGTATAATCGCCACCGGCCAGAAGCCCCAGTGGAAAAAGATGGCGGCGGCAAGCACGAAAAACGAGGTCGCTCGCGCCAGTTGAGAGTAGACCAGAAGCCATGTGCGCTGCACGCGGTCGGATACCTCGCCCCCTACGGCCTGGAAGACTGAGCGGACAAGAGCGGTAACGCCGAAGTAAATCCCGATCTCGGTCATCGACATCCCGAATTCGGAGTGGAAGTAAATGGCGATAAACGGCATGGCGGCGGCGAACCCCAACGCCCCAACAAACCATCCCACCGCCAGGATCCAGAGATTGCGGTCAAACTGACGGACGAACTGAAGACTGCGGCGGATCATGGTGTGGCGGAATATACGTCGTAAGTACCGGTGGTGCAAGTCAAGGCGACCGGTGTCTCTAATGACGCCCAATGCGCGGGAAGTTCAAGCCTTGGGAGCAAACCGGCCGACAAGGAGCTTGGCAATCTTCTCGAATCCATTGATCGGCTGCCGATCCCAACCCGCCCGTGTCATTCGCATCAAGCTGCCGTCATCTCTCAGAGCGCGCAGGCGCTCGCCGAATGATCGCGCCGGCGTTGGTGCCTCAAGCCTCTGCGCCACTCCAGCCGCAAGCAGCAGATCGCGATTGAGAGGGGCGAACGACCCGATCTCCGGACCGATTATGAACATCGGCAGTCCTAATCCCAAAGCCCAGTTGGTTCGCTCGTGCGACGGGGCGACGAAGTAGTCGAACCAGGGAAACAACCGAGCGGTAAGGATCGACTCTTCACGCCGCGAGTTGAACATCACAAGCGCAAGCGCCGGCAGTTCTTCGGTAAATGAACTGCGCGAGTCCACTATCTCAAATGAGATGTTCCTCTTGAAACAGGATCGCACTACGACGCTTGCCAGGCGCCCTCCCTGCTGCGCAAAAACGAGAGCTTTACACCCGGACTTAACGGCAGACAGAGCAGCCGCCGCTAGGGTGTCCACGTGACGTCTCGGCTCAGCCCCGGAGGAGAAGAACGCCCCTGCCGGCGGCTCGGTGCTGCCAAGGCAGGCGATGCGCTGAGAGTACGCATCCCCGGCCTGTTTCACCAATGCCGGTTCAATACACAATCCGGACACGAAAAGGGCCGATCTCGAATAGCCGCCGTCTGCAAACCGGTCGGCCGCCTCTTTACTCGGCACGCAGACTGTATCCGCGCCCATTACCAACGCCTCGTCCGGCACGACATTCTCGCCATGCTGGTAAATGAACCTCTCCTTTCCTGCCAGCTCAGCCACGAGTATCGGATGAGCCACCACCAGCGGCGAACTATCCTCAATGTATCGCCTTCGCAGCGACCTCCCCATTAGCTTTTGCACCAGGCCTCGTCGGTTGTAGTCGCGGGCGGAGCGGAGCCGGTTGTAGGCCGTGCCTAACAGGCCGCCGGACGCACCACCGCGGTACACTGCGCGCGCCACCCGCCAGGCGAGATTCGACAGGCCGGTCGAGACTTCGAATACATCCTTTTCGCCGCGGACGATCCCGATGCTCCCCCTGCGAACGAGAGCTTCGATTATCCCGTCAAGATAGAAAGGATGTCCGCGACCTATGTTGGTGTAAAGGAATCTGATCAGCACCGGCTTCACGAGTTGACTCCAATCTTCGGCAGGCTGCCGATCCTCTCAAGGGATCGCCCGTCCATCAGGCGCGGCGGTCGAAAAACCACGCTCAGGGCATCTCAACCATTGCCGCAACTCGTACAAAGATAAGCACGGATGTTCATCCAGTCAAACGACCGAGTAGTGGGTCAGTTTGGCTGATGGATCAGTAAACTCATCGGGGACAACCTCCGATACAACTCTTGTAGGAGATGACTATCGTAATATGGCTCGTAAACAGTACTAACGGGGGGTGTATTATGACATGGGAAGAAGCAAGAGAGAAAATCGGGGACAAGAACAATATCAAGGTGGACACAGACTTAAACACAAAAAGGTCAAGAGAGAACGACTATCGCCATGTAAAGCTTGTACCTCCGCCTCACTTTCGGGTACGGATCGGAAAGAGAAGTTACATCAATATCCCTTGGGACATGCTTGAGAAATGTTGGCAGGAGTTGAACAAGACCCGTGAATACAACACCGAGGTGTTTGACAAAGCCTGTCCGGGGATTAGAAAAAACAAAGGCTGCTATGTTCACACAATCGGAAAGATATTTGAAAATGCCGGCTTGGTCGAATCCGACGACAACGACAAACACTATAAATCAAAGTAGACACTCGGAGAGAAAGACACCTCACCTCGCAGAACAGCCCTTTCTAAGTAAGCCGGGGGGGTTTCAGTTCAAACGACCGACTCAACATTTGCCTTGACAGTTCGATACCCCGGTTCGTATGGTTTGGCAACAGTTGAACGTCGCCGCCGGGCTGGTGTGGCGGCTTGGCGCCCGGCGTTAGGATAATGGCAGGTCAGCGGAATGATTTACAACACGATTTCATGGCAGCTTAGAGCCGGATTGTTACTGCTGCTGAGCGTTGCTATCCCGGCCTTCAGCGCCTGCAAGTCGGAGTCAGCCGCCAGGGCTGACGCCGACAGTCTGCAAGCCGGCTATGCCCGGTCGCGGACTCGCATGGTCGAGACACAGATCATACCGCGCGGCATATCGGACACGGCTGTCCTTGAGGCGTTGCTCAGAGTACCGAGGCACCTGTTTGTTCCGAAGGATATCAGACGCCAGGCGTATGCCGATCACCCGTTGCCCATCGGTGAGAACCAGACTATCTCGCAGCCCTATATCGTTGCTCTCATGACCGAACTGCCGCGCATCGACAGCACGTCGAGAGTGCTCGAAATCGGCACCGGCTCCGGGTACCAGGCAGCGATCCTCGGTGAACTTGCCGGCGAGGTGTACACCATCGAAATCGTGGGGCCGCTCGCCGAGCGATCGGGCAGATTGCTGGATTCATTAGGCTATCGGAACGTCCACGTACGCTGCGGCGACGGATACGCCGGGTGGCCGGAGCAGGCGCCGTTTGACGCCATCATCGTGACCTGCGCCCCGCCGGAAATCCCCCAGCCGCTCATCGAGCAGTTGGCCGACGGCGGCCGCCTGGTGGCGCCGGTCGGAACTTTCTGGCAGGAGCTGATTCTTATCGAGAAAGCCGACGGTGAACTGAGCCGTTCGAGTGTCATACCGGTCAGGTTCGTGCCCATGACGGGCGAGGGGGTCAGGTCAGGCAAAGTGAAGAAGCCGTAGCCCGGCGGCAAACCGCATCGACGTCTGGCTGCAAGTCAACCTGTCGGATGCGAACAACGATCCGACCATGTAACCGACTCCCCTCCGGGAAAGAGCATAAAGAAAGAGGCCGGTTATGGCTATGTGCCGGCCTCTTCGCTGATTCCTAACGAAGTAATTAGGATTTATCCTGACAGCGATGCCATCTCTCCTACGTCGATCACCTTGGACAGATCAAGGAGAATCAGCAACCTATCTTCTAACTTGGCAACACCCTTGATGTATTCCGAACTGATACCGGTGACAATTTCCGGGGCCGGTTCAATAGTGCCCGCCTGCAGACGGAGAACCTCGGAAACCGCATCGACTACCACGCCCGTGATATGACCGACGATATCGACTACCACGATGCGCGTGTTCTTGTCGTACTCCCTGGTCTCAAGACTGAACCGCTTCCTGAGGTCGATGATCGGAATCACCCTGCCGCGAAGGTTTATTACTCCCTCCACGTAATGCGGCGCTTGCGGCACCCGCGTGATGTCCACCATGCGGTTGATCTCCTGCACTTTCAGGATATCAACGCCGAACTCCTCGGAACCGATATTGAACGAGACCAACTGCAGAAGCTCGTCACTCTGCCGGTCGGCCGTACTATCGGTCTTCTCTAATACTTGTGAATCCATATCTGCTCTCCCAATCTGATCATTGCAGCTTTTCGGGCCGGCCCAAAGTCACTCCACAGCAGTGAAGAACGCACCCGCCCCTTTACTGCCATGTCGGAACAATCGATCAAAACCTTTACTTCCCTCCACTCGGGCGTCCTGTCTCGGGACGGGAACGAAACCGTGCGGCACTGAGCCCGTCAGGTAATCGCAGTAGTTGTAGTCAGATACGGCGCGCTGCTAAACCATCACTTCATACCGCCGAACCCGGATAGTCAAATCTGCATCTGGGCCCGGAGTCAGGGTGGCCTTGCCAAAGACGCGGACAAGTGCTACATTCGGCTCTAAAATAAGTTACTCGGAAAGGATGACCCGATGAAAGACAAGCGCAATGAAATCCTCGCCCGCCTTCTCCTTGAATACTCCTGCCATGTCAAACCGGGAGAGGTTCTCTACCTTGAAATAAAGGGCAAAGAGACCCTTGAGTTGGGCAAGCAGGTGATACGTATCGCCACCGAGATGGGTGTCACACCGTTCTGGTACTACAACGACGAGTCGTTGATCCGCCAGTGGATTCGCTCGGCTAAGGACGATCAATTCAGAAAGCAGGCTGAACTGCACCTTGAGCTTATGACACGGGCCGACGCCTATATCGGTCTGCGGGGCTCCGACAACCCATTCGACCTGGCCGATATCGACATCAGGCAGATCGAAAAACAGAACAAGCTGTTCTACAAGCCGGTCCACCTGGAGGAGCGCGTCAAGCGCACTAAGTGGGTGGTTCTCCGCTACCCCAACAACGCCATGGCTCAATTGGCGCAGACCTCACAGGAGACGTTCGAGGATTTCTATTATGAGGTTTGCTGCGCCGACTACGCCAGGATGTCGCAGGCGCAGGACAAGTTGGTAGCGCTGATGGAAGCCACCGACAAGGTTCACATCAAGGGGCAGGGGACTGACCTGAGCCTTTCGATCAAGGATATCCCCATCGTGAAATGTGACGGCACACGCAACATCCCCGACGGCGAAGTCTACACCGCACCGGTGCGTGACTCTGTGAATGGTACGATTGCGTACAACACTCCCTCGCTGTACCAGGGAAACGTCTACAGCGGAATCACGTTTACGTTCGAGAACGGCAAAATCATCAAGGCCCTCTGCGACGGCGACCAGGCCAGGCTCAATAAGATCCTGGATACCGACGCGGGTGCACGGTACGTGGGTGAGTTTGCGCTCGGGGTGAACCCATTCATCCTGCACCCGATGAAGGATACGCTGTTTGACGAGAAGATCGCCGGCTCATTCCATCTTACTCCCGGCCAGTGTTATGACGAAGCTCCGAACGGCAACCAGTCCAATATCCACTGGGATTTAGTGCTGATCCAACGCCCCGACTACGGTGGTGGCGAGATCTACTTCGATGACAAGCTCATCCGCAAAGACGGCGTGTTCACCGACCCCGATCTCGAAAAGGGATTCTCGAAAGAGAACCTGCGGTCGTCGGCGCTTGATTAGAAGGAGCCCGGCGTATCCAAGGCTGACCGGGAACAGCTCCGCGCGGGAAAGAACCGCACTGCCCGGCATCTGATCTTCATTGCCGGAATCGGGATATTCGCCGTTTTCGCCTGTGTCTTCCGGAACTACTCGATTGACGACGCCTTTGTAACGTTCAGATACGCCGAGAACCTGGCTGACGGTCACGGTCTGGTGTTCAACCCTGGAGCCGAAGCGGTTGAAGGCTTCTCGAATTTCCTGTGGTTGCTGCTAAGGAAGCCGGACAAGAAGGCTTCAGCAACTTGCGCGAGTTCCTCCGGCTGCCCGACTATTTTCTGCTGGTAGGCTACGTTGATTCAGGCGGGATGGTGTTGCGCTTCGGGCGGGAGAGAATGATCGTCAACAGCGACATCTTCGACCTGACCTACGAAACGATCAGGCTGTGCCTGCCGAGGGGAGCCGACCCCGAAGAACGGGGCTACTACTACTTCGTCTGTCGGCGAAAACCGGAGGCCGGTGAAATCATCTCCCGCCCCCCCGATCCGACCAGTGAGCGTTCTCACCGACCGCGAACGGTGTCTGTACTGTCAAGGGGTTCGTGAACAACTCCCTCCGCATGGCCGATCTCGAACCGCTTGAGCAACCACAGATCGTGTTCATGCGTGTAGGTGAGAGTAATCGGGCGGTCCCTCCTGCCGGACGTGTCGACTACGTAGCAATCGATACATGCCCTGTCGTTGGTGTAACTAATCTCTCCCAGCGCCAACTGGACAAACGCAAAGGAGTCTTCCTCACCGTAAATAAGCCGAAGTAGCGAATCAGAATCCAATTGGTGCGACAGTATCTTCACTGACAGCAGGGAATCGATAGCAGTCCGATCCCTGATCCTGACCGCCTCCTGAAGCTGAACCAAGCGCTGCTTGAGAACGGGAATGTGATCCCGACTTGGCGTTTGTTCATCGCAACCCGATGATAGCAGTATCGCCAGGATTGCCCCTGTCAGAACCGCCCGGTTCCGCATCATTTACGCGATTTCCGCCGCAGGCTCTGGATCTGAAACTGACCGCTGCCGCGCCGCTCGATCAAGCCGGCGGCCGTCAGCTTGACAACGGTGCGACTGGCAACCACGTTCCAGAACCAGTAATGTGCCCCAAATGTCGCCTTCAGGTGGCCGTGCCTGGAGGCAATATCCTTAAGATCAAGAGAGGTGCGCGACAGAAGAGAATCCGCGCCATTGCTCAAAGCCGCCAGCGCCGGTCTTACCACGATGGTATCGATCATAAACGATTCCTGCCCGACACTCTTCGCCATATTCCACATGGGCATCCGTCCCCGGCTCCGTTTGAGCATGAAGTTCTCCTCGCACTCTATTTCAGGCAGGCTGTCGCCGTACAGGATTTTGTACTGGTTGCCCATATAGAACAGGCCGTAGAAGTTAGTTCCATTGAAGTAGTCACCCCCCCGGACAGCATACATGTAATCGGGAATGCGGGCGTTGCACGGATCAGTACCGTTATAAATCAGCAGCGGCGCCGAGCGGGTGATGAACCTCTGCCCCATATCGAACCAGAGCGACAGCGCTGCTATGGTCGGGAACATCCGGTACAGCACCGCGCCGCCATCGAGAAACTTATTCTGGTCACCGGTCATCTTCCCCGCTGCCACCAGACTGTCAACGACATCCCGGTAGGCGGACAGGTTATCGCTGATAATGCGTACCAGGCTGTTCGCTGTCCGCTCGGCCAGTTGTCTGGCTTCCTCCGCCTCCGGAACCTCGATAACAGGAAACAGAAGCTCAGGGAAACCCTTCGACTCCGTCGCGTAACCATAGTCAACCAGTTGGTCGAATACGGTCCGCACGAACGGTACGTCGATTTCCACCAAAGCGGCGATGTCCTCAAGCGACCTGCCCTCGTTCAGCATCAGAAGAAACGCGCGTGAGAACTCGTTGTCGAAGTAGGGGTGTTCCGCGACCCTGGGCGGCAGGTTGATTTTTTCCTGCACATACCCGAGCACGGCTTCCGGAGCGTGAAAGACAACACTGAAGTGCTGCTCGAAGAGCTTCTGATCAGGCAGAATGACATCAAGGGTGTCGATCACATCGTATACGGACACGCTGATTTCGGCCTGGCCGTAGTTGCCCGGTATGTTTATGACAGCACTGACGGTCTGCGTGGCCGAAGGGAGCAGGATGAAGTGCGACCTGGCCCGCCGGTTGGGGCTGAGGTACGAATCGGTAAACTGCACCTCGGTTTCAACTGTCAGAAATCTGGCTTCTTCCGTCTCGTTCGTTACCTCGAAGATCGCTTTCTGCTCACCCCACCGCAGGGGCAGATCGATATCACCGACTGCGATCTTCCGTTCCTGCGGCGTTGCACACGCAGCCAGAACTGACATCCCCCCCAGCAGCAGCACCCTGATGACTTTGCACACCAACTCCTACCTCCTCCTTGCACTGCCCCCGGCCAGCTGGCCACAGGCGGCGTCAATATCAGCGCCCCGGCTCCGACGAACAGTCACCGCCGGAACGCGCGGATACAGTTGCTTTGCAAACCAGTCGATCTTCTCCTGAGACGGAGCTTTCCACTCCGCTCCGCTTATCGGATTATACGCCAGCAGGTTGATTTTGCAAGGAATTCCTTTGACAAGCCTGCTGAAGGCCTTGACATCGTGCATCGTGTCGTTGAACCCCTCGAAAAGGGCGTACTCGAACGTGACTCTCGTCCTGGTAACCTGCGTGTAGTGCTTCACGGCATCGGCCAGGTCTTCCAGCCGATAGGTGGCGGCGACGGGCATGATCTTTTCGCGCTTCTCCTGAATGGCCGCATTCAACGATATCGCCAGCCAGGCCTTGCACCGAGTGTCGGCCAGCTTTCTGATGCCGGGGATAATCCCGCAGGTGGAGATTGTGGTCTTCCTGGCCGAGTGCGACAGACCGGCGCCGTCGGAGATTATCCTGACAGCGTCGACAACATTGTCCAGGTTAAGCAGGGGTTCACCCATACCCATGAAAACGACGTTGGTGAAGGCATCGTCCCCGTGTTCGTCTCTCAGGTGCAGCAGTTGGCCGACGATCTCCCCCACGCCGAGGCTCCGGTGCAGGCCCATAGCCCCCGTGGCGCAGAAGCGGCATCCCAGAGCGCAACCCACCTGCGAAGACACACACGCGGTGCGCCGCCCGGACTCCTCGTCGAGAATCAGCACCGTCTCAATGGGATGACCGTCATCGAGGCGAAAGAGGAACTTGCGCGTCCCGTCATGGGAAACGGCCGTCTCCTCTGCGTCCAGTCCGCGGAACACGTAGCCGTCACTCAACCGCCGCCGCAGGTCCCGGGACAGGTCCGTCATCATCTCGAAATCGTACTGGCGGATTTTGTACAGCCATTTGAACAGTTGCCGTCCGCGGAAGGGCTTCTCGCTCAGAGCGACGGCCAGGTCTTCCATCTGCGAGACAGTGTATCCTAAGAGGTTGCTCTTCTCCATGGTCAGTCAATGTATACGCCTGGCTGCCTCGTGGAAACCACTTTGTGACAAAAAGCGAAGGTGACACCGGCCGCTCCTGGACCCCGCTTCCGTTCTTGAATAAAACCGGCATTGCCGGCGGGGCATAATCGCCTTGACAGACATCGGCGGGCTGTCTATCATACAGTCGAATTCGGGGTGTGGCGCAGTCTGGCAGCGCACTTGCTTTGGGAGCAAGATGTCGGAGGTTCAAATCCTCTCACCCCGATTTATTTGTCCCCTTCTATCACGCTGTAACCCAACGCAAACCGAAGAACCAACAACCAGTTACGAAGATCCAGTCGATGACGACGATTAGGTATCCTTGGGCGGAGTTGGGTAATTTGGGTCGAAATTCAGCACACTTGCTTTGATCATCTCACATCAGATAACTATCATGCGCAGGGGACTCAAAATCCCAAAACGGGGATTTGGAAAATGATTGAGCCGCATGGCATTAGATTAATCGGGATAGGGGCACCGGGAGTTTGCCCCGGTGACCCCTCCCACACCACCGGACATGCGGGTCCGCATCCGGCGGTTCGAGAGGTTGAGGTCACGCGCCGAGCCGGGGTAAACCCAACTCGTTAAACAAGCGGTTCGGCAGCGCCAGGTGAAGCGCCAGCGCCGAGTTCTTCCACCAGCGGCGGGTATGGGCGGCCACTTGCGCCGCCAGATCCGAATCGACACCGCCGCTTCATGCTCCCCTCTCAGGATCGTACGACCCTTCTTATTGGGA
>CBFDBU010000021.1:0-55751 GCA_965603125.1 uncultured bacterium | reverse complement strand
TACTGTGGAACGAAACTTGAACAACATCAATTCGATTGTGCACCAGGTCGGGAACTTCAGTATCCTCCTTCAAATGAATATACATCATGACCGCTTACACAAAAATACTTACACGCCCCTGCCATCCCACAGTCGCATTAGTCTGAAGTCACCCTCTTTGTGGAATACCGGTTGTTCCGGTCTGCCACGGAACACAACTCGTGCTTCCCGCGTCAATGTGCAACCCGCGAATTTCGCTAGCCCAACAAAGTCCGGAGACAGAAATATACCATCCGCCTCAAATGTAGAACCGCCAAACTCCGCCTTATCAAGAAAGACAGTTTTGATAAATACGGCCCGACCCTCAAACCGGGTACCGAAAAACTCAGCAGGATCGCAGAAAACAGATTCTGTGAAGTCGGTTTCCCCTCTGAAAACGGCAGCCTTGAAGACTGCACGCTTTTCAAACCGGGTCGAGTCGAACACCGCCTCGCTGCCGAATCTGGCATAACTGAAAACCGCCCTCCCACAAAACCTGGTCCCGTAGAAACCTGCCGCACCTCCAAACTCGGCCCTTGGGAATGCGGCCTCTCCATAAAACTGAGCCAAGTCGAAGTCGGCTTTGTCCTGGAAAATCGCCCTGCCGAAGTAGGCTGCTCCCCGAAACTTGGTGTGGTAGAATGATGCTCTGCGGGCGAAGGTGCGATCCGTGGAGTCAACATCGCCGAGAAAAACCGCACGCTCGAAGTGGACGGGCTTGTCGAATACTCGTGGCAGTTCCCGGCCACTCTTCGGGAAAACGAAACTGGTGAAGTCATAATATCCGTCTGGCGCGTTGCGCAGGATTCGCCCTGTCTCCTGGTTGAACAGCCCGAGGTCCTTGCCCGGGTTCTCCGAGTGACAGATGCACTTCTCACCATCAGAAACCGGCCTTCGACATAGCTGGCCATCGTGCATTACCACCTGACATGTCTTCTGTTCTTCTGCCATAGCCCTGCCCTCCTTATCGTGTCGCCAAATGTCCCAGAGGCCATTGCCCCTGTGCGATTTTCAGGCTAAGCGATCAGGCCGCCGCCCAGATGTACGTTCGCGCAGCAGAACACCTCCGACCGGTCGGGAGTGATCGCCCGCCATGCCTGCTCAAAGGTAACGTGGAGAGAGCTATCCGTCAAGGAGACAAAGCGCGGGTGCCTGCCGCCACCGGTGGCGCATCCTCATCTCGGTGTCAAACGACTAAACGGCGGCGGAGAGGAGCATCTCCGCCGCCGCAGCAGAAAGAGCATAAGAACAGGTATGCTGAAGAACCTCAGAGAAAAGCACACATGTTCACGTGCTCATCGTTGGAAAGACGTTTTTATCCCATGCTTGCCGCCAGTGCTTCGACCTCCTGGTTGACTTCCGATGCGATCCTGGAGACCTCCAGGAAGATCAGCAGCCTGTCTTCCAGTTTGGCAATGCCGCTGATGTAGTCGGAATTGACCGACGTGACAATATCAGGCGTCGGCTCAATGGTCGAATGGGGAATCTTGAGGACTTCGTCGACGGAGTCGACTATCATCCCGATCACGTTCCCGCTTACGTCACAGACCAGTATGCGCGTGTTCTTGTCCCATTCCCGCTCGTCCAGGTCGAACTTCTTGCGAAGGTTGATCACCGGGATGACCTTGCCCCTCAGATTGATGATTCCTTCGCAATAGAATGGAGCCTGGGGCACCTTGGTGATCTCCACCATCCGGTTGATTTCCTGAACCTTCAGGATGTCGATCCCGAACTCCTCCTGGCCCAGCTTGAAAGATACCACTTGAACCAGCTCATCCACTCCTCGTTTATCAATATCAGCCATAAGTCACTCTCCTCAGCTTTGGAGACAGGCGGCCACAAGGGCCACCTGTCTCTTTTTGTGCCAGGTCATTGCATGAGGCGTGTCAACATATCATGCATTTTCGGAGACCTTGAACTGCGCCACGATCTGCTTGAGACCTTCGGCGTTGCGGTTCAACTCTTCCGCGGCTGCGGCGGCCTGTTCGGCGCCGGTAGCAGACTCCTTGGCAACCGAGGCCACATTTTCAACATTCTTGGAGATCTGCTCGGCCGCCGTGGACTGTTCCTCAGAAGCCGTAGCGATCTGCTGGATCATGTCCACCACGCTCTGCGACATGTTGACGATCTCGGTCAGGCTGGCGCCTGCTTTGTCCGTAAGCTCACGGCCGGAGTCGACCTCCTTGGTCCCGGTTTCCATGGAGGCAACCGCATCCTGGGTTCCCTGCTGGATTCCTTTTATCATGTCCGTGATCTCACCGGTCGCTTTACCGGTCCGCTCGGCCAGCTTGCGGACCTCGTCGGCGACTACGGCAAAGCCGCGACCCTGCTCACCGGCCCGAGCTGCCTCGATAGCGGCGTTCAGCGCCAGCAGGTTGGTCTGATCGGCAATGTCATCAATCACGCCAATGATCTCGCCGATCTGTTCTGCAGAGGATGCCAGTTTGCCGATGTTCTCGGCTGATTCGCGAACCACACTGGCGATTCTATTCATGCCCTCAATAGTCTCATTTATTACCTGACCACCATCTCCGGCAGTCTCGGCGGCTTTCTTGGAACCATCGGTGGCCTCGCCGGCGTTCTTGGACGATTCGACGATGGTGGCGCTCATCTCTTCAACAGCCGTCGAGATCTGATTCACCTGCTCCGCCTGATCTTTGGACCCGCGCGACATCTGCTCGGAGGTAGAAGCGATCTCGGTGGAGGCCGACACCAGTTGTGTCGCGTTCTCGCCTAACTTGCGCACCATGCCGGTGAGGTTTGTGCTCATTTTGCTCAGAGAGCCGCCTATTTTGTCTTTGGCGGCAAGGGTTCCTTCAATGGTGTGCACCAATACCCCGATCTCATCCTTGGAGTCAATCCCTATGCTTTGAATCTCGGACTGCTTGATTTGCTGGGTCAGGTCATTGTTGGCGATCGCCTCAACAACTCCCACGAATTCTGCAAACTCCCCATTCATCTGATTGGTAAGGTCTACTACCTTGTTGACCGGCTTGGAGATACCGCGGGCGATCACAAAGGCGACAATTACGCCTAAGAGAACAGCGCCGATCACAAAGCTGATGGCCATAGTAATGGCCGAGGCCTGGGCGGCCTCCATCTTACCTTTCTGCCCATCGCGCATATCATCCAGTTCGGCGGAGAACTCTCTGGCTGAAGACAGCATCGCCTCTTCCTCGATCAACTGCTTGTCCCGAAGCTCGATCCAACCGTCATAGGCGGCCTTGTACTCTTTGCCGAGCGCCAGAACCTTATCAGCCTGATCGATGTTCACCTGATCCTTGAAACGCATCCGCATATCCGCCAGCAGCAAATAGATGTTGGCCATGGTCTCGTCATTCTCTTCCTGATACTTCTTGTCTCCCCTCATGATGTAGTTCTTTTCCTGGACACGACAATCCTTGGCCCATTTGATCAACCGGTTACCATCGTCGGCCTTGGTGATTCTGGATTCAAGAGCGGCCCCCGTGACACCTTGCTCGAGTTCTTGTGCGAGTTTCTCCTTCTGATCCTGACGGAAGGCCTCTACCTCAGCCTGAAACTCCTGGGCACCGGCAACCATGTTCTCTTCCAGAATCTGCTGTTCGTCCCAGAGCGTTATCCAGGCATCATATGCCGTCTTGTAGGCATTCGCGAGCTTGTCACACTCTTCTGCGGCAGCTATGTCGGCGGCATCCTGAAAGCGCGCTTTTGTCTCCGCGATCTGCTTGTGGATAGACTTCATCGTTTCGTCGTTCTCTTGCTGGTATTTCTTGTCCCCACGCATGATGAAATTCTTTTCCTGCTGGCGACAATCCTTGGCCCACTTGATGAGCCGGTTGGCGTCATCGGCGTTTGTCACCTTCTGCGCCACCGTGTCGAGACCGTCCCAGCCTACATACCCGATGGCCCCCGCCAGAATCAGTACAATCCCGAAACCAATGTACAGTTTCTTGGCAATTTTAAGGTTTTTCCAATTTATCATGGTCTTCCTTTCCGTTTCAGATGTTGTTCGTCACACTGGGCCTCGTGCGAAAGCCCCCTAACCACTTCTCCTGACCTCGAATCGCATCATGTCCTCATCGACAAGGCTATAAACTCCCCGCCTCACTGACATTCTGGATGCAGCACACGTCCCTGTTCCTCCTCTGTCAATTGTTGTTTCGGTAAAGGAGCTCTCCGAGCCGATGACCAGTCTCATCCCGAATCCACCGGTAATGCCGACCTTGTCCGAACTCATCACAGCTTTCCCCTTTTCGCCTCGTTCAAGTTGACGGGCCTGTCTTCACTGGTTTCCTGATCGACCGTTGCCCCATGAGCACGAGGGGGTAATTGGAATCCCATGCGGGTTACGAGCAGTACCCCGGTGAAGAGAGTTCATGGTGTGGCTATTGAGTATGTAGCGGGAGGAATCCGTGCGATATCGCCTACGAGAATCCTTCTCCACGGAGAGCTGGACTACATCGCTTGCAGAAAAGAATTCAGGTTAATTTTGTCACGAGAGATGCCCAGCTTTCTTCTGATATTCTTGCGCTGTTTGCGAACCGTCAACTCCGAGGTATCCAAAGCAGAAGCGATTTCCTTTGACGTGAGGCCATTCCTGATCATGTTACAGATTTGCACTTCACGCGGCGTCAAGCTGGTAAACTTCGCCTCCAGCTTGTTGACAAACGGGAATGTTATCTCTTCCAGGCTGCTGCGTAGTAACGTGATGTAATCCTTTTGATCCGGCCCTGCTCTTGTTTCGAGCTTGTTCAGTATCGGCATCACGATCCTGTCAATGTTGGACCGGACATGGCGTCCTATCTGTTTCTTTTCATTGTCGATCTGATTGAGGACTTCCCGCAAGGCGATGTTCTTTTCTTTGAGAGCATCCTGCTCGGCAATCAACCTCTCGTTTGCCTCCCTTAGCGCCTCTTCAGCGCGCTTGCGTTCGGTGATGTCGCGCGCAACATTCATGAGGAACTGCTTTCCACTCAGAGAAATGAGTTCCTCGACCACGTTTTCACATTCACTGATGTCAGCGTCGTCGGGGTGCGATGCCTTCAAGCCCTTAAGCGCCTCGCGAGCTGTCTGAAACTCGGCCCATTTCTGGATTCCCGGGTTCTCAGAAGCCTCTATCTCATCTCTGAGCCGATGCAACCTCCTAACGAATGCAGCAATAATACCGATTTCGTCCGAACTCATCACGGATTTCCACTTTTCAGCTCGTCCATGTTGACGGGCCTGTCTTCACTGGTCTCGTGATCGACCGTTGTCCAATGAGCACGAGGGGGCATTCGGGGTCCCATGTGGGGTACGAGTAGTACCCCAGTATAAGGGTAGTGTATCTTAAGTTGTGTGTAAATTGGTTTGTTGAAATAACAACGGTTTTGACTTGAGTCTTTCAGGATAAATGAAAGGAGTCAAACCCATGGTTAACTTTTGGTTTACACGGAAGGATTTACGCTATCGCTGGAGTGAAGTCAAGGAAGTATTCTGGGAGGAGCTTGAAAGTCAATTGCAACTGCTTGGCAAGCGACTACTGGAAGAGAGCTTGAAGTCGTAGCAGCGCAGTGAATCCGGGACATGGCCACTTCTCGTCCGTTTCCCGGAAGCAGAAGATCAAGCGCCTGGTGATTACCAGCCACGACTGCCGCGGCGACCTTCACGTGCTCATGGAAAGAGGGAGTGCTATTTCTTCTTGTCGTCTTCCTTCTTTGGCGGCTCTTTACCTTCGGCAGTCTCGGCCTCGGTGACGCCCTCGGCGGCTTCAGCGCCCTCTTCGCCCTCAGCGACTTCAGCCTCTTCCGCCTCCTCGACGGCGTCAGCCTTAACCACGGTAGGCGCGGCGATCACTACAATCGTACGGCGTTCGGGATCGAGAATTTTCGCCATGGGAATTGACACGTCCCTGACGTGCATGGAATCG
This sequence comes from uncultured bacterium, assembly GCA_965603125.1. GTDB lineage: Bacteria > Zixibacteria > MSB-5A5 > GN15 > FEB-12 > JAJRTA01. The sequence goes on along the minus strand of CBFDBU010000021.1, from coordinate 49,843 downwards.
CCGATGCCAAGATCGGTCACATCGAGTTCGATCTTGTCGGGAATGTCGGTCGGGAGACAGGAGACCTCCATTTCACGCATGGTGATCTGCATGATGCCTCCGTCCGTCTTGACGCCGCGCGGAGTGCCGACAAAGCTGATCGGGATCGACAGGTACATCGGTCGGGTCATGGATACGGCGTGAAAATCCAGATGGGTGATCCTGCTTGTCACCGGATCGCGCTGGATTTCGCGCAACACAACCGTGTTCCTTGCGCCTTCCACGTCGAGACTGATCAGCGTGCTGGCCCCACCGGCCGCCTTCATGGCCGTGCGAAAAGCTCTCTCGTCGACTGAAATGGGGACAGGCTCAACTTCAGGGCCGTACACGATCGCAGGGATGTTGCCGGCCATTCTCTCGCGCCGAGCAACACCTTTGCCCACCGAGTCACGCCGGGTAGCGGTAATGGGTACTTCTTTCATAGCTGTAGTAAATCCTCTATCTTCAGGGTCAAAGGACTATTTATGGCGTGTCCTTGAAGAGCGATGATACCGACTCTTCATCGAATATCCTGTTTATCGCCTCGCCGATCAATTCGGAACAGGTCAGCACTTCAAAAGTTTCCGGCAGCGAACGGCCGGACTGGTCCATAGAATCGGTAATGATCATCTTTTTTATCGGTGAGTTGCTGATTCTCTCGATGGCGGCGCCCGACAGGACTCCGTGCGTGCAGGCGGCACAGATATCAAGAGCGCCACGCGCTTTCACGAAATGAGCGGCGGAGCAGATCGAACCGCCGGTGTCCACCATGTCATCCCTGATCAGGACATTTCGGCCTTCGACATCACCAATCAGGTTCATAACCTCACACTCGTTGGCCCAGGGCCGCCTCTTATCCACGATAGCCAGATCGGCGCGCAGCGCAGTTGCCGTAGCTCGAGCCATCTTGATTGAACCCACATCCGGCGACACCACTACCAAGTTCTCCAGATTCATGGATCGGATATGGTTGTTGAAGATGACCGAGGAATAGAGATGGTCGTGAGGCAGGTCAAAAAAGCCCTGGATCTGGCTGGCGTGCAGGTCCATCGTTATTATCCGATCGGCGCCGACAGACGTGATCAGGTTAGCCACCAACTTGGCGGTAATGGCCACTCGTGGGCGGTCCTTGCGGTCGGCGCGGGCATAGCCGTAGTAAGGAATAACGGCCGTGATCCGCATGGCCGAAGCGCGGCGTGACGCCTCGATCAACATCAGGAGCTCTATCAGATTCTCCGCCGGTGGATTGGTGGGCTGGATTATGAACAGGTCGGCACCACGGATATTATCGTTTATCTGTACGAATACTTCGCCGTCGGAAAACCTGGTTACCGTGCAGTCGGTAAGTCGTTCCCCTAAGTAGCCGGCGATTTTCTCCGCCAGCGGCCGATTGGAGTTGCCGGTTACAAGTTTAAGTTCCTCGCGTACAATCATGGCTACCTGACCGTTTTTAAGTGAATCTCAAAGCTATTCGGTGTCATTCCCGGCGATTCGCCGGGGGGCTCGACCCGGCGGAGTCTATGCTGGGGCGCCAGGATTCGAACCTGGGTATGCCAGCTCCAAAGGCTGGTGTCTTACCGCTTGACGACGCCCCAGTGTCGGTCTCCGGGCTTATCAGAGCTTCGAGTGCTCTTTCAGTTCCGTCTCGTAGGCTTGTAGAACTTTCTCCTCAATCTTCTTTCGCATCTCGCTGCTTACCGGGTGGGCGATGTCCTGATGGGTGCCATCGGGACGCTTTCTGCTCGGCATGGCGACGAAATAACCGTTGTTGCCGTGGATTATCTTCATCCCATGCACCACAAAAGCGTCGTCAAAGGTTACGTTGACGAATCCCTTCAGGCGCTCCTCGTCTCGCAGTCTGACCCTGACTTCCGTAATCTCCACAGAGCATCCCTCCAGCTTCAATGTACCTTGTCATGGCCAGGTAATTGGCTTGACCGTGCAATGCTGCCAACGCCCCGGGTTGAACTTAAGACTACTCCTTGCTTTTGCAGCCTCACCAAAAACTCCGAACATTGTCGGTCCGGAGCCACTCATTCTTGCCAACAGCGCTCCCGAATCCAGAAGGGTCGCCCTGACGGACTCCAGGACAGGGCAGGACTCCCGATGGACCCCTTCGAAGTCATTGCCGGACAACTGTAAAGCCCCGACAAGGGCCTGTACATCCCGGCAATCCGGTAAACTAAACCCGTCCTGCCTTTTTGTCAAGTCCATTTTCAACGCTGCATAGCTGGCCGCCGTCGAGATGGCAATCCCCGGATTGACCAACAGCAGCCAGTAATTGAGCGGGAGTGATATCTCCTCGACGATTTCCCCCCGTCCTCTCACCAGCGCCTGCCCGTGGGAGAAGAAAAACGGCAGATCGGAGCCGATCTCCAGCGACAACTCACTCATCCGCGAGCGGCTCAGTCCCAGGTTAAAAAGCAGGTTGCACGCCAGTATTGTCGCTGCTGCGTCCGATGACCCCCCGCCCAACCCGGCAGCCACCGGAATGCGCTTGTGAAGCGCCACCGACAAGCCTCGTTTGAAATCAAACCTGCTTCTCATCATGTTGAACGAGCGAGTCACAAGATTGTCTTCTCCGGGCGACAGGTCCGCGTTGCCGAGCACCTCGATAGAAATCCCCGGTTGGGCGGTCACCCTGAAGCTGAGACGGTCAAAGAGCGAGACGGCCTGCAACGCCGAGTTGATATCGTGATAGCCGTCCTCGCGCCTGCGGAGAACCTCCAGAAACAGGTTGATCTTGGCCGGGGCGTCGATCTCCAGATGGCCTTTTTCCCGATCTCTGAGCAGCATGTAACCTCAATCGTTTCCTGCGTCAGGTCAATGTGTAGGATAGCCTTTCGTTCTGTGAAAGCAAGGCCGAATGCGGTTCCCGGATGAAGATCACTGCATGACTTGTATTCGCCGGGTCTGTTGTATATAATACTCAGGATAAAACAGTATTGAAATGCCGGCGATAGACAAGTCAAGGAGGCAGATTATGGATCCGTTCGGCGCTTGCGCAACTCTGAAAGCAAAGGGAGGAAGCTACAAAATTCACCGGCTGGACAAGGTGGCGACACCGGGGCAACTGGAGAAGCTGCCCTATTCCATGAAGGTGCTGCTGGAATCGCTGCTGCGCAATCTCGACGGCCACGTTATCAGGGAGGAAGATGTCACCCGCCTGGCCGGCTACCGGGCCGGGAGTGTCCCAGACGTGGAACTCCCATTCAAACCGGCGCGCGTCCTGCTGCAGGATTTCACGGGCGTACCGGCGGTGGTCGATCTGGCTGCGCTGCGCTCGGCGATGAAACGAATGGGAGGGGACCCGAAGAGAATCAACCCCCTGGTGCCGGTCGATCTGGTCATTGACCACTCCGTGCAGGTGGATTCATACGGGTCTGACTCCTCTCTGCAGGTGAACATGGACAAGGAATTCGAACGCAACCGCGAGAGATACGAATTCCTGCACTGGGGCCGCAAGGCTTTCGATAATTTCCGCGTGGTACCTCCCGCGACGGGAATCTGCCACCAGGTCAATCTCGAATACCTGGCCGACTGTGTGCTGGTGAAAAACGGCGTGGCGATGCCGGATTCCCTGGTGGGAACGGACAGCCACACGGTGATGATCAACGGCTTAGGCGTTGTGGGCTGGGGAGTGGGCGGTATCGAGGCCGAGGCGGCCATGTTGGGCCAGCCTATCTACATGCTGACACCGCAGGTGATAGGTTTCAAACTGACCGGTCGCCTGGGGGAAGGCGTCACCGGTACTGATCTGGTTCTGACGGTTACGCAGATGCTTCGCGAGAAGGGTGTGGTCGGCAAGTTTGTCGAGTATTTCGGTCCGGCGCTGGACGAGTTGCCCCTCCCGACCAAAGCCATGATTGCCAACATGGCCCCCGAATATGGCGCCACCATGGGTTTCTTCCCGGTCGACAACGCCACCCTCGAATACCTGCGCCTGACCGGTCGCTCCGACGAGCAGATCGACCTGGTCGAACGCTACACCAGGGAGCAGACTCTCTTCAGAACTGCGGGTTCCACTGCGCCGGAATACACCGACACGCTGGAACTCGACTGCGCGACCGTCGAGCCGTCGCTGGCCGGGCCCAAGCGGCCGCAAGACCGTATCGCGCTCTCGGCGATGAAGCAGGAGTTCCGGGCTTCGCTGTCCAGGTCGATCCAGGAACGAGGGTTTGAGCTTCGAGAGGCGGATCACGACCGCAAAGTAACTATCACCGACGGCTACAGCGTCGAAATGGGGCACGGGGCGGTTGTGATTGCGGCTGTTACCTCCTGTACCAACACTTCTGATCCCTTCGTCTTGGTTGCGGCCGGTCTGGTGGCTGAGAAGGCAGTCCGGCGTGGTCTGAGCATCAAGCCATACGTCAAGACATCGCTTGCCCCCGGCTCACGGGTGGTCATTGATTACCTTGAGAAGGCCGGCCTGATGGAGCCTCTCAAGAAACTCGGCTTCCACAACGTGGGTTTCGGCTGCACAACCTGCATCGGCAACTCCGGCCCCCTGGCGGAGCAAGTCGAGAACGCTATCGACAAGGGCAACCTCGTCGCGGCGGCGGTGCTGTCGGGAAATCGCAATTTCGAGGGTCGCGTCAGCCAACACACCAAGGCCAACTACCTGGCCTCGCCACCGCTGGTGGTCGCCTATGCCCTGGCGGGAACGGTCGATATCGACCTGGCCGGCGAACCGATCGGGAAGGGCATGAGCGCCGAAGATGTCTATCTCAAGGACATCTGGCCTACCGAGAAGGAAGTGCTCGACACTATCGAGCGTGCCCTCTCACCGGAGATGTTTCGCAAGCGCTACGCGACTGTCTTTGAGGCCAATAAAACCTGGAACAGGATACAGAGTCCCGGCGGCGATCTTTTCGAATGGGATGAAGGCTCCACCTATGTCCAGGAACCGCCGTTCTTTATCGACCTTTCCCGGGAACCGGCGGACATACAGCCGATCAAGGACGCCCGCGTGCTTGTCATGTTGGGTGACTCCATCACGACCGATCATATCTCACCCGCCGGGGTTATCAAGGCCGACCAACCGGCCGGCAGGTACCTGATCGAACACGGGGTGGAACCGGCCGATTTCAACAGCTATGGTTCACGGCGCGGCAATGACCGCGTGATGACGCGCGGCACTTTTGCCAATATCCGACTGCGCAACCTTCTGGCCCCCGATACCGAGGGTGGTGTCACCCGCTACCTGCCCACCGGGGAGCAGATTTCGGTGTATGAGGCCTCGCTGAAATACAAACAGGAGGGCACGCCGCTGGTAGTGCTGGCCGGAAAAGACTACGGCATGGGTTCCTCCCGCGACTGGGCGGCCAAGGGCACCAATCTGTTAGGGGTCAAGGCGGTGTTGGCGCAGAGTTTTGAGCGAATCCACCGCTCCAACTTAGTTGGGATGGGCGTCCTGCCGCTGCAATTCCTCGACGGCCAGTCCAGGGAGAGCTTGGGTCTTACCGGCCACGAGTATCTCAGTATCAATGGTCTGTCCAACGAGATAAAGCCGAAGCAGAAGGTGACGGTAACGGCCGTTACTCACGGCGGTGAGCGGACGTTTGAGATGATTGCTCGCCTGGACACGCCGGTTGACGTCGATTACTACCGGCACGGCGGTATCCTGCAGATGGTGCTCAGGCAATTGGCGGGGTAGAGCGGACGAACCATACTTTCCCTATGGGGAAGCCGATTCACGACGGAGTTCGACACTCGCATCCTCCGGGAACCGGGTAGCCGAGTCTGAAACATACCAGCCCTTTGCATCTGGACTCAAACCCTGAGCGCCTGTTAGATCAGCACCGCTGAAGTTCGTGTGTTCCAGGAGAGTAGAGTCCAAACGAGCCGACACGACGGCTCCCCTGAATTGAGCGTAGATCAGATCAGCTCCCGTGAGATCGGTTCCCCTGAGTTGCGCACCAGACAAGTCGGCTCGGAAGAGGTGGGCGTGTTTCAAGACAGCTCCGTCAAGGTCGGCGCCTCGGAGATCCGCGCCGGTAAGGTCCGCGTAGCTCAAGTCAGCCCGCCTGAGATCGGCGTTCACCAGAAAAGCTCTTGTGGCTACTGCGTGCCTGAGATTGCCGCCTTGAAGCTTAGCGCCTCTTACCAAGGGGAGCTGCGCACTATCTCCAGTCCAGTTGGGCGGCTTGGTCGAAAGGTCCTCTTCGGAGATATCCGCATACGTTTTCAGACCGACGATGCCAAGGGCGCCTGAAAACGTCGAACTCTCTGGACTTCCCTCTATGCCACTCCAGGAACAACAGAACAGAAGGACAAGAATGAGCACGAGCACCACTAACCTCAGGTACGGTCTGTACAGCTGCGGGCGCCGCCCTCGAAGAGTTTTCACAGCAATGCGATAGCTGAGGACTGCAAACCAAATACAGAGCGCTAGGAAAACAACGTGTATGGAAGTAATTGTCCAGTCATGCCGTACGAGAAAGCTGAGCCACAGAAAAGACAGTGTGAGCGGTACGGCGCACCAGGCGAGCGCGACAACCGAAGCCGTTTGCAGCCCGTAGAATGGCAGCGAGGGATCTCTCAGCAGTCTGAAATGGCGTCGAACCAGTCCATTCAGTATCCACGGGAAAGCCTTTCTGTCAAGACCCCAGCCGTCCGGGAAGACAGCCGGCAAGGTCGCAAGTACCTCCCAGTTGCGCTGCAGGTGGATCTGAAAATAGACGAATAGGCCAAGCAGAATCAACGGGGCTCCAAGGTAGAACCCCACAATTGGGACTTCCGCACCGATGATTGGCAGGGGTGATGAAGCACTGTTGGTCAGAAGCCTTACATCCGTCGTTGTTGCAACAGTCAGCAGGGCGTAGGCACAACCCAGGAGCATGGCGAGAAACAGCTTCCTGGCATTGCGCGAGCGCTCCTCAACCTGACTGAGTCCATCGAATCTTGCTATCTCTGGCGGCAATCTTGCACCTGCAACATTAGCTGCTGCAAACTGACCGGCTACAAGGTTTATAGCACCCGTGAAGTTCGAATCTTGCAGGGTGGCGTTTCGCAACACTGCGCCTTGCAGATTGGCCTCCCTGAAGTTCCCTTCTCGAATCTCGGCCCCCTCAAAGTCAGTACTAATAAGGGTGGCTTTAACGAAACTCGCCCCGGTCCGCGATGTGTCAAGAGGCAAAGCGACCTCTGAGACTTGCTTGCTTGCCGGTTTCAGTTTTACATCTCGGAAGTCGGCTTCGATGAGGTCGGCGTCGTTGAATCTTGGTGCGATCATCGTTTGATCGACGAAGTCGGCCCCCGACAAGTCCGCGCTACTCAACTCCACGAGCCGTGGAAACGCGAGTGGCTTTCTCAGGTTGGTTCTTGCAAGCCGACACTTTTTGCCTTTAGAACTCGACGAACTCACGTAGTCGCGGTGATCGCTTAGGGTTTGGTCAAGTTCCTCTTGCTCGATGGTTCTTAGTGGCGGCGGCCCATCTGACGTATGCCTGGACTGGCTTGGCATTTTGTGTCCCCTCTTCATTCCTTGGTTCGCCGTCGCGCTATGGTGCGGACGGTTTTCCCTCGTTGGAACCTAGGGGACTATCGTTGATAAGTCAAGACTGATCCTTTATCTCATTTTGCTGAAGCCCCAATTCCTGCGTCTGTACAATTGCGGAGCGTCCGGGCTGCAGCCGCAGAGCATGCAGCAGCCCCCCGCGGGCAAGGAGCCATATCGGCCGTTCCGGCCAACCTTGTGGTCGGTCAGGTTGTGGCTGGCTCTTCAGTCGCGGTGGGTAGGCGCTCCAACACGGCGGTTGTCCAGGTCACTTCTTGGGCGACTTCCTTCTCGCGAGCAAGTTGCAGCGCTTCATTGAGTGCGGAGATTCCCTGGTGGCGGTCGGCAGGCTCGCCACCGTGTTCGGCAAGCGCCTCCCCGAGCAGCCGCAATGCCGTCATCACGTAGCGCGGATCACCGTGCTCTCTGGTTTCCTCTAAAAGCTCTCGCAGGCGGGCGATGCCGTCGTCGGTCCGGCCATCACGCACTATCTGGGCCGCAAGGTGTAGATCGGCCTTTAGCTCGAATTCCCGGATGCTGATCTCCTTGCCGATAGCCACTGCCTTCTCCGAATGCTCTCGACACCGTTCGTCGTCTTCGAGATGGTAATACATTTCCCCCATGTGAGAGTGAGTCATGGCGATGGCGCGCTTGATCTGACCCTCCCGGGCAGTGTCGAGGGCGGCCTGGAAAAAGTGCTCAGCCTGTTTGAAATCACCTTTGCAGAAGTAGTGGAAACCAAGGCAGTTGTTGGCATCGTGAATGACCAGGGGGTAATCGATCTCGGTGGCGATTCTCAGCGCTTCCTTGGATACCTCGATCGCTCGGTCGTAGTCGCCGGTGATACCCAGCGGAGTGGCGATGTTGTTGTGCGAGAGGGCGTAGCTGGCGCGGTTGCCGGATTCCTTCTGAAGCATCGCCGCCTTCCCGAAGAACTCAGTAGCCTTGCGATACATCCCCTGAGCATAGTGGATCATGGCAATGTTATTGAAACAGGCAGCTCGCCCGGAGTTGTCACCCAATTGCGTGAAAATCTCCAGAGCCTGGTCGTAGTACTCTCTGGCTCTATCGAGTTTGCCCATAAACTCCCAGGTAATGCCGATGTTCTTCAGGCACATGGCCTCCAGGGAACGGTTGTCCTTCTTCTGCGCTATCGCCAGCGCTCGCCGAGAAAGGGCCTGCCCGCGGACATAGTCGCCGCGCCGGATGTGCAAAAAGCCCATACTCTTGAGAGCGTGAGCCATTTGCTGCTGGTCCCCCAGGCGACGATTGATCTCAAGTACGCGCTCCAACAACTTCAGGGCCTCGGAGAACCGCGCCTGGTGGGTGAGAATCTGGATTTGTAGTTCGAGGGCTTCACCCTCGCCGGACAGATCGCCGACCGTGGTGGATATTTCAAGCGCCTGGTTGGCGAACTTCATGGCCCGCTTCCAGTGGGACTGAGCTGTCTGGGAGGATGCCAGGGTGCGGAGGATCATCGCCTCGTCGGCGCGCGAATTCTGCCGTCGCGCCTCGGTGAGCGCCGTGAGTAACTCCCTGTTGGCCTGATCGTACTTGCTGCGGTGCATTAGAACCTGCGCCACGCCTACGCGCGCAGCTAGCAGCGACGGTTCCTCACTCAGCGCCCTGCCGAAAAGACTCAGGGCGATCTCGGAGTCGCTATGGTCCTGTTTTCGTTCGAAAGCGTACCTGCCGCGCAGGTAGTATTCATACGCCCGGGCGTTGGCGGTCATAGGCACACCCACCTCCGCCCGCCTGATTGCCGACCGGCTCACTTCCAGCGTCCGGCTGACGCCCCCGGCCAGCTCCTGCTTGATCTGTGCCAGTTCCTCGGGCGTCTTTTCCCACCGTTCAGCCCAGACGTTCTCGCCGGTGTTGGTGTCCACCAACTGGGCCGACACACGCACGGTATCGCCCTGTTTGTGGATTGAACCGTCCAGTACGAGACTAACGTCGAGTTCCCGCGCGATCTCCTCGACGTCCTTGTCGGAGTCCTTGAACTTGAGGATCTTCCGCATGGGCAGGACTCTGATCGAGCCCAGACGGGTCAGATCCACGATCAGGTCCTCGGTAATACCGTAGCTCAGGTACTCGTCATCGTCGGAGCCGAGGTTCCTCAGGTACAGCACCGCCAGGGTTCTTGTCTTCGTTCTCCCAGACCTTGCAGACGGTGGTGCATGGGGCGCGAGGGTTTCGCTGTTTCGTATCCTCATCAGGTCCGCGAGCATGTCGTCAATCGACTGGTAGCGGTCAGCCGGGTCCTTCGCCAGCGCCCGGTCGAGCACCTGCTGCAGACTTCTCGGCGCCGACACCGCACAGGCGGCCAGCGGCGGCGGTTGCTCACAGACGATGGCATGGATGGTGGCTGCGATGCCGTCCCGCTGAAACGGGGAGCGCCCGGCCAGCAACTCATACAATACGACACCGGTGGAGAAGATATCGGTGCGATGATCCGTCTTCAGCCCCTGCCCTTGTTCCGGGGACATGTACCCGACCGTGCCTACCAGCGCACCGGTCCTAGTAATCTGATTGGAGCCCTCCAGGCGGGCGAGACCGAAGTCGAGTATCTTGACGTGTCCCGCGTCGTCCACCATGATATTCCCCGGCTTGATGTCACGATGGACAACACCCGCCTTATGAGCCGCCTGCAGCCCCCGGCAGACCTGGGTTGTCACGTCAAGGCTCTTCTCGCAATCGGGAGGGCCCTGTTCCAGCAATCGCTCCAGCGTCTTTCCGGCTACATGTTCCATCGTCATAAAGACGTGGCCGTCGCTTTCAGCAACCTCGTAAATGGTCACAATGTTGGGGTGGTTGAGGGCGGCCGTAGACTGGGCTTCCTGCAGAAAACGCAACTTTACGACCTCATCGGGCTCGCACCGGGCGGCGACTGTTTTCAACACAACGGAGCGTCCCAGCCGGCTGTCCGTGGCCAGGTAGACATCTCCCATCCCCCCGGAGCCGATTTTTTCCTCAATTCGGTAGTGACCGATCGTTGACCCTTTTGTGAAGGACACTTGCTTCCTCTCCGTTATTCGTGGTTGCCCCCGGCACTAACGTGTGCCACACCGTGCCTTTGCCGATACGGGTTCATCACCGCGATACCGGGGCGACATGACCTGCCGTCACCTGCATGGCCGGCGGGACCACCAATAGACGCACGTGACCCTGGCGACAGGTACCTCGTAATCTTATCGTCACGCTATCTACGCCGGCTTAGCGTCGACAGCGGTTCCTCAGGGCCGCGGCTGCTGGAGTTTTGCACATTCCTGACCTCCATCCCGTCATGATACGACTTCTTTACTCCCTCCAGCGATAGCTGCACTCAGGCGAATTTGGGGTTGAATGGCATCTGGGCCTGGTGGTCGGCAGGTTCCCGCCTGCGGGGATCTCAGACGAGCCGCACCCGACCCCCCTCAAGCAGATACAGGCTCTCTGAGACGTTCTCCACGAATGTTCTGTCGTGACTGATGACCAGGAACCCGCCCTGGTAAGATTCGAGAAGCCTTTCCAGTACTTCGACTGACTCGATATCGAGGTGACTGGTCGGCTCGTCCAGCAGGAGGAACTCGGCTCTGTCAAGCAGACAATGAACGATAGCTGCACGCATCAGCTCACCCTGGGAGAAACGCCCGAGGGGATCCTTTGTCTTTTCCCTGCGGATCAGGGCTGCGCCCAGGTACTGTCGAACGGTGGTCTCGTCGCAACCCAGGGTTGCGAAGTTGTCCAGCAGTCTCTCCTTGCTGAAGAAGCCCTCCAGCCCCTGGGCGAGATATCGCAGTCTCACTTTGTCATTGAGATAGCAAGCGCCCACGGTGGGCTCAAGCCGGCCGGTGATGAGTTTGAGGATTGTTGATTTGCCGGCCCCGTTGGCGCCCATAAGACAGAGCTTGTCGGAGGTCGTTGCCGCGAGGGTCACGTTTGCAAGCAGGTTGGGATGCCGACTCTCATAGCGGAAACCGGCCTCCGCGAGAGCGAACACTCGGCGGCGTTTCACCTCATAAGGTGGAAAGCGAAGACTAACGTTCTTGGGAATAAACGGCCTGGTTTGGTGGAGTCGCTCCATTTCCTTTTCGGCTTTGCGACCGGCAATCTGGGCACGCCTGGCCAGCTTCTTCGACAGAGTCGAGATATGAGCTTTGGCTCGTCTCGCGCCGCGTTTCTGCTTTTCTTTCCTGTCGGCCCAGCCGGCCTTGCGCTGCCGGTCTTGCTGAAGTTGGCTGATTTTCCGCTTGATTTGCCCCGCCTTTTTCCGGCGCGACTTGAAGTCCGAGGTCTTGATCGACCATGCCTGCTGGAATCCGCCGACTGTGTGAAAGATACCGTTGGTCGTGATGAAGATAGTGCGGTCGGCCAGGTTGTCGGTTAACGTCCGGTCGTGTGTGACCAGGACAAGCCCCTTGCCTGAGGCCTTGAGGCGGGCGACGTATCCCTCAAACGCGGTGATGCCGTCGATATCGAGGTAGTTGGTCGGTTCGTCGAGCAAGTACAACTCAGCGTCCGTGATGAGTGTGCGGATAACGGCAGCTTTCTGGAGCTCACCGTCGGACAGGTGCTCGCCCGTCGACAGTCCTCCGGTGTGATCAAAGCTCTCCTGCAACCGGGCTTCCAGCGATACCTTTTCATAACTGAGTTCGTCTGTGGTTGCCTGGAAGTCGTCTTTACGAAGCTTCTGGGGAAGATGAGCGACAACAATCCCGGGAGCGATATCGATATGACCGGACATAATGACATCGTTTCTCAGCAGGTAATCACGATCTTTCCGGGACTCGGCTATCAGCACGTTCAGCAGGGTCGACTTACCGCACCCGTTGGCGCCGATAACGGCCAGAAGTTCGCCCGCCGTGACCGAAAACGAGATACCCTCAATCACCGTGTTTCCGGTGTACGCTATGGACAGGTCTCTTGTATTGACCAGCATATTATGTGACATATATTCAAACCTGTTGTTTGTAAGACAAGACGCTTCCTGCTTAGGGACACGACTGCCCCGCACCCTTGAGCAGGAGTTGATCTCATGGCAGCGCCCGGCATCGCCGAGCGTCCTGAAGTCGATTATGTGGGTTATTTGATCTTCATGCCGCTAAGTCAGTGAGGCGGTAGGATCAGAGGGACACACTACCAGTACTCTGTTAAACCAAGCTACCTTGTTTGTTCACAGTATACGCAATAGCGGTGGATTGTAAACAGGTTTTAAGTGTGATCCCGCCGGCAGGGCCGGGTGTGACCGTCGAAGGGGAGGGTTATCGACCCTGTCGGCCGTGGCTGTCGTTGAACTGTGCTACTAACGCGTCGATCTTTTCGTCATCCCAGCCGTGTTGCCGGGCTAGTTCAGCCAGGGTGCCCCAGAACGGTTCGCCGCAGACCACGCAGGGGAGGCCGTGATTAATCAGGATGCCTACGGCGTCAGGGCGGGCCTGGACAAGTTCGTCGATTGGAATGTCGCGCGAAATCATCAGCGCCTACCCCGCCAGGTGTTTCTTCTCGGCCAGCTTCCGTTTTAGTTCTTCAATAACATCTGTCGGCGTGGGGTTAACCTCATTGAGAATGGCCAGGTAGTAAGAGGCAAAGTCAGCTATCTGGATGAGACTGAACATCCGCTCCAGTCGTGATGAACCTCGCGAGTGCAGTTCGATGTATTCCACGTCCCGTTTCTGGATCATCTCCTTGACGATATTCATCCGCGTTCGGATTTGCGGATGATCCTCAGCATCGCGCAGGACCACGACGGCCAGATGCTCCTTGTGTTTTTCCACGAGGGGCGACCAGCCGACCAGTTCGTTGTGGTTGAATTCGGAGAAGACGTTGGCAAACGCGAGCGTCTTGGCGTTTTCGCAGACCTGGCCTTTGAACCTCAGAGCGACAGCGTTGGTCAACGTAGGGCCGCCGTAGATGATCGGAATCCTGCCGTGAATCCGCTGGGCAACGTTCTTGGCGGGGTTCTGCTCGGTGGGAATATCCTCAATGTAGGCCTCCCGATACGTCTGTAGTCCCTTGATGACAGTCTCGATCTCCGAGGTGACATTCTTGATAAGCCCCACCTTCTCGAAGAACATCATCAACGGCACGAACAAATACCCCAGCGCCGCCCGTGGCTTAAGCCCCCCGGGGACCACCGCTATCGGTATCTGGTTAAGATCGCAGATGTCTCCGAGAAGCCCGCCGGTGCTGATGGCGGCGACCATCGCCTTACGGGTGAGGGCGTCCTCTACGGCCGATATGGTTTCCTCGGTATTGCCGCTGTAGGACGAGGCCAGGACCAGAGTCTCATCATCGACATATTCGGGAAGCACGTAGTGCCGACATATCTCAAACGGCACCAGCAGCTTTGAACTCAGGAATGTCCGGGCCAGTTCGCCGCCGATTGCCGAGCCGCCCATGCCCACGATTACAATGTTCCTGATCTCGCGGAAGTCATCGGCGCTGATCCGCCAGCGGTGGGCAATCTTCAGCACCTCGGCCATTTGCTCAGGCAGGTCGAAGATCCTGTTGTACATGTTTTCAGGGTCATGCTCCCGGATTTTCTCAACGTCGTTAAGAGTCGTCAATGTTGGTTCCTCTATGCGTGAGTTTTCTTTTTTTCCAGTTCCGTGCGGTAGTTCTCCAGCTTACGCTTGACCGACTGCTGCGATCGGCTTGAAATGACCGGGCCCACCAGGTGATGGACCAACTGCGAATCAATCCTTTTCACGGCGCGGCACAGGTCAAAGATCCGGTTGGGGTTCATCGACAACTGGTCGACCCTCATGCCGACAAAGAGAGGCAGCGCCAGGATATCGCCGGCTACTTCACCGCAGATGGAGACCGGCTTGCCCGCTCTGATACAGGCCGCCACGGTTCTGTCTATCAGGCTGAGAACCGACGGATGATACGAGCTGTAGAGTGCGGCGACTCTCCTGTTTGTTCGATCGGCGGCCATCGTGTACTGGGTCAGATCGTTGGTACCGATGGAGATGAAATCGACCCTTTGAGCGAGGACCTCGGCCGTCATCGCCGCGGCCGGGATCTCGATCAGGATCCCCACCCTGATACTCTCGTCATACGGGATACCCGACCGTCGAAGTTCCAGCTTGGCCTGCGAGATGAATTTCCCCGCCTTTTCCAGCTCGGAGAGTTCAGTAATCATCGGCAGCATGATCCCTAAGTTTCCGAGGGTCGATGCTCTGAGAATGGCCTTGACCTGGGTCTTGAAAACGGCGCTCATGTCGAGCATGGCGCGAATGCCGCGCCACCCGAGGGCCGGATTGTCCTCCTCCGGCCAGGAGCCGTCACCGATCATCTTGTCGTAGCCCATATCGAACGTCCTGAGCACGACCGTCGTTTCGGAGAACTTATGGGCGATTTGCTGATAGCACTGATACTGCGTCTCTTCGTCGGGGAAGCTGTTTTCCGCCAGGAACAGGAATTCGGTGCGGTAGAGGCCGACGGGAATACGCTGCTGCGCCAGGATGTCATCGATCGGTCCCGGGAGTGACAGGTTGGCGGCCACTCCGATTTCCCTGCCGTCGCGGGTGACCGGCGGAATCCGGCTCAGCTTCTTGATCCGGGTGACGAGTGCCGGGCCATATCGCTTTTTCCGCTTCTTGTATTCGGACCATTCCTCGTCGGTCGGGTTTACGATCACGTCTCCGGTGGCGCCGTCAAGGATCAGCCGGCAGCCGTTGGGCACCCTGGTCCAGGCCCGGTCGGCGACTAGCACGGGAAGCATGAGAGAGCGGGCGATGAGAGCCATGTGTGAGTCGGCTCCGCCTTCGGCGACCAGAAAACCAACAACTTTCCGCTGCCGGTAGCTGACGATTTCCCCCGGGGTGAAGACCTTGCCCACCAGAATGGTGTTAGGCGGGAACTTCAGGTCGCATTTCTCGAAGCCGCTCAGGTTGGAGAGAATCCTGCGAGCAACCGCCTCGATATCCTGCGCCATGTGGCGCATGTAGGTGTCGCTCGACCTTTTCAAGGGCGCCACCGTGCGCCCGACAAGACTGTTGTAGACGAATCCGGCGTTGCGCTTTCGAGACCGGATCTCGCGCTTGACCTGTTCGAGGAACTCGTAGTCGCTGACGATGAGGAGTTGGGCGTCAAGTATCTTAGCCACCGGGCCGGTAAGTTTCCTGCCTGCTGATTCCTTCAGGGAGCGCAGTTCAGCGACACTCTTGCCCACGGCCCTTTCGAGGGTATCGGTCTCGGCCTGAATACGCGACGGCGGCACCGGGATTTCGGCTATTTGAAGATCGCCCGGCATCACTACCCGTGCCCACCCCAGCACAATGCCGCTCGATACAGCGGTTCCCTTGAGTCTTTTGCGCTTCGAAGTCATCAAATATCCGTTCTCAGCCGCGGTGGCGGATGAGTAAACTACACTCACACAATTTATTATATGGAAACCGCAGGAAGGAAGGCAAGAATAATGTTGTCAGTCCTCGCCGAAGCCTGATTCGATGACCTTGACCAGCGCCTCGAGCGCCTCTTCCTCGTCAGGTCCATCGACTTCGATCTCGATCCTTGATCCCATTTCGGCCGCCAGCATCATCACCCCCATGATTGACTTGCCATTGACACGTATCCCGTCCTTGATCAGGAAAACCTCCGATTCGTACTTCCCCGACGTGGTGACGAGCAGCGCTGAAGGCCGGGCGTGCATGCCAAGTCGATTTCTTATGGTGACAGTCCTGCGTGTCATTGGTAGTCATCGCTCAGAGCGAATCGTTTCCCGGAAAGCTCCCGCACCACCCCTTTCAGTTCCAGGGCCAGAAGCAACTCCATAAGTTCCGTCACGGGAAGGCTGGTAGCCCTCGATAACTGGTCAATCTGCATCGGGCCCGAGGCAAACAGGTTGGTGATTTTTGTTTCTCCTTCGGTCATGTCAGGCAGTCGCGAGAACTTCCGGGCCAGAATCTCTCCCTTCAGAGTGGGCAGTTCGGCAAAGATATCATCTGTGGAGGTCGTCAGGCGGGCGCCCTTTCTGATCAGTTCGTTGGTCCCCTCGCTCATACGGGCGCCGGGCGGGCCGGGGACAGCAAAAAGCTCCCTTCCCTGCTCCAGGGCGTGTGAGGCCGTGATGAGCGCGCCGGACTTGCGACCCGCCTCAATCACCACGACACCCTCGGAGAGACCGGAGATAATGCGGTTTCGCTCCGGGAAGAAAGCTCGGTCCGGATGTGTGCCCGGCAGGTATTCGGAATAAACAGCTCCGTGTGTCTTTATCCGCTCCGCCAGGGAACGGTTTGATGACGGGTAGACGATATCCAGGGAACATCCCCACACGGCCACCGTTTTTCCATTTCCCTCAAGAGCCCCCAAGTGGGAGTCTGAATCGATCCCTTCAGCCATCCCGGACACCACTGTGATACCTGCCCGGGCCAGCACCGACCCTAACTGACGAGCGAACAGGCGGCCGTTTTCGGTGGGATGACGAGTCCCGACGACAGCGATCATCCGCTCGTCGGACGGCGTCGCGTCGCCCAACCGGAACAGAAGGGGCGGGGCGTCAGCAATTGCCTCAAGTGAGCGTGGGTATTCCGGATCGCCGGCAAAAAGAACCGCCCACCCCAACTGAATGACCCGCGAGGCAAGAACGCGCGCCTGTGAGCCGTCGAATCGCTCCTTGACATCGCTGGCCTGGGTTCGAGAAATCCCCTTGATGGCTGCAAGTTGCGACACAGGCGCCGAGAGAACCGCCGACGGAGACCCGAAAGCGTCGACAAGTTTCCCGTAGCGGGTTCTGCCGATGCCGGGTATCCTGAGCAGCCCAATGGCGTCAGCCAGGCGTTCTTTCAATTCGCTGTTGATCAAGCTGTCGCTCTACCTCCAGGAGGAATTCCTCGGCCCCCTTACCGGTTACCGCCGACAGGCAAAGGTAGCCGCCGCCAAAATTGTTGGAAAGTTTTTTCAGGTTGCTTTCAGTCACGGTATCGATCTTTGTGATGACCACAAACGAAGGCCGGTCAAGAAGCGTATGATCGAAATCGGCCAGTTCCTGTTGCAAGACACCAAGCGTCTGGAGAACGTCCGGCTCATTCACGTCTATGATGTAGACAAGCAGCCGGGTTCGCTGAATGTGCTTGAGGAACTGGCGGCCGAGTCCCTTGCCGGTAGCGGCGCCCTTGATCAGGCCGGGGATATCGGCCATCACACAGGACTTGAACTCCCTGAGCCTGACAATCCCCAGGTTCGGCACTAAAGTCGTGAACGGGTAGTCGGCGATCTTGGGTCTGGCGGCTGAAAACGCGGCCAAGATGGTCGATTTGCCCGCATTCGGTTGTCCTACGAGGCCGACGTCAGCCAGCAACTTCAACTCCAACGCTATCTTCCGCTTCTCGCCGGCTCGGCCGGGTTGAGCCTCGCGGGGAGCCTGGTTCGTGGGTGATTTGAAATAGGCATTGCCACGGCCGAATGTCCCTCCCCGTGCAATGATCTCTCTTGCGTCCGGGTCGTCGAGGTCGGCGATCATTGCCCTGGTCTCGCGGTCAATTACCATCGTGCCGACCGGCAGCCGCAGTTCCGTGTCGTTACCGGACTTGCCCGTCTTGAGCGAACCCTCGCCGGGTCTCCCATTTTCCGCCCGATAGTGCCGCCGGTACCGGTAGTCGAGTAACGTGGACAGATTCGGGTCGGCCACAGCCACGATATCCCCGCCCCGGCCTCCGTCGCCGCCATCGGGACCACCCTTGGCTGCGTATTTCTCCCTGCGGAATGACACGCAACCGGCTCCACCGTCGCCGGCTGCCACCTCTATCTCAACGTAGTCGACAAACACCGCTCGCAATATCCCATCCACCCCGGGGAAAGTCAATCACCGATTGGGTATTGAGCGTCGGTTGGCGGGCCCGGTTTTCGTTGCACAGGGCGGTTGACGGCAAAACACCATTGGCATATATTCTGAGCATGGCCAGAACCAATACCGGGGAGCAACAGCCGGCTCCCACTCTGAACCAGCGAAAGCGACAGTTCTACGAGGATACATTCCTCGTCCTGGGCCGTTACTGTCTCAAACTGGGTTTATCGCCCAATTTCCTGACGGCAGTCTCGGCCGTGTGCGCCATTCTCTCCGGAGTCTTCTTCTGGAAGGGGCTGATGCTCTGGGGTGTGTTCTGGATGCTGGCGGCGGCCTTCACGGACATGCTGGACGGCAGCACCGCCCGCGCCGGAAAGATCGATACCGTCTTTGGTGGGATATTGGATCACGTTTCAGACCGCTACGGCGAGTTTTTCATCTTGGCGGGTATCACACTGTCCGGAGCGGTTCATCCGGGTTGGGGGCTCTTTGCGCTATTCAGTATGATTATCGCCAGCTACACGAGAGCTGCAGCCGAATCGATAGGTAAGATGGAGAATTGCGCCGTCGGCATCATGGGGAGGCTGGAGAAGTTCATCCTGATTGTCGCCGGGTCCATCCTGGAGCATTACCTACCGACCGGCACCTGGCCCCGGGGTGGCTGGCTGGAGTTCGCGCTTATAATCGTCGGTGTGACTTCGTTTATCACTGCTATTCAGCGTCTGCTCTATGCCAGGAAGGTACTCGGCAAAAAGCGGGAAGTGTAGCTGGTGGCAACCAAGTTTGGGCGTATCTTCCAGAAACAGTTAAGGCACCACGTGATCTTGAGGCGCAAGATCGAACGTGAATTGATCAAATGTTCACGACAGCTTAGGCGACTTAAAAGGAAATCCCAACTGGATACACACATCATACTTCTGGTGGATTTCCTGTTAGAGATCAATCAGGCTGTTACGGAATGCTTCAAACTTGGCTATGTCTCTTCTGGGCTGCACGAACTGCGATTGGCACAAGAGATCTCTCACAAGCTACTGGCAATACAACTCAAGCCACAACTAGTAGGTAAGAAGAAAGTGTCGGCACGAGAAGTCCGGGATGTTCTAAAAGAGCAGGGACTTGCGGACTGGAAAGGAGCATATAATCGATTGTCGATGGTTTCCCATCACTACAAACAATTCTTGGAAGAGTGGTATCCTAGTATGCGCATAAATGCCAGCATAGCAGAATCCGACATTGAGTTTCTGAAATACTGGTTAACTGTGTTAAACATTCTCAATATGAAGGCTTTGGCGGTACTGTTAACTCAATTGAAGCCCCACGTTGGTGCTGGCGATGACACCTTGTTCTCTCGATGGAGCAAACTGGACCGGGCTGTACAAGCGGACTGGCGAGCATCGGACGAACTACTAAAGGCCATTCGTCTGAATCATTCTTTCGAGGGCAACACATGATCACCGCTATCGGCAACCCGGTATACGACTATATCAAAACGAAAAAGGTCGAGCCGGACGGGCGCGTCCTCTCCGGCTGCTCTACCAACGCCGCCCTGGCCCTGGCCAAGATGGGCGAGCAGGTCAGACTGGTGGGCGCTGTGGGCGACGACTTCAAAAGCCATTTCATCGCCGAACTGGCCCGGTACGGCATTGAGCATGAAATCATACCCTCCGACGAGACGGGCGGCTTCTCCCTGATTTACTATGACGATTTCGGCAACCGTTCCCTCGACCTGTTGGGACGTGCCGCCAACATAGACGCGATTGATCCGGGGTGGTACCGGGATGCAACGGCTGTGCTCATCGGGCCGATCCTTGGCGAAGTATCGTTTGACGGCATAAGAGACATTCGTGGTGATTTCGACGGGTTGTTCTTCTGTGACCCGCAGGGATTGATTCGTGGCGCCGATGAGAACGGCCGCATCTACCATGAAAAGGCGGATGGTATACAGGACATCCTTCGCGTGTTCGATATCGTCAAGCCGAATGAGTTGGAAGGACGGATTCTGACCGGGATTGACTGCCGTCACGACCCCTACGAGGCGGCACGCATAATCAAGTCGTGGGGGCCAAAGGTGGTTATCGTCACGCTGGCCGAGCTGGGTTCCCTGATCTTTGACGGCCACGAATATATTGAGGTGCCCGCCTATGGCATTGACCTGCTTGACTCCACCGGAGCCGGTGATACATACATGGCCGGGTTTACGTTTGAGTATCTCAAGACGGGAGGGGACCTTCGACGAGCAGGCTACTTCGCTTCCAGCACTTCGTCTGTGATGATCGAAAACACAGGGCCGGATTTCTCCATGACCGAGGGCATGATCCGCGAGCGCCAGGAGAGCCTGTTGACCCTGCGGGATTTCAGGCTTGACGTCGGCGTCAACCGGTAGGCAGGGACGCCTGAGGGCTCAACTCACTTTCTCTGTCATACCGTGGGCGGCAGACCTCCCGGTCTGCCCCGGGATCAGACATCTGTCAACGGGCAGACGAGGGCGTCTGCCGCGCACAAAAGCGTCGCCGGTGGGCCCGATCAGTGAGACGAAGCTGGGCGGCAAGCTGTACTAATGCGGGCAACCGCGGACACTACGCCTTGATCCCGTCGAAGAGGAAGGAAATAAGGTACTCCTGCATGTCGTGGCGCGGGAGTCGCTGTCCGGCATATTGTCCTTCCACGAGGGCGCTGATAACCAGCGCCGTCAAGCGCCCCGTCAGTTCCACGTCGAAGTCGCCCCGAATCTCACCGGTTTGCTCGCCGCGAGCGATTATCTCGGTCACATAGCCGCTGATATGCCGCTCTATGTCAATTCCCTCGAGCTTAACCGCGGCATGATCTATGGCGTTCGTGACAAAGAGGTAGAACCGCTCCTCTTGCCGAGACAACCTGGAGTCGACCGTCAACGCCTGATAGAGAGATCGCAGCCGGTCCGAGGCCAGCACGGCACGTTCATTCAATCGCAACTCAGCCATCCACCAGGCCAGAAAGTCGTCAAAGACAAGCACCGTGAACTCCAGCAGATGGCTCTTGGACGGGAAATACTGAAAAAACGAACCCTTGGAGATGGCGGCCTCACGGCACAGTTCGTCCACCGACAGGCCGTCGTACCCGTACTCGCCGAGCAGCCTGATTGCAGCCTGGTATATCTGGTTTTTCTTCTCGGGCGAAAGGCGGCGGAAAGTGTCAGCGACGATTCCGCGCGCCACCAGTCTCACCACTATGTTTTCATCCAGCATCGGCGCTGTCTCCACGTATTACCGGGCCGGGCGCACCGGCGACACGGGCCCGTCCCGGGTAGTTGTCCTTGATGACCATCTGGTCATAGAATATATACTAATGATATAAAAAGGCAAGGAGAAGCCGGTTTTCATTTGACACCACCACGGGCGCTCTCTATCATGGCGACCGACAGGCTGTCAGGTAACGGACATGAGAGCGGGAAAGGATTCCATACTATGGGTAAGGTACGCGTAGCCATAATCGGTGTCGGCAACTGCGCCTCGTCGCTGGTGCAGGGAGTTGAGTTTTACAAGAAGGCCAAAGATGATGACTTTGTTCCGGGACTGATGCACGTCAACCTGGGCGGTTATCACATTCGCGATATTGAGTTCTCCGCCGCCATCGACATTGACAAGAACAAGGTGGGCAAAGACCTCTCCGAAGCCGTCTTCACCAGGCCGAATAATACCTACGTGTTCTCCAAGGTACCGAAGTGCGGTATCATCGTGCAGCGGGGCATGACCCACGACGGCCTGGGGTACTATCTCTCACAGGTCATAGAGAAGGCTCCCGGGGACACTGTGGATATCGCCAAGCTGCTCAGGGAGAGCAAGACAGATGTTGTCGTCAGCTACCTTCCGGTCGGTTCCGAGGAAGCGACCAAGTGGTACGTGGAGCAGATTCTCGAGGCCGGCTGCGGCTTCGTAAACTGCATCCCGGTCTTTATCGCCAGGGAGCCATACTGGCAGAAGCGGTTTAAGGAGAAAGGTCTCCCGGTTATCGGCGATGACATAAAATCGCAGGTCGGCGCCACTATCGCGCACCGGGTGCTGACGCGGCTGTTCCTGGAGCGCGGCGTAAAGCTGGACCGGACCAGCCAGCTTAACGTGGGCGGAAATACCGATTTTCTCAACATGCTGGAGCGCTCGCGGCTGGAGTCTAAGAAGATATCCAAGACCAACGCCGTCACCAGTCAACTCACTTACGACATAGGACCGGGCAACGTCCACATAGGCCCGTCTGACTATGTCGAATGGCTGAGCGATCGCAAATGGGCTTATATCCGCATGGAAGGGACCACGTTCGGCGAGGTCCCGCTGAATGTGGAGCTGAAGATGGAAGTATGGGACAGTCCCAACTCCGCCGGTGTAGTGATCGATGCCATCCGCTGCTGCAAGCTGGGGCTGGACAACGGCCTTTCCGGAGCCTTGATAGAGCCCTCGGCCTACTTCAAGAAATCGCCGCCAATTCAATACACCGACGACGAGGCGCGGCGACTCACGGAGGAGTTCATCGCCAAATACGGCTGGAAACAGGCCGCTCGAAAGCCGCGCAAAGTGAAAGTCGCTGCCAGGAAGGTTACTGTCCGGAAGCCGGCCGTCAAAAACAACGCCACCGCGACGGCAGCGAAAAAGCGGGTGGTGACCAGAAAAAAGTAGTGTCTGCCTGTGCTATTTGCTAATATGACCGGCGATTGATCGAGTCGCCGGTTTTTCATGGGAGTTTCCCAAGCTTGGGTGTCCGAATGAGCGTCAGGCCAGCCAGAGGACTCTTCGTTACCTTCGAGGGGATTGACGGGTGTGGGAAAACCACCCAGGCTGTTTTGACGTACCAGTATCTTTCCGGCCACGACCACCAGGTGAAGCTCCTGCGCGAACCGGGCTCGACAAGGACTGCCGAGAGGATCAGAAAGATACTCCTGGACCGTCGTCTTACCATCGAGCCGGCTACCGAACTTCTCCTTTATGAGGCGGCCCGTGCGGAGATAACCGCTCGGGAGATTGTCCCCTTCCTCTTCCAGGGCAAAATGGTACTGTGTGACCGCTTCTACGACAGTACGACCGCTTACCAGGGTTACGGCCGGAAAATGGATGTCAGGATGGTGCGTTCCCTGCACCGAGTGGCGGTGGGCGATCTCAAGCCGGATCTGACCATGCTTCTGGATATCGACCCCCACCTGGCCCTGTCCCGTTTGGGAAACCAGCGGGATCGGCTGGAAACCCAGTCTCACGCCTTCTTTGACCGTGTTCGGCGCGGATTCCTGGAGATTGCCCGGAAGGAAAGAAGGCGCGTGAAGGTCATCGATGCTTCCCGGTCGATTGAAGACATCTTCAGCGACATCAGGAAGATACTGGCCAGAAGGATCGAGATCACATGAGTCAATCCGCTCCCGTGCTGGATCGCCGCTCGGTTTTCGTGTCCCTGGTCCTGGTTACGCTAATGGTGCTTGTCATCGGGGGCATGGCAATCTACGTGCTCTCCGACCCGGGTATTGAGCCGGCCTACCGGTTGGTCGCGGCGGCCATACACATCGAGAAAAACTACCACGGCCAGGTCGACTGGGATCGGCTGGTGGTCGCCGCTCGCCGGGCCATTACCGGCCGCCTCGATCGCTACACGGACTACGTAACATCGTCCGCATTCAGCCGCATGGAGGAACAGGAGTCGGGCGCATACGGCGGCATCGGCGTGACCGTGATCGCCGATGAGAGAGGTCTCCTGATTGTGTCGGTGCGCGAGAACGGGCCGTCCGATGAGGCGGGCCTGCTGACCGGTGATATTATCGTCACGGCTGACTCGCGCGATTTCGCGGCTATGAGCCTGTCAGAAGCCTCCGCCGTTCTGCGCGGTGAAGAAGGAACGGCCGTGGCCCTGAACGTCTACCGCCCGGTCGACCGGGACACTCTCAACGTGACCGTTGTTCGGCGCCGGATACCGTTTGTGCATGTTCCGTATGCCGGCCTTACGCCGGACAGCGTGGTGTACATAAGGCTGCTCGATTTCGACTCGGGCGCGGCGGACGATGTCCGGGCCGCCGTTGATTCCCTTGTGGCCGATTCCACAAGAAACTCCAGGGGGCTTATCCTTGATCTTCGTGGCAACCCGGGAGGCCTTCTTGTCGAGGCCTGCCGGACGGCGGATCTCTTCTTAGGAGAGCATCAGTTCGTTGTCGGCACCGAGGGCCGGTCCCGCTGGAGTGCGGGGGCGTACTTCGCCACCGGCGAGGACCTTGCCGCCGGTTTGCCCATGGCGGTCATTGTCGATCGGGGTTCGGCCTCTTCAGCGGAGATTGTGGCCGGGGCGCTACAGCAGGCCGGGCGAGCGGCCCTGGTGGGTGATACCACCTTCGGCAAAGGACTGGTTCAGACGTATATCCGTTTTCTCGACGGCGACGGCCTCCGCTTGACCGTTTCGCGATACTACCTGGACGGTCCGGTGTACCTCAACGATTTCGACTCCACCCTCAACGACGTCGGGCACGGATTGGTTCCGGACTTCTACTGCGAGTCGGCACGAGGACGCAGTTTTCCCCGGGCCCTGGAGAATTCGCTTCTCCTTCAGCGTTTTGCCGGCGAGTACCAGAACGAGATCATCGATCGAACGGGCGAAGACGGTATGATCGAGCTGTGGAGCGCCGAGGTAGCTGCCTTTGCCGCTTGCGAAGGGTTCACCTACCAGACCCCGCGCACCGAGCTCATCGCCGGCATGGTGGAGCTCGCGGTTTCCGATAGCGCTTCTAATGATGTCAATACTGCCCTGGCGGGGCTGCTGGCCGCCTCTCGACACGAAGATGAACGGCAGTTTTACATTCACCGCGGCTACATCTATTCGAGGCTGAAGGAGATTGCTTTTCAACGGAAATACTCCACTACCCGCGCCTACCGTGAAGTGATCGTGCGGGAGCACCCGGCGGTTGTGTTGGCTGTTGATATCGTTCTTGGCAGGTGAAGGGTCGATGACCCTGACTCAAGATCACCTGTCGCCTGACCGATGCTCCGTGAGGTGGTTCTTTCCGGTGGTGGTTTCGCATCGGAAACAGGATTACGCGTATAACTGATTATGAAAACAGCAGTATTCTGCGATTTCGACGGTACTATCGCGCGACGGGATATCGGTTACCATCTGTTTCGCCATTTCTCCGGCGGCAGGAACGATGAGTTGGTGCCCAAGTGGAAGAGCGGTCAACTGACAACCCGTGAGTGCCTGCTTCAGGAGGCGGCGATGGTAACAGCCACGCCACGGGAGATCTACCGCTTCCTTGACGGGTTCGAACTGAATCGCGGGTTTGTCGAGTTTGTGCGGCTCTGCAGAAATCGGAAGACCGATCTCATCGTAACCTCCGACGGCCTCGAGTTCTACATTCGGTATGTGCTGAAACGGCACGGCATCAGCGGCCTTCCCGTTCTGGCCAACGTTGGAAAACTCCACGGGGGGCGGTTGACGGTGGAATTCCCCTACGAAAACAAGTCCTGCGATCGCTGCGGGAGTTGCAAGGGGGAACGTATCCGCGAGTACCGATCCGGGAATGCCTCCACGCGAATCGTATTTGTGGGCGATGGCTATTCTGACGCCTGCGCCACCACCGAAGCCGACCTGATTTTCGCAAAAAAAGACCTTGTCGAATACTGCCGGGAAAACAATATTGGCTTTGTAGAATATGAAGATTTTTTTGATGTCGCCCGTCACATGATCGAACAGGGCTACCTGGCTGCACGCGGGCTGAAGCAGGCGAACGGAGCAACTCAATGAAGGCGATCATAATGGCCGGCGGGTTTGGCACCAGGCTCAGACCCCTTACCATAAACCTGCCCAAGCCGATGGTGCCCGTCGGTAATCTCCCCATGATGGAGCATGTCGTGTCGCTGCTGGCTCGGCACGGCGTCAGTCAGATCACATCATTGTTATATTTCCAGGGTGACAGGATTCGGGACTATTTCAAAGACGGGGGCGCCTTCGGTGTCAGCATGGACTACGTCCAGACTGATGATGACTACGGCACTGCCGGCGCCGTACGGTACGCCCTTGAGACGGCCCTCGAACCGGTCCTGGTAATCTCGGGCGATCTGGTGACCGATTTTGATCTCACGGAGGCGATCCAGTGGCACCGCGAGAAAAGCTCACAGGCGACGTTGCTGCTCACACGCATGGAGAATCCACTGGCCTACGGCATTGTGATAACAGCCGGAGACAGCAGAATCGTCCGTTTTCTTGAGAAACCATCATGGGGGGAGGCCTTCTCCGACACCATCAATACGGGCATCTACCTGCTGGAACCGTCGGCCATAGACCTCATCCCGCCCCGCACCAACTTCGATTTCTCCCGGAACCTTTTCCCTCTTATGTTGTCCCGGGACATAGGCCTGTATGGCAAGGTCATGCAGGGCTACTGGAAGGACGTCGGCAACGTCGGCGAGTACCGCCGTGTTCA
This sequence comes from uncultured bacterium, assembly GCA_965603125.1. Classification (GTDB taxonomy): domain Bacteria; phylum Zixibacteria; class MSB-5A5; order GN15; family FEB-12; genus JAJRTA01. The sequence goes on along the minus strand of CBFDBU010000021.1, from coordinate 23,143 downwards.
TATGGATCTGTTCGAGCGCAAAGTCACATTGAACTTCGGGGGGACCGCCGCCACGGCCGAGAGCGTCGCCGTTTACCAGGGGGCCAACGTTCAGATTGAAGCGGGAGCCGAGCTTACCGGCACCGTTATCCTCGGCAACGACGTCCTGGTGGGATCGGGAACGAAACTGCATAATTGCGTCATCGGCAATCGCAGCCGCGTCGGGGCCGCCTGCAGCCTGACCAACTCGGTTATCTGGGAGGATTGTAGTATCGGCATCGAGGCTGTCATGAACAACGCCGTCGTCTGTAACCACTCGGAGATCGGACGCAATGTCCAGTTGCTTGACGACGTGATCGTCTCCGACGATTGCGTGATCGGGGACTCCGCCACCGTGAAGGCCAACTGCAAAATCTGGCCGGGCAAGGCGGTCGATCCGGGGGCAATCGTCTCCACCTCTATGGTCTGGGGAGAGAAGTGGAACCGGGAACTGTTTACGGACTCCAAGGTCACCGGACTGGCCCTGACCGAGATCACACCGGAAATGCTGGTGAAACTGGGAGCCGCCTTTGGGGCACTGATGGGCCAGGGTAACGCTGTTGTCACCAGCCGCGATGCCTCGGCCACTTCACGCCTGTTGAAGCGGGGGTTGATATCGGGCCTTCTGTCGGCGGGAGTAAACGTATCGGATCTCGAGATGCTGCCTATCCCCGTTGTACGGTACGGTTTGAGCCGCGGTAACTACAAGTCGGGCATCTACATCCGCCACCATCCCCTGGACTACCGCCAGATCGACTGCATCTGCTTCGACGGGTCAGGGCTTGATCTCCCCACGGTGACATCGAAGAAAGTCGAGCGGATGTATTTCGGCGAGGATTTCGAGCGGGCTTCGCTGGACAACATCGGCCACTTGGACATGCCGGAGCGGGTGCTGGAAGACTACCGCGAGGACTTTATGGCCTCAATTGACGGCGACGTGATCAGGCAGGCCGGTTTCAAGATAGTCGTCGATCATTCCAACGGCGCCTCAAGCCAGGTTTTTCCGACTCTCTTCTTCAACCTCGGGATCTCCGCCGTAGAATTGAATGCCAATTTGAACCCGCGCAAATTCTCCGGCTCGCCGGAAGCGGACAGTCAGGCCATTGTGCAACTGTCCTCAATTGTGACTTCACTCCACTGTGACGTCGGATTCCGGCTGAATCCCGCCGCCGAGAAGCTGTCGGTCGTTGACGAGACGGGCAAACCGGTTGACAGCCAGCTTCTCCTTTTGGTGATGACCGATCTGTATCTCAGAACACACAGGACCGGGAAAATAGCCGTTCCGGTGAGCGCCTCCATGGGTGTTGAGGAGATAGCCAAGGATCACGGGGTGGAGGTTATCCGGGTTGCTGACGACCACCTGGCCATGATGGAAGTCCGCCGCCGGGGCGAAGCCGAATTCGTCGGAGGCACCCGGGGGGGGTTCATATTCCCCGGTTTCCAGATGGGCGCCGATGCCATGCTTACGGCTGTCAAGCTGCTCGAACTGATGGCTCGCAACAAGGTCCGTCTTGGCGACGCCCGCCGGAAATTCGAACACCTCGTCCGGCAGGCCGTCTCGGTTCCGTGCCCCTGGTCAAAGAAGGGTACGGTCATGCGCCGACTCATCGTTGGTTCCGACGACCAGCAGCGACAGTTGATCGACGGTGTACGCGTTTTCGATGAAGACGGCTGGGTCCTGGTGACACCCGACCGACTCACGGCGGCGTTCAATATCTTAGCTGAATCAGATTCAACCGAAAAGACGGTCCGGCTGATCAAGCGCTATCGCGCTCGTGTCGAGGAATCCCAACTCAACTGACCTGATAGTCGAAGTTGCCCCTGCGCAGACCCCGCGGTCACCATCGGTGTTGTCGTTTTCACCGGGCACAGCCGGTCACCGCTCGCCGATCTGCTCCAACATCTGTTCCACTGCCGAGCACTGCCGTCGGTGTGAGTACTTCCGGATGGCATCGGCTGCCGCCTGTTCGCCAAGTCTTTCCGACAGCGTCCGATCCCGGGTCAGTTTCAGGAGCGCCTCCGTCAGTCGCTCCACATCCCGAGGCGGAACCAGCAGCCCGCTTACGTTATCCTCGATTATCTGAACCGTACCGCCTTCCGCCGTCCCGATCACCGGCAGCGAACACGCCATAGCCTCAATCGTCACCATGCCGTAGGTCTCCGAATGCGACGCCAGGACAAACATGTCCAGCGCGGCATAGGCGTATTCCACCTGGGCGAGGTACGGCCGCATGTGAACGCAGCCGGTCAGATTCAAATGTGTTATCAGTTCGCGCAAGTGGCGGCTGTAATTCATTTCGTCGTTGGCGGTTTTGTCGCCCACTATCAGAAGATGCAGCGGCTGTCCGGCCGTGTGCACACCGGCGCAGGCCCTGATCAGGACGTCCTGCCCCTTCTTGGGATCAAGTCGCCCGATGATGCCCGCCAGCGGGACTTGATCGGGAAGGTCCAACCGATGTCTGGCTGCTGTCCGCGCCGGTCGGTTGTCGGTAAACCTCTCCAGTTCGATACCGAACGGGATGACGAATATCTTCCGGGGCTCAAGGCGGGTGGTCTGCTTCAGGCGCTTAGCGAACATCGGCAGGGGGGCGACCCAGGCGTCCAGATGTTTGTATTCCCAGGTGTGAAAGAAATCCATCTTGTAACCGCCGACGTGCATGTGCTGCAGGAGGATCAGCTTGAAGAAACCACCGGAGACCTTCTTGGCCAGCACCGACAGAAGCAGATCCTTGCCTAAGTTTATTATCAGCCTGCGGACGTTGTCTTTTCTGCAACGGCGAGCCAGACGGCGGGCATTGACCAGATCACCGTATTTGAAATTGGAGACGACTCGACGGACGGTGAGACCGCCCCCCCTTGCCTTCTTCACTATAATCGACTCGGGATCCCCGTAGAGCACAACCTCCCAGCCGCGATCCCTGAGCCAGACGGCCAGTCTGAGAACATTCATCTCCAGACCGCCCCACGATGTGGAGGAGCAGAGAAAACCGATGCGGTAGTCTTTGGACATTCCGGCTGCCTCGCGCGATCCGGCAGGAAATGAGTCAGCAGTCGCCGACAGTCCTCAAGATCGCATCATGCTCTCGGGTCGGTATTGTCATCGAGAAGTATAGGTACTTATCAACGTCGTGACAAGAGTTCCAGGGGGCGGCGGGACGATCGGCCGGTGTTAAACACACCCGTCGGATCACTGTGTTCCGGTATCGCCTGTGTCCCGTGCGACCTGGTCTTTGTCAGGGCGACCTTTGATGATGATCGCCACCGGAATGAGTACGCAGTAACCGAGAACCAGCAGTACCGGCGCCAATGTAATCGAGCCATAGCCTAAGGCCACATACCCGAGGACAATCACTACCATTGCCAGCCCGAAAATCAGGTAGTTCCTCGGGCCGAACGGCCACTTGATCTCATCGTAGCCATCAGGGGATGGCTTTTTCGAACTGGTTGCCATAATTCAAGCCTCAAAAAAGTCAAAACCTGACGATTGTCAAGACCTTTTAATAATCCACAACGTCCAACTGGTCTCTCTGCTTATACCACGGCCACAACCCGGCGGCCCAGACAAACATCAGCATCTGCCGCACCTCCTCATCGGCGAAGGTGGCTTCAACGAGGGACGTAATGAAAAACACGACCGACCCCAGGAGAGCCGCCAGGCAGAAACGCCGCTCGCTGTCGGAGAATCTGCCGTTGCGCCGCCCAGCCCAGAAATATCCCAGGACCAGAAGCCACATCCCGCCAAAAAACGCCAGCCCCGGCAGTCCCGTAGTGGCGGCGATATTCAGGAGGTCGTTATGAGCGTGGACGTGTTTGCGGTAGTGAGGAATGTCCGGCCTCAGAAGCGCCGTGTAGGCAAACTCAAAGTTCCCCGCGCCAACCCCGAAAAGCGGGTGCTCCCCGGCAATTACGAGAGAGTTTTCCCAGATGAACAGGCGTCCGCCCTCGTAACCTACATCCAGGTCGTTCTTCTTGATATCCCCGAATCGTCCCACCAGCCCGGGTTGAGTCAGTACCACCAGGAAGATGGCCACGACCAGCGTACCGAGGGTTGCCGTGAGATACTTCCGGCCAAGCAGAACTCCCCCCATGACCAGCGTAACGCCAATACCGACCGTAACGCCGCGGCTGTAGGTGAGGATGGTGGCAATCACCGCCAGTAACGAGGCGGTTATCAGGAGAGTTCGTTTGTACGATGAAAGGCGTTTGATGCCGGTAATCCCCAGTCCGAAAATAAAGAGCGCCGCCGTACCGTAATAATTGCCAAACGTCAACCGGTGTGAAAAACTGCCGCGCACTAAGTAACCGTAGTCAGGCGCAGCCACCGGCGGGCTCTCCTTGGTCCAGTGCCATCCGAAGAAGTGTTGCAGCAGGCCGTAGATGGAAATGACCAGGACGCCGACTGCAAAAGCCGTTACCATGTGTTCGCGGTAGCGCTCTTTTGCCAACAGGTAGACACCGACAGGAACAATGCAGAACAGCCAGTCTTCCTTGAGTATCCAGGCCGACCGGGAGGGCGTCTCACCGGCCAGGGCGGCGACAAACTCCCACGCAATGTAGGCGCCTACGAGAACATAGAACGGCTTAAGTGACGACGCGAAGGGATTGTAGCGCCTGCCGACGGCAATGACGACAAACAGGACAAGCGCCAATCCCAGTGACACCTGGGCCAAGGCGATGGAGAAGGTGGAACCCAAAATGAAAAGGGCGAAAAAGAAGAAAAGGGCGTCATCCGAACGCTGCCATCGCCGGGGGTTCATCCGAAAAATCCGCTCTCTACCAGCTCCACCAGGGCGTGTATTATGAACGTGTGCTCTTCCTGGATTCGCTGGGTCGATGTGTGCGGAACGATCAGTGACCGTTCTACCAATTTGCTTACCCGTCCCCCTCGGCAGCCCAGGAGACCTGCCGTAAGCAGCCCACGCTCGCGAGCGGTCTGGGTGGCTTTCACTACGTTGGCCGAGTTTCCCGACGTGGAAATGACGAAAAGCATGTCTCCCTTAGTGCCAAGCCCTTCCACCTGCCGGGCGAAGACATTCTCAAAGCCAAAATCGTTCGCAGCGGCGGTCATCACCGAGGTATCCGTGCATAGAGAAATGGCCGGCAGCGACTGACGAGTCCTGTCGGCTGTGAGTCGAACCACGAGTTCGGCCGCAAAATGCGAGGCGTCGGCTGCCGAGCCACCGTTGCCCGCTATCAGCAGCTTCCCCCCGGAGCCGATCACTCCCGATATCACGGCCGCCATGTCCAGAATCTGCGGGCCTATCTCCTCGACCACCGATTTACGCAGAATAGCACTCTCGTCGGCCGCCTGTCTCAGCCAGGCCAATTGTTCGTCTTTATCCATAGAGCCGGTAACTCCCTGCGGTGTCTTCTACTTGGTGGTCGGTTATAGTCTGTTGTCCCGTGTCCCTTTTCACAATCACTTACTATCCCTCTCAACGATAGAGCAGGCCTCGTGAAACAACTGCTCGGCCATAGTGCCGTTGGCGACAGTCCCCTGCGCAAATGTAGGTTTGCCCCCGCCCCGGCCACCGAACTGCGGCAGAAGTTCTTTTGCTATCTTCCCCACGTCCAACTCGTGATCCCCGATGGCCTGTGAACTTGCAGATGCCATGAAAGTCGGCTTGCCGTCTACCGTGCCCAGGGCGAAGGCGACCGCAGGCTGATTCATCTCCTTGTGAGTGTCTATCCAGCCGGCCATCGTATCCCGGTCGGTGGGGCCGAAATCGTGGGTGTAAACCTCGATCTTGCCTGCCTCGCGTTTGTGGCCGACTGTCCTTGTCCCGCCGGAGAACATCTCGCTCTTGAGCCTCTTGATTTCCTTGTGCAAGTCAGCGGTTTCATCTTTCAACTGCCGCACAGCCTCAAGGCTGTCCTCCTCCTGACGACCCAACAAAGCAGCCGTCTCCTGTCGGAACTGCTTGGCCTCCATCATGTACTTGATCGCCTGGCGACCCGTGATCGCTTCCAGCCGCCGCACCCCGGAGGCAATACCGGTCTCAAGAGTAATAAAATACGGCCCGATCTGGCTCACGTTCTTAACATGAGTGCCGCCGCAAAGCTCCTTTGAGAATTCGCCGATTGAGATCACCCGTACCCGGTCGCTGTACTTCTCCCCAAAGAGAGCGGTAGCACCGCTCTTGCGGGCGGCTTCGACCTCCATATCTTCGGTGTCGACCTCGTGGCCCTCCAGTATCCTGTCGTTGACTATCTGTTCAACCTTTTCGATCTGTTCGGGGGTCATAGGCTGGTGGTGGGAAAAATCGAACCGCAACCGGTCAGGCCCGACATATGAGCCAGACTGTTTGACGTGCAGGCCAAGCACCTCCCGGAGAGCGGCGTGTGTAAGATGAGTGGCGGTATGGTTGCGCTGGATATCCCAGCGGCGCTCGACATCGACCTCGGCTGTGACCGGCGTCCCCTGAAGAAGGTCATCGATTGTCCCGCGAGTGACTTTGCCCTGATGTATTATATGGCCCTGATGATTGTACAGCGATTCTACCTGAATCGTTATCCGCTCACCGCGAATGGTCCCCGTATCACCAACCTGCCCGCCCGCTTTGACATAGAACGGTGTCTCAGCAAGAACAACTGCCACTTCGGGGAACGGGGCTGCAACACCGAGCCCCATAGCTGTATCGAACTCGAGTATGTCGGAATCTGTCTTCTTCGTCGGTTCAAATGACAACACCCCAGCCTCGTCGGCATCGTCTATGAACCTTCTCACAACCGCTGCCACATGGGTAGCAAACCCCGGGGCTGCCTTCGACTGCTCCTTCTGGCGCGCCATGGCGCTTTCGAAGCCGCTCCTGTCGAGAGTCAGGTTATGCTCGGCGGCGACTATCTCCGAGAGATCGTATGGAAAACCGTAGGTATCGTAGAGCTTGAAGACGGTGTCGCCATCGACAACGTTCTTGCCCGAGGCAGTCGCTTTTGCCGCCAACTGCTCGAAAAGCACCAACCCGGTCTGGAGCGTTCGCCCGAACGCCTCTTCTTCGGACCGTATCACCGTCTCGATATGACCCTGCTTCTCTCGTATCTCCGGGTACGCCTCTCCCATAGCCTCGGTCAACACCGGTACCAGCGTGTGGATGAACGGTTCCTCGATGCCCAGAAGCCGCCCATGCCGCGCCGCTCGGCGGATGATCCGCCGCAGAACGTATCCCTGGCCCTCGTTGGAGATTCCCGCCCCGTCAGCGATGGCAAACACTAATGCCCGCAGGTGATCGGCCACGACATGGTGCGAGACAACGGTGTCGGCGTACTTAACGTGCGCAAGTTCGGAGATGGCCACGATGAGGCCTTTGAAAAGATCAATGCCGTAGGTGCTGTCGGCGCCCTGCATGATGGTGGCCAGACGCTCCAGCCCGGCCCCGGTGTCCACCGACGGGCTGGGCAGGGGGATCAGCCGTCCGTCCGGGAGCTGGTCGTATTGCATGAAGACCAGGTTCCAGATTTCAAAAAACCGGTCGGTATTGCCGTTGATAACGTCATCCGGACCGGCGCCGAATTTCTCGCCGCGGTCAAAGTGGATCTCAGAGCATGGGCCACAGGGGCCGGTCTCGCCCATCGACCAGTAGTTATCCTTCCTGCCAAAGCGGAGAAGGCGGCCATTTTTCAACTGCGGTGCGATCTTCTCCCACAGTCTGTAGGCTTCGTCGTCCGTTTCGTAAACCGTGGCGTACAGTCTCTCCACCGGCAGTTTTAGCTCTTTGGTGACCCATTCCCAGGCGTAGCTGATGGCTTCCTCTTTGAAATAGTCACCGAAGGAGAAATTGCCTAACATCTCGAAAAATGTGTGATGCTGGGCGGTGAAGCCGACGTTGTCCAGATCGTTGTGTTTACCTCCGGCCCGCAGGCATTTCTGGTAACTGGTGGCGCGCTTGTAGTCGGCTTTGCGCCGGCCCGTGAACAGGTCCTTGAACTGGTTCATGCCGGCGTTGACGAACAGGATGGTGGGATCATCGTACGGTATGACGGGCGAGGATGGAATGACGCGGTGATCGCGCCGTGCGAAATAGTCAATAAAGGACTGTCTTATCTGCGAGGTCTTAATTTTCCGATTCCTCTTGTTTTTGCGTCCACAGGTTCTCGAAGGCGATCCTGGCGTCATCATAACTGAAGCCGCGGCGGGCCAGGTAATTATAGGCCCTGCGACGAGCCTTCTCAAGTTCAAACTGGCCAAAGCTCGACCATCGCCGGGCCAGGGCTTCCTCTGCCATCGCAGCCGGGTCACGCCCCGACAACAGCAGTTGCGCCGCCTGTTCCGCCAAAGTACGCGCAATCCTCTTTTTCTGCAGGTATGACGTCAGGTAAGCCTGTCCGCAGGGGAGCCTCTGCAGCAGCGCTTCAGCCACGGCGTTGGCGTACCTGGCATCGTCCAGAGCGCCAAGTTGCCGGTACTTCTTGGTGGTCCGGTCCACCGCCGACGGCGCAAACCGTTTGCGCAGCAGTCTGTCTCGGAACTCACCGACCGAGTGATCCCGTAGCGCCAGGATCCGGGCCGCTTCGCGGTCGCAGCGGAATAGCTCGGACTTCTCTTTCAGGCGCTGCAGTTGAGGCGCAGTCAGGACAATGCCTTCCTTGAGACTGTCGTGATAGTCCGTGTCCGCCGGCAGCGCCAGCGGGTTCTCCTGGCCGGATATGATAAGCTCGACGCCGTCTGCAATCAGCCTGCGCTTCAATATCCTCATGCGATCATCCAAGGCTCGTGTCAACCGGCCTCTCCGGCCGGGCACCTCACAATGGTTACGCCTATTTAACAGATAACCCCGGGGCGCGCCACCAAAAAGGCAGCCTCGCCTGCAGTTCTTGTTGACTGGTTGTCGTCGATATGTTATTGTGCCGGGCGCTCGAGAACGTGCCGTTGCTCGAACGCAGAACTGGCTGATGGTTGGTTTGGTAACGTTTTTTGATCGCATGGAGCATGTATGGACCTTGATTTACAGGGGCGAATCGAACGCTTTACCCTGCCCGAAATACTCCAACTGATAGCTTCGAGCCGTAAGTCCGGCACTCTGGGGATTCAGAAGGACGACTGCATCGTCATGGTGTATTTCAAGGACGGAAGTATCACCTACGGCTATGGTCCGCGGCAGACATTCCACCTGGGCCGGCTTCTCAGGGAACGCGGTATCATATCGGAGAAACAGTTGGAGGAAGCGGTCAGAATCCAGGCCAAGACGGAGAACACGAAACGGCTGGGCGAGATAATGATCTCGCGGGACTACATTGACCGGGCCGATCTCGTGACCGTGGTCAGGGGACAGGTGGAAGAGCTATTGTATTCGCTTCTTTCCTGGCAGAGCGGGTCGTTCAAGTTTTACGAAAACCAGTTCCCGACCGACGAAGAAATCCTGGTCAACCTCTCCGTGGAGAACGTTATCCTTGAGGGATTGCGACGCGTCGATGAGATGAACATGGTCAAGGCGACCCTGCCGGACAAAGAGGCCGTGTACACGATTTCCGCATCGCAGGCGGGTCGCACGCGCGACGTGTCTCTCAAGGCGTTGGAGTGGAACATCATGGCCCTCGTCGATGGTCACCGCAGTCTTGCCGATGTCTGCCGCCTGAGCCCCGTCACACGCGAGGAAGCGCTCAGGACTCTGGCTCATCTTAAGCTGTCGGGCATCATAACCAAGACCGACAGGAAGCCGTCGTCGAGTTCGCCACAACTGGAGAAGACGATCAACCGCCTGGCTGGCCTGTTCGAGGATTATCTCACCGCCAGGACACACAACCGTCCCGACGAACGCAGGATTGCCCGGACGCAGATGGAGAAAGCTGATTGACCAGTCTGAGGACGCTCAAGTCACTTGAAATCCTGCTCGAATCATTCCTTGAACGAGCTTTGGCGCTGAAGGAAGCGCGCTTCACGGTGCTGGACGGGATGAACCGGTTGGATGACATCACCAGGGCGACGCAGAACGGTGATCATACGGTTGAGTCGGTCGACAACTGGCTCACTGAGCACAACCGGTGGCTGGCAGAGGATCGCCTCAAACCGGGGGACATTGACCGCATCAGCAACATGTTAGGCGAGATCAGCAGGACGCTTGAATCCAGCGACGGCTCCACGACGCAGACGGACAAGATAGGCTCCGAGATTGAGGACTGGCGGAAGATCGCCAGGAAAGTCCGCCCGAAACTGACTCTCAAGCGCGGCCCGGAATCCGCCGGTGATTCAAGTTCGGACTCTATTACCCTGTTTGATAACACCCTGGAAAGGCTGTCCGGGCTTTTTCGCGACCTGTCTCGTTCAAAACAACATTTGCTGTCCGCTTTGGACGGCGCCCTCGAATCTGCCCGCCTGCAGGGAAGCACGGATGCCTTGCTTTTGTCGGCTTTTATGATATATTACCTCAAGCAAGGCGGTTACAAAGTTGAGCCGTACGTCAAGAGGCTCAAGGAAGCTGAGAAGCTTCTCAGGGAGGCTAAACGGGATGCTTAGTACCGCTGAGAAAGCCTGCTTCCGGGCGCTGCAGGCGCTCAGGGATAAAGAATACCGGTCGGCAGCCGACCAGTTTGACAAGGCGGCGGCCAGCTTTCGTGGCGACGAGGAAATGAATCTGCTGCGGGAAACGACAAAGCTGCTGTTGGCCGTCAAGAGTGAGATAAGAAGGCACGAAAAGGACGACGCAATCGAAATAGAGGAAGTTTTCTCCGATGGCTAAGAAGATGACGTTTGCCGACAAGGCGGCCAAAAGAGCGTTTACAATGACATGCCCTGTGTGCAGCGAGGCCATTCAGTATATCAAGTACGTCAGGGCGGTCAAAGGCGACAATGGCGCCTGGAAAATGCGATCCCAGAATGTCGGCGTCTGCAAATGCAACCGCTCCGAGATCTACGGCTGAGCCTGCTGAAAACCGTCTGACAGGCACAACCCTCCTATGACGCAAAAGGGCCGGGAGGGTTTTCTTTTGTCGGCACGGAAGGCCGTGTCCTCACTCGTTCTTCCCCTATCACAGCTCCATTACTTGGTCACCTGCAATATGAGGCAACGTACGCTAAAGCACTCTGCTTCCGGTTACCTCTTATGTGAGGCAGTAAGTCCCGCCTTCCGCCAGGTTGACTTATGACTCGCTCTCTGGTATATTCACGCAACGCATCAACACGGAGGACGCATGCCTGTCGTCAAGTACGGTGAGCTCAAGCTCGCAGATGTCAACATGGAGGGGGCGGCCAATACTCTCAAGGCCAATGTCATCGGCCCCACGCAGGGATGGCAGGATCACACACTGAGGCTGTTTCGCGTCGGCCCGGGCGGATTCACGCCCCGTCATCAACATGACTGGGAGCATATCATCGGTGTCCTCAGCGGTGAGGTGAAGCTGACTATAGGAGACGAAGTGTTTGAACTCGCCCAGCGCGATTTCGCCTTTGTCCCCCCCAACATTGTGCACCAGTTTGAAAACCAGCACCCCGATCCGGTCGAGTTTATTTGTATCGTCCCCAACCGGGGTGCCTGATCAAGGGCATCCTGTGCCCGTAGGCAGATCAGAAGCCGAATGCGGTGACTCCGAGCCGAGAAGTCGCTCTGACCACTAATAGGCTGTTGAAAACTCGGTATGGAATGCAAGACAGCAACTGCCTTCCATTACAGGTCATCTCTGAGCCCCTACGTCATTCCCGCGAAAGGGCTTGTTGAAAAAGTCACATTAGCTGGCCACCGAAGCATTGGTGCTGATGCTGCCAAGCGTCTCTGTCTGGCAATAGCACGAATCCATAGAGGCGTCGGGCAGGGACACCCGAGGCCACCCCTTGGAGTACGTTTTTCAACAGGCCCGAAAGCGGGAATCCACTGGTATCAACGCCATACTGGATGTCCGCTTTCGCGGGCCTGACAGAGAAGGTGGATATGCAAATCCCCGGCATGACGAATCCGTTGGCTTCCGAGTAGGACAAAGTGCTTTTTCAACAACCTGTTAGATTCCGCCGGCTCAATGCCAGGGGAGGGTATCCGTTGGCAGGGTGATCGTCGGGCAAGCTCCGTGGTTGACTTGGCGGCCTAGTTCTCTATATTCCGTTTATGCTGCTTGCGATTGACATAGGCAACACCAACGTCGTCATGGGGCTGTTTGACGAGAGGAACTTAGTGGGCAGCACCCGACTTTCGACCCCGGCCCGACTGACCGCGGATGAGGCCCGCACACTCGCTGAGAGCTTTGTCCGGAGGGAGAAGGCGCGTGACAAGAACGTGCGCAAGGTTGCGATATCTTCTGTGGTTCCTCACCTTACGGGCGCTTTCACGGCGTGTTGTCAGGAGGCGTTTGGCTGCCGCGCGATTGTCGTCTCATTCCGCAGCAGACTGCCGATTACGATCGACATCGACTACCCCGAGCAAATCGGCGCCGACCGTATTGCGAACTCCGTCGCCTCATACGCGGAGTATGGCGGACCGGCGATTATTGTCGATCTGGGCACTGCCGTCACTTTCGACGTGATCAATGCCCACGGAGCATACGTGGGCGGCGTCATCGTCCCGGGCCCCGAGACGTCGATGGCACAACTGGCCCGCAACGCAGCCAGGTTGTTTGAGGTGCCGTTCGAGCAGCCGGGCGCGGTCGTCGGGCGGTCAACCGAAGCTGCTCTCAAATCGGGGCTTTTCTACGGGACGGTTGGCCAGGTTGACTATATCATCGACAGGATCATTGAGGAAATCGGTTTTGAGAACGGCAGAATCATCGCCACGGGAGGACTGGCCGCGGGACTCGAGCGGCACTCACGGCATATAGAGTTGGTCGTACCGGAGTTGACTCTTGAGGGGCTGCGGCTGATTGCCGAACTGAACTGAGGACGTATACCGCCCTGTCTTCGGTGACGCCCGGCCTCGCATGGGGTTGCGCTCAGGGCGTTTTTTTGTTGCCTGCGCCGGGACGCAATGCTATTCTGCCGGCAGGGTCTTTATGAGTCATTCCTGAAGGAGGAAAACATGCGCGTGAAGTCTGTGATCGTTTTCGTGTTGGTGATGGTCGCCATGGGTGCAATGGCCTTCGCCCAGGTTGAGGACAGTGCCAAGGCAGCTCCGGTGAAGGATAGCACCAAGGCCGCTCCAGCCGAGGAAGTGAGCGCGTCGTCATTGACAGCCGAGGTGCAGCTTTGCACAGCGGTTGAAGACCGGGTGCCGACCGGCGCCGGGGACAGCTTCGGCTCCGAGATCGGCCAGCTCTGCCTGTGGAGCAAGATATTGGGCGCCGTGGATACGACTTTCGTCAGACACGTCTGGTACTACCAGGGCGAGGAAAGGGCCACGGTGGAGCTTCCCGTGAGGAGCCCGTCGTTCCGCACGTGGAGCCGGAAGACCATTCTCCCCGATTGGGTCGGTGAATGGGAAGTGAAGGTGCTCGATGCCGATGGAAACGTCCTGTCGACGACGCCCTTTACGATCTTCAAAGAAAAGGTGGAAGAACAGTAGGGTAGCGCGACGCGAGTCCGGGTGGACCACCATTCATGGTGGGAATCAAAGTAGATTCGTCTTCGGATCCGCCTTTTTCGGCAGGTTTGAAGACAAACCTGCCCTACTATTGCTACGGTTTTTGTCGTAGACAGTCAGTGTCAGGCCCACAGGGGGCCTGACCTACTACTGGGGACAGTAGGTGTCCCTGCCCCACGTCTCTATGGACTAATGCTTATACCAGGTAGAGACTTGTGGCAGCACCAGCATCAATGCTTCGGTGACATGTTAACGTGACTTTCCCAACAACCTTCTCATGCTGCGGATCGCAAACCCTGCGTTAGCGACAAGAATCCTTGACACCAGCAGATACCGGGACTAAGTTGCTAAGAGAGACCCGGCGGTTTCTTTTGAATCTCCTATTCGTTTTCCTCCGGTGATATCTACCACTCACACGCAACCTGTACCGCAAATACCGGGTCCCCATGGACGGGAGCGGGTCGTTCCTGTGGTGACTGGACCGATCTGTCTGCGCAGAACGCCATGGCGCTGTCGGGACCTCACGCAAGGAGATACATCAGCGTTCCCAGCGCGCGAGGAACGGGAAAGCGAACCCGGACGATTCGCGATCAAAAGAGGTGTTCTTATGAGAAAGTACATTGCTGTCGTTCTGACGGTCATCCTGGTTGTAGCCCTGCCCAGCCCCTCACTCTGTTTCGAGGGTTGCGGTAGATTGGTCACCGATATCGAGGGTGGCTGCCTGTGGTTTATGGCCGACGAAGGAGGCGCCTACGTTCTGAGCGATTACGGCGGGTACAGCGCCGGCGATTATGTCTTCGTCAGCGGCTCAATCGATCCTTTCTGCAATGTCTGGTGCGGCACCTTTCAAGCCATTTGTCTTGACAATTCGATAATCTCCTCCTGTGAGTGCTGTGAGGGCATCAGGGGCAACGTCGACGAAGACGACGACGAGCAGATCGACATATCCGACCTGGTCTGCCTGGTCGAATACATGTTCTGCCAATACCCGGAGGTTTGCTGTGTCCCGCACTGCATCGATGAGGCGGACATCGACGGGTCCGGCGACATTGACATCTCGGACCTGGTCTATCTTGTTGATTTCATATTCATGGCCGGCCCGCAGCCGACCCCCTGCCAAGCGGGGTTCATTGCGCCGGTTAATTCCCTGATCCATGTATCGCTGTGGGAAAGTCTGCTCCCCTCAGCGAGAACACAGAAGTTCCGATGCGCCACCGAGACAATCTATCCCTGCTGCAATTTCGCTATTATCAACCGGATGAGCATTGTCGGCAGCGCGATATCAGTTGAATTCAGCGGGATCTACCAGCCGCTGATCTGCCTTACCGCCCTGGGCCCGGCTCTGGCCAACCTCCACCTGGGCTCTCTGACATCTGGAACCTACAGCTTAGCTTTTGAGAACGGCGCCCAGGTTTCGGGCCGATTGATCGTCAGCGAGGAGGCTTTTCACATTACGTGTGACGACAGCAGCATAGTCGTCTTTGACCGGGCGGAACTTCGCCGGGTGCCCGACAACACTATCTGGGGTTCAATCGGCTATCACACGCCGGAATCCGAGCCGACGGTGCAGTTGTTTCTGGATTCCCTGGTATCGATCGGCGCTGCCGTCGGCTCGTTTACCCCCGGCTACTACGGCTACTTCAGTATTGACGCCGACGGGGATATCGAACCACCCGGCAACCATGGCTACTACTACTTGCGACCGTATATCTTCGAATACGACGCTGACACGGTTGTCCTGCACCAACTCGTCAGGAACTTCGGCATTACATACGACAACGCAATGTATATCAGCCTGTACGACTCCGACGGTAACAAGTTCTACAGTTGGGTGCTCAGCCGAGAGTAGCGGACGGAGTACCGGCAGCCGACAGGGTCATCCTCACAACTTCATCACGACCGGTCGTGACAGGGCGGGGTGCGGCAGGCATCACTCCGGCAAACCCCGTCGGGGCCTGAGAATATGGTCCGGGGTGAGTGGTGTGCCACCGCTGTTTTTGTTGATTCACAAGGGCGGGGACGGCATCTATGCCGTGTTATGGCGCGCCGAATGGAACCCCTTCCGGGACGACTGGTTGTATCGGTCATTTACTCATCTATGGATGCAATCGCCGATGCTCTCGTCAGGCTCGAAAGTCGTTTCGGCCGGGTCCAGTACGAAACCGGTGAAATTGTCTGCAGCAACGCCGACCACCACCGCGAAGAAATGGGTGACGGTCTGTTGCGGCGTTTCTTCTCGTTTGAAAAGCCGGTGGCGCGCTCGTCTCTTGTCGCCATCAAGGCTGCCTGCCACAAGATCGAGCCTCAGTTCGCGGATAAGGCGGACGATTTCCTCTTTCGCGCCGTCAATATCGATCCCGGGATACTGACGCTGAAGAATCTCGTGATGGCATCGCATCTTGACGGCAGACAGCGGATCTACCTGGGCGATTCCGTGTTTGCCGAGATTGTCCTCGTCTACACGCGCGAGCAATTCGTGAGACTGCCCTGGACCGATCCGGATTTCTGTACCGACGAAGCGATCGACTTTTTCGAGAGAGTGCGGGACAACTTCGAGGTCGTGGAGCAGGTGATGTAAACGGCGCCGGCGGCAGTCGCCTGAGGCCGGCAATGTTCGATACTGTCGGGCGGGCCGACGCTCTCCCCAGTTTTTCCTTTTCTTTTATCCGTGACGGGGGCACATTGCGTCTGGAAACAAAACCGGTTCCCCTGCCGAATCGGGAACCGCATACGTCGTCTGTGTACAAAGGGTAGATATGGATAAGTTCGTTGTCACGGGAACCCGGCGTCTTGAGGGCAGGCTGAGAGTGGAAGGCTCCAAGAACGCGGCCCTTCCGATCATTGTCGGTGCCCTGCTGATTGAAAAGGGGGAAACGATTGTCAGGAACGTTCCTCCGTTGCGAGACATCTACACGATAATCCGGGTTCTGGAGCATCTTGGCGCCAGGGTCAGTTTCGATCCCAAGGCTTGTGTCATAACAATCAATGCCACCAATGTAAATCGCAACACGGCGCCGTATGAACTGATGCGGCAGATGCGGGCCTCGTTCCTGGTGCTGGGGCCGATAATCGCGCGGCTGGGTGAAGCACGGGTATCGTTGCCCGGCGGGTGTGTTCTCGGTGCTCGCCCGGTCGATTTCCATGTCAAGGCTTTCAAGGCCATGGGGGCGACAGTCACGGAAAAGGGCGGCTACGTTGTCGCCAAAGGCAAGCCGTTGGCCGGGGGATCGGTATATTTTGATCGCCCCTCACACACGGGCACGGAGAACGTGCTGTTTGCCGCCGTCACGGCCCGCCGCAAGACTCTCATCACCAACGCCGCGTGCGATCCGGAAGTAGTCGATGTCGCCCGTTTCCTTAACAAGGCCGGGGCAAGGATCCACGGCGCCGGTTCGCCCAGCATCGTGGTGGAACCGGTCAGGAAACTTCACAGTGTCGAGTATTCTGTTGCCGGCGACCGCCTGGTGGCAGGAACTTACCTGATAGCAGCCGCCGTGACCGGTGGGAAAGTAACGGTTACCGGGATCAACCCGGGAGACCTGACACTGGTGGCACACAAACTGAGCGAGATGGGCTGCAGGATAGACACCACGCGGGCCGGAATGACTGTCAAGGGACCCAAAAGGCTGAAACCGGTAGCAGTGACTACCTATCCCTTCCCCGGCTTTCCTACCGATCTTCAGGCCTGCCTCATGGCCGCCATGTGCGTGGCCAACGGAACGTCGCATATTCGTGAGACCGTCTTTGCCGACCGCTTCTCCCATACTATGGAAATGCGGCGTTTAGGCGGGGACATCACCGTTACCAGCAACGAAGCTGTTGTCCGTGGCGTAAGCCGGCTGTCCGGCGCCGAAGTAATGGCTTCAGATATTCGCGCCGGTGCGGGGATCGTTCTTGCCGCCCTGGCGGCGAAGGGCAAATCCAGTGTACTGCGGGTCTACCACGTGGATCGCGGTTATCATCGGATGGAGGAAAAGCTCTCGGCGCTTGGCGCCGATATAGTCAGAGTAAACGCCTGAACACGGGAACGGTACGGGATTCGCCCCATGAGGTCCGATGGACTCAGGAGTCCGGGTGAACTCCGACACGATCGGGACGGTTATGGTAGGTGAGTTCATAATCACAAGCCTTGGAACAGTGTAGGTATGTAATGAGGAAATCATTCGTAATCGCGGCCCTGTTGCTGGCTACGGCAGTCCCTGCCTCAAACGCCCAGGAGACCTATTTCGGGAAGAACAAGGTCAGGTACAAGGACTTTGGGTGGAATTACATCCAGACCCGGCGTTTTGACATTCACTTCTATGAAGACGCTTACGCCACTGCCCAGTTTGCCGCCACGGTACTTGAATCAGCCTATGTCGAGGTAAGCCGGGAACTCAATTACAGGATTCAGCGTCGCATACCCGTTTTCATATACAATTCACACAACGACTTTCAGCAGACAAACATAATGCCCGCACTGATTGGTGAAGGGGTAGGCGGTTTCACCGAGGTATTCAAGAACCGGGTGGTTACTCCTTTCAATGGTTCCTACGAGTCGTTCCGCCACGTTCTTCATCACGAGTTGACTCATGCCGTGACATTCGACATGCTCTACGGCAACGCTTTCTCCTCCCTGGTTTCTCGGCAGCGGTTGTTCCAGATGCCGTTGTGGCTGGCCGAGGGGTACGCGGAGTACTCGTCCCGGCACGGTTGGGATCAAGCTTCCGATATGTGGATGCGCGATGCCACCATCAACGGCTACCTGGTGCCACCCGTCTACCTGACCGGATACAATGCCTACCGGGAAGGTCAGGCGTTGATAAAATACATTGTCGACAAGTACGGCGAGGATAAACTGGGCCAGTTGTTTAAGAAAGGGAAAGTGTACCTTTCGATGAAAAAGGCGCTGAAGAAATCAATCGGGATCGACGAGGAACAGCTCTGGGAAGATTTCTCCAAAGAGATGAAGCGCCGCTACTGGCCGGAGATCGCCAACCGCAAGGAAGCCGAAGAGATTGCCCGCAAACTGACCGACTCGCGCAAAGATGGATCCTATTTCAATGAGAAGCCGGTTTTCACTCCCGAGGGAGACAAGCTGGCTATCTTCACCGACCGGTCCGATTTCACGGAAATCGTGCTGATATCCGTCGACGACGGCCGGATCGTCAAGCGTCTTGTGAGAGGATCGCGGTCGGGCGACGTGGAATCGCTGCACTCGTACGTTTCGGGCATGTCGTTTTCGCCCGACGGGCGGGAACTGGTCTTTGTAGCCAAGTCTCACGGCAAGGAGTCGCTCTTTTTCTACGACCTCACCGAAGGGAAAGTCCGCAGGAAAAAGCGGCTGGATTACTACAATCTGCTCTCGCCGGCGTGGTCGCCCGACGGCAGGAAAATCGCCTTTTCCGCCCTCAAGACGAACATGCGGGACATCTTTGTCTATGACGTCGAGTCCGACCGGATCGAACAGTTGACGGAAGATCGTTACGACGATGTCAGCCCCGGCTGGTACCCTGATTCAAAGCACCTGATCTTTTCCTCCGACCGGCCCCACCCGCAGAATCCCGAGTACGACACCCTGCAGCACCCCTATGTCCGCCCGGGCGCCTTCATGCCGGGTGATTTCGAGTACGGCTCATACAACCTGTTCCGAATGTCGGTGGCCGAGCAGGACATCACGCCACTCGAGGTCGGCCCGGGCCAGAACATCCTTCCCAGTGTTTCCCCCGACGGCAGCAAGATAGCCTTTATCTCCAGCCGTAACGGGATTGACAATATCTATGTCGCCCTGATCGAATCGGAAGAGCACTTCGCCGTTACCGACATCCTCACCGGGGTGTCGTATATGTCCTGGTCACCCGACGGCGCCAAGCTGGCCTTCGAAGCCTTCTACCGGGGCGCTTTCGACATCTTTGTGCTTGATGAGCTGGCGCCTGTGGGCGAAGACGGGGTTCTCGTGTCCACCGCCTTTGTACGCGGCGAGTATGATTTACCCTTTGCCGATGTGGCCGACGACGAAGATGCCAATGAGGAGATCACGGACAGCCTGTCCGCAGCTCTGTTGGACTACGAGATAGAGAAGGACTACGTATCGTATGCGGTAGATACCTCCGGGCCGGGTTCCTCGGATTCCGCGGCTGTGGAAGAGTCCGGGCTACTCGCCGACAGTCTTGCCGCCGGCGAGGCGGCAGACGAGGCGGATAGCGTCGCTGCCGAATCCGGAATCTACGACGGCGAATATGTCTACGTGAGCGACGACGCGAAGGATCCTCTGGATCCATTCCTGCGCGATATTCCCGGCGACAGCGCCGGGCATTCGCTCAAGCGGATCCACGAAGAACCCGGCCATTTCGATTCCATCCCGCCTCCCACGGAAGGCGGCGATTACGAGATCCACAAGTACAAGGTCAAATTCACTCCCGACTATGTCGGCGGCGGTTTTGGATACGACACATTTTTCGGATTGCGCGGTCAGACCGTGTTCATGTTTTCGGACTACCTGGGCAACCATCAAATTATCCTGGTAACCGATCTGGTCAACACGATTGACCAGTCCAACATACAAGCGTACTACTTCAACAGCCTGAGACGCACCGGCTTTGGAGTCGGTTTCTTTCACAGCAAGAACTACTACCTGGACAACAATGACTTCCTGTTCTCCGATCGCTTCTATGGGATACAGTTATTCGCCTCTCGACCGTTTTCGGTGTTCAACCGTCTGGAGGCTTCGCTTTCGCAGTCTTTCATCGACAGGGAGTACTACGATCGACCACAGGATATTCGCGACAATCGCAGTTCTAAGGTGACCACGGCAACTCTTGGATACGTCACGGACAATATCCTCTGGGGAATCACCGGTCCGCTCAACGGACGCAGAGCCAGACTGGCCGTGGAGACCGGAATTGATCTGTTCAACACCAGAAACATTGAGTCGTACGCCATCGACCTGGATTATCGTCGGTACTGGCACTTCGGCAACCTGTACTCGCTGGCATTTCGGGCTTCCGGCGGCATGTCGTTCGGCCGTACGCCCAAGAGGTATTTTGTGGGCGGCACCACCAACTGGATCGGCAACCGCACCCTCGATGCCGAGGTCTACGACGTGGAGAACCTTTATTTCGCCGATGTTGTAACGCCCCTCAGGGGTGTTGAGTACTACGACCTGTCCGGCAATCGTTACGGCCTGCTCAACGTCGAGTTCCGTTATCCGATGATCGACTATTTCGGGATGCGTTTTCCGTTGCCGCTGGTAATCAGCCGCGTCGGCGGCGCTATCTTTCTCGACATGGGTACCGCCTGGGACGGCAGCAATTTCAAGGGGGGAACCTCCGAGGGCGGACATCATCGCCTAAACGACATCAGGACCGGGTTTGGGTTTGGAATGCGGGCCAACCTGGGTTTCATCCTTCTCAGGTATGACCTCGCCTGGACCACTGATTTCTACAACGTCTCCGACAAGCCAAGCTACTATATCTCTATCGGAGCAGATTTTTAGCAGGCTGCTCCAAAACTCGGAACACAATACAAAACAGTAACTTCGTTACTCATGGGTCATTTCTGGCTCATTTTCGACAGTTGGTTTTTGTAACCTGTTGAATATAGGACAGATATCAGACTTCGGTTGTTTTTTAGGCACTACATATCATCATACTCTCGGAGATTCTTGAGGGGGGCCGGATGCCAGCGGCGGCAAAGGCCTCGGCTGCCCATTCCCCAAGATCGGTGCGGATCACGAAACTCCGCCCGTCAAGCTCGATGTGAACGGCCTGCACCCCAGACAAATCCCGTACCAGGTCCGGCCGGGAAACATCAACGCCCTTTTGCTCCAATCTCCGTTGAAGATCCAATCCCAAACGCAAAGCTAAAAAAGAGGCCACAATGTGACCTCTGCTCGTGTCGTCCCGGTGATGATAGAGCGGCCCGATTTCAAGGGTCGATTTCTCCCGGCGAAACACCTGCTCCACTCGCCACAAGCTCTTGTACGTCGCGGCTACTTCTTCGGCCGAAAGAGCAGTGTTCGTGCGCAGAACAAACTTGCCATCCAATGGCGCCTCTCGTTTGACCGCGTTGGCATCAATACTGACCGCGCCCCTGATCACCTTGAGAAAACGCCTGAATCCTTTGTTGCCAATAACACTCTTCGGACCATGCCACAACGTCGCTTCCAGCTTGGCCAGAATCGCCTGGCGAGCCGCCGCGTCCTTTTGGGCTTCTTCCGGGTTGTGACAAACGATATAGCGGTGCTCCCCGACGGTCACTTCCTTCACTTCAAGGTTCCCCGAAACCTTTCCATAACACCCACCGCGCGATATTAGCGTTCCTGTCAATAGTGGTGTAAATTTGTTTTTCAAGCGGCGACCTTTTTTCTGCTTTTCTTCGCTGTTGTTGTCTCCTGTCCATTTTCATATCTGACGCCCCGGATCACTTTCGCCACCAACACAGGAGCGTTCAATCGTCGCCACCGTTTCTGAGCATTGACGATTAACCGGAAGATCAATTCCTTGACCAACCGCGACTGACGCTGATACGACGGCAGAACCTTCGACTTGGACGGCTGAACGCTGTCACGAACTCGCGGCGCCGGGATTGTCATTGTCCCGGAGCCCACCCTCACCCGCCGCTGTTGGCCGTAACCGTTGCGGTAACCATTGAACTCTTCTGTCCGCTGCTAGCGCTGCCGCCCTAAACACACCTCCACCTCGGCTTCCAACACCGACCTCAGCATCCGGCGGGCTCCTTCACGGGCAAGTTCGTCCAGAGAATCAGCAAACTTTTCGCTTGCTTCACATCCTGTGTCGGCCTTCTTTCTCATGGGTGTATCCTTTCTTGTTTGTCCCCGGCTGAACAGGCCAGGAACGGTTGATATTACTTCAAAGAAAGGTTACGCCTCTTTTCTCCCAAATTTCCACACCTTTTGAAACAAACTCCGTGAAAGGTTTGTCCCGGTACACAGATCAAGTTGTCTAAGGACGGATGGGAAGCAGTTCAAAAAGCTTCGACGCCTGGTGAAGCTCAGCCTGCCGAAAAGGAGGTTTATGCAAAAGTCCATGACCCTTTATCACGCAATAGGCCTGGCTATTCGTGACCATCAGACCTGACCGACGACACATCACCGCTATCCGCATGTAACCGTACCGGGGATTCGCTCTCGCCAACGATGAAGGGGCGTCTCGCTCACTCCACAGCGACGAGCCAATACGCTGATCGGCTCCTGCTTGAGAAGAAGCATTAGCACGACCTCCAAACGCTGCGATACACTAACCTCTGACTCCTTAAATGTCTTCATGTCGAAATACCTGCCCAGAACAAAGAGTCTAACTCCTTACCGATTCCCAATAACCCCGATCTATATCTTCTTGCCCGGGCAGTGCGGGCTCACGAAATCAGTGAAGGTCGAGATTGCATACGCGTGGTTGCTCTGTGAGCAACTGTAGGCGCGGCTGTCTGAGTGCCAGCGAACCAGAAAGTACAACCCGACACGAGCCGCCTCGAAAACGCCCAGCCCCACTGCGAGCCCGGTCGACCAGCCACGATCGACCCATTTGACGTTTCTGATACCCTTACCTACGGATTACAATACATATTCATGCGTACATGCATAAGGACGAACGTTGTTCGCTGACGAACCAGCCAGGGATCCGTGGTAATATCTTTAGAAGGGCTTGTTGCCGAAGGTGGCCTCGGCGGATCGGGGCCTTCAGGCAGGTGCCGGA
>CBFDBU010000020.1:0-56633 GCA_965603125.1 uncultured bacterium | reverse complement strand
GTCGATCAAACCCTCCCCCCCCCCCGTCGCCGCGCGGGTGGTCGCCCCCCCCCCGTGGGGGCCCCCCCCCCCCCCCCCCCCCCCGCAAGGCTGTGCCAAAAGGCTAATTATAGTGGATTATTGGGATTTTGTGCGGTAGGGTAGTTGGAGGTAGTAGTCAGCCTGCAAGCAGCTTATGATGATATCTACGGACTGCTCAACCGTATACTTTTCGGTGTCGATTCTGATGTGGAGACTGTCCGGCGGTTCATAGGGGTCATCGATACCGGTAAAACCGGTGATGATTCCTGTCCTCGCCTTCTCATACAAGCCCTTGTTGTCACGACGTTCACACTCCGCAAGGGAACAGTCGACGTGGACTTCAACAGAGTCGTCCTTTGACACCAGCTTTTGCACAATCTCACGGGCTATAGTCGATTTCCCGTCATTGCTGAGCACGGTGAACCAGACAACGCAGTTCGGGTGCTCATCGCGTCTTTCGCGCTGCGTCCCAGAGACCCCGCTTTCACTCCAGAAAACATCACTTCTGACGCTGGCAGAAGCAACGCCGATATCAGGTCTGTCTTTCCTACATGTTGTACTCATGGCGAACTTGTTCAATACCCCCTGTCGAACTCCGGCAGGCGGCCCGGCCGCCACCCCGTCTGACCAGCCTTCACTGGACTGTTTCGACCGATTGTTCAGATTCTATACACCTTTTTGTGCCCTTGGCGTTGTCAGGAGGCCGCATTAGCAGGAGAACGCGCCATGCAACACTCTGCGACCGGGTCATCCTATTGGTCGCAATCATCGCGGTGGCCGCAGCGCTGCTTGGACACGACCGTCACGGATCTGAGGTCAGCCGGGGTTGTGATCGCGTAGTGCGCTGTCATACAACGCATTACGGACACGTCACGAGACGGCCGGCCAATAAGGCACGAGGTCGCGAGCGTGGCCAGAGAATCCAGTGTCGTCAGTATCGCCGTTAACCCGGCTACACCCCTGCTCGGTCTTGTATCGGGAATGTGGGTCAGTTCACCCCGGCGCATCCGTGTATGAGAAGACCAGCGATGCGATCAAGCACAATCGCATGAGGCGGAGGGGATTGGAAGAGCAAAGCCGGGGGGCAGGCTGTTGTTTTTAGTTGACACTCTATTGCCGAAACGCGGTTCTATAGGAAATTGGATGAGAGTGAGAAACAGACCATTTAGCGTTAACCGTGTGCTGTTTGTGAACAGGTGGAAGGAGGGTCTATAGAAGCAAGGGATGCCGAATGTGTTTACAAAACGTCTTTGTATAGAGTACGTGTGATCAATAATAAAGCAAGGAGGCTTTAGTATGAAGATGAAACTTGTCGGAATCGCCCTCGCGCTATTGTGCTTTATGGCTGGTTCGGTATTCGGGTCGGTTGTCGGTAAGATCACCGGCAAGATCACCGATGCTGACAGCCAGGAGCTACTGGTGGGCGTCACAGTGAGCGTTCAGGGCACCACGATGGGAGCAATAACGGACGAAGACGGTGTTTATACTATCCTCAACGTTCCCGTCGGCACCTACACGCTGGCCATGTCCGCTGTCGGGTTCGCCGGCGTGGAGATTAGCAACGTGCAGGTATCGGCAGACCTGGCCAGTTATCATAACCAGGCCATGAGTTCCCGAGCTGCGGATATCGGTACGACCATCTCCGTCCGAGCCGAGAGACCAATGGTCCTCAAGGACAAGACAACAACTGTCAGTATCATCAAGCGTGATGAACTGCTGTCGATGCCGACGCGCGGCATGGAGCAACTGGTCGGTATCCAGAACAGTGTGGTGCGGATGAACTCCGGCAACTTTACCGTTCGTAACCGTGGGCAGCGTCCCGGCGCCGAGTCCGCCCGATCGCAGGAATTGAACCTGCGCGGTGGCCGTCCGTCCGAGGTCGCTTACTACGTGGACGGCTTCTCACAACAGGATCCGTTGACCGGGGCCTCGACGACCAATCTCAGCAACAACGCCATTAAGGAAGTCTCCGTTACTTCCGGCGCCTTCTCAGCCGAGTATGGTCATGTCGCGTCCGGTATTGTTAACGTCATTACCAACTCAGGCACCGACGAGTATCACGGGAACATGGAGGTCCTGACTGACAACCTGTTGACAGAAAACTATGATCAGAATTTCTACTCTGGTGATTTCAGTGGCCCCATCCCCGGATTGGAGAAGGGCTATTTCTTCTTCTCCGGCGAGCGTACCTTCCTGCGCGACCGCAACCCGTCGGCAATAACCAAGGAAATGCATGAGGTTTGGGGGAAGCCGTTCGGACTGGACACGTTGTATGCCGATGATCCCCAGCGCTTGCCCAGCAATAGCTACAGTAGCTGGTCGTATCAGGGGAAGTTAGACTATCACTTCAGCCCCAATACGAAGTTTCAGCTTTCGGGCAATGGCTCACAGGCTTACTGGCGCCAGTACCGTCAGGAATGGGCGCTCAATCCCGCTCACGCACCTCGTTTCGAGGACAAGAACCTCGGCGTCAACGCCAAGATCACTCACACCCTGAATGCCGACGCCTTTTTCAACCTGAGTGGTTCTTACTTCAGCACCGAACGGATTCGCGGTGATGGGATCGTGTTTGACGACTACGAGGCCTATGAACGCAAGTACTACTGGGACGACGGTGAGATCGATGATATCGTCAACCCGGAGTACGGTGACTACGACCTGTTCTGGACAGATTTCGAGGACATCATTGTGGTGGCCAATCCGGATACGGCCTACGAATACGACAACTGGCTCGATACGACCATCGTGGGCGAAGACACAACTTACGCCAATCCTCTCGACACCACTGAAGTCATCACTGTCGACAGTGTCACAACCACCCAGTCACCGTATTTCTCCTCGTATATCCATCGTAAGTCGTCATATATCGGATTCAAAGGCGATCTAAACTTGCAGACCGATGATCGCAACACCCTGAAACTCGGCTTCGACTTCCAGCGCCACACTTTGCGGTATTTCCGCGTTCTCGATCCCACACAGGGCTATTCGGAGCTTCGCGTTAACCATTATGGATTTGACAGCCTGGGTAACGTATCAGACGATGAGGGAATCTTCAACGAAGCGAAACATCCTATCAATCTTGGGATGTACGTTCAGGACCGGTTTGAATGGAGGGGTGTAGTGGTCAACGCCGGAATCCGTTTCGATTATTTCGACTACAAGACCCAGCGCATCAAGGATACGCTCAATCCTTACCAATACGGCGAGGCCGGCGTGCTCGATGAAGCCGACCTGGAAGACACCAAGAAGTTCACTAGAGTGTCGCCTCGCCTGGGCATCTCGTTCCCGGTGTCGGATCGAACTCAGATGCACGTGAGCTTCGGCAAGTTCTTCCAACGTCCTGACCTGAATAAACTGTATGTAGGTCAGGATTTCTGGGAAGCACGGGTAACTGCCGGGTCGTACTTTCCGTTCCCCAGCCCCAGGCTGGAACCTGAGAAAACCACCCTCTACGAAGTGGGTGTCACCCATCAGTTGGCCGACAACGTCGCCTTTGGCATCGACGCCTACTACAAAGACGTTCAGGACCTGACGCAGATTCACACTTATGACAGCGTGCACTCGAGCATCAGGCAGTACAGTATCTTTGACAATATCGACTACGGTACGATCAAGGGCATCGACTTCAATCTGGCCATGCGCCGTATTCAGAACATCCGCCTCGACCTGAAGTACACTCTCAGTTGGGCGACGGGAACCGGCTCATACGCACAGTCATCTTACGTGATCAACTGGTCCAACCCGACCGGTACGCCGAAGGTAACGGCGCCGCTCGATTACGACCAGCGGCACAACCTTACCGGCCTGTTTGATATGCGCTTAGGTCGGCAGGAAGGTCCGCGGTTTGGGGACATCTTCCCGTTTGAAAACACCAATATCAATGCCATCGTATACGCCGGCAGCGGAACTCCCTACACGCCGATGAACATGTATGATGCAGCGGTGGAGTCGGCCGTTCGGCCGGGCCCGGCGGCAGGTGTAAACACGGCGAATAACCCGTGGACCTTCAATATCGACGTCAAGCTGGAACGCAACTTCAAGGTCGGCAATTACGACCTGGTTCCGTACATCTGGGTCAAGAACCTGCTTGATCGTAAAAACGTGATGGGCGTCTACGAGACCACCGGTCAACCGGATGGGACCGGATACCTGGATACCGAGGTTGGCCAAACCAGCATCGCCAACCTGGGCGAGGACTATGTGAACGCGTACGAACTTAAACAGCACAACGCAACCAACTACTCCAACCCGAGGATGGTGTACTTTGGTCTGCGGGCGTCATTCTAAACGACGGGGATGTAGACAATGAAAACAAAACTGCTTACAATTCTATTGATCTTCATTGTGGCATTGCCGCTCATGGCGGCGCCGCCATATAAGAGTAGAACGGAGCGCCCGATGTCGGCAGTGGTTGACAACGCCACCTACATCAATGCCAACAAGATATTGATGTTCGTGACCAACCACGCCAATTTCTGCCGCGACCTTTCGGGTGTTTTCGGTCACGATGCCGGTACGTTCTATCCATACGTAGACGATGCCAGCATCAATGATGGGTCGCTGGACGACTACATTCTGTATGCCTCCGGTCTCTGGGTCGGCGGCCTTGTCAGCAGCGAAATTCGGGTGGCCGTCGCCGAGTACTCCGACGAGTACGTCCCGGGACCGATGGACAGTGTCCTCAGCGTCTCCGGCAATGATACGACATGGACTTTCAATGCAGGATTCGATACTGACCCCGCCTACAAGGTCTACAAGCTGTACTCCGACAGCATGGCAGACAATCCGAACGATGACTGGACGAACTGGCCGGTGGGGGATGGCGCGCCGGTGAACGACCTGGGCGAGCCCGACATGATCGGCGACCAGATGCTCTGGGCGGTCTTCAATGACGCCAATCCGGATGCGCACGACAACGGCAGCGGCGAGACCGATCCGCTGGGTATCGAGATTCGTCAGACCACCTGGGCGTTCGATCGCGAGGACGCGCTCGGTGAGATCATCTTCATCCGCTTCCAGGTTTTCAACAGGGGTGGCAACACCATCGAAGATTGCCATTTCTCGCTCTGGTGCGACCCTGACCTGGGTGAATACACTGACGATGTGGTAGGGTGTTTCGTTGAAGATGACCTTGGATACGTGTATAACTCGGACAACGACGACGCCAACCACTATGGCGCCACACCTCCTGCAGTCGGCTATGATTTCTTCCAGGGACCATTGATGTTCACTGGTATTCAAACAGACTCGGCGAAGATGTGGGGTCAGAAGTGGTCCGGTTACCAGAACATGGGGATGACGTCGTTCAATAAGTACATCAACGGCACCGATCCCAATGACTTCAATGAGACCTTCAACTACATGCGAGGTCTGCAAGCCAACGGGGATCCGTACGAGTTCGATGGCGAAGTCACCAAGTACATGCACGCCGGCGATCCAACTGCCGGTACCGGTGACATCGACTTTGATCCGGCCGACCGACGCTGGATGCAGACGACCGGTCCAATCACTTTTGGTCCTGGTGACTCAACTGAATTCGTGGCGGCGATTGTAGTCGGACGGGCGATCGACCGCTTGACATCGATTTCGTTGATGAAATTCAATGACAAGTTTGCGCAGATTGCCTACGATCGTGACTTTGATCTGCCGAAACCACCAGCGAATCCAATCGTAAACACCAGCTTCATGAACGAAGGCATCTCTCTCAGTTGGACTGACACATCCGAGATAAATCACGGCACCTATCCTTTTGAAGGCTATATGGTATGGCAAGGTGCAACATCGACTGGACCGTGGACTCAGGTTGCAGCCTTTGATCTGGCCAACAGTATAGTGAACGTATTTGACGAGGTGTTTGATCCTGTCACAGCGGTACCGGAACTCCGGCTCGTCAAAAAAGGTAGTGATCTGGGTGTCAGCCGTCATATCTTCATAGATGAAGATTACGTCCTCGGCGGCCCACTTCGTAACATCACCAAGTACCACTACAAGGTCGAGGCATACACGGTGGACCAAAGCCAGGACCTGGGCTTCAAGACACTTACATCAGCCACTACAGTTTCTGTGATCCCGCAGCGACCGGTGGCTGATGAAGAATATTCTGCTTTCTTTGGAGATACGCTCGTGATAGCCCACACTGTGGGTGGTTCAAACGGTAATTGCATACCAATAATAGTCGACCAGACCCAATTGACTGGACACGACTATCAGGTAACCTTTGAGGATCTTGCCGACACCGTTATTACCCCCAACCCACCGGATCCTGACGACACAACTATCACTGAGTGGACCGCATGGAATCTCGTGGATCTCGATACCGGAGACAGCATTGTCGTACAAAACGCGAATCTGTCAGGCGACGATGATTATCCAATCTTCGACGGTATGGTGGTCAAAGTAACCGGACCTGAATTTGGTGTGGTAGCTATTCAGGAAGTGGCGGACGCTTCCGGGGCTATCGACCCCGACAACGTCATGTGGTCGCTTAACTCCACCGGAGACTGGTATGTCGGTTCCGATGCAGCCAACGACTTCTCCCGCATGAACTGGCAGGGTCTGATCGGCACCTACGATTGGGAGTTCCGCTTCACCGCTGAGGGATCGGAGGCTTACGACTTTGGTCTCGACGAGGTGGACGAATCGAGAGTTCCTTTTGAAGTCTGGAACATAGGCATCGGCACACCAGATGATCCGAGTGATGACGTGAGGATTCAGCCCGCCTACTTGGACGACGATGAAACCGGTGACTGGTCGTGGGGTGATAGGATTTACCCGTCTGAGGACGAGTATGTCGAACCGCTGCCGGCGGAACCGGCGTACACACTCTGGCGCATCGGTCGCATTTGTTTCAACGACGCTTCCGGCGAGCTAACAGCACCGGTTGTGGGAACTATCGTTCGCTTTACAAGTGCCAAAGTGAATACCACCGAGGACGTGTTCGAATTCGGTTCCGAGTTGCCGACAGTGGCCAAGACAGAAGACGTTCTGGACAACATCACGGTATCGCCGAACCCGTTCTACCTGTACGGACCGTATGATCCGGCAGTAGGTAACTACCAGATCATGTTCCAGAACCTGCCTACTGAGTGCACGATCACTATCTACAACCTGGCCGGTGAGTTCGTATACGAAATCGAGAAGAATGACGCTACTACCAGTACAGCCAGTTGGGGCGCCAACACGGCCAACGGCCTGCCGGCTGCTTCCGGTATCTACCTGTGGGTGGTAGACGCTCCGGATATCGGCCAGAAGGTCGGCAAGATAGCGGTCTTCACAGAAGTAGAAGTCCTGCAGACTTACTAGGCGAAAGGATAAGAACTAATGAAAACAAAATACGTTATTCTAGCGCTAGTCCTCCTCGCCGTAAGCATCAGCCCCGTGTACGCGGGGAACTCGTTGCGGATGGGTACGGCTGGAGCTCCAGAGCTATTGATACCGATCGGCTCGCGTGGCACGGCCCTGGGCGGTTCGGTAGTAGCGAACGTGTCCGGTGTGGAGTCCGTCTTCTGGAACCCGGCCGGGCTGGCCTCACTTGAGGGCACCGAGGTGATGTTCACCCACCAGCCGTACCTGGTTGATGTTGACGTCAACTTCGGCGGTGTAGGCACTAACATCGAAGGTTTCGGAGTCCTCGGCATCTCGGCCAAGGTTGTCTCGATCGGTGAGATGGAAGAAACCACCAGAGAGCAGCCGGAAGGAACCGGGCGTATTTTCTCGCCCAGCCTGGCCACCCTTGCTGTTACCTATGCCAAGATACTGACGGCAAATGTTTCGTTCGGCGCCACGGTCATGTTTCTCAACGAGGACATCTTTGAAGTCCGGGCTACCGGTATTGCCTTTGACGTTGGCTTCATTTATGACCCAAGTTGGAGAGGCCTCTCCATTGGCATGGCAATCAAGAACTACGGTCCTTCGATGAAGTTTTCGGGACAGGGTTTTCAGAACAACATTGAGGGTCGCTCGCAGGCGGCGGAATCCAGAGAATTCGAACTGCCCAGTTCGATCAATATGGGTGTGGCCTACAACATGTATGACCAGGACCTACATCTGGCTACCGTTTCCGGGAATTTCCGCTCCAACAACTTCTCCGAGGATTTCTATCAGGGCGGTGTTGAGTATGTCTACGACGGCAAGTATTCGCTGAGAGGCGGCTATAACTACGCCGACCAGGACCACTGGCTGTACGGTGCGTCGCTGGGCGCGGGCGTCACGTTTGCGCTCGGTAATACTGACCTGACCTTTGAGTACTGTTGGACCCAAACTGATGTGTTCGACGCCAATCAGTACTGGACGTTGAAGGCCAGCTTCTAACCACTGACCAGGACTTGTCAAACGAAAGCCGGGCGCTTCAGCGCCCGGCTTTTCTTATGTGCGGTCGGCGGCAACTGTGACACAGGAGGGCAGACTTACTGCGAGCCTGCCCTCCTGGTTGAATCGATTGCACGGCGAGGAACGGCTGACCCTCGTCGGCCTATTTTCTGACCACGAGATCCTTGCGTGTCAGGCGCAACTTCTCGTAGCTCGCGGCGGAGATCACATAGTACCAGCGGGCGAAACGGGCGTTCAGCTCCTCCGCCAGGGCCTTGCCGTCGTCCATGTCCTTTTGCCATCTCTCGTGGGCGGCCTGCTGGCGGCTGTTCTCCCGATCGGCGTCGGTCCGGAGACTGTCTGCTTTCTCCAGGAAAGCCTTGTTATCCGGAGGCTCCGGCTCGGGGAACGCGGAGGGATCAAACTCGGCGGTGATGAACAGGTAGCGGTTCTCTGCAGGCCCGGTCTGATCCTGCGCGTTCTCATCGCCGCCGGCCGTGACGGCGTCACCTGTCCCGTAGACGACCTCACCGAAGCGGAGAGTGTAGGACACGCCGTCTTTCGTGAAGACCTCGATCTCACCTTCATTGGACAGAAGCTGGCCGTCCCGTGAAAAGTAGAACCCCTTGCTGGAGAGCGACACCGCGTCGGCCTGAGAAATGGACTGTGTCCCCCCGTCTCTGGCCAGGCCGGCGGAAAGTCCCGGTGGTTTGGGACGCACGCCGACTATCATCAATTCATCAAGTGTGGCCAGTAACCCTTCCATGTTGGTCGAGTCAACCTTTTGATTGCCGGACATTTTGTCGGCGCTCCAGACATCACCGTCTCGCGATAAGACGAAGTAATCACGCTGATCGACACTGCGCGTCCGCTCGTTGATTGAATAATCCTTGACGGCAACCTTGACGATGCGATGCTTCTGGGCTTTGAGCAGGTCGGTCTCGATCCAGTCTTCGAACTTAGTTGAGATATCGACATCGATCCGCGAGGAATAGACGCGGTTCTGATCAGGTATGCGGACGAACCGAAACCCCTGCCGTCCCTCCACTTCCTTGCCCACGATCAGGTCGGCTAAGGCCTGGTTGCCGGCGCCTTTTATCGTGATGCGCTTGCCGCGGCCCGGCAGGCCGGCGGTCTCGTCAAGCGGATTGATGACTCCAAGCCGCTCATGGTCGGAGACGTTATCGCTGCGGAAATCGTCCTTGCCGATATCGATCACCCCCGCAGCCGTCTTAGCCAAACGTTCCTTTCCGTCGGCCGGATAGTCATGATGGGACGGAATGGTCCAGCGACCATTGCTGAAGGTGACTTTGAACGCGCGGGCGGTAGCTGTGGTCTCGTCGAAATCGATGACCTCGAGAGTAGTCGCCTCGTTGGGATCGCTGAAATCCGGGAAGAACACCTCTCCCTGGTCCAGAAACGCGTCCGGGGTGATCCTTTCGGGCGCCGTAATGAATGCCAGCAGCATGACAACCAGGGCGACCGCCATGTACGTAATGGTTTTCTTGGTTTCCAGCATGGCTTAGCTCCTCAACCTTCTGGCAGCCAGAGCGCCCTCGCGTTCGCGTCGACGCCGCCTGATGAAGATCATTACTCCCATAACGAACACCGGTATCGGCGGCAGCAGCACCGCCATCGTTTTGATGCGGGTCTGGATGCGACGCACGGCGCTCTCCATTTTCTCCTTGGACGCGGTTATTGCAGCCGCCTGGCGCTGCCCGATACTTGTCTTGAGAGCTTCAAAACGCCGATTCTCGACTTCCTGAAGGTTCTGAGCCATGATATTCTTGGCCTGCGCATCCAGGTCCGGACGATCACGAACCTCGGCAACTCTCTCGTTGAGCCGTTGCTGGGCCTCGGACAAAGCCTGCTGGGCCTCGTTTTCGGCGTCCTTTTCCTCCTTGATGCGCTGCTCGACAAAGCCGCCCGTCTGCGCTTCAACCGACTCCAGCGTCCGGTGCCTGGCTCTCTTCTTGCGCAGATCGATGAAGGAATCATCACTGACCAGGAGGTCCATGCAGTTGAGGAAGAAGCTGATGTTGTCGAAATTGTAGCTGCCGATGCCGCGCTCTCTGATCTGGAAGAACTGCTCCGAGATGAAATCAAGATCGGTTATGACCGTCACGTAAACGGAATGCGCCTCGGCACCCGCTTCACCCAACTCATCGGGAGCCGCGCTGCCGCGGACTGTGGCCGCCAGGGTATACACTTCCCCCGACGGCACTCGCCGAACGTGGCGGTTAAGGGAATAGCCCATGCCGAAAAAGCCGCGCTGCACAAGCTGGTTGAAGGGGAGTACACCGGATATGCGTCCCGTGCGGGCCAGAGGCTCGAATTCGAACTTGCTCTCAACCGACTGGTAGAGAAATCCCGGATAGAGCAGGACCAATTCCTGCAGCCCGGCGCTGGCGGCATTCTGTTCGCTGAAGGCGTCAACCGTCTCGTTACCGGCGCCGATAAAAACGATCTCCGGCTGCAATTGCTGCAAATCCGGATGCGGATTGTACGTGTCCCAGGTTACCTGCATCGAGTTCCAGCTCACGCCGATATCGGCCATGAGAGCGGCGATATCCCCCTTGGGTTCCGGTTGCTGCGACTGATTGCGCTGGAACGGATTCTGACTGGCTCCGCTCGGCAACGCCGGCGACAGACCGATATTGACCACCGGCAGAGGGTCCACCAGGAGCAGGGACGGATGTCCGGTCAGAATGTAATCTTTCAGGTTGTCCATCTCGACCTGAGACAGCGATGACGGCAGGGCGACCAGGAGTCCATCAAGCTGTTCGGTAATCGGCTCGGCGACCGAGATCTGAACGATCTCATACTGCTTCTCAAGTTCGCTCACTACCGTCCACGAAGGCTGGTTGGACATGGTCTCGAAATCGAACCCGCCAAAGAGCCTGGCGGCGGTGGTGACGACACCGACTTTCTTCCGGCTTGTTTTGGCGGCCACACGGATGCTGCGAATCAATTCGTACTCAACCGGCAAACCGCGGTCGAAAAATGGTATCACTTGTTCATTGATGCCGGAGGTGAAGGCGATACCCATGAAGACGTGCGTGGGTTTGGATCGTGCGGCGCCGCCCCAGGCCGCTTCTCGCGGCATAATGCCGAATTTCTCCCGTGCGTTCCGGGCTTCATCGGTAAACGGCTCGGTGTTATGAATCAGCACCTGCACCTTCCCGCCTCCGATGGCGGATATTTCGTCCAATTTGCCGATCAGGTTGACCCTTGTCTCAACGAGTTGGCGCGGCACCTCGGGACTGATGAAGGCCTGGATCAGGACCGGCCGGTCATCGGGAAGATCCCTGATGAGCCGCTTGCTCTCGGGGGAGAGCGAATGAAGTTGCTCCGCCGTGGCGTCCATACGCAGGGCCGACCAGCCGAGAATGCTGTTGAGGCTTATTACGGCCACAGTCAGTGCCACCGCCCTGACCAGGTGGTGCAGCCAGAATTTGTAGCCGCCCACTTCCGCCGGCCAATGTCGCCTGCCAATAATAATTACATTCAGGTAGAGGGCGACTGCAGCTACCGAACAGAAGTACAGCAGCCCGGAGAAACTGATCACGCCCCGGGCGAAGTCGCGGAAATGATCGTGAACACCCAGTGGTCCAAGCCAGGTCTGCAACCAGTCACTCAACACCCACTGGGACGAATTGACGAACAGGAAGAACGAGCAGAATACGGCGCCTAACACAAACCCCACCGTTGTGTTGGCCGTCAGAAGCGAAGCCAACATCCCCACTGCAAGCAGGGCGCCGCCGATCAACCAGTAGCCCAGGTAATTGGCAAACATCAGGCCGATATCGGGGCTGCCGAGCCAGAAGAGTACAATCACGTGACTCAACGACAAGATCAGCGAGGCAGTGTAGATGCCCAGCACCGCCAGGTATTTGCCCAGCGTCACCTCAAGGTCGGTAGCGGGCAGAGTCAACAGCAATTCATCCGTTCCCTGCTTGCGTTCCTCGGCCCAGACTCCCATCGTCAGAGCCGGGACGAACAACAGTAGCAGCAGGGGGAAGAAGCTGTTGAGTTGGTCCAAGTTGGCAAGGTTGTTTGCGAAGAAACGCTCCTGCCAGAAGGCCGCGGCGGCGCTGAGAAAGATGAACAGAGTGACAAAGACATAGCCGGTCGGGCTGCTAAAATAGGCGCGCAGGTCGCGCCGACAAAAGACCAGAACCAGGTTCATATTCAATTTCATACCTTCCCCCCGTTCCGCTTGGCGACCGTGTCCGAACGCCCGTAATCGGTCAGCCGATAAAACGCCTCCTCCAGGGAGCCGGACTGCCTGAGTTCGCCTGACGGACCGTCGAAAACGATTCGCCCGCGATGGATGAACAAAACGCGGCGCGCGACGGCCTCAACTTCCTGGAGAATGTGGGTGGAGATCAGAATCGTTTTCGATTCTCCCAGCCGGTTGATGTTGGTTCTGAAATCCCTGATCTGGTTGGGATCGAGACCCGCCGTCGGCTCGTCCATTATCAGGACCTCCGGATCGTGCAGCAGCGCCTGAGCCAGTCCGGCTCGCTGGCGGTACCCGCGCGAGAGCTTGCCGATAGGTTTTTCCAGGATGTCGTGCAGGGCGCACTGCTCCGTGACGGCGTCAATACGATCCTGTAATCGGGGATTATTCATACCACGCGCCTCGCCGAAGAACCGCAGAAGCTCCAGCGGTGTCATGTCATCGTAAAGAGGACCGTTTTCCGGCAGGTAACCCACCCTCCGGGACGCTTCCAGACGATCCCTGGAGACATCAAGACCGGCCACCAGGGCACTTCCTTCGCTGGACGCAAGAAAACCGCTCAGAATTCTCATAGTGGTCGACTTGCCGGCCCCGTTGGGACCTAAGAAAGCCACAATCTGGCCCCCAGGTATGGAAAATGTGATGTCCTCAATTGCCACAAAGGAGCCAAAGAACTTGCTCAAGCCTTTAGCTTCAATCATGGCCGCATTAGAAGCTTCAACCATATACTCCACCTCACAGTTTTCAACAACACCTTCTTCGAGACAGCCCGACAGGCTGTTCACATCGCCGAACGCGAACTCTCAAAGAAACGGCCGTAATTATAGGCCAGAACGACCCGCTTGTCAAGTTGCGCACGCGACTGCCATTACATGTCCAGATTGATTATAAACCGTTACCCCCGGGGAGGTTCCGCGCGCCGCGCCGGGGGCGCCG
This sequence comes from uncultured bacterium, assembly GCA_965603125.1. Lineage (GTDB taxonomy): Bacteria > Zixibacteria > MSB-5A5 > GN15 > FEB-12 > JAJRTA01. The sequence continues at coordinate 43,126 of CBFDBU010000020.1, read as the reverse complement.
AAAAAGCAAAGGCCGCCTGCGGGGCGACCTTTGCTCATCGGTAAATCGTGGACGCCCATCTACGGTGATGGAGTCACGTTGTGCGCTCGAAGGCCCTCATCGGTCCGGATCACCTCGTAGAGGACTTCCTGGCCTTCTCTGAGGGTTTTGTAGCCGTTCATGTTGATGGCAGTGTAGTGGACATAGACGTCCTGATCCAAGTCCTCACCGCAGATGAAGCCCCAGCCTTTTAAGTCGTTAAAGTACTTGACCTTACCTTTGGACATACAGTCTCCTCCAACAGTGCCCGTGGTTTGATCTCATACCTATTATACGAACGAAACCGACTTTCAGCAACAACATTCTTCGTGTCTGTCAGACATTTCCCAGAATGCGGGCAAGAAGTGTCATCGACAGACCGGAGAGTATCGGGACCGTCACGTTGTCGTCGACTCCAAGCGGCAGCGCTTCAACGACCGTGGCAACGACGGCCCCGGTAACTGCGACCTGCCAGGCTATTGCTGGAGCCAGGGCGGCCACAGTAAGCGTTCCCGCCAGACAGGCGAGTGATCCCTCAAGCGATTTGTTCCAGAAACGGTGGCGACCAAACTTGCGCCCGACCAGCGCGGCGAGAGAGTCGCCGACAATGATAAAAGCCAGGGCGGCAACGGCTACCGGCATTTCGAACATGGCGATCGTGGCACAGACAGTCAGCAGGATATAAGTGGCGCCGGTGAAGTCGCCAGCCATTTCATGCTCTCTTATGATAGGCGAGAGTATCCGGCGGGCGAATCGGTGCCAGAACGACCAGTGGCACAGCCGGGCGATGTCAATCAGGATCATCAGGACCGCGACGGGGACCATGATCGTCAGCATTTCTCCCTTGGTGAGACGAAAGAAGTAGTAACTGCCCGGAATGACCAGGGCAACCATGTGGGTTGCCTTGCGAATGAGCTCCCCGCGGAAGCTTATCTGATCCCCGTCGGCCGTATCGGGCTGGCGCACAACTACTTAGTCCGATGTTCCAGGGGTTCGAGATGAACCGGGTGGATTCTACCGGGAAAACTTACATTGAGGTCGTCATAGAGGCGGTCACGGTACTTCGCAAAAACCTCGAGGGCGTGCTGCCTGTGCAGAAGCGGCAGGAAGCTCGGTTTTGCCCTTTCGAGGTCGATCATGTCCTGGTGGCGGAGGACCTTGATGATGTGGTAGCCGTAGGTGGTCTTCACCGGATGCGATATTTCGCCCACGGGTGTTGTTATGGCCCCCATCCAAAGCTCCGGTGGCACATCCGTTTGGCCGATATCACCCAGATCGGCCAGAGTTTCTCTGATGCTTGAGTCACCGGGGTAGTGCCTGAGAGCCAACTCCATAAAATCCACACCGGCCATAGCCTGATCCCGCAAGAACTCCCCGAATGTTGAGTCCTCGACAATGATATGCTGTATACGCATCGGCTTCTCAACCTTGAACTCGTCCAGATGCTCGTTGTAGTAGGCTCTCACGAGGCTCTCGGGTGCGACCCAGGAAGGATCCCGCCGGTCGCGCTCCACAATCATCTTGGAGTAGGTATGCCTCAACCGAGCCTCAATGACGGCGACATAAGGCAGGGTATCCAGTTTCGATTTCCAGGCTGATTGAAGGATGATATATCGCTCCGCGAGCCTGCTGATCATCTGCTTTTTCATCTCGAGGGTCGTGTTGGACACCTGATTTTCCCGCCGGTACTTCTCTTCGAGCGTTCTCAACTCATTGAAATCGATCGTGTCGGCACCGTTGACGATTGCCGCCCACACCTGTTTGTTCACCAGATACACGTTGGTGTCCAGTACCTCCTCGTTGTAGACGATATCCTGCGGTTCGGCCCGGAGGGAGTCCATCACTTCTCGTCCGCGGGTGTTTGCCTTGATCGTCAACAGCGTTTGTTCGGAGGCTTCGTACTGATCCGGCCCGAACGGCGGGAGACCTTCGTCAACGTGTTCGGCGACGAGTATTATGTGCCAGCCATCTCTGTCGGTGTATTGCGCAATCTCGCCCGCATGGAGGGAAAAGGCGACCGAATCAAACGGCGGGAAGTAGATGCCTTTCTTCGTCCAACCGACAAAGCCGCCATGCTGACCGGTATACGTGTCGTGGGAGTAGTCGCGGGCCACTTCGTCGAAGGGGATACCGATATCGATCAGGTTGCGCAGCCGCAGGGCGTAATCCTCCAGCGCCGCATCGAACTCCTCGGACGATAGCGACCAGTAGTAGGCTGAGTCAGGACCGTGTTTCAGGTTCACCGACGAAACCAGGATATGGTGAAGCAGCACCTGTTCATCCCCCGAAAACAGGTCGGGGCGGCTGAGATAGAAGTCGTGTATCTCCGCAGAGTCCGCTGTCACCCGGCCATAGATTATCTCGTCCAGGAACGTCTGCAAGAGGGCTTTCTGATATCTCAGCCGGTACATGCGGTGATTCTGGTAGTAGTCGCCGAGTCTGACATCGCGGGCGGCAAGACCGGCCAACGAATCACACAACATGCTGTCCAGGAACAGCTTGACATCGTGCGCCGAGAGCACGCCCCCGTTTGGGAGAGTATTGCCGGTGTAGACGGAATCGTACAGTTCCGCCATCGTCACATCATAGAACGTGTCCACTCTGGCAACGACATGGGTATGATCACCAGCGTCACCCTTGTAGATCACGGGCGAACCACAGGCCACCCACAGCAGCGTGGAAAACAAGGCAGCAAAACAGAGTTTCTTGATATTTGTCATTCCTGCTCCAATCAGGTCAACTCGAAACTGCAAAATTATACTATCGCGGTGGAAAAACAAGCCAAAAAGTCCGGCCGCGTCGGACTTCAGTATCTGCCGGCTTCGGCCAGGGTCGCTTCTGCAACCGGCGCTTTCGGCCTATCGGGACGGAAGAGTGCGAACTCAACAAGGAAAGTGGTGCCCTCACCAACCTGGGAGTCGACGTTGATATTCAGTTTAAGAGCCGTGCATATGCGGTGGACGATCGCCAGACCCAGCCCGGTCCCCTGTTTCTTTGTGGAAAAGAACGGCTGGTAAATCTTCTTGAGGTTCTCCGGCGGAACACCGGGTCCGTTGTCCTGGACGTACAGCTCGATGGTATCGCTGCCGGGATTGGCGACCAGCCGAAAGGTCAGTTCGTTGTCATCCTTTTCGAACGCCTCGCAGGCATTGACGGCAAGGTTCAACAGGAGTTGTTTGAGGAGGTCCTCGTCACCGACGGCATAGATGATATTCTCACTCGTTTCAAACCGAATCCGGGTGTTGTCGCGAAACGACGGATGATGATGAAGAATCCGGATCACATCGTTCACCAGGTGGCAAAGCTCGATTTTGTTGTAGGCCGGGCGGCCGATCCTGGCGTATTGCAGGAACTCGCTGAGGATCTTTGACAGCCGGTGGGACTCCTTTACGATGAGACGCATCAACTGCGCGTTTTCGCCATCGAGTTGCAGTTCGTTTTTGAGGACCTCAACCGATCCCGAGATAGCCGCCAGCGGGTTCCTTATCTCGTGGGCGATGGAGGCGGACAATTCCCCGACGGCGGCCAGACGGTCGGCCGCCCGCACCTTGGCCTCCAGTCGTTTGGCCACGGTCAGGTCGGAGAAAATGGCAATCAGGCCACGGGTGGCTCCCTCTTCATCCGTGAGCGGCGAGGTCGAGAGTCCGAGGGGGATATTGTTCCCATGACCGTCCGTGATGTCAAGCTCGTCGCGGGGGAGCTGAGCGCTGCGTGCTATGCCGTTCATGAGCGCCGAGGCCAGGTTCGGCATCCGCTCGGCAAGGACCTCGCTGCACAGCATGCCTTTGACTTGTTCCTCGCGGTAACCCAGTATTCTCTCCGCTGCCGGATTGAAGAATATGATCCGCCCGCGAGCATCGATCGTGAGCAAGCCTGAATTCAAATGCCGCAGGATATCGTCGGTTTCCAGTTTGGCCCGCTTCAGTTCACGCGAGGTGTCGGCCAGTTGGCGGTCGCGGTCCTTCAGACGTTCCGCCAGGTAACCTGATATGAAAGCCACCAGGTAGAAAATCAGGATATAAAGAAAGATGGAATAGAAGACGCTGTCCTCTGTCGAAAGGATGGACCTGAAGGCATCGGGAGACAGCACGGCGCCGCTTTTCTCGGACAACCCCAGCCAGATCACAAAGGTGTAAGCCATTGAAACCAGCGAGGCCACCATCAGGGTTCCGATCAACCGGTAGACCAGAGCCGCGGCCACGATCGTCAGCAGGTACAGTGCCGTGAACTGTGAGTTAACGTTGCCGGTGCCGTAGACGACTGCTGACTCGACCACTATCTCAAGGGCAAAATGCGCAGCCAAAATGACCGAGGCGACGGAACTCAATCTGAACCGCCCGCCTGCTGCCAGCAGGACGGCAAAACCGAGCGTGAAAGACGAGTACAGAACGAAGGGCAGCTGAAGGTAGCCGGGGTATCCGATCTGGAATACAACCATCGCGAACAGGATTACGAAGGCTGCCAGCCGGAGCGGCAGAAACCATCCGAGTCCCGTCATTTGTTTCTTGTCATTCATGGTCGACAATGCAAACGGCGCCGCAGGGGCGCCGTTCGTATCCGCTTAGGGTCATAGGAGCTGTTTCTTCGCCATCGGCACGGCTAAAACTTGCCGATAATGTCGAACATCGGTAGATACATAGCGATCATGATACCGCCGATCACGACACCCATAACGACAATGACGATCGGTTCGATAATCGAGGTCAGGGCCGACACCGCCTCGTCTACTTCCTCATCGTAGAAATCTGCAATTTTATTCAGCATGTCGTCTAGGCCGCCGGTCTTCTCGCCGACCGAAATCATCTGCGTCACCATCGGCGGAAAAACTCCCGACTCCTTCAGCGGGCCGGTAATAGTCTCACCTTCGGCGATTGCCAGCACCGACCTGTTGATGGCATTGGCGATGACCAGATTGCCCGCCGTTTTGGCGGTGATTTTCAGGGATTCAATGATCGAGACGCCGGACGCCAGAAGAGTACTGAGAGTCCGGGTGAATCGGGCTACAGCCGACTTGCGCACCAGGTTTCCAAAGACAGGCGTGGCCAGCAGCGTCTTGTCAAAGATCAGGGCTCCACCGGGTGTCTTCTTCCAGTAGAGAAAGGCGCCGAACAGCGCCAGGCCGCCGAAAAACATGTAGACGATGTTGGCCTGCAGGAAGTTTGAGATATTAAGCACAACCAGGGTCGGCGCCGGCAGATCCGCGCCAAGCCCGCTGAACATCTTGGCGAACACGGGGACGATAAAGGCAAGCATACCAATGGTGACGGCTACGGCGACGAAGGCGATCACGGAAGGATAAATCATGGCTCCCTTGACCTTGCGGATCAGTTGGTCGGCCTTCTCCCGATAGACGGCCAGTCGCACCAGGATGGCGTCGAGAGCCCCGCCCATCTCGCCGGCCTCGACCATGTTAGTGTAGAGGTAGTCGAAGATCTTGGGGTGTCGGCTCAGAGCCTCGCTGAGTGTGGCTCCACCCTGGACGCCCTCCTTTACCTCATTGACGATTTTGGCCAGTTCCCGGTTCTCGACCTGGTTGGCCAGAATATCGAGACATTGCACCATGGGCAAGCCGGCTCCGATCATGGTGGCGAACTGGCGTGTGAAACGCGAGACATCAACCTTCTTTATGCCGGTTCCGAACTTCAGTTGTATCTCCGGAGCTTTCTTGGAGATCGACGACACCAGGATTCGGTTTTGCCGCAGCACTCGCTCCAGATCGGCTTTGCTCTGTGCCTTGAGTTCCCCCTGAACCGCCGCCCCTGCCAGTGTCTTTCCTTTGTATACAAAAACCGGCATTAGTTCTTCCTTTCATTGCCGTGACGTCATGAAAACGTCGACGATTTCTCCTTGGAGAGCATCTCACCCAGCTCCTGCGAATTGCTGCTGTGGTTCATCGCGTCGTTTATGGTGATTTTGCCCGTCAGGTACAACTCCGCGAGGGATTGGTTCATGGTTTTCATACCGTACTTCTGGCCGGACTGGATCATAGAGTACATCTGGTGCACCTTGTCATCCCTTATGAGGGCGCGGATGGCGGGCGTACATACCATGATCTCCAGTGCCACCGCCCGGCCGCCGCCAATTTTCGGGATGAGCGTCTGGGATATGATGGCCTGCAGTGAAAACGACAGGGAAACGCGAATCTGCTCCTGTTGATTGGAGGGAAAGGCATCGACGATGCGATTGATCGACTCCGCAGACGAGTTGGTGTGCAGGGTGGCAAAGGCCAGATGACCTGTCTCGGCAATAGCCAACGCCGATTCAATTGTCTCCAGGTCTCGCATCTCGCCGATCAGGACCACGTCCGGGTCCTCACGCAGGGCGTACTTCAGGGCCACCGCAAACGAATTCGTGTCGGAATACACTTCCCGCTGGTTGACAAGCGCCGTTTGGTGTCGGTGCAGGTACTCTATGGGATCCTCTACGGTGATTATGTGTACCGGCCGTTCCTTGTTGATCTTATCCAGCACGGCGGCCAGTGTGGTCGACTTGCCGGAACCGGTCGGACCGGTGACCAGAACCAGGCCGCGCGGCAGTCTGGCGAACTCCGCAACCACCTGCGGCAGGCCCAACTGCTCGAAGGTCATGATCTCGTAGGGAATCTGACGCAGCACCACGGCTACGTTGCCTCGCTGCATGAATATGTTGCAGCGGAAACGGCTCATCTGCTCGATGCCGAAGGAGAAGTCCAGTTCGGAGTTTTGCTCGAACTTGAGTTTCTGTTTTTCATTCAACATGGAGTAGGCAAGTTTCTTGGTGTCCTCACCTGTGAGGAGGTCGTGGTTGGTGCGTTGCAGCTTGCCGTCCACCCGCACAACCGGCGGCGACCCAACTGTCAGATGGAGGTCCGAAGCTCCGACCTTTACCATCTCCTCCAAAAGCTCGAGCAAAGAGACCATCATTCACTCCCGACTATGATTTCCAAGCCGATAGAAGCAAGGTACCTTGTAGTTATATCGGATGCCAAGGCCGATTCTTAACCTGAATCTCAGCCGGCCATAGCGCCAAGGCGTTGCCGGACAATGGATTTACAGGGGCGTTATTCGGAGGATGAGGTCACTGCCAGAACTTCGTCGATACTCACCAGGCCGGCTTTCATTTTTTCGACAGCGCACATGCGCAGGTTGTACATTCCTTCCGCCTGGACAACCTCGCGGATCTCAACATCGGACGCCTGTTTGAGGATGAGTCGCTCGATTGCCGGCGAGATGGGCATGACCTCGAAGATACCGGTACGACCTCCGAGTCCGCTATCGTTGCATTCGGAGCAACCGACACTCTTGAAGGCGCGGACATTCTTGAGAAGCTCCTTGGGAACACCCAGGCTCTCCACCTGCTCCCTGGTGAGGTTTGTCTCTTCCTTGCAGTTCTGGCATATCTTGCGCATCATACGCTGAGCCATAATGAGCTTGGTGGCCGAAGCCACCAGGTAGTACGGCAGGCCCATGTCCATGAGTCGCGTGATCGACCCCGGGGCGTCGTTGGTATGCAGGGTGGAGAATACCAGGTGTCCCGTCAGCGCCGCCCGGATGGCGATCTCGGCCGTCTCGGCGTCACGAATCTCACCGACCATGATCACGTCCGGGTCCTGCCGCAGAAAGGAGCGCAGCGCCGCCGCGAACGTCAGACCGATACCCGATTTCACCGCCACCTGATTGATACCGTCGAAATTGAACTCAACGGGATCTTCAGCGGTCATGATGTTGACACCGACGGTGTTGATTTGCTTGAGCGCCGAGTACAGGGTGGTCGTCTTGCCCGAGCCGGTGGGGCCCGTAACCAGGATGATGCCAAAAGGGAGATGGATGGCTTTTTCGAATTTCTTCAGGTCGCCCTCCCGGAAGCCCAGTTTGGTCATATCGACCTGGAGGGCCTTGGGATCGAGAATTCGCATCACCACTTTTTCACCGAACATGGTCGGCAGCACCGATACGCGCAGGTCGACCGTTCGACCGGCTATCTTCAGTTTGATGCGGCCGTCCTGTGGCAACCGCCTCTCGGAGATATCCAGCTCGGCCATGATCTTCACGCGTGAGACAATCGCCGCCCGATACTTGAAGGGCAACGGCGCCATCTCGCGCAGGTCGCCGTCGATACGGTAGCGGACGCGGATTCGCTGCTCGTACATCTCAAGATGGATATCCGAGGCGCTCATCCTGATGGCGTCGCTGAGAATGGAGTCGACCAGCTTGACCAGCGGCTTGTCCTGGATGGCCGAGAGCAGGTCGCTTTCGCTGGGGCCTTCTTCGTCGGCGGAGACCACCTCGAGATCGGGATCGTCTTCAAGTCCCTTGACGATTTCGGACAAACCGCCTTCGTCGGTGTAGTAGGTGTCAATCGCCTTCTCGATCGCCCTCTCGGGAGAGATCACGGGCTGAACCGTGCAGCCGGTGATGAACTTGACCGCATCCAGAACATAGATGTTGTTGGGATCGCTAATGGCCACCAGCAACATCCGGTTGAGTTTGGAGATGGCGATGACTTTGAACTTGCGGGCAATGTCCAGGGGAATCAGCTTGACGACTTCCGGGTTCAGCTCGATATCGCTGAGCCGCAGGGCGCCGATTTTCAGATGTTTGCCGACGAACTTGGCAATCTCATCCTCAGATTCCACGGCGCCGATGCGCACCAGCGCCGTCTCATACTTCTCGTGGTTCTCTTGCGAGTGGGTTAGCGCCTCGTCGGCCTGTTCCGTTGTGATGATGCCGGCCTTGACCAGCATTTCCCCTAATTCTACAGACATTACTAAGTCAACCCAAGTTGCCTACCGTATGCCAGTAAAGGGCGATCGAACTCATTTCAATCGCCTTGCTGTTTGTTTCAATCCTGGAAGATATCGTCCAGCTTGTCCTGGGCCATGTCGGCGAAATCGCTGGATATGCCCGCCTCCGGTTTGGAGCGCGAGCCACCCTTGACCTGCAGGAATATCTTGGCCAGTTCCACCGACGTCTCCCGCGCGTAGAGGCGAACCATTCCGATCGTCGTGCGCTCGTCAAAAATGACCACCAGGATGGAGCGCTCGCCCACCAGCGACATATGGATGTGGTCTTTCTTGCCCTGGTGAAACAACACCGAGAACTCCGGTTCCCCCACGAGGCGGGCAATCTCTTTCGTGGACGCAAAGGAACCCGCCAGCAACGCCGCCAGGGCAGTGGTATCCAGGGATTGTGTGAAACCCTGGCGGGTGATAAGATGCCCGTCTTTATCAACCAGCAACGCGCATTTGGCTTCGGCCCCCTTCAGCATTTTCGACATGAGGGATTCGATCTGCTTGATCTCTTCCTCATAAATTATCAACGAATCATTGGTCATCTCATCCTCCTGACTTCCTATCTGATGCCAAACAGACGCTTGAAAAAGCCCCGTTTCCTGGTGCTGCCACGGTGCCGCAGCGGCGGCGCCATAGTTGGCGTTGACATACCGGAAGGGGTGGCCTCCTGGCCGTCATCCTCGGGTTTGACTACGTTTTTACCCAGAGCAGCTTCTTCCGACTCGCTCTTGCGGGTGGGTGCAAAACTGCTGGTAGAGATTTTTTTCGAAGCGGAGTCGACCTGCCGCTCGCCCGGGTAGGGGCGATAGCCATCCGCCTGTCTTTCAGGCATAACCGGTGGTGGCGAGGCCGTGCCGGACTCATCCTTGTCGCCGGTCACCTCCGCGGGTGGCTGGGGCTCAGGGCTCGGTGACGCGGCAGCCGCCGGCGACACGGCCCCGGTCGGTGCGGCAGCAACGGGCGCGACCGGCCCCGAGGAGACGCCCACGGCTTCCTTCGGAGACGCGACCGGCTGCGTGCCGGGGGCACTGGTTCGTTTGGCCCTGTCAAGCACCAGCTTGATAATGAGCTTAAGAGTGCCGAAGACACCGTTGCCGACGGTCGCCGAGGCCTCGAAGGTCGGCCAGCCTCGTTCGTTCAACCGGGCGTTCAATTCCTGGACCGGCATTACGCCGGGGAGGTCGCGCTTGTTGTACTGGATGACAACAGGAAGGTCGGCAATGTCATAACCGTATTCCTGCAGGTTTTCCTCAAGGTTCACAAGCGACTCGATGTTCTCATCCAATTTGTCCGGCTGACTGTCGGCGACAAATACAACCCCGTCGACACCGCGCAGGACCAACTTGCGAGTGGCATTGTAGTAGACCTGACCGGGCACGGTGTACAACTGGAACTTGGCCGCAAAGCCGTTGATGGAGCCGATGTTTATCGGCAGAAAGTCAAAGTAGAGGGTGCGGTCGGCTTCCGTCGCCAGAGATATCAGTTCTCCGCGGGTGTTGCCGGGGACCTTGGAATGCACGTACTGGAGATTCGTTGTCTTTCCCGAAAGCCCCGGACCGTAGTAGACGATCTTGCAGCAGACTTCCCGCGATGAGTAGTTTATTGACACCATACGCTATAATTCCACGATTTCCGAGGCGACGTCTATCCGGCCAACCGGAGTTTTCCCACAGCATTCTTGATTTCCAGACGAATAAGACCGATGTTCACGGCCTTCTCGGTGGTTACGACGAGGATGCCCGGGCCGGCCTCGGCGAAGAACAGCTTGGCGTTCTCAGCCTCTATAGTCACCTGATGGAGCGGATGCGTATTCAGGCGGTCAAGCGACTTCTGAATGTTGGTGGTTATCGACGCCGCCAGCGCCCCCACCGTGTCACCGTCAAGATCGGCCCCCAGATCGGCGGCAATAACAATACCGTCGTTGCCGACAACCATCGAGCCGGTTATGCCCGAGGTCTTATTCAGATCACAGAGTACATCATACATAGGTTTTCTCCGCTTTTTCGACCAAACTGTCGCCGTAGCGTTCAGCAACGTATTTTCTCACTATCTCCAGGCCCTGCCTGATTCTGATCTTCACGAAGTCATCCATCTGCGGGTCGGCAACGACGAGGAGACAGAAGGTCTTATCGTACGTTACGACCACCCGCCGGTCGGTCAACGCCAGCGTGACCGTTTCCGGTTCACCCCATCCGGCGCGATGGAGCAGCCCCCGGTTGGCTTCGCGCACCAGAAGGGCATACGGCGCCCAGTCTTCGGCCACCGTGACACCGCGCTGGAAGTGACCCAGCAGCAACCCCTCGAAATCCACCACCGCGGCCAGGTGCACCGAAGCGTCTTCGGCGATATATCGTGTGGCGCGCTCAAACCCGTTACCACCGGTGACAGTGGTCTCTGGAAGGGTTTCCACCTGGAGCTCCGTGTCGGCGGCTGTCGCTCTGGACGTCGGGGAATCCGTTCGACTCACGCCTCTCTTCGTGGAGACGGCTATGGCGGTCCCTCCCGTCTGACCCGATTCGGCGATCTCCATCGGTGGAAGCGCCGCACGGTATACGCGCGGGGCGGAGACAAGCTGTATCGCGACCGGCCTCAGCACAAAGGGTGTGGCGACAATCTGCAAAAGGACTGTCGGCAGATAACCCGACATACCCAGCGACAGCGACACGCCAAGATCCATCGAATACATGGCGGAAATCGTGAAACCGAAAAGCGCCCCGGCGGCCATGCGGTAGATCAGGCACAGCCCGGCTGCCTGAACCAGTTGCAGAAGCGTGGCCGTGCGACTGAAAAGAAAACAGACGACGCCATAGAAAATCGCTTCGTACAGGACGTTGATGAGCGAGGTTCGAGCCAGATCAAGACCGAACCGCTCGGGAAATACTACCATCGGAACCACCACCAGAAGCATTGAGAACAGTATGATCTGGCGCGATGTGCGTGCTGTGATTTCCATCCTTCAGCCCTCAGTTCCCTGTTGAAGATGTTTGCTGAGCAAGCCTTCCAGTTTCATTCTCAAGGCTCCCAGGTTGGTCGAGGTGTTGGCGACAAAGAGGAACATTCCTTCTGTTCCCCTGACCACGTAGAAAGTAAGGTCCCCGGTTTCAATCAGGATTGTGTGAACCCCACCAAAACAACTCCGAACCAACTCCCTGTTAAGCATCTCACCGATATCGCCCACGATCGCGCCGCAGGCGTTGGCATCCATCTGCATCGTCCACTGTGACTCGACCACGAGCCCTTCGCAATTGACGAACAGGGCTCCGTCGATTCCCCGGATGGTGATGCTCTGCTCGAGTATCTGGAAGACACTTGGGGCAGCCGGTGGAATCACGCTTTCGACCTGCTGATCCGGTCCGACCGGCTCCATGGCGCCGGGTTTCTCAGCGACGGTGACTTCCCCCATGACCTGTGCCTGTTGCAGCGGGAGTTGTCGAGCGATATCCAGGAGCTTTGTGATCTGGCTGTTGCCGGGATCGCCGGCGTGCAGTCTCTTCAGCAGCCTGATCGCGGGGGAGAATTCTCCCTTGTAGATATGAATTTCGGCCAGGAGAAGTTCCGTTGCCCGCGTCCAGCCGTCAATCTCGGCCGCCTTGCCGGCCTCAGCCTCGGCCCAGTCATAGAGACCGCGGTCGAGATTGATCTTGGCCATAACGACATGCGCGGAGCCGTATGTCGGATTGATTTTAAGTCCGTTCTGGCAGATGCGAAACGCCTTCTCAAGGTCCCCCTTCTTTCGATAAGCCTCAGCCAGGGCGGCAAAAATCTGCGAATTGGGATCACCATCCAGGATTTTCTGGCACTTCGTGATCCGTTCGTCAATCTCAGCAGGCATCGATCACCAGTGTTTCTATAGTCTGGGGCTCACCAACTCGTTGATCTTCACCGAAAAACCAGCTAACGCATGAGCATAGGAGCCTCATCCAGCCGAATCAACCAAAACAATTCCTTCAGCCGAGAGTCCGTTTGGCCTCATAGACACCGTAAAGGAACAGCCCCGCCATCAGGATCAGCAGTGTGGGCACAACAAACGAAGGCAGGCTCACGATCTCAAGGGCATTCAACAAAGTGGCCAGTTGCGCCAGCGTCAGCACGGCGAAACCTCCCAGGAAAAGCTGCCAGGACTTGCTCAACATTCCCCCGCGAATCAGCTCCACTACCTTCAGGGAACCGGCCATGCAGACCACCGCTGCAATCAGAATCAGGAAGTTCATGAGTGTAGGCGGGCTTGTGATGACCGCGAAATTGGCAGCCTGCGCCGACCCGGCCCCGACAAGAACCAGCAATGCCGGAAGTAATACAATCTTTCTCATATCATCGACCTCTTGTTATCTCCTTATCGATTTGACTACTCTGTCGGCGCGCTTCAGCGTTCGATAGAAATTATCATCGACACCAAACCGCTGAACCAACTCGCGCCTGACCGCCAAAGGTTCCGATATCTCTTTTTTCACGCCGGTCACGGCCCGTCCAAACACCTTCAACCCCAGCAGGCGGAATACGAACTCCAGTTGCTCGCTGAGCATCTCCTCCAGGGCGCGCATCAAATGATGGTATCTTGAAGCCGTCGGCAACGCCCGAACCGCAACCAGGAACTTGTCGAGTGATGGCGCCAACTCGGACGAAGGTTCCAGGCCGGGGAAATAGGTGAGCAGGCCGCTTCGATACTGCGCCGCGAAAGCGCCAAAGCGGGAATTACCGTCACCCAGATAGGAATCCACCAGACTCCTGATTCGAAAGAAGCATCGATTGTAGAGATGAAAAACGATGGACAGGACGATCTCTTCTTCGTCTTCTCGTTCCACTTCCTCCATATCACGGGTGCCCGTCGTTTCGACCAACTTGGTCGTTATCAGCTTGTAGATGGCGCGACAGGTGACAAACTCCCCCATGGGGGACAGGCTTATCAGTTCCGGGAGAGTGCGCTCGCCGTTGACCAGTGACAGCACCCGGTATTCATCCAGCGACATCGTGATCTCCTGGCGGTTGATTTTCGGCGACGGCGACATCGCCATCAGAACGTCGTCAGGCGGCAGCACCTTCTGAATCTCCATCCATTCGTCGATGCGACGGGTCCCCTCCATGATCACATTCATGGTGTTCAGTTCAATCTGAAAGGGCGCGTTCCTGGGCGCCTCTCCTTCGCGGAAGAGGAAGTCTCCTTCGCGCCAGGAGAAAAGATTGTACACGATCTCCTCTATCTGGAGCTTGAGGCAGGCGGCGATTTCTTCCTTGTCGAACAGATTCAGGTCGATCAGAGTAGTCCCCAACTGACGCCCGGTCTGTTTGTGCATGGCAATCGCTCGCTCCAGGTCCGCCTTGGAAAGGTGGCCGCGTCGCAGAAGCGTGGCGCCAAGCAGATCCTCGCTGCTGTTAACCGACGACGCGAAGATGATGTTGCCTTCTTTGAAGGCGACTTCCTTCTGACGCGTGCTGGTTTTCAATTCGAGAATGCCCGTCTTCTTCCCCGTTGCCAAAAGCTGCAGGATATCGGGAAAGGAGACTGTCTGTAAATTACCGGATAGACTCACTTCCTGTTACCTCAGAACGAGTTAGGGCTCACTTCTCCCACACTACTGGTATATCCCTATGTATCGGGGAAAAGGACTGGAACTTAAGGCGAAAATCAAGGCAGCGGCGTCACGGCAACCCGTCGGGACGGGTCGTCGTACAGCGTTACGAGGGCTGCGCCGACCCGGTTGAGGTCGATCACGAAATCGGGTCGGGCGCTATCGTCCGGAGAGACTGTCGTTCCATGGTCTTCAGGTTGCGGGCACTGTTCAATTTTTGAACAAATGATTGCCGAACATCCGGCCTCGGCCAGCTCGGCAAAGTCAGACCGGCAGGGCCGAAAGGGACGATCAACCACCAGCACCGTCTGCCGCCGGGTGGTCGATCGGTGAAGCAGCCCGGCCGCAGGCTCGCCGGTCCATAGAACTGTCACCGGCCCGACATCGGCGCGCAGGCAACCTGCACCGGCGTGATAGCCGCCGCTTTCGATCAGCGGATTGTCGTCTGATGGAGCGAAGCCGACAATGTCCACGCTGTCGGTCAGGATTCCATGGAAGTTGTTTACATCCCTGAAGCTGTTTCTGAAACCGGCCGCCACGTGAACGCGGACAGCGCCGTAGTCTCTGGCCAACCGCAGCAGGTCATCGATAGCAGAGTACTCGGCCCACTGGACAATGAAGGCGCCGATCCGGTCAACACCTATCTTTCTCAGGGCGGGGGCGAGAATCCTCTCATCGACGGGGTACTGCCTGCCCGTGAGAGCCGTGATCAGAAGGTCTCCCTCTCGAGCTTCCGGGCGTGAGATGATCGATACCAGTCCCCCGGGAACGGTAAACACGTGGACCTGTGTCCTGTCACGTTCGTTCCCGCCGAGCAGCAAATGAGTCAGCAGGAGGGCGTTCACCGCTACGAGAACCAGCAGTACCAATGTCCTCCGCAGGAACTTCGTTGTCAACGCAAAGATCAGCAACACCAGAAACACGTAGGCCGCAATGATAGCCGTCACATGCAGATTGCCGGTTTGGAATACGGGGATGCCTTCGCCACCGAATTGTTCCAGGACGAAAAGGACTGCTTTGAGCAGGTAGTCGAGCAGCGACCCGACAAAGGCTCCCGCCACCGGCAAGACTAGGTCCGCCAGCAGTAGAACCAGTGAGCCGACCACGGCCACCGACACCAGAGGCACAATAACAAGGTTTGCCAGGAGAGAAATGACGGGAATGCGCTGGAAATACAATGCTATCAGCGGCGCGGAACAGACCTGGGCCACTGTCGTGACAATAAGCGGAAATATCAGCCAGCGGTACCATGTTCGACGGCGATGGGCTGCGAAAAAACGGCCCACTCGGGGGACGGCCAGGATCAACCCCCAGGCGGTCGCAAACGACAGTTGAAAGCCCACGTCATACAACTGGGCCGGGTTCCACAGGAGAATGATCAACGCCGTCAGGCCGATTATCTGGTTGAGATCATACCGCCTCCCCACCAGCCCGGCCCCGATCACCAGGACAGCCATGATGGACGCTCTGACCACCGATGGTTCCCCGTACGACAGAAGAGCAAAGAGGAAGACGACGGCGAACAGGATTGCCGCCCGGTACCGGCGCGAGAGCGAAAACGGCCTCAGGATAACAATCACAAACAGGATTACCAACGCCACATTCGAGCCCGAGACAGCCAGCAGGTGAAGTGTCCCGGAATCACGGAACCACTGGTAGACGTCAGGCGGGATATGACGAATCTCCCCGATCAGGAAACCGCTGGCCAGAGCAGCCGCCACGGGTGAGACGTTGCGCCGGAAACTCGCCGTCATGGCTGACCGCAGTCGGTCCACAAACCCATGCAGCGCCGAGCGACCGCTCGTATCCAGGCGAACGCTGTTCAATGTCGGCAGGTAGACGATTCCAAAGACGCCCTTGAGATTCAGGTAACGTCGGTAATCGAAGCCGCTCGGCCAGCGGTTGCCTTTGATCGAGTAGACTCGTCCCTTGAATTCCAATCGGTCTCCCCGCTGCAGCGCGGTGCTGGAGTCGGAGACCTTCAGCAGAAGGGAGCCTTGAGCGGACCGGGTGACGTCTGAGCTGAGCGAGTCCAACTGTACCTTGATCTCGGTCCCTGACCGGGTCAGCTCGGGCCAGTCGGACACCCGCCCGTAGATTTGATACACATGCCCATCGTCCAGAAGGTTCTCAAGATGGCTGGGGCCCATATCATAGTGCTCTATGGCGTAGTGAAAACCCGAGATGGAACCAAAAGACAGACCCAGCATCAGGGCCGCCGCCCCGCAATGGCGCTGCAACGCCGCAAAACCGGCAAGACAGGACACAAAGGCCAGCAGCAGGAAGTACTCGGACGGCAGGCGGGAACAATCAGCTATGGCTATCCCCGGCACTACAAATGCCAGAAGAAAGACACTTGGATACTTGCGGGTCATCTATCCCTTAGCGTTTCTTTCTACTCCCAAGTAACCTGAATATCGCCGTTACCTCCCGCACGCGGAAGACCAGGCACAGCAGCAGGTAAAGCAGCACCGCGACCAGCACAGGTATTCCAAGATCGACGAGGCGATCCAGCAATACCCCCTGGCCGGAACCGATGCCATAGGGAACCAGGCGGGCGACGTAGAAGGCCAGCAACGCAGCCAGCGCCATACGTACGAAACTCAATCCCAGCCGTCCATACTCAACGCGCACCTGCTTGGAGTGCAGGTAGTAGGCCAGCAGTGAGAAGTTCACCAGGCCGGCTATTGAAGTCGCCGCGGCCAGACCTGCAAAATCCAGAACGACAATCAACGGATAGTACAGGGCTAAGTTGACCAGGACCGAGAACATCGAAATCTTCATCGGCAGCCTGGAATCGCCAAAAGCGTAAAAGAACGGCACCGTCACACGCACCCCCGCAAAGCCGATCAGTCCGTATGAATAGTGCAACAGGGCCAGGCTCGTGTTGGCGGCGTTGGCGTCCGAAAAGGCGCCCCAGTGGTAGATCAGATCAACGATCTCCCGGCCAAACAGGGCCAGACAAACCGCCGATGGTACGACTACGAGCATGTTCAGACCGATCGCCTCGGAAAAGGCGCGGCTCAACCCTTTCATATCGTTATGGCTGGCCATCTCGGACACGCGCGGCAGCGTCACTGTCCCCAGGGCAACCGCAAACACGCCCAGCGGGAAATGCATCAGGCGGTATGAGTAGTTCAGATACGAGATGGAGCCTTCAATCAGAAACGACGCCAGCAGCGTGTTAACCAGGATGTTTATTCGTCCCGCCGACAGCCCCGCAATCATCGGCGTTATCAACCTGACCACTCTCTTGAGTCCCTCGTCGAGAAAGTCCAGCCGCGGGCGAAAACGGTAGCCTGTCCGCCACAGGGCCGGAAGCTGTATCGAAAGCTGGCCCGCGCCGCCGATTACGACGCCGACGGCCAGCGTGTAGGCCGGCTGCTGGAAATGCTCGTACAGGATGACCACCGTCAGGACGACCCCTAAGTTGAACATGGCCGGTGACAGGGCGGGAACGCCAAAACGGCCGAAAGAGTTCAGCATGCCCATTACCAGTGATGAGAGCGAGATCAGCAGCAGATAGACGAACATTATCCGGGTGAGGTCCACCGTAAGTTCGAACTTCTCGGGAGACTCGGTGAATCCGTTGGCCGAAATGAAAATGATCGCGGGCGCGGCCACGATACCGAGAATGACAATAAGCCCCACCAGCAGGAGGATGAACGTAACGACAACGTTGGCGAGCCGGAAGGCATCCTCATCGGAAGCCCGAACCAGCTTGTCCTTGAAGACCGGTACGAAGGCGGATGACAGCGCTCCCTCTGCAAACATGTCGCGCAACAGGTTGGGAACTCGAAAGGCCGTCACGAAAGCGTCAGTGGCCATGCCGGCCCCGAAAAAGTAGGCCATGACCTGTTCTCTGAGCAGGCCCAGAACCCGTGAGAACGCCGTCGCCCCGGAGACCGTTCCCGCCGAGGCCATAAACGAGCTTTTCTTGACACGACTTATTGACAAACCCGAACCGTCGATATATACTTACAGCCTATGTTGCATAAATGATACTGAAAGGGTTTTTGATTGCCAAACCATAAATCGTGCGAAAAACGTGTCCGGACGTCACAGCAACAACGGCTGAGGAACCGGGCCACGCGCTCGGAACTCCGGGCAGCCATTAAAGAACTGCGCGCCATGACGAGCAAAGAGGAAGCCGCCCCGAAGTACCGGCAGGTAGTCTCCCTGATGGACTGCGCGGCGTCGAGTCATCTGATACACAAGAAAAACGCCGATCGTAACAAATCCCGCCTGGCCCGGTTCGTCCAGAAACTGAATTGATCAGCGCAGTTTCCCGCACAGAAGGCTTTCGCCCCGCCGGGTTATTCCCCGCGGGGTTTTCGCGTTATGGTGGCAGATTGCAATTCGGTCCTTACAGGCAGGGTTTTGACACACGGACCTATAGAAAACGCAGTGATCTCTACAGATTCATGTGTCAGAACCACAGGGATTCTTACCTACAGGACTCTTGTGTCTCTTGTTCGGGGGTTTCGCGGTGGCGGGCTAACGATTCAGCAGATAGATGCGGCCCTCGTAGAAAGACGTCTTGAGCGCCTGCTCGCGGAACATCACCAGTTCCTTCAGGAAAGCCTCTTTCTCAGCGATAGAGATGCGGGATGTCAACACCGACATTGGAAAGTCGATCTCCAGAATCCGGAAGCTCGACACGACCCTGACAATACCCGCCGGGAAAAGCCGGTCGGCCAGAGCAGCGGTCTTCAGGTCGTCGATATTGAACGACGGAAGCGAAAGAGTGGCCGTGAATGACACTTTCCTGGTAACGGTGTCGCTGTTGCCGGGGAGTTTCACCACCGGTAAGTAACGCCCGGTTCTGAGAATCGACCGGAACAGGTATTCCAGCGGAAGGGGACACCCGGTTTGGCTGGAGTGTCTCAGTTGGACATCAACTGGAGGGCGGTCGCCAAATTTCAGGTTGACATTCAGATACCCGGTTGGCCCTTCCACCCGGCCGGGACGCCGACCGACAGCAATCTGCCTGGGATAGCGGGCGGCCAGCCCGAGCAGGTCATCGTAATCGAAACTGGTGAGCCCGATTGCCTGAGAGATGAACCGCAGACCGGCCTCGGGGCAAATCTGAACAGGAATATGTTTCAGTCCGGCTTCGACCAGCGCTTGAAAAGCAGCAGTCTCCTCCAGCAGCAGGTAGCTGTCATCTTCCAGGTGAGTCGTCAGGAAAGGATGGCGAAGTAGCGGAAGCTCGGACAGGTCAGCCGGTGCCCGGTAATCGGCTGGCTGACAGAATTCGAATGGCCGCAAACGGCACGAATCCAGAATCCTTATCTGTGAGTAGATCTCGCTGTCCATGCCGCAGGTTGAGCAAGCACCGTGCCGTCACCGGGAAGGCTCCCGCAACTTGTTGCGGTTTACGATATTATCTTTACTGCCGATGCCCGGGGCGGGCGCTGCCGCTGGTCAGGGAGCCTGGAGGTTGTCTGGATATAGTCTGGTCTTCACAAAATGTGCAAACCGAAGAACCGACCCGGCAAGATCAGAATCACTGCCGGTTCATTCAGCGAAATTACGGTCCGGGTGGGTGTTGTCAGATGAGACGGTAGCAGCGGCCCCTAACAGGTTGTTGAAAAAGCCTTTTGCCATGCTCGGAAGCCGGTGGATTTAACATAGCGTTGAGTCGGGCTCTAAAGCCCTGCCACCAACCCTCTTCCGCGCGGATCGCAGGCGCCGGTCATCAGGCCGTCGTCATCAACAAAGATCGCTTGCAGATCGCCGTACGGCTGCCTTTCCCTGACATCGTGGCCGCGGCCGAGCAAACCCTGGATGACGTTGATGTCGAAGGCATCCTGCTCCAGGTAGACTACATCGGGCAGCCACTGATGATGAAACCGCGGCTGAGCAACCGCTTCCGGCAGACTCAGACCGAAGCGGGCAAAGTTGATAATGGCCTGCGCCACCACGGTGATTATCTTGGAGCCACCCGGTGAACCGAGAACCATGAACGGTGTCTCATCCTTGAGTACCAGGGTGGGGGACATGGATGACAGCATCCGCTTTCCCGGCTCGATCTTGTTCGCCTCCCCGCCGACCAGACCGTAGACGTTGGGAAAGCCCGGTTTGATCGAGAAATCATCCATCTCGTTATTCAGCAGAAACCCCGCCCCGTCCACCGTCAGCTTGCATCCATAGGCCGTGTTCAGCGTGTAGGTGACGGCCACCATGTTTCCGTCGCCGTCACAGAGGCTGAAATGCGTTGTCTGGTGCGATTCCCCCGCCGGAAGGTGACCGGGCCGGGTCTGCTCGGAAGGTGAAGCCTGGTCCGGCCGAATGAGTTTCCGGCGCCGTGCCAGGTATTCTTCGTCAAGAAGCGACGTGCTGACGGGAACGAAATCCGGGTCACCCAGATGCTCGGAGCGGTCAGCGAAAGCAAGCCGCGCCGCTTCACAAAAGAGATGGAGGTAATCGACCGACTCCGGTGTGTACCGGGAAAACTCATACGGTTCGAGCAGCTTCAGTATCTGTCCGACGCAAACTCCCCCCGAACTCGGCGGCGGCATCGAGTAAATGTCAAGCGAGTCAAACCTGATGTGAATCGGCTCCCGCCATACGAACCGGTAGTCGGCAAGGTCAGTCCTGCTGATCAGGCCGCCGTGCCGCTGCATGCAGGCCTCGATTTTCTCAGCCACCTCTCCCTTGTAGAATCCGTCTGGACCCTGGGCGGCGATCGTCTTGAGCGTCCGGGCAAGGTCCTGCTGCTGCAGTCTCTCTCCGGGCCCTGGGCTTCTGCCCCGGGGGAAGAAGACGCCGGCGGTTTCCGGGAAGCTAAGCAGCTTCTCGCGATTCTCCTCCAGCGACGCCGCGAAGTACTGGTCAACAACAAAGCCGGTATCGGCTAGATCCACCGCCCTTTGGACCAGTGCTTTCCAGGGGAGCGAGCCATACTTGCTCCATAGCTCGTACAGTCCGGCCACGGTGCCCGGCACTGCCGTCGCGAGAGCGCCGTGGGTGGAAAGACCGGGAACGACTTCACCGCCCTCGTCCAGGTACATCTTCTCAAACGTTGCTTCAGGAGCGGTTTCTCGAAAATCCAGCGCCGAAATGACACCGCTGGAGCCATGACGGATAAGGGCAAAACCTCCCCCACCTATGTTCCCGGCTTCGGGATGGACCACGGCCAGAGCGAACCCGACGGCCACAGCGGCGTCGAAGGCATTGCCTCCCTCCCGGAAGACGGCGTCGCCGACCGCGGTGGCGATCGGAGCCGCCGTGACAACCACGGCGCGCTCGTAGTAGTGAGTCAAGACCAGGCCGGGACAGTTGCACAGCAGTGCGACAGCTGCTATTACCACTGCCGAGACAATGATGGAGCTCGGGAATCCTCTTGGGGGGCGGGCCATGACAGGCAAACGAGACCTAACGCTTCTCCACCAGGAAAATGCGGCCGTCGGGGAAGGTCATCTCCAGCGGGAGGCCTTCCCTGAGTTCCTTGGCGGTGGTTCGAAGCGGTCGGGTCTCCTCTCCTTCAAACAGATCGGTCAATTTGAATTTGGCTCCCATGAAACCGAGCGGCTTGAGGTCGGCCTTGATTATTACTTCCCTGCAACCGGCTTCCAGACCATCCGAGAGCTCACCCGGGGGAGGTGCGACAATGAACAGAAGGCCCTTTTTCTCACCCATCTGGAACGAAACGTCAACCGACGGATCGCTACAGAACAGATGCGCTGATATTTTCTCCGGCCGTAGCACCGACTCCAGATACGAGAGCTTCTGGTGATTTCCCCCGGAGGAAATGTCAAAGGCAAAGAGGTATAGGTTGCCCTTGAAACGCGACGAGCACACGCCTGATATCCTGGCGCCGCATTTGCACAGCTTCTTGACCTTGGCGTCGTCCGAAGACCGGATCGCTCCGTAGATGTAGGTAGAAAAGGAGCCTGTCTTGTGCTCGACCGTGCCTATGCGGTAATCCACGCTGGTCTTGATCCGGAAATGATTGGCCAGAACCTGGCAGTCCTTGAGGTTCTCATTGTAGCGCGGCATCAGCCCGCACAGGACCACAGAAACCCCGGACTTCACCAGGTCGACAATTGCTTCCTGATCCTTCTCGGCCATTACCTCGGTTGACGGAATGTACAGGAGCCGGTATTTTTTCATCGTCCCCCACTCCCGGTTCTCACGGATACCGTAGCCGATCTTCAGCCTCATCAAATCCCGGCAGAAACCGGAAGTCGATTCGTCCATCAACCGCTTGACATAGGGAAATAGCTTGTCTCCCGACGTGTAACGCATCCAGGAGTAGAGCCGGTTGCCGACCACGGCGACCTGCTGACGGGACTCCATTTCCTCGAGACCGACGGCGGTAATGGCAAGGTTGAATCGCTTGGCCACCTCATAGCCGTCCGAAACCGTTCCGTCGCTGTGCAGGGGGGCGCCATACCAGTGATCACGGTCGACAAACATGTACTGGTTGAGGCCCTTGAAACCGGACGAGAGGCCGGCAGCGAGGTAGAAGCGGCGGGTGTGGCTCGTGATGGGAGCATGCTCTGCCTCACGCTCGGGATCAGCCGCAGCGGAGCCGGAGAAAAACGACGACGCAAAGGCAAAGCCATACTCCGACTGCATGAACCGCCCCTTGACAGACAAATCGAAATAATTGCCACCCGGGAAGACATTGGTGCCCAGGAACGGCGACCTGTCATTCGGCACCAGGTTGTAGGCCGGCAGGATGTCTCCAGGACGGAAATACAGCGACCGAAAGATCAGCGGCTCGACCGTGTAGGAGGTGAACACTTCTTCGAGCATCTCAAGATAGGCATTGAGCATGAATTCCCTGAAGCGGAACCAGTCCATCGCCTTGGGGAAGCCCTTTGCCTCAAGACCCACGAACTTCCGCGGTGGCTCCACCCGGTCGAAAGCTGCGTTCTTTTCCTTGTAGAGAGCGTTGAGCTTCTTGATGTCCCCGTATAAGTGTTCAAGAAAGGGGGGGTAGTACTCGGCCAGAACGTCCGTGTTATAGTCCGCGCTGTCAGGCTCAAGAAGGCGGCCGAACGAGGTCTCGTAGTCTAGTTCCACCAAGAACACCGGACCGCGAGGATGAACGTAGTTCTTTGTGATCTCAATGAAGGCCCGGAAATAGTTCTTGAGATGGAATTGGAAGTTCTTGTGAAGATAACTGGGCAGGTAACCACCGTCGACCCCGTGATCTCCACGCAGCTTCCTCTCCTGGCCGGAAGCATCCCTCGCAAATACCTTCAGATCGTTGAATATGGACCGAGGCAGCCCGCCGTTCTCAAGCTGCCCCCATACGCAGGGTCCGGGGCGCAGGATCACCTTGAAGCCGAACTCACGCGCCAGTTCAAGGAAAACAATGAGGTCCTTCCTTGGATCGGAGAAACCGGCGAAATCGAGATGCTTGTTCTCATCCTGATGTACGTTCCAGGGGACAGCAGTAGCAATAATATGGTAGCCGGCCCTCTTCATCCGCTCAAAACAGATCGACCAGTACCGCTTGTCGATCCTGAAATAGTGCATCTCAGCGGAGAACGGGTGATACGTCTCCTTACCGATCGAGAACTTGTTGCCGATCACTCCTAACATATAACGCCTTATACCTCAATAAGTTACATTATGTCATATACCGGATACAGACCTATATGATACCAATAATGAAGCGGGAAGTCAAGAATAAACATGTAACGCACTGCCTAGTAAGCACTTAATATGCAAAAAGCGCCCTAGGCCACACCCAGCGAAAAAGCCCCCGGAGACCGGGGGCTTTGACATAATCTGATGGAGCTGCAGGTACTACTTGAGCAGAACCATTTTCCTGGTTTCAGTAAAGGTCTCGGCTTCAATGCGATAGAAGTAAATGCCGGACGATACTGCCGATCCGCCCTGGTCGGCGCCGTCCCAATCGACCACATACTGGCCACGTGACAGTACCTCGTCGACCAGCGTGTTCACCCGCTGGCCGAGGACATTGTAAACCACCAGATTCACATGCGTCCTGACGGGCAAGTCAAACCTGATTTGTGTCCTGGGGTTGAACGGGTTCGGGTAGTTCTGACTGAGAGTAAAGCTTGTCGGCCGACTGTCACCGCCGTACAGTTCAACGCCGGACGCTGTCACGTGAACGCTGCACGGCACGGCAAACGGTGAGTTATAAGCGTCGTCGGACGTTACCCAGATAGTGTCGAAATACGTCTCGCCCGTTTCCAGGTTATCGACCACCAGCGAGCAGATTATTGTCTGCGGGGTGGTTCCTTCCAGTTCCGGGTCAATCACCAGCCAATCCTGGCTCTTGGCCAGCGTGAAGCTGATTCCGCCGCCGTCTGTATCGGTGATTTCAATCTCGACATTGGCGGGCTGGACCTGGTCAAGGTCCCAACTTACCTCGGTGGGATCCGCCACAAAGCTCGGCTTGGCGTCAGGATCGTGAACTGTATAGCAGTGTGGTCCGTCCCAGTCGGGGAAATAGTCAACGCTGCCTAAAGCCGCCCACTTCCAAACGCCTGACGGCAAATAAAGCGATGAGTCTAAACAGATCGTCTTTGTATGGTAGTTTGATTCGATCGGGCCAATCGTGATCGTGTACGCGGTGTCATCGAAGTTCACCGGTAATCCAGCAGAGAAGGCGATACCACCAAAACCGCACGTGTCCGCACCTGAACCTGTTGGCACCGAATGTGCATCCACAATGAAGAAACCATCAAACTGAGCCTTGCCAATAGTCCCTGTCGTGTCATCAATGGTCGTTGCCCATTCAGCCCCATCTGGGGAATACACTCTGAAACCATTCGCGACACCCGTTATGATTTCGCCGGTGTTATTAGTAACACGCAGGAGGAATCTGATTTCCTCATTCGTCTTTACCGAGTCCGTATTCCACAGACCCGTAACTTCTTCGACTGAGACCACTCCATGCTGCGTAAAAGCCGAACCAGCCAAAAACGCCATCAGGGATAAAGCAGCAATAATCAACTTGACCTTCATATTTATCAACCTCCGTTCAACAAGTGATTATCTTTCAACTCTCATTCAAACCAAAAACGCGACCAAATTAGCTATCTTCTCTCGCTTCACCTCCCTGCAGTGCGAGACATATCCCACACTATCATCAACAGTTCGATTCACAATCCTACATAATTATAAACGTACCACACAGCCCTGTCAATCAAAAAAAAACGCGCGACAGCGAATTGCCTCAAATTAAATGTTACCGAAGGGTGATGGATTTGATCTGAGAAATGATACGCTGCCTCATATTCAGTGTTACCGAAAGGAGACACGATTATGGGTGGAGATTCCAAGCGAGAATACCTTGCTGCAATCCGACAACGTTATCTTCAGGCCTCCAAAGAGGAGAAAGGGCTTATCCTCCGGGAGTTCTGTGAGGTCTGTGAGTACCATCGCAAGCATACCATCCGGCTGTTAAATCGACGGAAAAGGGGGCCGACAAAACGACCGCGCCGAAAAACTCTCTACCGATCAAGAGAGCTTCTGACGGCCCTGAAACGGATCTGGCTGGCCACCGACCAGATGTGTTCAAAGAAACTGGTGGTGGCAATACCGCTCTGGCTGCCATTCTACGAACGAACCCAGGAGAAACTGTCGGACGAGACCATGAATCAGCTCTTGTCAATCAGTGCCGCCACTGTTGACCGACTGCTGGCCCCAACCCGCGCCAGGACTCGCCTGAAAGGCCGCTGTGCCACCAAACCAGGCAACCTCCTGCGAAATCAGATACCCATCCGCACCCACAACTGGGATATCTCAAGACCCGGCTTTGTGGAGGCCGACACCGTCGCCCACTGCGGCAATTCCCTGGCCGGCAACTTCATCTGGAGCCTGACCCTCACCGATATCAACACCGGATGGACCGAATGCCGGGCAACATGGAACAACGGTGCTACCGGTGTCGTCATGCAGATCAAGAACATCGAAGCCGACCTGCCCTTTGAACTCCAGGGATTCAAAACCCGGTCGTGACTCTTTATTCCAGATATACTACGGCTCCGAGTTCCTCAACCATCATCTGGTGCGATACTTCTCCGATCGTAAACCAAGAGTGAAATTCACCAGATCACGGCCCTACAAGAAAAACGACAACGCCATGTCGAACAGAAAAACTGGAGCTATGTACGGCAACTGCTCGGATACGACCGACTCGATAATCCCCAACTGGTCGAAATGATCAACAGCCTCTATACCAACCCATGGAGCCGGTATCAAAACCACTTCTGCCCCACCCTTAAGCTCCTGAAAAAGAAACGAATCAACAGCAAATACTACAAAAAGTACGAAACCCCCAAAACACCATACCAGAGACTCATCGAATCAGAGCAGGTCTCAAAAGAAAACAAAACAGCCCTCAGAATCGGGCATCAATCCCCTGACCCATTCAAGCTCAAACACCAAATTGACAGACAACTGAAGGCGATCTTCAAACTGGTCTCGGTAACCTCTAATGTGAGGAAACGTATCTGACCAAGTCAAAACCTTCGGTAACATCTTTCAATGAGGCAACGCGGGTTTACCGGTATGAATGAAGCCAATCGTGGGAGCGTACCCAGCCGCCAGGACAGCCGCCTCAGTGATCCCATAGAGACAGGAAGTGGCTGCGCTGAGACAGCGATTCGGTAAGTCGGCTGACTTCCAGTCTCCGGGATCATAGCAAGGTTGCATCCAGGTCACTCTGTGCCGCTTGGCCAAGAGCTCGTACATCTTGCGGACCCGAGCACCCTCCATAAGCGGTGGTCCCACTGCCCGCAGCCTTCCTCCCTTCGAAAACCGATAGCGTTGAATGACCATCTTCAGTGACCGCCAGGATGCGGTTGGGAATGAACCGGCGGTGCAATTCGCCGATCATATTCTCCCGATCGGGGCCGTTGCCGACAACCACGATCTCGATCTTGTCAGATAAATGGTAGTCCAGCGCCAGTATACCCGATGTCATAGCGGAGGGATTAGCGGCGATTTGACCGGACAAAGCTGCAAGTGCCCTTTCAGCTGCCTGCAGGTAGGTCTTCCGTTCGGTGAGGCGATTGAGCTTAAGCAGATTATCGATCATGACTGAGCCGGGAGCCGGAGTAGCTCCGTCACGTTCGTCCTTCGGCCTCAGTATCAGATCATCCTGACCAGCGGGCCTTAAATAAAACGTGCCGTCTTCGTCGAGAAACAGAGCGACGGCAGTGTCGGCGAGGTTTGAGGCGAGCGTCAGCCACCTTTCGCCTTGAGCTGACAGGTCTGACTGGTACAAGTCAATAAGTCCCCTTGTATAATAGGC
The DNA here is from genome assembly GCA_965603125.1 of uncultured bacterium. Lineage (GTDB taxonomy): Bacteria > Zixibacteria > MSB-5A5 > GN15 > FEB-12 > JAJRTA01. Next base: position 15,522 of record CBFDBU010000020.1, on the reverse strand, counting down.
ATAATCTTCCAGGAACTGACCATTTGAGTGTTTTCCCTCCCGATACGAGTGCGTTAGTTTGCCATCCCGCCACAGTTTTTCGGAAACGAAAGTGGCGTTGCGGATAGCCGCGTCATGATATCGTTTGTCGCCTGTTGCCTGATATCCATGACACAGCGCTGTCAGCGCCAATCCGTTCCAGGATGTCAGAATCTTGTCGTCCGCCAGAAGTTGGATTCGTCTTGCGCGGTGTTCGAAGAGTTTCGCGCGCGATCTCTTCAGGTACTTCTTGAACTCATCCGGGTTACCTTGTTCTCCGATCCCTTTCGGAAGGTCGGTGATGTGAAGGATATTGTGTCCTTCGAAATTCCCTCCAGCAGTCACATTATAGCAACTAAGAAATGGTTCAGCGTGATCCGGTCCGAGGATGGACTCAATCTCTGTCTTGGACCAGACATAGAATTTGCCTTCCTCACCTTCGCTATCGGCGTCGAGAGCGGAGTAAAAGCCGCCGTTCGGATTGGACATCTCGCGGAGCATCCAGTCAAGCGTCTCACGAACGATTCTGAGGTATTCCTCGTTGTGTGTTAGCTGCCAGACCTCAACGAATACGGGCACCAGTAGTCCGTTGTCGTAGAGCATCTTCTCGAAAAGGGGGGACCAACCATTGGCGGTCGGTGCTGTATCTGGCGAAACCACCGCCCAGATGATCGTAAATACCACCTCTGGCCATTGCAGTTAATGCCTTCTCAGCAGCAACAAGGTAGCTGCTGTCGCCCGTAGACTGGAAGTGCCGTAGAAACAGTGACAACTCCAGGGCATGCGGAAACTTCGGTTGGCTGCCAAATCCGCCGTTGACATGATCGAAGTTTCGCATCAAGTCTGAAGCGGCTCGAGCCATGTGGTCTCGAGACAACTCGGTATTGGCACTGTCCGCACAAAAACGCTTAACCATCTTGTCGCAGAGATACTCAGACGATCGGATAATCGCCTGCTTGTCCAGCAGATAACTGCCGGCGATCTCCCCGATCACCTTCATGAACGAAGGACGACCGTAGCCGTCGACCGGTGGGAAGTATGTTCCTGCAAAGAACGGCTTGAGATCAGGAGTGAGGAAGACCGACATAGGCCAGCCCCCAGAACCAGTCACGGCCGTTGTGAACGCCATGTATATGTGATCCAGATCCGGTCGTTGTTCGCGATCGACCTTTATGCTGACAAAGTGTTCGTTGAGTATTGCCGCTACATCTTCATTCTCAAAGGCCTCTCGCTCCATGACGTGGCACCAATGGCAGGCGGAATAGCCGATTGAGAGGAAGATGGGCTTGTCCTCAGCCTTAGCTCTGTTTAGAGCCTTCTCACCCCACGGATACCAGTCGACCGGGTTATGGGCATGAGACAGCAGGTAGGGCGAACTCTCACCGATCAAGTGATTGGTGAACCTGTGCTCAACGGCCCGATTGGTTTTCATAAGTTTGTCTTTAGATGCAGCGCAGGCGACAGAATTAAGAAAGATAGTAAACTGTAGCGTTTTATGTAGAGTTGTCATAACTCGTCAGATGATCCATATATGCAGGAGCTAATGTGAATCGTATTACATACGTGCTGCCGGACCTTCTTGGCAGCACGCCTGTTATACCTTCCGACGAGGTGACACTATCATGTCAGAGGAGTCCAATCTCTACATCTTGCCCTTATCCTTGAAAGGACAGCCGTCCATTGCCTCGCAGTGATTGCACCACCCCATCTTCTTCCCGTTAACAGTGAACGTCTCAACATCCAGCATATTGGCGTTGTCGTGGTAAACACCGGTTATCCGGATATCCTTATTGTGGTACTTCTCACCGTTGATCAGGTCCTTGGAGAAGTCGTTTTCGAGAAAGCTGATGTATTTCCCGTCCTCAGTCTTGATTACGTGCTTGTGCCCGTAAACCGAGCAGGCAGCGCGAGCACCTTCAGCCTTCTTGAGGTCACAGCCTAGGCAGACAAGTTTGCCTTCGAAAGACGTATGTTTGTCTTTCGGTTCAGTGGCATCACTGTCGGTCTGGGCTATTGCAGCAGTTACCAACATGGCAACCAGGATGAAACTCAGAATTGTCTTCATGATGATTCTCCTTCTTGGTTTCTTCAATTGCCTTTCATACATACTTAACGGATAACATACGACAGCACTTTGTAGTTCCCGACACAATAGAGTATATTGGTCTCAATTCGCTCGTGGTTGATTTTGTCAATAACCCATGATATTGCGGCCCCCACTCACGATGACCAATTACCTACCAATGATATTAGCTTCGCTGGAATTTTGAAAAAGGAACCAATTTAGCGGCATCGGCGGTGGCCACAAGTTGTTTGTCACTCAATACGAACCCGGCCGGATTGAGCTATCCGACCGGGTTTGAACCACTTCAGTATCTTTCCTCCGTGATCACTGTCTTGCCCTTGAAGACCCTGTAGATGTAGCTGGTGTAGAGAATCACAATCGGCATACCGATAAGGGCAATCACCAGCATCGTCATCAGAGTACGAGGGGTTGAGGAGGCATTGTAAGCTGTCAGGCTGTATGTTGGGTCGATACTTGACGGCACAATCGATGGATACATGCTGATAGCGGCAATACCAATAGCAGAGACGATTGAAACCGACGAGGATAGAAAGGCTCGGAAAAAACACTGCGCCTTCAGAGCCATAGGCAGGTAGGCGGCCGATACCAGCAGCGTCAGCAGGAACACCCATAACAGAGGTTTGGTGAAAATGTCCTCCATCAGATGTGGGGCCTCAAAGATTGTATATAAGGTTACCAGCAGGTAAACCACAATGAAAGCGACCCAGGCGCCAGACGCCCAGCGGCTCATGCGGCTCCGCAGTTCACCATCGGTTTTCAGAGTCATGTACAGGGCTCCGTGCATCACGAACATCATGAGGCTCAGCACTCCCATCAGGATGGAGTAAGGATTTAGCAATCCTGCAAACGAGCCCGCGTAAAGGCCGTTGGCATCGATGGGTACACCCCGAAGGATATTACCAACAGCAACTCCAAAGAGTATGGATGGAAGCAGACTGCCTAAACCAAAGGACCAGTCCCACAGGCGCTGCCAGCCCGGTGACTCGATTTTGCCCCGGAACTCAAGTGAAACAGCGCGGAAGATCAAAGCAGCCAGGACCAGCATCAGGGCTATGTAGAAGCCGCTGAAAACGGTCGCGTAGACGGGTGGAAACGCGGCAAACAAAGCTCCCCCCGCAGTCAGTAGCCAGACCTCGTTACCGTCCCATACTGGTCCCACTGCATTTAGGTTGATGCGACGTTCAGTATTGCCGCGTGCGAACAAGTGCAACACACCCACACCCAGGTCGAAACCGTCAAGAATAGCATAGCCGGTGATGAGAAGCCCGATCAGGGCAAACCAGGTAGTATTCAGATCAATCATGCCACCACCTCCGTAGTAACTTCAGGTTCAGGGCCATGTTTGACCTCGCGGACGAAAAGAAACACATACAGTGCTCCGAGGAAAAGGTAGATCAGTCCGAACAGGATCAATGAGAACAGTATCTCACCCGCCGTCACGGTTATCGAAGCGGCGTCGGCCGTCTTCAAGACTCGATACACCACCCATGGCTGGCGACCGACCTCGGTGGCTATCCAGCCGAGTTGACAGGCTATGATCGGCAGTGGGATCGAGAACACCAGCAATTTGAGGTACAACCTTTGATCCCAGAGTCGTTTTCGGTAGAGCAAGAGAACGCCGAGCAACATGGTGCCGATGAAGTACATACCAAGTCCCACCATGCTGTGAAATGACACAAAGGTGAGGAAGAATGGTGGAGTTTCGTTGGGCGGGAAGTCATTGAGACCCTTAACGTAGGCCTCTGTGTTGCCATGGGCCAACCAACTCAGTGCGCCGGGAACCGCTATAGTCGCGGTCAGTTCGGGCGGATTGTCCGACGGTATACCGAACAATACCATGGGAGCATTTGTCTGGCCCTCAATGAGTCCCTCAAACGCTGCTAGTTTCTCCGGCTGGGTCTGTGCCACCTGAATGGCATGCTCATGACCGAAAGGAAAAAGCTCCAACAGAGACACCACCAATCCAAATATCAGTGATAGCCTGAGGGCTTTGCGGGCGACAAGGTTCTCCCGGTTTTTCAGCAGCAGGTAAGCAGCCACACCGGCCATGGCAAAAGCCCCGGTTATCAGGGCTGCATCGACCGTGTGGTAGAAGCGAATCATGGTTGACGGGTTGAACACCGCATCGGAGAAACTGAGAAGCTCCGCACGACCGTTCTGAATAATGTAGCCCGCGGGTGTCTGTTGCCAGGAATTAGCAACCAGAATCCAGAAGGCAGAGATCGTGGAACCGACCGCAACCATGAGGATTGAGAACCAGTGTATGCCCCTGGACACGCGATTCCTGCCGAACAGGTAGAGACCCAGGAAGGCTGATTCCAGAAAGAATGCGAAAATGCCTTCCGCCGCCAAAGGGGCGCCGAAAATGTCGCCGACGAACTTCGAGTATTCCGCCCAGTTGGTACCGAACTGGAATTCCATCACTATGCCGGTTGCCACACCGACCACGAAGGTCAGGGCAAGCAGCTTTCCAAAGAACTTGCCCATTCGCAAATATGTGTCGTCATCTCGTCTCCAGCCCAGGCCTTCGACAATGACCAACAACCAGGCCAAGCCGATTGACAGGGGGGGGAAGATGAAATGAAACCCGATTGTTAACGCGAATTGTAATCGCGCCAATAGTACAGGGTCAAGATCCATAATACCTCCTGATCGTATCCGCATACTCCATATTATCTTAGCACCAACCGTCGTTTCTCTCTATGCGTCCCGATATCATCCGAGCACCACAGCCAGTGTTATCTTCACGGCGAATCCGATTATCGCACCTCAGGTGGCGGAGTGCGAATGTCCACTCGTCTGCGATTCCGGTACGAGTTCCTCGACCACCACGAGAATCATGGCTCCGGCGGTGAAGGCGAGTGCGGAGGGCAGAATCGGGCGCGCCATGAGCACCAGGACTGCATATTGTTGCGGGGTGAAGTCGGGCAGTTCCCAGCCCTGATGTACTATTCGGAGTATTATCAGTTCAGGGGTGACCTCGATCTTCCGGCTCACGATAGCGTTCGGTTGTTCAGTTTTCATTTCAAACCAGTCACCGTTACTGACCGGTCGGTGTCAGACCGGCAGTCAGTAAGAACCCCGTCTTCGACTTTACTCCTCAGGTGAAAACTCATCCTTGCCCACACCGCACTCAGGGCAAATGAAATCATCCGGAAGGTCTTCAAAAGGAGTACCGGGTTCGATTCCCTCTTCCGGCAAACCCTGCTCCGGATCATAAATCCAACCGCATACGTCACAGACGTACTTTTTCATTTTGCATTCCCCTTCACCTGGTACCGGTCAACGGATACAATCCCGACCATCTCGGTTATCTTCACTCAGTCATTTCCTTTGCTTTCTCCGCCAGCATTTTCCCGGCGCTGCGGCACTCATCGAGTATGTCCGCGGTAGGCCTGTATTTGGACTTGAGCGGATCGCGCAGCATTTCCCACTTCATAGACTCAATGAATTCGTTGACTGCTTCCGGGCGTCCGCGTCCCCAACCGAAGGAGCCGAAGGCAAATCCGGCCTTGCCCAGGGGTTTCAAACCCTTAAGGTATGTCAGTACTGCCGCTGCCATAGGCATCATGCCGTTGTTCAACGTCGACGAACCAAAAGCGATGGTGGCAGCTTCGAGCGACTCAGTCGCTATCCGAGTAAGATTGGAGCTACGAACGTGAATGAGCTGTGTCTCTACGTCGTCCAGCGAGGCGCCTTCAAGGATGGCGCGTGCCATCTCTCCGGTACTGTCCCACATCGTGTCGTAAATCACCAGGACCTTCCGCTTCGGCCGGTGTGCAGCCCAGTTCCCATAAGCATCCAGCAGCTCCTTGATATTATTGCGCCAGATCAAACCGTGGCTGGGCGCAATCACTTCGATATCAAGCGTCTGCATCTGCTGTAGTACTCTTGCGACCTGTTTGCCGTAAGGCATCATGATGTTGGCGTAGTATGTTGCCACCTCGTTCATAACGGTCTCCAACGAGATCTCGTCAACAAACCGTTGAGAGGAGGCACAGTGCTGGCCGAAGGCATCCATGGAAAACAGCAGCTTCGCTTCCGGAATGTAGGTGAACATTGATTCCGGCCAGTGTACCATCGGCGTCTCAATGAAGTGGAGGGTTCGATCTCCCAAAGATACGGTGTCGCCTGTCCTGACGACCTGAAACTTCCAGCCGGACGTGTCGTAATATCTGGATAATGTATCCTTGCACTTCTGATCGCACAAGAGTGTTGCGCCGGGCGTTGCTGCCATGATCTCAGGAAGAGCACCGGCATGATCCGGTTCAGCGTGGTTGCAAACGACGTAGTCGATACTATTCAATGGTGTCAGGGCTGAGACGTTCTGAAGCAGGTGATGTCCGTAGGGGGCTTTGACGGTGTCAATCAGTGCCGTCTTTTCGTCCCGGATAAGATATGCATTGTACGTTGTACCGCGCTCGGCGGTATAACCGTGGAAGTCGCGGACTGTCCAGTCTACATACCCGACCCAGTCAACCTTATCTCGGAGTGTTGTATTCATAAGCATCCTTTAAAATCGGCACCCCGAACAGGGACGCCTTGAGTACAGGTCCTATACCGGGTGTCCCTAAGTGACGTTCCACCCATCAGGTGCTATTATCACTGAGAGCGCCCCTGCAGCCAGGAAGCCGAACAGCAGGTCAAGCTCCATCCGGCCGAAGACCAGCGAGTTCTCCACGCCAACTATCTCAAGCATCTTCAGCAGCTTAGTAATCCTCGAGATGGCTCCACTCGGCATCCTCAAGCCACTGCTTCGGACGATCGAGGAATTGAATCACATTCTCCAGAGTGACCCAGTGTTTGTGCTCTTCGTCAGCAATGCGGTTGAGGATCAACATCTGGGTCTCGTTGTCAACCTCGCCGGCCTTTTGGCGATAGAAATCTTCCGACTTCTTCTCGATTTCCTGAGCCTGTTCCCAAAGATTCTTGGCGTCAGCCTTAAACGAGAACCCTTTGCCTTCAGCCTTAAACGATTCAAAAACATTTTTCACCGTGGCTAAGATAGTGGTTTTTTCAGCTTCCCCATATTCTGCGGTGTGACCGTCCCTGATCGCCTTGAATATGTTATAGTGCTTCAACTCATCCTCAGCCAGTTCCACCAGGACTCTTTTCAGTTCAGGAACGTTGGTTTGTTCGGCGTGTTTTAGATAGAACTCCCGACCGTCTTCTTCCATTTTCATTGCATACTCGAAGATATTCATAGTCTCCTCCACGTGTTTGTTAAGCTCTTTTAGGAGCGTCTGTTTTGTGACAACCGTTCTGCTTGTACCTTACTTTAAGATTGACGGTTTCCTCTAATCGCTCAGCGAAGGCGGTGACGGGACACCATAGATTGCCGGGGCCACCTCCTCCCACGAATGGGTTTAGTCCGCAGTGGCCTTGACTCTTTCTTCCTGGGACATGGCCGCAAGGCGCTCCACTACTTTCATATCCAGCTTGAGTCCTTCAGCCACACGCTGGCCATACTCTTCATCAGCCTTGTGGAACAGGGCTGTCTGGCGAAGTTGGAAACGCTTCTGGGCGCCGCTCAGGTGTGTCACGATGTTGCCGATTAGGTGGTCGCGATCTGTCTCGCTCATGACTTTTCGGTACAGCTCCCCGGCCTGTACGAAGTCATCATTAGGATGGTTATACGTGTAACGTCCAGCTTCTCCGGAAACCACGAATTCGGGTTCTTCTGCTTTGGGATCCGGTCTCGGTCCACCAAGAGTGTTTGGATAGTAGTTGGGACCATCACCGGCGTTGTCGTCGGTACGCATGAAACCGTCCCGCTGGTAACTGTTTTCTGGGGCATTTTTTGGAGAATTGACGGGGATTAAGTGATAGTTCGGTCCCAGGCGGTGGCGATGTGTATCGTGATAGCTGAATAGGCGCCCCTGCAGCATCTTGTCCGGGGAAGGCGCGATCCCGGGAACCAGATTCCCCGGGGAGAAGGCGGATTGCTCCACCTCGGCGAAATAGTTCTCAGGGTTGCGGTCGAGAACCATTCGTCCCACCGGGATGAGAGGATAGTCACCGTGCGGCCAGACCTTAGTGATGTCGAAGATGTCAAACCGATAATCCGCGGCTTCCTCAGGAGGCATGATCTGTACAGATACTTTCCAAGCCGGGGAATCACCATTCTTGATTGACCGGTACAGGTCCCGGGTGGCATGGTCGGCATCCTCGCCAGCCAGGCGACGTGCCTCTTCACGTGTCAGGTTCTGAACTCCTTGTTCTGTCTTGAAGTGGATTTTCACCCAGAAGTACTGACCCTTATCGTTGTACCACTTAAAAGTATGTCCACTATAGCCGTTCATATAACGGTAGGACTTGGGCGTTCCGCGGTCGGAGAATAGGATAGTGACCTGATGGATGGATTCAGGCGTCAGGGAGAAGAAATCCCAGAACATATCAGGATCCTTACAATTGGTCGCTGGGTGCCGTTTTTGGGTATGGATGAAATCGGGGAATTTCAGCGGATCCCGAATGAAGAAGACCGGAGTGTTATTGCCCACAAAATCGTAGTTTCCCTCCTCCGTATAGAATTTTACAGCGAATCCACGTGGGTCCCGTTCGGAGTCGGCAGACCCCTTCTCACCGCCAACAGTAGAGAAGCGGACAAAGACCTCTGTTTTCTTACCCGCCTTGGAAAGAAACTTGGCCTTTGTATACTTGGTCACATCGTGGGTAACTTCAAAGAAGCCATATGCCCCCGCTCCTTTGGCGTGTACCACGCGTTCTGGAATTCGCTCGCGGTCGAAATGCGCCAGCTTATCAAGGAGGTGAATATCCTGCATCAAAGCTGGCCCGCGGTTGCCGGCGGTCATCGTATTCATGTCATTACCTACCGGTTTACCATGGCTTGTGGTGAGCGTCTCTTTCTTCTTAGCCATTTCAAAACTCCTTTCTTAGAGAGTATCCCGTTATAATAGCTATTCCTGTATGGGCAGGAATGCCCGACGCATCAGGCGGTACCTACCAGTTCTCCGCAAGCAATTCAAAGTGGGCTTGCGGGTGAGCGCAGGCCGGGCAGGTCTCGGGAGCTTCATCACCTTCATGCAAGTATCCACAGTTGCGGCATCTCCAGACGACTTTCTTGCCCTTCTTGAAAACTGTGCCGGCCTCCATATTCTTCAGCAGGCCAAGGTAACGCTTCTCGTGCTGCTTCTCCGCAACAGCGATGGCTTCGAAGGTCTTGGCGATATCTTCGAAGCCTTCTTTGCGGGCAACCCTGGCGAATTCGGGGTACATGCTCTCCCATTCGTAATGCTCACCGGCCGCTGCCGCCTTCAGATTCTCGGCCGTGCTGCCTATCACACCGGCTGGAAATGCAGCTTGGATCTCCACCTCTCCACCTTCGAGAAACTTGAATAACCTCTTGGCGTGTTCCTTTTCCTGATTGGCAGTTTCCTCAAAGATGTGCGAGATCTGCATGAAACCATCTTTCATCGCCTTGCTTGCGAAATAGGTATACCGGTTTCGAGCCTGCGACTCGCCCGCAAATGCAGTTAGCAGATTCGTCTCGGTTCTGCCTCCCTTCAGGTTACTCATCTCAATCTCCTCTAACGTTGCACCGGTTCAGCGCCGAACAGTGCGTGTTATGATCATCTTTCAGCCTCTTATACTTAGGGTATCAGATTAGCTCCGCCATTAGAGTACGAACGTCATTACGTTCAATGTCACGATTCACCAGGGGGCCTTCTCTCAATTGAGGAAGAGAATCCTCGTACGGATCCTGATCACCCTGGTAAAGGATCCCGGTTGCCAGTCTGTCATCATCGGATGCAAGGGTGAACGTTAACGCATTGTTCCTATCGGTAGAATCATGACCCTCCTCCCGTACGTCATAGACGCGCTCCTTGTACCACTTGTAGCTACGGGCAGGGTTGTAAGTCACACACACCTGCATGACATCAATGAACGCAAAGCCCCGGTGTCTGACAGCCGCTACAATCAGGTCGTTCAACTGATCTATGTTCCCCGAGAATCCGCGTGCCACAAACGTCGCTCCGGCAGTAATCGCCAGTGCCGTGGGACTGAGAGGAGGTTCAATCGCGCCCTCCGGGGTACTGCTCGACACAAATCCCTGCTTTCCGGTGGCCGAGGTCTGTCCGGTGGTTAGCGAGAAAACCCCATTGTTGTGCACGATGTAGGTCAGGTCGATATTGCGCCTGCAAGCCTGGACAAAATGGTTCAAACCCTCGCTTAGACCATCGCCGTCACCACCCTCCGCGATCACCACTAGATCGTGGTTGGCAAGCTTCAGTCCGGCGGCAACAGGAAGTGATCTACCATGCAGGCCGTGCAGTCCATATACATTGATCCAGTGAGAAATCTTGCTGGAGCAACCGATGCCGGAAGCCATAACAACCTGATGAGGTTCGAGATCAAGCTCAAGCAGAGCTTTCTTGAGAGCGGACTGGATTCCAAAGTTTCCACAACCGGGACACCAGTTGGGCTTGGCCACTGTATTGAATCTGGTCTTGTCACCGTTACCGTTCATTTGTCATGCTCCTAACCCACACACTTATTTTCTCAAGCCACCTGAAGACGTTGCTGAATGAGGTCTGCCAACTCATCTCTTATAAACTGCCGTCCGTTGTATTTCAGTATCTGATCATCTATGACTATCCCGGTCTGCTGTCGGATCAACTGCCCCAACTGGCCGGTAGCGTTGTTCTCCACCAGCAACGAGCGTTTGGCACTGCCAAGGACCCGGGTGACATGGTCCACCGGGAAGGGTTCCATGTAAATAACCTGGAGGAAGTTGCAGTCGATTCCATGCACCTCCTTGAGTTGCGTCATGGCGTCGAGGATGACCGGCTTGGTCGACCCCCACCCGACCAGAGTGACTTCGGCCTCAGGATCACCGTGAAGCTTTGCTCCGATTTCAGAGACATCCAGCGAGGATGTCTTGCGATACCTTTTATCCATTTGGCAGGTGCGGTTGTCCGCATCCTCACTGATAAAGCCATATTCGTTGTGCTCGTTGGCCGTCGCCTTGAACACACCACCCGGTGTACCGGGCAGGGCACGGGGAGAGATGCCGGAATCAGTCACTCTATACCGCTTGTAGTCACTGATACTGGCCAGCTCTTCTGCTCCCAGGAGCTCACCTCGATCAATCGTCATTCCTGTTGTTTCAAACGGTTCCCGCGTCCAGGTGGATTCGGCGAGGTGTTTATCCGACAGCACAATGACCGGCGTCTGATATTTGTCGGCCAGATTAAAGGCATCGAACGTGAGATAAAAGGCCTCGGAAACGTCGCCGGGAGCAATCACTATGCGTGCGAAATCTCCTTGGTGGGCCGACAGTACGAACTTCAGATCACCCTGCTCAGTTCTGGTCGGCAGGCCCGTCGCCGGGCCCGGTCGCTGGGCTTCGAGGATCACCAAAGGGATCTCAGCCATCCCGGCCAGACCCAGGTACTCCGACATCAGGCAGAAACCGCCGCCCGATGTACCCGTCATGGCTCGCACACCTGCGAAAGAAGCTCCGATTGCCATACCGGCAGCCGATATCTCATCTTCCGGCAGGATTGTGACAGCGTCACAGTCACGGGCGTACTTACTCAAGTACGCCAGCACCCCGGACGAAGGGCTCATCGGGTAGGCAGAGTAGAACTTGACACCCGCCTTGATGGCACCCATAGCCACTGCCTGATTTCCCGTTAGATGCATCCGGTCCGGCGCATCGCGCTCCTCGAGAACAATTCCGACCTGCACAGAGTACTTCTCACGGGCGATGTTGTAGGCTTGCCCAGCGCCTTCAAGATTGGCCTCAACAGCTTTGTCACCAAGCTTTGCGAGAAACTGCCGAAGCATGTTTGCGAGCAACTCGAAATCGAAACGCAGCATTCCAATCACCGCTCCCAGACCAGCGGAATTGATCATCTTCTTGCTGCCGCCTACATCCTTGGCAATCTGCGCCATCGGCATGTCGATCACAATGATGTCGTCGCGTCCGATGTCACCCACTTTGAGACCGGCATCAACTGGGCTGACCTCGAGTCCTTCACTGTCATAGATCAGAGCCCCTCCCGGCCTGATTTCATCCTTATGCAGAACGACGCTCTTGGCATCGAGAGCCAGAAGCAGGTCGACCGAGCTGACATGACTGCCGACCGGCTCTTCTGATACCATCACCTGAGCGTAGTTGTGTTCGCCTTTGATGTTCGAGGGATACTCCAGGTTGATAAAGACGTGCAGGCCTGCCCGAGAGCAGATACGCCCCAGTACGCTCCCGACCGTATTCACACCCTGTCCGGCGAATCCGCCAACCATGAAACTCAGTTCGTTGAAATTGCCCACAATAAATACCTCAGAATCCTTGCGCCGCTCTAGAAGGGACTGAAACCGGCCGCAGACCAGTAGTCTTCCTTCAATTCTTCCTGCTGTTTGAGTAGGGCGTGATAGTGCCCAGACTCCCAGGTTGCCAAATATGCGAAGAACGCTCTCGCAACTTCATCCTCAGTTGCCTCCGACTGTTTTCGGTAGTAGGCCATGGCGTCTCGCTCCAGTTGGATACCGACCGACAATGCTGTCATCTCGAAGTTGGCATTTTTGATGCGAGCTTTCAGATCTTCGGAGAATATGGGCGACGGACCATTGAGATCCGCCTTGGGACCCAACTTGAGTTCAGCATCCATGCGACCTGTCTTCAGGACGGAATCATGTTGACTCAACAAGAATCGCATATGATCCAGCTCCTCCGCAGCCAACATCTCGAACACTTCCTTGCCTTTGGCATCTTCGGTGCTCCTGGCTGCCATCAGATAGAAGTCGTGACCATATCGTTCCGCCTTAGCCGCTTCTAAGAGACCTTCCAACAACTGCTTGTCAGCACCGTCACGGTTGTCCACGTGGGTTCCTTCTCCGTTCCTCATTGTTCAGTGCTCCATATTGAATTCCTGGAAGTCGAAGAAGGTTCCCGTGCGATTGAGGTAGTCCAACTCGGCCTGGACGATCGCCTGATGTCCCTCTTCAATCTCCAGGAAACGGGCAAACAGATCACCATCGTCACCTAACTCATCGACCATACGGCGGTAGAAAGCTGACGTTTCCTGCTCCACTGCTAGAGCCTTCTTCGGCATCTCTCGCTCGGTGCCGTAATCTCTGTTGGACGGGTGGTCATTCAGCTTTCTGACTTCTTCCTCAACGACCTCTCTGGCTGGTACCACACTATCGAGCCTGGACAGTGATATCGTCCCAGCATTCTGCCGCTCGGCCAGCCGGGACTCGAGGTAGTCGATATGCCCCTGTTCTTCTGTTCCGAGTACTTCAAAGACGCGGCGGCCGGTCGCGTCGGCTATACTGCCAACATTGTCAAGGTACGTGTCATGGACTTTCGTCTCGTAGTCTATAGCTGTCTTGATCGCTTCTTCGAGGGCCATTCGCTCCTCCGCAGGCCTAATGGTTCTGTTACATGATTGCAGAAGTCAAGATGTCTGTCAGTTCAACGTAGTGTCACCGGCAGACGGTGTCAAGTGCTTACACCGAATGCTTGGCCAGGTACTCGGCGACTCCCTCGGCCGTCGGCTTCATGGCGTCATCGCCTTCTTTCCAGTTGCCCGGGCAGACTTCGCCGTGCCTATCGGTGAACTGCGGTGAGTCGACCATGCGAAGAGCCTCGTCAACATTGCGGCCCAGCGGCAGATCATTGATCACTTCGTAGCGGATAATACCCTCCTTGTCGATCAGGAAAGGGCCGCGCAGCGCCACCGACTCTGTAGCGTTTCAGCGTAATCCGGACTGTACATCTTCAGACAATTCGGACAAGTGGTATTGAAATCTAAGCCACAGTTTGTGGCCTGGCACTGGCTTTTTGGTATTCTCGTTCTCCAAACCCAAGACCCGGCAGCCCCTGAAGTCACCGGCCTTCCTCTGAGTGGCAGCACATCCCCGCAGAGGATCGAGCTCGGAGCTTTTCCGGGGTATATATATATAAGTGGCTGTCGCAAGGCCGATTAGGCCGATTTCAGGAGGGTTTGAAAGGGGACAGTCACCAGGCAGTCAAGTTTTGCACTTAAGAGAATACCGGACCCCGAGTCGAACCGTCGATGGCAGCTATAGCAGGGACCAACGGCGAGCCTGCAGTTAGCGTAAACCATATGCCCCCTCTGTGTGTGAGGCTGACTCCCGTTTCTTGATCAGCAGAGGTTCCAACAATTAAAACTCAATGAAATCTCGATTGTCAGTTATGGTTCGATTCCCCTCACCTCCATAAACCATGACTGATAAAGGCTGAGCCAAGAAATAGCCGAGCTTGGCCTTTATCAGTCCCTTTATTTGGTAATAGTCTCCCAAATCCTTAGTTGTACGTGTAAACGGCGGTCCAAAAGTGTCCCATATGGCGGAGTAAAAAGGGCGGTTTAAAAGGGTACTATTCCTGGTATCTCTCACGGTAGAACTTAGATGATCTATCAGCGAGAGGGAAAGGAATGAAGACCATGTTTGAGTATGATCTTGTCCGCCGTCTTTACTACCGCGACGGTTTGAGCAAGCACGAGATATCGCGGCGTACCGGCCTGCACCGCAAGACGATAAACAAGATGCTTTTGTATGCCCGACCGCCGGGTTATCGGTTGAGTAGTCCCCGCCCCAAGACCAAGTTGGATCCCTTTCTTGGCATCGTCGACCAGATTCTCGAAGATGACCAGAAGGCACCCCGCAAACAGCGGCATACGGCCAGGCGTATCCTGGTCCGTCTGCAACAGGAGTATGGTTTTAGTGGTTCCTACACGATCGTCAAGGACTACGTTCGTGAGAAGAGGAAGCGCCTGAAGGAGGTGTTCTTTCCCCTGGAACATCGTCCCGGGACCAGCCAGGTGGACTTTGGAGAGGCTCGGGTTGTCATTGATGGCCGGGAGTTGAAAGCTCATGTTTTTTGTATGGCTCTTCCCTACAGCGACGCCATTTTCGTCAAAGCCTACCCCACTGAGGCGTTGGAAGCCGTCCAGGACGGCCATAATGCCGCCTATGCCTTCTTCGAGGGCGTGCCTCCGACAAGTCTGTATGACAACATGAGCACGGCCGTCAAGGCCATTCTCAAGGGTCCCCGTCGCGACCTCACCGACGGTTTCCTGGCTTTGCGCAGTCACTATCTGTTCACTTCTCACTTCTGCAATGTTGGCCGGCCCAACGAGAAGGGGGTGGTAGAACGACTGGTAGGGTATGTTCGTCGGAACTTCTTGGTGCCGATCCCGCGCTTCGCCACCTGGGAAGCGCTCAACTCGTACCTGCTCGATCAGTGCCGGGAGCGGCTGTCACGGAAGGCGGCCGGTAAGGATCAAACGATCGGTGAACTTCTCAATGAAGAGCGTTGTACTTTTCTGCCACTGCCGACGGAGCCTTATGATGCCTGCCGAGTTGAATCGCGCAAAGTCACCATGCGATTATTCATGGTCTTCCTCCTCAATCCGAACGGTGGAGAT
>CBFDBU010000019.1:0-57681 GCA_965603125.1 uncultured bacterium | reverse complement strand
GATTCATGTCCATTCAAAGAAGATAAACATTGAAACCGTGTCTGTGAACCCCACAGCTCAGTGAATCCGTCGATGCCGATTTCGACATAGCCATGCAGACTATCGAACTCAGCCATCAGGCTGAATCACTATATGTTAGGGCGAATCGCGACCAGAAGAGACGGCTGCTGCAATCGGTACTATCGAACTGCGAGTTGATCGGCACAACTCTATGTCCCATATACAACAAACCCTCTGACATCCTTGCCAAAGGGTTGGAATCTCAGAATAAAGCGGAGAGGCAGGGATTCGACGACGGGCATTTCCGCTAAATTGCGACAGGGGCGCATATTGGACGTATTGCAGCGTCTGCCAAGATGTTAAGTTGGATGGAGTTCAGGCGAGTTCGAGCAAGTTGGGGCAAGTTCAAGCAAGTTCGCCGTTAGAAAATCGTTAGAAAATAGCTCCGCCGATCTCGTCGTTTTTCGCACTCAAGTGCCTGAGATCGAGTTTGACCGTCAAACGCCGCACGGCTCGCGAAAGGAACTCGAAGCCTGAGAATCAAGTCACGCGCCAGCGGTTGTTCGATCCGGTGGTATGGACTTGAAGCTTCGAACTTGAGGCAGCGAGCCTGTTCGATAGATTAGGCAGCAGAGGGTGCCAGACACCAACCTGTCGTAATACCAAGGATCTGCAGCATTCTCTGTTGCCTTAGGCAATTCAGATAGAAATTCATCTATTCCCTGTTGGATAGGACTATCAGGTTTTGTATACTTGAAGACAACACGACCCTTGGAATGTGTAGTCGAGTGTCATACTTGCATCCAAGAGAATGAGATGGGAGGGTAGCCCCGTGACAGTCAAGAAGAAAGCTTCGAAGAAGAAGATCGTCAAAAGAACGGTCGTAAAGAAAAAGATCGCCAGAAGGCCGGTCGCGAAGAAGAAGACTGCCAGAAGAACAGCCGTAAAGATGGGTACATCCAAAAGGATTGTCGCACGGAGAAAAGTCTCAGCGGTCCTGGGTCCTAAGACCATCGTGAACCCACCCACTGGTTATGGTATCACTGACGGTGGGTTCTTCTTGCCAGAGTCTATGCTCAAGCCTGTCCCAGCAAGCAAAATGTCTGATGGTCTATCCAAGGCCAGGAAGAAGATGATCCGAGTCATGTCAGAATTCGCCAGCTCTCTTGCGGGAGACTATTCCATCAGCGAGATTGAGTTCACAGCGAGTTTCGATGCTGAGGGGAAATTTCTCGGTTTTGGTTTCGGAGGAGCAGCCTCCATAAAGATCACAATCAAACCAGCCGGAGTCCAGTAGCCCACAACTTCCTCTCAGCGGGCTCCAAACCAATAGCAGAGTGAATTCCTCGAAGCAGTTGGGCTCCAGGGGCCAATGCGGGTGGTCGGTGGGCAACCTACCGAATCGGACCAGCTACAATCTGCTATCAGTGTCTTTGTCCCAGCTGCTTAACCTGATCCCATCCCCTTAGAAACCCTCCTAAAACCGGCCTAATCGGCCTTGAGACAGCCACTTATATATATACACCCCGGAAATATTCCGAGCTCGATCTGTGGCGGGGGGGTGTGCAACAGCTGTTTGTTTGATAACTTGGATCAACAGACAGCCGAAGTCTCTACTTATGAATTGTCTACTTGACAGGGAAGCTTACGAAATCCTCTTTGGTCCTCTATTTCTCAAGGATGATATTTAACGTTGTCCTTCACATATAATTCAAGGCATCCAAATTGGTTCTGTCTGTCAGTTGAACGACTCAGGCTGCGGCTCGTCTTGAATATGTAAGCTCGTCAATCGAACTCGTTTTGAACAAAGGCTGATAGAACCGAAAGAGTGTGGACACTGACATGAGACACATCCGCCTGCTGACGATCGGACTACTGCTGCTGACGCTGTTCGGCTGTGAAACAAAATCGTGCGACCCGCCGACCGATCTACACGTCGGCGACGGGGGCGTCATCACGCCGGAAAGCCAGGGGATGAGCTCCCAAATTCTGAATCTGGGATTAAGCCAGGCCGACGGGGCCGGGTTTATCGATGGCCTATTGGTTATCCGAAACGGTTTCATCGTGGCCGAGCGATATTTCAACGGCTATGATTCTTCCGGGACGCACAATGTCATGTCGGTTTCGAAGAGTTTCCTCTCGGCGATAACCGGACTGGCTTTTCACGAGGGTTATCTTGACAGTCTCGACCAGCGGGTGTTGCCCTACTTTCCGGAATACGTCAATCCGGGTATGGATCAGAGAAAACAATCCATAACGATTCGGCATCTCTTAACGATGCGAATGGGTCTGGATCACGAACAAACCAACTACTTCACTCTATACAACAGTGACAACTGGATTGCCGCCACGCTGGCGTACCCGTTTGTGGATGCGCCGGGCGAGGAGTTTCATTACAACACTTTTGGTACGCACCTGCTCTCGGCTTTAATCACCAAGGCTACCGGCGTGAGCACTCGGGCGTTCGGCGAAACTCACCTGTTGGAGCCGCTCGGTATCACGGTAGATAACTGGCAGCAGGATCAACAGGGATATTACTTCGGCGGGAATTCGATGCATTTCACGCCGCGCGAGATGGCGAAGTTCGGGCTATTATACTTAAACGATGGCCGGAGAGGCAGTCTACAGATCGTGCCATCAGAGTGGGTGTCTTACACGCTGTCGCCCTCAACCGACTGGGATAACTCTACCTGGGGACCGATGACTGACATTCAGTATGGCGGTCTCTGGTGGCTCGGCAGGCTGAACGGCCAGAGCGCTTTCATGGCAATCGGCCACGGCGGTCAGTTTGTCATCAGCATTCCGTCGTTGAGCATGGTTGTGGTATCGACGGCCGACAACAATGTCGATTGGGAAACCGCCGACGCACAGGAGCAGGCGGTGCTGGAGATCATCTCGACGTACGTCCTAGGCGCGGTGCAGGATTGACAGTGAGCTGGCCCCTGTAGGTCGAGTTCCGAACACTGACCGATTGAGCACAAACTGTGGCTCAGATTTCAAATACACCTGTCCGGAATGTTTGAAGACGTACACAGCGCTGTGCCAACGGCTGTTCGACTCCGTGGCCCGGTATTCCTTTCTTTGGAAAACACTGTCTCCCCCACCCCTCCCCTTTGAAACCCTCCTGAAATCGGCCTAATCGGCGCTGCCACAGCCAGTTATATATACATCCCGGGAATATTCCGAGCTCGATTCCACAGCGGGGAGGTGCTGGCGAGCGTTAGGCCACCCAGTACTGCGTTCGCTAACCACCGGCTGCACATTCACTGCAACCGGCGCTCCCTTTTTGACGTTGCCCCCGGCACTGCGGAACTCTATCTTAAGATCAGCCAAGGGACTGGCGGCATCGTGGCCGACCATACGAGGGAACCTGCCCATGAAGGCAGATGAATCGAACGACGATCGAACACAGTCATTCGTTGCCCTGACTAAGGGCGCCGACGTGTCGCACTATAAGATTATTGAGAAGATCGGCGCCGGTGGGATGGGTGAGGTGTATCTGGCCGATGACACCAAGCTCAAGCGGCAGGTGGCGCTCAAGTTCCTCCTCCCGTATTTGTGCCAGGATGTCGATGGACGGATGCGCTTCAAGCGGGAGGCGCAGGCAGCAGCCAAGCTGAGTCATGCCAACATCGTTACGGTACATGAGGTCTCCGAGCATGAGGGACGGCCATACATCGCGATGGAGTATCTCGAAGGCAAGTCCCTTCGAGAACTACTGTCCGAAAAGAACGTGGACCTTCAGCGGATCGTCAATCTGATTTCCCAGGTCTGCGACGCCCTTGCAGTCGCACATCAAGCCGGAATCGTGCATCGCGACATCAAACCATCCAATGTCCATATCGCGCCGGGGGATGGTGTCAAGATTCTCGACTTTGGGCTGGCTGCCTCGGAGTGTTTCGAACAGATAACACGTACAGGTTCAACCCTGGGCACGGTTGACTACATGTCGCCCGAACAAGCGCGCGGCGATGTTATCGATATGCGGAGTGATCTGTTTTCCGTGGGCGTCATGTTGTATGAGTTCATAACCGGGACCAAGCCGTTTCGACGAAACAACCAGATCGCTACGCTCCAGGCCATTGCGAGCGACGAGCCCGAACCACTGACCCGCTACAAAACCGGTGTACCGGCGGAACTCCAGAGAATCGTTTCCAAGCTGCTGGCCAAGAACCCCGCCGAGCGGTATCAACACGCCGATGACACAACTGTCGACCTTCGCGCCACGGACATCGATGTGTCAACGGCCTCAATACCAACAACCCCCCGTCAGCCGGATGTGACTGCGCGGAAGCGCCGCAAGATGTCTGTGATTGTTCCGTGGCTTATTGCTGTTGTGGCCGTTGTCCTGCTCGGCTGGAAGATACTGACACCTCCGGCGACCGCGCCCGAACGGACAGTGAGCTTGCCGGTAGAGGTGCCGGGAGAATACACACTTGCGCAATCAACCAATCAAGTTGCTGTTTCGCCATTAGGAGATCGATGGGTTTCTCGCGTCAGAGATTCGGCATCTGTTGCCCATGCTCTACTTTGGGACGTTGACAATCCGAAACCCAGGATTCTCCCGGGGACAGAGAACGCGGGGGGGTTCTTCTTCTCTCCGGACGGAAACTGGCTGGGCTTTTTTGCCGAGGGTCAACTCAGGAAGCTCCACCTGGCCGGGGGCGAGCCGGTTGACTTAGGCTTGGGGACGGCTGTTGGCGCACATTGGGCAGATGACGATACGATATACTATTGCCCTGGAATATACTCCGGGATATGGAAGATCTCGGCCAATGGAGGGGAGCCCGAACAAGTTACATCAGTTAATCCCGATGAATTCGCGCACTGGTCCCCTGAGGTTCTGCCGGACGGGTGCGCTCTACTGTACACAGTCTGGAGAACCAGCCTACGAGACATCTCAACAAGCATCCTTGACCTCAATACCGGCAAATGTCGTGCCCTGATTCAAGGTGGCGCCCACGCCCGATGGGTTCCCTTCGAGCACCTGGTCTACATCCGGCGTGGGACGCTAATCGCCGTTCCGTTTGATCTGGAATCCCTGCAGATCACCGGCTCTGAGGTTCCGATCATATCTGGGATCTCCCAAGAAGTTAGCCTCGGGCTGGGCGACTATTCATTCTCACGGAACGGTCTTATGGTCTGGCTCAGCACCGGGTCCGGTCAGGACTCCCAAAGATTGATATGGGCGAGTCAGGACGGCCGAATCACGCCCTTGACCCATCCCAAAGGTGACTACGGGGAACTTGATCTCTCACCAGATGAGAAGCAACTCGTTTACACGCGATCAAAGGACGGAGTAGACAACATCTGGATAATGGAACTCGCAACCGGTAGATCGTCTCAGCTAACCTTTGAAAGCGCCAATTTCGGCGCTATCTGGCACCCATCCGGCAAGAAGATAGCCTTTTCAACCTATCGCCATGGCCCGTACTCAGTCTACGAGATGCCGGTTGATCGCAATGCACCGGAGCAACCAGTGATCATCCGAAATGTCGACATTCTGACCTCAGCATATACACCGGATGGAAAACAGATGATTATTGGCGTATACGTCGGAGACGGGTTCGGCGATCTATTCGCGCTATCTCTGGATGATACATCTCATACCTATCCGATTGCAGCAGGACCATACGAGCAGGCCAGTGCTGCGGTTCATCCGGGGGGGATATGGGTAGCCTACATGTCGACCGAATCGGGCAGTCGCGAGATATACATAAGACCTTTCAGTGGTAGCGGCAACGTCGTCCCGGTTTCCGTGAACGGAGGAAGCTCTCCGTTGTGGTCGACTGATGGGAATACGCTGTATTACTGGAAGGGTGACAAGCTGATCAAGGTCGGCATACAGACACAGCCTCAGTTGCGGATAGGCGAACCTGAAGAGATGTTTGAGATGCCGGATGTTGTCGACTACGATGTGACATCTGACGGACGGTTCATAATGGTACAGGGGGATCCGACCGGCAAACCGCAACTCATTGCGGTCACGAACTGGTTTGAGGAACTAAAGAGACTGACGGAAAGTGGCAGGTGACTTCCCAGCTGTCGCCGCGGGTGACCACCCGCGCTTTCAGGCATTGTTGGAAAAGTACGAGCCCAATCGGCAATGAAGGTTACGCCGTGAAGAGTGTCAGGTCGTCATTAGCGTGTTTTCTGAGAACGTGCGTTCTCGTGTTTGTCCTCTGTGTAAAGGTAATACCTGACCAACCCGATAGTGCCGCGCCTTCAAACCCCGGAGATCAGACAGTGACGAAGATAGTCCTCTTAGGAACTGGAACCCCCAATGCTGATCCGGAACGTTCCGGCCCGGCGATCGGCATTGTTGTCAACGACACACCGTACCTGGTCGACTGTGGCCCCGGAATTGTACGGCGTGCGGCCGCGGCCAACCGGACTGGTGTCGATGGTCTGAAAGTCGAAAACCTGAAAATGCTGTTTGTTACGCACCTTCATTCCGATCACACCGCGGGCTACTCTGATCTAATCCTCACACCCTGGGTGCTGGGTCGCGATGAACCACTCGAAGTGTACGCCCCTGAGGGAATAGGCGAGATGACCGAGCATATTCTCGTGGCCTACCAGCAGGATATCAGGGTCCGTCTCGACGGCCTGGAACCGGCCAACGACTCAGGCTACCGGGTTAACACGCACGACATCAAGCCCGGAATTATCTATCGGGATACCCATGTCACGGTCGAGGCCTTCGCTGTGAAACACGGCTCATGGCCGGAAGCGTATGGCTTTGTCTTCACCACTCCGGATCGCAAAATCGTAACCTCTGGCGACACGGTGCCGTCGGATACTATCGTAGCGAAGTGCGATGGCTGTGACGTTCTGATTCACGAAGTTTACTCGGCGGTTCGCTTTCAGAATCGATCACCGGTATGGAAGCAATATCATTCCAGTTCCCATACTTCGACGCATGAACTCGCTGAGCTGGCCTCAAGGGCAAAACCCGCATTGCTAATACTCTACCATCAGCTTTTCTGGGGTGCCACGGACGAAGAGCTGGTATCGGAAGTCAAAGAGCGGTACGACGGAAAGGTTGTCTCCGGCAAGGACCTTGATGTTTTTTGAAACGCGGACAGTAATTACCGGGAACAGTCTTCGCTACAGCCCCCTCCGCGACCACCCGCGCTTCCAGACGCTGATAGAGAAATATGAGAAGGAGCATGGAGTAGGAGATAGTCAGTGAAGAAATCATTGGGCGCAAAAGCCCTGGTGTATCCTGCCCCTGTCTGGATTGTTTGCACCTACGATGATGACGGAAAGCCGAATGCTATGGCTGCCGCCTATGGTGGAATCTGCTGTTCGCAACCACCGTGCGTTACCGTGTCGCTTAGGAAGGCGACTTACACATATGGCAGCATCGTCGCCAGGAAAGCGTATACGATTAACGTGCCGTCCGAGGCACAGGTGGTCGAGGCAGATTACGTCGGCATCGCATCAGGGAGAACTGAGAACAAATTCGCGGTTACCGGGTTCACCCCCGTCAAAAGTGACCTGATTAACGCCCCGTATATTGCGGAAGTCCCTCTTGTCCTGGAGTGCAAGCTGCTCCATACCCTTGAGATCGGATTGCATACACAATTCATCGGTGAAATCATGGATGTTAAGGTTGAGGAGGATATGCTCGGGACAGACGGACTTCCTGATATAAGAAAGATAAAACCTCTTGTTTATGCAGTCTCCAGTCGGGCTTACTTTGGAGTTGGCGAGTACCTGGGGGATGCATTTGCGATAGGGAAAAAGTATAGGAGGTAATGGATTGAGAGCATTCGCATGTCAAGCAGGACGCCACAAAACAGGAGCCAGCACCACCCGGCACCGGCCCCTTGTATCGAGAAGGCTTACGTGCGGATCCCTACGCCGCCTTGCCCTTCTTCGGGCAGAGCTTCAACTGATCGATAGCGTGTGACCCACCGGCGATAGGAATCTTGCCCGTCTTGGCTTTGTGGTCAAACAGCTTCTGAATCTCTTTCTCCAGCTCAAGCGGCACTTCCCGCTGGTCACACAGCATGCGAATGTACTGTTCCTGCGTCATCTTGGCCTCCAGAGCCTTCAGACGCTTTTTCATCGTCTCTAAATCATGCCGCAGCCACACAGATCGCACCCCGGCCGGCGAAATGAACAACCCCCGCTTTTTCAGCTCGTTGCTCACCCGAACCTGTCCAAACGCCGGTTGATCGATCGCCGTCGTAACCACCGCTTGTTCAATCTCCGGCGCCACCCGGTTCTTCAAGATCGGCTTCTTCCGGCTGATCTCCTGCAAAGCCGCTTCGCCACCTGTCTCATACAGCTCCTTGAACCGATAGAAACTGTCCCGGGAGAATCCCATTACTTTGCAAGCCTGGGACACATTCCCCAACTGCCGCGCCAACTCCAACAAACCCAACTTGTTCTTGATGATCTTCTGCTCTTGCGTCATCTGACATTCCTCCTATGAAATCACTTAACATTTCATATCGGCATGTCAGATTAAATCTTAACTACTACAAATCAATGTTCGGGGTTTTGGTCTGTCCCGTCGAGTAGGATCGTATGCATCAAGTTTCTGATATGTCCTTCTGAATGATTCCCTTTTCTCTTTATCAAATACAAGATCGCTGGCGATGAGCAGCAACAAGAAACACATCATGAAGATGGCGGGGAGTCTTTCCGACTTCACGATTTGTGTGTGCCACAAGACTATCGTAAGAAGTCCTGAAACAAGAAGAATTATTAGCTTTCCTTAATCTTCATCTTCACATCAATGGCCGAACGCTCGGCATCAGCGGCGGCGGAACGCTGTCCGCTGCAGCCGCTTGTTCGGCAGTCAATCATTCCCGCTTCGGCATCTGGCTCCACACTGCCACAACTTCAATGTCCCGGAGGATATCGCCCGCTCCACATCTTGCGCAGGCTCCCTTAGCACCAAAGCAGTCTCGACACGTAGCCGCGCCGCACTTCCGGCAAAGATACGCAGTTGAGGCCAACACGAGAAAACCCCCATCTGGATGATACAAGTCGCCGGTGTCTATGCCTGCAGCGCAATTGGAACATCTCTTCCACCACCACCACGACGTGGGCACAATGATTGCACCGATTCCATCTGCGACTGCAAATGTCCCAACCCAGTAGACCCACTCCGGAGGGCCAAACCATGGAAACACTCTGGTGCCTCCCCAACCACAAACGATGGCGTATCCGATCCCAGCCACGCCACCCCAAACTGCAGCTACCAGAAAGCGGAAAGGGCGTGGCGCGATCCGTGCAATGCCATAACTTCTCTCTACTAACCACGCGACAGCAAGGCCTGCAAAGACGCTGATTAGGATGGCAATGATTGCTGGGACGTTGGGATTTCCGTATACACCCAACAGAGACCCGCCGACAGCGGTAGCAAGGAAGTGGAGAATGCTATGTCGTCTTCTCGTCATCGTGCTGCCTGTAAACGCCGGAGTAAAAGTGTCCCAAAGGGCGGTCGAAAAGTGTACCACCCGGGCATAAAGTTAGCCCTCTGATCGAGGGTGGTCAACGTTATTCTATGGTCTTTCCTCTGTTTTTTTCTGTTTATTTGTTTCTATTTGTTCACTTGGAGTCGCTTTCTTTCCCAGGCGGCGGACAGATTCTCTGAAGCGGTAGCTTTCGCCGTTCATCTCGAGGATATGGACGCGGTGGGTGAGACGGTCCAGCAGGGCGCCGGTGAGCCGCTCGCTACCTAAGACGTCAGTCCACTGGTCAAAGGGTAGATTGGTGGTGACGATCACGCTGCCACGCTCATATCGTTCGGCAAAGAACTCAAAGAGAAGTTCCGCTCCCGTTTTGGAGAAGGGGACGTAGCCGAACTCGTCGACAATGACCAGGTTCTTGCGAGCCAATTGTCTTTTGAAGCGGAGTAGAGCCTTATCGTCTCTGGCCTCGGTCAGGGCGGTGACCAGTCCGGCGGCGGTGAAGAACTTCACCCTGCGGCCTTCATGGCAGGCACACAGACCCAGGGCGATGGCCAGATGAGTTTTGCCGGTGCCTGAGTTGCCTACCGCCAGCACATTCTCCCGCTTCTGGATATACTCGCATCGCACCAGTTCCATGACCAGTCGTTTGTTCAGCGAGGGGATGGCCTTGAAGTCAAAGCTGTCAAGGGTCTTGATCACGGGAAAGCCGGCTTCCCGGACTCTCCGTTGGGCACCTTTCTTCTCGCGCTCGATCAGTTCCAACTCGGACAACTCCAACAGGAACCGGGCCGAGTCGTTCTTCTCTTTGGCGCACTGGGCGGCCACCTTCGGGTACTCACGGAGAAAGACCGGCAGTTTGAGCGCCTTGAGGTGATGAGACAAGAGTACCGAAACGTCGCCTGAACTCACAGGTCACCTCCTGTCAAAAGATCCCGGTAGCAGGAGGCATCGGCGTCGGCAATGTGAACCCTTGGCAAACCTGCCAGTCTCTCAGGCGAAAGTGGTACCGCTTCAAACGATGGTTCCCGGGATGAAAGCAGCAGCATGTTGATCGATTCGATATTCACACAATTGTAATCCAATGCTCTCTCAATAGCCCGTTTTACCTCGGCTACCCGGAAGTCTCGCAACAGTTGCAGAATCATGACATACTCACGCTTACCAGCACTACCATCACGAGCTTCGAGGTAGCGCCGCAGCGTCTGGAAACAGTTCGGCAACTCCCAGGACGTAAACGGCATGGCACCGTCCAAACCGCCTGGCTTGCGCTGTAGCAGAGGTAGATAATGGACCGGGTCAAAGATAAACTCGTTCTTCTCGAAGCAGCGCTCATGACAGGCGATAACGGCATCCTTATGACAGATCTCAACATGGAAAACATACGCCTTGACGGTCACATCCCGATAGGCATATTCAATCGGCACCGAGTAGCTGTTGGTCTTAAAACGGACCAACGCCAGGCTGGTGACTTTGCGCGGTTCAACTCGGCAGGCATCAAAAGGCTCGGCCGGCAGTGGCAGAAAAGTACAACGCTCTTCATTGAGAAGCTCACCAATCGTTTGGTCCTTGCCTGCCGCCTTCTGTGACAGCCGCTCCCGACACTGATCGAGCAGATACGAATTGAGCCTCTCCCAACTGGCGAATCTGGGTATCGGCACCAAAAAGTTACGGCGAACATACCCCACCAGTCGCTCTACCACTCCCTTCTCGTTGGCCCGACCAACATTGCAGAAATGAGAAGTGAATAGATAGTGACTGCGAAGGGCCAGGAAACCATCAGTCAGTTCGCGGCTCGGACCCTTGAGAATCGCCTTGACGGCCGTGCTCATGTTGTCATACAGACTTGTCGGAGGCACCCCCTCAAAGAAGGCGTAGGCAGCGTTATGACCGTCCTGAACAGCCTCCAACGCCTCGGTAGGGTAGGCTTTGACGAAGATGGCGTCGCTGTAAGAAAGAGCCATGTAAAAGACATGAGCTTTCAACTGTTGGCCATCAATGACAACCCGGGTCTCTCTAAAGTCTACCTGGCTGGTCCCCCGACGATGCTCAAGGGGAAAGAACACCTCCTTCAGGCGCTTCTTCTTCTCCCGAACGTAATCCTTGACGATCGTGTAGGAGCCACTAAAACCATACTCCTGTTGCAAACGGACCAGAATACGCCTGGCCATATGGCGCTGTTTGCGGGGTGCCTTCTGGTCATCTTCGAGAATCTGGTCGACGATGCCAAGAAAGGGGTCCAGCTTGGTCTTGGGGCGGGGACGACTCAACCGGTAACCCGGCGGTCGGGCGTACAAAAGCATCTTGTTTATCGTCTTGCGGTGCAGGCCGGTACGCCGCGATATCTCATGCTTGCTCAATCCGTTGCGGTAGTACAGCCGGCGGACAAGATCGTACTCGAACATGGTCTTCATTCCTTTCCCTCTCGCTGGTAGATCATCTAAGTTCTACCGCGAGAGATACCAGGAATGGTACCCTTTTAAACCGCCCTTTTTACTCCGCCACATGGGACACTTTTGGACCGCCGTTTACACGTGCGAGAGCATGGACATGTTTTACCAGTGGCTGGAGCCCAAAAAGAGCGCGAAGATAGAGCTCGCGGTGATGGACATGTGGAAGGCTTTCGAGAAGTCCACGATGAAGAACGCCCCCAAGGCGGCCATCCTCTACGACAAGTTTCACGTGATAAGGCACCTGGGCAAGGCGTTGGATACGGTCCGCAAGCAGGAATACAGAAGGCTTGTGGGCAAGGACCGCTCCTATATAAAGGGGCAGAAGTATACGTTGCTGTCGAACAGGGAGAACCTTGGCCTGGACGGCAGGAGGGCCTTGAAGAAGCTGCTGAAGGCCAACCGGCGTCTGAATACGGCCTACCTGTTAAAGGAGTCTTTTGGGCAGCTGTGGGATTATCGGACGGAAGGATGGGCGAGGAGGTTTTTCGATAACTGGAAGGAGTCTTTGAAATGGCAGCGCTTGAAGCCGTACAGGGAGTTTGCGGAGATGGTGGAGCGGCACTGGGACGGCCTTGCGGCGTACTGCAAAGCCGAGAACAAGGTCTCCCTCGGTTTTGTGGAAGGTCTGAACAACAAGATACGTGTGATACAACGACGGACCTACGGACTACGCGACGAAGAGTACCTTCGCCTGAAGGTCCTGACCTGTATGCTCCAGCCGATATGAAAAACAACCCATAATCACCCACTCACTTTGGAGATGAGCCTAAGATCTATTGCGTTGCCTCCCTTGAGAACCAATGTTTCCATCAGATAATCGTCAGACACAACAGCCTGCAAGGCAAGCCGCTTGATCTTGCCTAGTCTACTGGGTTCCACAAGAGAAGAGTAACAACGAAGAGGTTGGTAATCCAGCTAATACTGCAACTATGTACATGCAGAACAGAATCAACCCCCCCCCCCCCGCCTGATGCGCGATACCCCCCCGTCCCCTACTCCCCTGTGCTCATGAATGACAGTATCTCGGTGAACAACTGGTCATTGCCGTCGGGGGTCGTCTTCATCTCAAGAAGGGCGGGGTCCGACAGATCGGCAAGCCGCTGCACCTCGCGGTCGTCGGAAGCATCCGCCGAAATGAGAAGCAACGTCGGGCAGGCGACTGCCTTGATGTCGTCGTAGTCCCGGTACGACGCGGCGTAGCTGGAGCGCATGTCGTACCACCACCACATTATAGTACGATAGAAGGGGAACCAGTAGGCATCGTGGCGTTTCCTCAGGATGTCCTGCATGCGCCTGGTCGTGAGGTAGGGATCGATCGCCACCACCCGGTCGATTCGCTTGTCCTCGGCGGTGGCCAGCAAAGCCGCATCGCCACCCAGGGTGAATCCAACCGCCACCAAGGGGTGGATGATCCGCTGACGCAGTTCGAGGTAGCTGACCAGCGCCTGAAAGTCGCTGGCCTCGTACTGGCCCACACCGTGGTAAGACCCGCTGGAGCGCCCGGCGGCGCGTTGGTCATAAGCAACTACGGCGAACCCGGAATCCACAAACCGCCGGGCCAGCGGAATCATGGCGTCACGGTCGTCGTCGTCACCGTGAATCAGGCAGACAGTGCCCCGGGCCGAGTCAGCAACGCCGGAGTCAGGCCGAAGGTACAGCCCGGCGAGCGTCGTGAGGCCGTCCGCTTCGACCCGGAATGTGTCCTGCGCCAGTTCGGCCTCCACCCAGGCAGCAGCGTCGTTGGCAATGGTCGAGTCTTCGTCATAATCATCGAGCCCGACACGGCCCATGATCGCCTTGGTGCGACCTAACGGATACACGATATAGACAATCACCAGCGCCGCCACGACTATTACGAACAACACCATGTTGATGATTTCTTTGGTCTGCTGGGAGATCTTCATCGCATACTCCTGAATGGATTTTACCGTGTCCCGAATCTCAAGACAACAAAATAGAGTCTCGACCCGGTCAGTCAATATAATAATGAGGATACGCGGAAGCGGCGTTTCTCGACTCCCACGAGGAAGAGTCGAGTCTGGCGCCGGGACGACACGCCGCCGGTCGCCCTTACCGGGCCAGGCGTTTCCTGAGCGTGGTGTATTTCAGCGAGTCCGAAGCGCTTGCCTGCAGGCGTTCTGCACGGTGGAGATGCTCGCGGGCCCGGTCGATCTTTCCCGCCTGCGCCAACATCAGGGCGAAATGGTAATGAGCCCGGAAACTTTCGGGATACATTGCCGTCGCCCGGTTGAGCAGTTCGATGCAACGTTCATAGTTAGCCGGTTCAAAGAGGAGGGCCGAGTAATTGACCAGCACGATCAGGTTGGTGCTGTCAAGGTGGAAGGCACGCGTGATAAGGGGAGCGCCACTAGCGAGGTCGCCGAGCCCGAGGAGTATTCCCCCCGCCCGCGAAATGGCCACGGCATTCTCGGGGAACAGGTGCGCCAGTCGCCGGGCCAGCGCCGACTGCTCCTTTTTCGGCATCCCGACGCTGGTGTAGTACTCGGCGAGAAGCAGGTGGGCGCTCAGGTCGGTGCTGTCAATCCCCAGGACGCGGCTGACGCGGTCGAGTATAAGTCCGGCCTTCTTATCGTAAAGAAACCGTCTGTGTATCCTGTCGAGGATGCGGAGCGAATCGACCTTGCAGTTGGGGGGCTGCTTCCAGGCCATAGCGGCAAACTCCGGACCGCGGTGACCGATTTCTTCAAAGCGGTCGGCGTGGTCGAGAAGGTTCAGGTACTCCCAGTACTGGTTCTTGAACCTGGAGACAGCGATTGCCTCCGTGAAGCGATCCGCGGCTCTTACTATAGAGCTGTTCAGGACAGCAAAGCTCGCAGTCACAAACAACGAGATCACTATCACCGACCCGATCCAGCGCGGCAGGGAGCGGCCGTGTGCGGCGTAGTAGACAATCAGCGCCACCGGGAGCAAGAGAAAGGCGGGCAGCGAGAAGAGGTCCCAGTCGCGTACGCCGCCAAGCTGGGCATTGAATAGGAAGATGAAGACCAGTGAGGGGACGGCGATCCAGGTTGCCAGCAGGATTCTCCGATCGGCGCCGTCGGGAGACGTGTTGTCACGGCGCTTCATCAAAAGAAGTACGGGCGCCAGAAACAGAAACGGCAGTGCCGACAATAAGAGCCAGTTGAGAAGATTCCACCAGTGCCGGGAGTCGATAAGTCCCAACTGTTTGCCTTCCCGACCAAGCGGGGCAAGCAGGAAATGATCGATGCCCATAAGATCGAAAGCGCGTGCCGCGTAGGCCAATATCAATACGAACACAAGACCCAGCCAGAGCAACCTCGAGAGGCGCCGGTTCTGTTTTTTGCCGGCTCTCTGGGGAAGGAAAAGGATCACGGCCAATGCTCCCGCCAGTATTATGGCGGAAACGGAATGCACCAGGCCGGCGGTTACAAACCAGAGAACAAAACCAGCTCTGCCGGCTTTGCCGTCGATTGCTTTCAAGGCGCTCAGCACAATGAACGGTAACAGGGCGGCGATTAACGAGTAGCTTTCAATGTAGCCGAAGAAAAGAACCGTGATCCCCGAGGAGATCAGCAGGAGGAAATTGATAAGGGCCTGGTCCGGCCGAAGGTAAATCGCCAAACGGAAAGCGCCGTGAACAAAGACAACTCCACAGGCGGCGCTGACAACGTGGTAGCAGCGGGACGCTTCCATACCGAGAGGGGCAAACACCCACTTGTACAGCACAGCGTGGAGCAGGAAATCAAGCATCTCCGTAGTCAACAGATACTGACCTTTCCTGATTTGGTTCAGGCGCAGGGTGGCGTCGCCCAACAGATCGATGGTAGCGTTCAAGCTGAGGAACAGCGGTAAGAGCGCTGCTGATACCAGAACCGGAAAGGCGATGCGAAGTGACCTGTTCTTGACGATAGCCGTGGAGACTCGCCTCAGAAAGCTCATCAACCGCTGTGAAACAGACGGTATCAAGAGCAGGGCGGCAACGGCCAGTATCAGGCAACTGCCATGGGCGGGAAACCATTTGCCGAAGTTGAACCCCCACAAATGCTTGACGCCGAGCAGATTGGCGGCGGCGAAGAGCAGGAGAATCACCGACGCTGATAGATACGGCAGCAGACGAGACCTGTCTGTGTTCATAGTACCTGATTCATAACACCAATGCGGTAGAAAGGAAAGGCTCAATTAGCAGGTTGCTCCAAAACTCGGAACAGAATGCAAGACAGCAAACGCCATCCATTACAGGTCATCTCTGAACTCGCAAGCGGGGATCCAACCAAATCAATGGGTTGTGTTGTGCCGTTGAACGGTTCCGGTTTTCGCTTGTTAGAGCCGTGCCTGCACTGGCGCTTCCGAAATTAGGCTTCGACATGCCGGTGTCGCCATAACCAAAAAGGGGACAGGTGAATTCCTGGGCGGTACAGAGTATTCATGCGCGCCCGGAGGTACTATTCCTCTCTCTGTTATCAGCACGGCAATTACCGTATCCGCTGGTGACACTCTGATATCAACTATGAAGTCTTTGTCCGTTTCATAAATCATGTTCTCTTGATCGGTCTCAGTGTTGACCACGTACACGCGCTTCTTGTCCTCGATATCCTTAAAGATATTCCAGAAATAGTCCGGACCTCCATAGTAAACGTAGGTGCCCTTTGTCTCAGGCGACGCAAGCGCGATCAACGTTGCCAGAGCTGTCAACACTATCACAACCAAACAAATAGAATGTTTCATCTTCCAACCTCTCTGTGACATGCTAGTTTTCTGTTCCATCGGGGTCGTTGATCTTCACATGAAAGTGATCACTATGCCCTATTGCGTGACGGGTAATACCGTCTCGCCTGATTGAGGTATGGTTGAAGTCGATGTAGATACGGTCCACATCCGCACTAAATCATCCTCTTCCTGATCATACTATTTCCTCCTATAAGGAACGGAGTCAAATACATAGCAGGTCCATTTACTCCTCAGGCTTCTCAACCCATTCCTTGATTATACTGTCAGTCTCAATATCGTAGATAGTATACTTCTTCTGCTTGATGCCCAGCACCTCCCTCCCTCGTCTACCTGGAGTATAGGGTTCTACAAGGAAGCCAACTTCAGCTACTTGCAAACAATGGTCATGGCCTGGAGCCCAAGACGGCGGGAATCGTAGATCCTTGAACCTGGCATGAACACGCTCCGTTACCGGTTCATTTGTCTCGGTGAAGTAAACATGGTAACCCAGTTCCGCCAAATACGACGAGTAATACTTCCCGTCAGGTGAGAAGTCTATCCCTTTGTAATCAACCTTCTCCGACTTGCCAACTCTGGTGTCATATCTATAGATACCCGCCAGATAGCCAAAGTCCCTAATATAGATAATGCTGTCGTGCCTGGCCCAGTTGATCTCGAATCCACCGCCTTCATACCCTCGTAACTCCGGGTGTGGAAAATCTATCGTTATCGGAGTCTTGCTGCCGTCTCCTAGATCGAATATCCACACACCCGTGGTCTTAAAGCCCACTCCTCCTTCATAATACGTTCCTGTAATGTAGGCGATCTTCTCTCCGTCCGGACTCCAGGAGAGCTCGCGCACATCATCATCCAATCGTGTGATCTCATTGCCATCCGGGTCTATAAAGACCAACGAATTCTTGGGCAGAACAGAGTAGTCATGCGCACCCGGGGGGACCACCCCTCTCTTTGTTATCAACACGGCAATTGCTGTATCTGACGGTGAGAGTGAAAAGGAGACGCCGTACATTCCTGTCGTGTTGAAAATGATCTTCTCTGAGCCTGTACTGACATCCTGCCTATGGATCCCGTAGCTATCAATTGAATAGAGGTATGATACGCTGGTTTCACCGACGATAACCTCGGCAGCAAGGAATACGAGTAGGAGAAGACCTAAGACAGCTCCAGAAATGACTGCCGATGTAGTTTTCTTGACTTTCATATTGTACTCTTCCTTCCCTAGTTGTTCGTTCCGTCCGGATCGACAATCCTCACACGAAAGTGATCACTATGTCCCTTTGCGTGATAGGTAATACCATCGCGACGGATTGTGGTATGGTTGAAGTCATACTCAAACATCCTGCCTGTGTCGTTCTTCTGCATAGTTTCCCCAAAGGATATGCTGCAATATCGGGTCACTCATGGACTCTTGTCAATCACATATTAACTGCAAATGCGTTGAGGGTGCGGGTTTCATAAATCCTGATACCTCGTGTCGCAAGACCCTGAAACAACTTGTTTACTATGATCGAGCGGGTTAAGTTCCGGCATTGTGAACAAACGCTGGGTCATACCGCTTACCGCCTACTATTGCAGCCTGGCGGCGTACCTGGTAGCAGGACTTTTCCCTGATTACCGCGTTTGGGGGATCAACTGGTGGGGTTACTTTCCGTCGTGGGTTCCATGGAGCCTGTTTGGAGTGGGCGTAGTCGCACCGGGAGTTCTCAGGCTCTGTCTGCGGCGCTTTGAGTCCAACTCCAACGAAAACGCGCTCCCTGCCGCCGATCGCCGATTCTTCCTATTTGCCGGTACACTAACAACGTTGTCCGGAGTCCTCTTCTGGCTCCTGCGAACCAGGACCCATTTCCTTGGCGATGGCTACGCATACCTGTCGCTTCTGGCGCAAGATATACCGCTGGTGAAGTATCGCGACCTGGGCGAAGCACTGGCACACATCGGGCTGAAGCAAATACTGGGGCTGGATGGCGAGAGCGGTGCTCTCCTGACCTTCCAGATAATATCGATCACCGCGGGTATCGGTTTTATGTTGTGTCTTGTCGGCATGGCGCGAATCCTCTACACGCGATACGTCGACCGAACGCTGTTCGTTCTGTTCATGGCGTCCACCGGGCCGATGCTGCTTTTCTTCGGATATGTTGAGAACTACTCGCTCTTCGTGCTGTCAGTGGCCATGTTCTCGATGTGTGGGTTGCTGGTTGCACAGGGGAAGGTGCGACGGGGAGTTGTTCTCCCGCTTCTGGTCGTATCTTGCTTCCTGCATGTTTTCGGCGTCTGTCTCATTCCTTCGGCGGTGTACCTGATCACGTCCGGCACAAGGTTCGGGGCGCACATCGCCGGCCTGAACTGGAGACTCAAGGTCCTCTTGACCATGCTGGCAGTCTCTGCGGTCGCGGCGTTGTTTTTCAGATTCTTCTTCTCGGATTACTTCTTCCGGTTCGCAGTAATCCCCCTGGTGCCGGACCGGTTTACTGTCCAGGGCTACTGGCTGCTATCACTGACTCATGTCATCGACTTCTGCAACTTACTGGTGCTGTTGGTTCCGTCGCTGCTGGTGGTGGCTGCAGCAGGTTGGTCGGCGTCATTCCGAAAACTCATCGGCAGACGGGACTACCGGTATCTAATAGTGCTGACGGCTTCTGTCACTACCGCCGCATTCATATTCGATCCCCAGCTGGGCATGCCCCGCGACTGGGACCTGTTTTCATTTGCGGGAATTCCTCTGGCGCTCACATCCATCTACCTGATTCTTGACAGCCGTCACAGGCCCTTCGGTGGCGCGAGGATCGTGCTGTTGTCAATAGTGTTGGGTTCTCTGGCGCTGGTGCCGAGGGTTGTCGGGCAGGCGATACCGGAGATTGCCATCGCTAGATTCAACGGCTATGCTGCGCTGGACATGACCAAGAACATGTACGGGAGGATAACTCTCCTGAAATACTATGAGGAGGTGGGGGATACAGCAGCCGTTGAGCGTGAGAGGGAACGATATGTGAACGACTATCCCGTGCGCCAGGTAAACCACGAGGGTGTCAGATGGAAAGATCGCGGCAACTGCGCCCGGGCGGCACCGTTTTTTGAAAGAGCATTACAGATGAACCCGATGTATTCTGCCGCCTTCACCAATCTGGCGATGTGCTGTCAGCAGTCCGGGCAACTCGACAGCGCCGTAGATCTGTTTCGCATCGCTGTGGGTCTGAGTCCATTTAATGCCACCATCAATACCAAACTCGCCGGCGCGTACGTCCAACTGGGTGAACTTGAGAACGCCGCGAAGTCTCTGAAGTGGGCAGTGAAGATCGATCCCGACAACATTGATCCGCTGCTCGGTCTGATCATGGTCTATGAACGACTGGGCCGTGTCGACGACAGATTGGACGTGCTGAGCAAGCTGGCACAATTGCCGGACGCTCCAGTTGGAGCCTTGAAAGAAATGGGGGAACACCACCTCGACCGACAAGAGTACCAGAAAGCGTCCGAGCTGTTTCAGCGCGCGTTGACAAGGGGTCTCGACAGCACATACGTGCGGCAGTTGATCAACACTCATCCGCAATTGGGCAGGTTTATAAGATGAGTCTTCATAAGTCAGCCAAAAAAGGGTAGCGTCCCTGATGCTACCAGATAGAACTTCGACATGGACGAGCGGGAATGGGACAAGAACACGCGCATACTGGTCTGTGACGTAAGCGGGAACGTGATCGGGATGATAGTCGACTCCGTCGACGAAGTCCTCAAGATTCCCCATTCGACCATTGAGCCGACGCCTGATATTGTCACGTCGGTCAATTCCGACTACATCAGCGGCATTGCCAAACTGGAAGACAGGCTGCTGATCTTCCTGGAGGTCTCCAGGATCGCATCGGAAGTCAACCAGGAGGTCGAAGCACTGGCGGCAAGCATGGGATAAAAACGTCTTTCCAACGATGAGCACGTGAACATGTGTGCTTTTCTCTGAGGTTCTTCAGCATACCTGTTCTTATGCTCTTTCTGCTGCGGCGGCGGAGATGCTCCTCTCCGCCGCCGTTTAGTCGTTTGACACCGAGATGAGGATGCGCCACCGGTGGCGGCAGGCACCCGCGCTTTGTCTCCTTGACGGATAGCTCTCTCCACGTTACCTTTGAGCAGGCATGGCGGGCGATCACGCTCGACCGGTCGGAGGTGTTCTGCTGCGCGAACGTACATCCGGGCGGCGGCCGGCTCTGGCACGTTGTCTCCTTGACGAATAGCTCTCTCGGCGTTATCTTTGTGCAGGTTTGACGACACGATAAGGAGGGCAAGGCAATGGCGGAAGAACAGCAGACCTGTCAGGTAGAGATGTTCCGAGGGCGGGCATGCGGGCGGCCACTCTATGACGGCGAGAAGTGCATCTGTCACGCGGAGGCCCCGGGCAAGGATTCCGACCAGTTCATCCAGGAGACAGTACGAATCCTGGGCGCCGCGCCAGGCGGGTATTATGACTTCACGCGCTTCGTTTTTCCGGATGGGTGGAAGCCGTCGAGAATGGACGCGAAACAGGCGGTCTATTTTGACCATGCCCGATTCCTCGGGGAAGCGGCCTTCGGCGGCTTTCACTTCCGCCAAAGTGTGAGCTTCGAACATGCCGTATTCAAACAGGATGCCGATTTCGCCAACACTAAATTCATGACGACCGTGGGCTTTTCGCACAGTGTGTTCCATGGTGCAGTGGACTTTGGGGACGCCGAATTGCACAATCCTCGTTTCTTCGAAGCGGTATTTGCCGGTGCTGCAGTATTCATAAGAGCGGCATTTGCTGGACGGGCGCAATTCTTTAGAGCGACGTTTGAGGATGAGGCGGATTTCCTCGGCGTGAAGTTCGATGGCGAAGCTTACTTCGGGGGCGCGAGGTTCCTTCGAAAAGGCCAACCCTCATCCAACGAGGCCAAGTCTGAACAGTCAGCTAATTTCGGCGAGGCCAAGTTTGCTAAATGGGCTGATTTCGATGACTGTAGGTTTGGGCCACAGGTTCGGGTCGTGTTCCACAGGGCTGAGTTTGGCAGCGACGCCAGCTTCCACAAGACCAAGTTCGGCGGTTGGATCGATGCCCGTGCACTCGCGCTTCCAGAGGACACCGATTTCCCCTCCAAAGAAGGCGTCAAGGCGATAGACTTCAGTGGGTGCACATTTCGCGGTCTGACGCGATTCGAAGGCATTCACTTCCAATCCGAGGCAGACTTCCAGCACGTGATCTTTGATGGCCAGTGCGAATTCCTGGCGTGCAAGTTTGCAGGGCCCCTCAGCTTCCAGAAGGCTCAATTCACAGCGAAGGCTCGTTGCCGATTCGATGCTGAGTTTTTTGGAGAGATTGAGCGCGCGCCATTTGCAGCGGAAGCTGATTTCAGATACCTAGAGTTGGATGGAAATGCGCGTCTGACGTTTAGGAAAGTCTCGCTCGAACGTTGCCTGTTTCTTGAGACGGACGTGACAAAGTGCGAGTTTGTGGATGTGCGCTGGCCCCGCAGAAGTAGGCTATTCAGGCTCTGGTGGAAAAGAGCAGTGGCTGATGAGACGTCTGATCTCAGACTGTTGTTGAAATGGAATCCATTTGGGAAGCGACCGCTCCCGGCACCTGAGTATTATCAGATGGCGCAATTGTATCGCGACCTGCAAGCCAACTTGGAGCAGGGCTATCGATACAGTGAGGCGGGTGACTTCTACGTCGGCGAGCAGGAAATGATCAGAAAGGATAAGGGTTGGATCCGTCGTTTCATCTGCATGAATTGGGCCTACAAACTGATATCACTATATGGAGAGAACTTCGGGCTGTCACTGATATGGTTGGTTTCACTCCTTTTGCTATTCCCCGTGTACCTGGTCTTCGACGGCGTGTTCATTAGCGGCGAATACATCAACTACTCTTGGACGCGATCCTTCTCAGACATAGTCCTCTTCAAGGTGGACTATTGGAATACGGTATGGACCAACTTCTCAGTCTCGACTCTCAACCGTGGCCAGATTGCACAGTTCCTCGCTGAACCATACAAGCGTGCGCTATTAACGGCAGAGAGTTTTGCTCTGGCTGTGCTCGCGACTTTCTTCATCGCCGCCCTGCGCCGTCAGTTCAAGCGCAAGACCTTCTGACACCCCTACTTGACACGGGCGGGCGTTTGCGTTATGTATTGCCGGATCACGTGAGACGTTGCAGAAAAATCAAACGACGTTTGTCAGGAGGATAAAACCATGCCGCAGGTTAGATTCTTGGGCCATTCCTGTGTGACCATCACCGAGGGCAACCACAAGCTGATCATCGATCCCTTCCTCACCGGCAATCCCAACGCGCCGGTGAAAGCGGACGATATCGACGTCAACTTCGTCCTGATCAGCCACGGGCACGGCGACCATCTCGGCGACGGCATCGCCATTGCCAAGCGCAACAACGCCACCGTCATCGCCAACTTCGAGCTGGCCAACATGTGCGCCAACGAGGGCGTCAGTATCCATCCGATGCACATCGGCGGGCGGCACGATTTTGATTTCGGCAGCGTCAAGCTGACTATCGCCCATCATGGCGGGGGCGCGGGTGATGATGCCTCCCGCTACACCGGGCCGCCGGTGGGGTTTTTGGTGACGATTGGCGGCAAGACCATCTACCATTCCGGGGATACCGGGCTGTTCTACGATATGAAGCTGATCGGCGAGATGAACCGTATCGATCTGGCCTTTCTGCCGATCGGCGACAACTTCACGATGGGCGTCGACGACGCCGTCAAGGCGGTGGAGTTTCTCCGGCCCGCGAAGGTGGTACCATTCCACTACGGCACCTGGCCGCTTATCGACACCAGTCCGGAGGATTTCAAGGCCAAGGTCACCGGGGCGGAAGTAGTCATCCTAAAACCGGGCGAAACGCACGACGTGTAGCCTGGTGAGTTCATTGGTGGTGATGGAAAGCTGCCGACCGAGGACAAACCGGCCGCTTGATTCCCGCCTGCACCGAACATCTGCAGAACCCCACAGCCAGGGTCACCTGTTTTTGGTTGCCTGGGGCAGGGGTCTGCCCTAAGGTGTATAAAACACGATTCAATAATGAACTGAGCAGGACGCAATGAAGAAACTTTTGAAAGTAGCGGCCTGGGTGGCCGGGATATTGGTGGTGGTGATCATCCTGGCCGTGGTGGGCCTCAAGCTCTTTCTGCCGGCTGAGAAGATACGTACTCTGGCCATCGAAAAGGCCGGCCAGGAGCTGGGCCGTGACGTATCCATAGGGAGTATCGATATCTCCCTCTGGGGGGGGTTGGGCGTCAAGTTAGTGAACGTCACGGTGGGGAATCCGCCCTGGATCGAGCGGGACCACTTCCTGGTGGCGGACAATATCGACGTGAAACTGCAAATCCTGCCTCTGATCTCCGGTGAGTACCGGGTGGACCGCCTGATCATAAACAACCCCCGTATAACGATGCTGAAAATGCCCGACGGCGCCAACAATTACACCCTGGCCGCGGTCGACCGGAAGCTTCCGCCAGACCTGGCTGAGGAGGTTCCTGCCGAGTCAAAGGCCGCGGCGGCGGTGGTCTCGTTCGGCCGCCTGGAGATCAGGAGGGGACGGCTTGACTATGTCGACGACAGCTCCGACATGAAGATTCGGTTGGCCGGGCTGGATATATCTACTACCCTGGAAAGCCCGCGCGGGGGTGTCTATCTTTCGTCAGGTGAGATTGAAGTCGACAGTCTCCTCATTGTGACCGAGAAGGCCGTGCCGCCGTTGTCGGTCAAATTGGATTATGCCGCCGAGTATGACCTTGCCGGGCGGCACCTGGGGCTTGACAAAGCCGATCTGGAAGTCAACGGCCTCGAGTTCCGTATCGAGGGCGAGGCGTTCCATCCACCCGGGGAAATCCGCGGTCGGGGCACGGTGCGATCACAGCGGATCCGGGTAGCTGACCTGTTTGATCTCATGCCGTCGGAGCAGGCGGAGGCGCTTTCGGGGTTCACGCTCGACGGTGACTTCTCGCTGGAACTGAGCATTGACTATGATGACATCAGGGAAGAACCGCTGGTCTACTCCGGCACGGCCGTCGTCACCGACCTGAGCATGTCGAAGGCTGATATTCCCGGCAGACTTCAGTTCCGGCGCGCCCTGATTGATTTCGAGCCGGACAACCTGAGGATGAACATCGAAGACGGTTCATTCGACGGCAAACCGCTCAAGGGGATGTTAGTGGTCAATGATTTCGAGAAACCGGTCGTTAACGGTGAACTGGCCGGCAAGTTGAACCTTGCTTATGTACAACCCTTCCTTCCGACCGAGGACAAACCGGAACTGGCCGGTGAACTGGACTTCTCCATGAAGTTCTCGGGTGACATCAGTGACATGAAGGTGATGCGGTTTTCCGGACAGTTGGCAGTCACCGACGGTCGCTACAATTCCCTCCTGCTGCCGGAGCCGGTGGAGTCGTTCAGCCTGGCTTTGTATATAGACAATACCCTTACCCGCGTCGACAAGCTCAAGCTCGAAACGGCCTCGGGCGAGCTTTCTTTCAAGGGACGCATCAACAACCTCGTGCCGTACCTGTTGGCCGACTCAGCTTCGGCACGGAAGGTGGCGCCCTCGGTCGACGGGTCCCTGACCGGTCGTTTGAACATGGCCTTTCTGAATCAGTTCCTACCGCCAACCGGCAAGCCCCAGGTAACGGGGCTTATGTCTGTGGACATGAGGCTCGCCGGGAATGCGGACGACATGGCGAACTTCCAGCCGCGGGGGACGGTCGAAATCGTCGGTGCTTCCTATAAGGATTCGCTGCTGCCGGAGCCGGTCAAGGGTCTTGAAGCCCGGCTGCTGATTTCTCCCGACACGATCACCGTTGAGAAAATGGCAGTATCCTTTGAGTCCAGCGACTTCGCATTCTCCGGCTGGCTGATCGATCCGTTCCCATACTTGTTGCCGCTGGATGTTGTCGATCGCTCGCGTGTAAAGCGGCCGCATCTGCAATTTGAGATGACCTCGCGCCGTCTTGATATCGACAAGCTCTTTCCCGAGGCAGCCCCCGGCTCCGCGAGCAACAGGGCCTCATTACCGGCGGACTCTGTACCGCCCGTCATCCTGCCGGATATTGACGGCAGCGGCGGGTTCACAATCGACACGCTGATTTACAGTCGGGTGGAGTTTACCGACATCTCC
Source organism: uncultured bacterium (assembly GCA_965603125.1). GTDB lineage: Bacteria > Zixibacteria > MSB-5A5 > GN15 > FEB-12 > JAJRTA01. Next base: position 31,960 of record CBFDBU010000019.1, on the reverse strand, counting down.
GGTAAAGTGAGAATCGAGGATCGCAGGATCGACTGCCTTGACGTGATTGGTGACGTCTATACCGGCAAAGTCACGGGAAACAATTCCATCGATCTGAACGATTTTGAAAACCCGCACTACATGGGTGAGTTTCAGGCCACGGGGATTGAGGCGGATGATTTTATGTCGCGGTTTTCGAAATTCGGCGGACATCTGTTCGGCAAGATCAACCTCAACGGCGGCTATGATGCCCGGGGTTGGGAACCGGAGGAGTTCCTCAACTCGCTGTCCATGACCGGTGTGCTCAACATGAGCGAGGGTAAGGTGGTTACTTCCGGGGTGGTTCATTCCACCATCGCCGGTATCGCCGATAAGACCGGGCAGTCGTTCGAGAAAGAACAGCCGCTCAAGAACCTGAGCACCAATATACTGGTAAAGGACGGCCGGGTGAGTGTCGACAAGCTCACCACCTCGCTGGGTAATCTCGGCGATCTCGGTCTCGACGGCTCCTACGGTTTTGACGGCAGCATCAGTTACAAAGGCACCGTTCTTCTGTCGGAGGACTGGACGCAGAAATTGGTATCCGGGAGCGGGCTGGTCGGCGGACTGGTGGGTTTGCTCAGCGACAAGAGTATCGAGCGCATCAAGCTGCCGTTAGAGATCGGCGGCACCATGGATAAGCCGAAGTTGAACCTGGACTACTCGGCTCTCACCAAAGATATCGGAGATAACCTGAAAGACGACGCCGGCAATCTGCTCAAAGAACTGTTCAAGAAGAAGTGACCAGTCACATATTTGCTCACTCGGTGTTTGGCAAGTGAAGCGCATATCTGTGATCAGAGTCCGCCCGGACACAGGTCGTTGAACCGGCTTGGCGACACGGCAGTGGCGGGCGCGCATGACCCAGATGAGTGGATTTGCAGAATGATGAGAGTGATATCGTGAATAGCCGGAAACCTGATCTTCTGGATCTGACGCGGGAAGCCCCGGCCGCTGAGCGGAGAATCAAGAACCATATCCGGGAGACACCGCTCGAATTTTCTCCTTACCTCAGCGCCCTGGGTAAATGCAGTGTTTACCTGAAGCTGGAGAATCTTCAGAAGACCGGCTCATTCAAGTATCGGGGTGCGGCTAACCACATTCTCTCCTTATCTCAGGACGAGAGAGACCGCGGTTTGGTTACTGCCTCTACCGGCAATCACGCTGCCGCCGTGGCCTGTGTCCTGGATGAAATCGGCTCCCGCGGGACCATCTACCTGCCGGAGAATACCAGCAAGGCGAAACTTGAGGCGTTGCGTGCCTATGGTGTGGAACTGAGGTTCCATGGGAGGGACTGCGTGGAAGCGGAAATCTATGCGCGCGAAGCCGCGAAGGCCGACGGCCAGGTATATATCCCGCCCTATAACCACCCCCGGATCATCGCCGGGCAGGCGACCATAGCAGTTGAACTGGAAAGACAGCTCGAGAGAATCGATGTCGTCTTTGCTCCTGTCGGAGGCGGTGGACTCATGTCGGGAATCGCCGGCTATCTGAAAGAATCGCATTCGTCTCTGATCGCGGTCGCCTGCCAGCCGGAGAACTCGCCCGTGATGTATGAATCGGTAAGGCGGGGAAAGATCGTTGAGATGGGCTCCCTGCCCACGTTATCCGACGGAACGACCGGAGGCATCGAGAAAGGCTCTCTGACTTTTGAGATATGCCGACGATGCGTGGATGACTATGTGCTGGTCTCCGAAGATGAAATAAAGAACGCCCTGGTACTGATGATAGACAAACACCACATATTGGTCGAGGGAGCGGCGGTGCTTTCCGTGGCCTCATTTATCAGACTCGGAGACCGGTTCAAAGACAAAAACGTGGTGCTTGTTATCAGCGGGAACAAAATCAGCCCGGAGACTCTGAGAACCGCCATCTGCTCAGGCAAGTGATATCCTCGTCGCAGAGACGGCGTTATGAACCGACTACTGCCGGACACAATTACCCGTCATCCACACACAAGGGCGAGAGACAGGCTTACGCAGGAATAATCGCGCCTCTCGCCCTCAAAACTTCGTGTATAGTGCCTACCAGCGGGAGGTCATCCTCCCGGATGCTCAGAGCAGGTCAAAGCGTCACCTGCCCTGAACATGTAGTCAATCAGGTAGACCAGATCGGCAATGTCGATCGGCCCTCCGGATCCGTTCACGTCCGCACTCGCTAACACTGATGGTGGTAGGCCATAACCGAACATGAATTGGATGAAATAAACAAGGTCCGAGATGTCGGGGCCCTGCCCATCGTTGTCGATGTCACCGCAGACGAAGCGTGGCAGAGTGTCAACGGATAACACGACCGGCACCGCAACGACAGGGAACTTTACCCCGTCAGTATCCGGGAAAATGAATATGCTGTCAACGTACAAGCCCGGTGGTAGGGAGTCGGTGTTGACCAGAACCATCAGCGGCGCCGGGGTCATTATCATTGGGCTGTAAACAGCATAGACTGCCAGCCAACTGCTGTGTTCGCTGAAGTGGAAGAGCACCGACCGGCCATGAACTTCGTAGACGTACAGCGAATCGTACGTGGATTCGCCCGACGGCAGAATGAAATCAAGAGTTCTCGGGTCGGTGACCACTTCGCACGCCGGTGGTTCGCCTTCAATAGTCAACTCCACCGGCACTTTGACCTCATCATACCACAGGGTATCGTCCATCGGGTTATAAATGACAATTGTGTCGGCATAGACGCCGGGAGCGAGACTGCCGCTGTATATGTCGAAAAGTACCGAGTCCGGCGTTACGGGGATGTTCAAGGTCAGGGGATATTGTATGCGAAGCCATTCGCTGCCCAGTATTGTCTCCACAAAGAACGGAACCACGCTGCCGCTCTCCTCATAGACAAGCATGCCCTGCTTGAGAAGACTGTCCCCCGGTGATAGTGAGAAGTCGAACCGGTCGGGCGATGCTTTCACCACCGGCAGGTCGTGGCGCACCGTGAGCGTTACCGGCACCGCCACCTCGGTAAAGGGTGGCCCGAAAGCGGGGAGTATGAAAATCGTGTCGACGTATCTGCCGGGAGGCAGGGAATCGGAATGTACAATCATGGTCAGAGAGGTCGGGGTGGCATAAGGTGGCATACCAAACGGGTCGAGCGTGAACCAACTGCTGTGGTTACTGAAGAGAAATCCGACATGATGATCGTGGATCTCGTAGACAAACAGCGAGTCATACGTGACTTCATCCTCGGTGAGCATGAAATGAAACTCAGTGGGTCGCGTCTCGACGACATAAGGGCCAGGCTCCCCCGCGATTGCGAGAGTTACTGGAACCCGGACATCCTCATACCACAGGGAATCGTCCATGGGGTTATAAATGATAATGGTGTCTGCATATACACCGGGCGTCAGGTCGCCGGTCGGGATGTCAAGGTACAGCGAGTTCGGCATCATGTATGGCCAGGTCATGGGCGAGTCGGGTGGCCTTATCTGCAACCATTCGCTGCCGAAAACAGTTTCAAAGTGAAACGGAAGGGCCGCACCATTCTCCTCGTAAACGAACAGGGCTTGATCCCGTAGTGTATCTCCCGAATAGAGAAAGAAATCAAAACGCTCGGGTCTGGTTCTGACCACCGGCATGGGATTACGTACGGTAAGGTTAACCGGCACTATCACTGGCGGGAAGGAGGTACCTTCTGTATCCGGAAAAATAAACAAGGAATCAGAATACACGCCTGGTGCAAGCTCTGCCGCGGTGACCATTACCGTCAGCGACATGGGAGTGACATAGGGTGGTTCCGGCATCGGCGTCACTACCAGCCACGGTTCGCTGTTGCCGAAATGGAAGGGGATATTGCGGCCCTGTGTATCAAATACGTATAGCGAGTCGAAAGCGAGCTCACCAGGCAAAAGCCCAAACCGCAGGGACGACGGCGCCACTTGGATAGTTGACGCGCCACCGGTCACGGTCAGTGTAACCGGCAGCTTCACGGGCGAGTTGGCAGCCTCGGTACTCTGGAGGAACACGGTGTCGTAGTATGTCCCGGGTGCAAGTCCCTCCGTCGATACCAGGAAGTAGCAGGTATGAGGGGTGTACAGAGGCGCGAAAGTCCAGGGGAGAGACAACCAACTGCTGTTGTTTGTATACCAGAACTCGATGCTGTCTCCGTGCGTCTCGAAGACAAAGAAGTCTCGAGAGAGAGTATCGCCCACGGCCACATTCAGGTCGAACCTGAGGGGCTGAACGGCGAGGTATCTCTGGTCCGGCTCACAGTAAAGGGAAAGCAACACTGTCACATGCTGCGGTGAATCGATAGCCCCCAATGCCGTGACGGTCAGGGTAGCCTCCAGCACAATAGTGTCGCCTGGTAGCGGTGGGGGAAAGAAATCGGGGAGATAGCCCCAGTCAATCCAGACGGCGACCGAATCGGAACCTAAGCCGCTGTCCGGCATTGCCCGAACCCACGACTGGTAGTAGCTGACCGTCCATTCCAGAACGCTATCGCCGCAGTTGTAGATGACTACGTACTGCGAATCGCTCTCTGCCGGGGTTAGATACTCTCCGCAGATGTTGCCGTGGAAACTGAGCGTGTCCGGTATGACGGCCAGACAGGGACCTGACTGCGCTGAGGCACGGTCGGCCGCACCAAGCAGCATCGCAGCCAGAAGAACAACCGGCAAGGCAAGCTTCAGGGACATAAGAGAGTAGCGCATATCTACTTCCTCCTCCAGGCTATGGTTTACAGACGCGGTCCCTTAGCTTTTGTGCAATTGTCTATTCCTTCCAAACCGACGGCCACCGGGGCTGGTATGCACTTCCGGCGGGTCTCTGGCCGTACTTTCCTACTGTAATATATACGATCTGACGGGTGTTTTGTCAAGTACAAATCCGGCGATTCACGCCGCGAAAAGGTTGCCATGCGAGCCGGCAGAGCCAATCCGTCAGCCACTGCTACACAGGTGGTTGTATGCCCTCTGTTTTGTGCAACCCCGGAACCCGCCGGCCGCCTTTCGCTCTCGGTAGTCAGGTCAGACACCGAGACCTGAAAGATCGCCAGAGCTCGGGGCGTGGGTCGATTCAGAAGTAGACGGACAGACCGAATTTGACGCTGGATCCCTCCAACACAAATCCATCTGTGTTGGTTTCGCTCCCCGTAGTGCGTTCGGGCCGTTCGGGCGATGAACGCCGGGTCTTCAGTGTGAAGTTATAATGCTCGTAATAGAGAGACACATTATACTCGGCTAAGAGGCTGATATTGGACCCGGGGAACCATTCTATTCCCACTACGGTGGACACACCTGTGGACCACCTGGTCCACTTTCTGTCATTGCTTCTTGTGTCGCCATGTATGGGATCTTCGATAACCCCGTAGTCCTTGGAGTGGCTGTATGTGAATATTGGACCAATTCCGTAGTAGAGATTGGTGGCCGCCGAAGGGCTTGGGTACTTTATCATCTGAACCACGAGCCCAAAGCTGGTCATGTTGTCATCGACGTCCTCCGATTGCCCGACCGTGTCATTCATGGTGACAGTCCTATCTGTATCCTCCAGGGACAAACTGATGGAGACCCCGGCTCGCAGCGCGGTACCATCTGACGTATGCTTCTTGATCGATATCGTGCTGCCCTGGAACGACGCCAACTGGAAGTTTTGAACGACCTGGAACTGGAGTGCCCAGGCCCCTTTCTCAAGTGAGTTCTCGCCCGCTCTTGCCGTAATCGCAAGACCTGCGCAAACAATCAGAGAGAGAATAAACAACCGGAAACCGTAGTTTGTGGCCATTACTAACCTCCTCGTTAAGGACCCGGATAGTATTCTTGAAACGAAAATACCCGCTTTCACCCGATGAAGCAAGTGTTTTCTGGAAGAAAGCGAAGCTGGATTCTGTCAAGCGATGAGTCTGCCGCCATATCCCATTTGATCCTCGATATGGTGATCACCAACAGATTGTTGAAAATGCGACTTGTCATACTCTGAAGCCGGTGGATTCGTCATGCCCACGCCGGGCTTGTTGATAAATCCCTGCCTTTCTTGTGTGTGTATCAGATGTATCGGAATTGGACGGTTGATTCTTGTTTTCGGTAAGTATCTCCTAGGAAGCGGGAATGACAGAGAAGCGAGAATGACGGTGAAGCGGAAATGATAGAGGGAGCGGGAGTGATCCGTTGCGCGAGGCGGTTGTAACCTTGTCTCTTACTCCGAGTTTTTCAACAGCATGCTGAGGGGACAGGCTCAAGCTCTGCGCTCCGCACAGATTCCCTATTTAAGCAGGAGCATCTTGCGAGCGGCGGTGAAACCTGAACTGGTCAGTTTGTAGAGATAGATGCCCGAGGCCTTGCCGGTGGCGTTCCACTCGATATCCACGGCGCCCGCCCGGGCATGGCCGTTGAACTCGTCGACTTTCTGTCCCATGACATTGTAGATCGTCAGCGTGTACTTCGACCCGCCCGGCAAGTCAAACGAGATCGTGGTGGACGGGTTGAAGGGGTTCGGGTAGTTCGGATACAGCGCCGGTGACAACGGGATGCTGCCGCTCTGGTTGTGGCCGCCGCAGTCCGCACAGCCAACCGTCAGCTTCAGCCTCATGCCTGTTTCCGACAGCGGCTCCGGAAGAAGGACTTCACCCGATTCCCTGAGGTCGTGATCCAGCGATCCGCTCTCGTTGGAGATCCGAAGGGTCATGGAATCCCTGAGGCCGAACGTTTCACCCAACGAAAGACGAGCGGATTCACCGGAGTTGCCACGTACCAGCAGCGTGAACTCCCAGCGTTCGCGCTCGGCTTCGCGAAAATCCCCCGCCAGCAGCCTGAGAGTCCCCGGGCCGGTCTCCTCGACAAACGCAAGCGACGCATAACGGCCCAGGACAGGCGGTTCACCCAGGTCGTAAGGATCAGGGCCCGATGACGCCCGCCCGTGAGCGCCACAGAAGTTCGACGTGTCATGCAGACCGGCGGTCTTCAGCCGGAGCGAGACTCTCCAGAGACAGTCGCTGCAGGCCCGGATAGGGCTTGCGGCAGTGGCTTCCGTTTCCTTGAATGGTATGTACAGATACCTGATTCCGCCGGCCGTGTTTCTCAGCCAGTACCCGTGGAAAGGTTCGAGCGCATAGACCAGTTCGTAACCGGTTCCGGTATATTCGTGGATGACCGGTTCGAGGTCGTCATCTTTGACGCAGTCGTCCCACCCGACACGGAAGGCAAACGGGTTGGCTATCTGGTTCCATCCGGGCTGCAGCGGCATGCTCCAGAATTCCTTGCCATCGACGATAACATCCGGCACAGTGGAGCGGCCGTCCGCATCGATCGTCTTGTCACCGCTGACCACTAACCAGTAGCCCCTTCCCGGCTTAAGGGGTCCTACCTGCTCGTATTCATCATACGCCGCCCTGGTTTGGTTCCATCTGCCCAGCCGCCACACCGCCCGATCGGGTGGGCCGAGGTCATCCTCCAGCACCGCTGACAGGTCATTGGGGATAATCTCAAACGGGAAACTCACCATCTGATAAGCGCCGTCGGCAAGAGCCGGGCCTGTTACATCGGCGAATGCGGCTCTGGCCCGGAAAGGTATCAACTCATTCGGACCACCAAAAAGAGGCGACGTCACGCTGTCGCCGCCGCAGTAAGCAGCCACGTAGTAATCAACACCCCGAGGAGTGACCGAGTTGCCCGGTACCGTGCCTGCATAGGATTGACCGGAGGCAACCATCACCTGCCGGTTGTATGTTGATTTTCCGCCCTGCCGATAACACAGCACCACCGAATCAGGCTCGCATGGTTCCGCGGGGGCAACGTATTCCTTAGCCGCGCGAACAGCGGCATCCGACATCTCAGCTAAGGTGTTACCGGCCAGAATGGCAAAGGCAACCGTGTCTGTTTCGCCGGGAGCAAGGCTCAGAGGACCGGCGGCGACAAGCTGAAAGAGATCGAGGCTGCCTGTCTTGTAGACATCGGCATTGGCGATACCGGCTGCCAGTGCTGATGCTTTCTCTTCCTCTGTGAACCCGTCTCCCTCCGGGTTGAGGGAGCCCGGATAGTAGGCGTATTCACCCCGCTGCGTGAGCATGGTCGCTACCGGGCCGTCGATAACCGTCGCACCGCGGAAGCCCCGCAGATCGCCACTTGACGGATTGTTGTAAGCTATCCAGGCATACCCCTCATCTGTCTGGCAACCACCGGCGTTGTGCAAATAGTTGACTACGTCCCAATCAAGATAGAGACCGAGCAACACGCCGAAAAGACTGTAGCTGTTCGTATTGGTGACCACGTATCTCAGAATGATGAAATCGTCGCTGGCGTAAACATCGCGCGCCGAAACAACCACTGAACCTGTTTCGCCCAGATCGATAGGATCGGACAACTGCTCAATCACGGCAATGGCCGACCAGGCGAAGGACTCCTGCACGATATCAAGACCTAACGGGTTTTCCGCCCGGTCGTCGGAGAATGCGACCAGGGTCTGTTGAGCAGCCGCGTTCCCCGGCTCAACGATAGCCATGCCGCCACCCGACACGACGCCGAAATCACCGTCCGGCTCACCCGCCCCGTTGCGCAGACCGTCGGAGATGTGATTGGGATCGGTGCCCACGATCAGACCGCCTTCATAGAGATCGTTGAACCCTCCGTCAAACGTGAAACCCACGCCGCCGGCGGGGAAAAACGAGTTCTCCGCCAGCCCGAATGTCCCATAGTTGGTGAGACTGAACTCTATCCGGCCGACGTTGTGGGTAACGAAAGATCGCTCCGGAGCCGGTTCCACCTGGAAATAGACTGGGGCCGTTTCGTAGTATCCGCCCGAGCCGGTTATCTCGAGATCCAGCGTCAGCACCGCCCCCTCCGCAGCGCCGCCTGAAACCGCCACCCTGATGACGTCGCTCGACTGCACCACTTCTCCTTCGCCGATCGCTCCGAAGTAGGCGGTCCCGTCCAGAACCGTCAGTTCGGGACTTGAGTTCAACAGCGAGGCCTGGACATCGGATACGCCTGCCCCCACATTCTGAAGCGAAAGCGTGCCGTTGACGGTCACACCGGGGGCGATCATTCCGTGATCGAAGGCGTGGACCCGGACGTTGGGTTCGGTGTTGACGGATGACAGGGCGTTCAGCGCCGCCAGGCAGTCGATGATTCCCCAGCCGAAGTCGTTGTCGGGCAGGCTGAGGTCGAAGGTTTGCGTGGTGGTCAGAATGGCGTTCTTGATTTCGTTCACGGTGGCGTTAGGGTTCTTCTCGCGGAGCAACGCCACCAGGCCCGACACGTGGGGAGCGGCCATTGAAGAACCGGTCATGCTTGCGTAGCCCCCGCCGGGAACAGCCGACCGAACGTACACACCCGGCGCAGTGACGTTCGGCTTGACGGCGCCGTTGCAGTCGGAGGGGCCTCGCGAGGATTTAAGGTAAATCTGGGGAGGCGTTGACATGGCATCGACGTTGCCGACGCAAAAGCAGTCCAGCGAATCCAGGGCGCGGTTGGCCGGATTGCGGATCGTCTGCTCGCCGGGGCCCTCGTTGCCGCAGGCGAAAATGTTCACAATGCCCAGCACCTCGGTATAGTCGATCAGGTTGAAGAATATATTCTCGCAGGCAATATCAATCACTCCCCAACTGTGGTTGATCACGTCCGGGACATCGTCAACGGTGTTGAGATCGCCGTCGGGATTGGCAGCCCACTCGAAGGCGTCGATTATCGAGCTGCCGGCAAGATCAATCACCGCCGCCGAAATCCACCTGGCATCGGGCGCCACGCCGTAGATATCACCGGTAGCGGCGTCTCGTCCGACAAGAGTACCCATGATATGGGTGCCGTGTACGGTATTGCAGGTGTTATATCCGCAGTCGGAAATGGAGTGGGGTCTGCCGTCACCATCGTCAAGCGGGTAGAACCAGGCGGCGGCATAGTCGCCGTCGTTCCCTTTCCAACTGCCGGACAGGATCGGGTGGTCGCCGTCAACGCCGGTATCGAACGAACATATCACCCTGCCCCTCCCGGTGTAGCCGGCAGTCCAGGCCAGATCGGCATTGATGAAGATCAGGTTTTCGACCACCGTCCCGGCGCCGGAAACAGGCGACGACGACTCTTCGACAACCTCGGGGGCGATCAGGCGGATTTCAGGCGCCGCGTGAATGATCTCGATATCGTTGCGCTTCGCCAGCAGGGGAAGCTCCCCCGCCGCGACTTCCACCTCCACGACATTGACCAGCCAGTGCGGCTTGATGTTGTCGGCTAGCCTTGCCGCCCTGAGTTGATGCAGGCGACCCAGGACCGGTTTCTGAGCCTCAGCGTGGCTCTCAAGCAAACGGCCGGCAGTGGCGCGATAGCGACCGGACCGCGTTGCCGCCCCCGCTTGTCCTGTGGTCTTCAGGATAGACGTATGTTCGAGAGCCGGCAGCTTGATCCAGACCTTGACCAGATCCTTCGGCCCCGCTGCCGATATCCGGCTCCTCACCCGCTCGGCCAACTCTCCTGACAGAGCAAGACCCGGGAAAAACAAACCAATGATGACAAGTAATGACGCCAGGCCTCGGTATCTCATTCTTGGTCTCCCAGTGCCGGAACGTTTGAGCAGCCGCTTTGTTCAACCGGAACAAAACAGACACCGCTTTTGTGGTGTCACGGTCAGGATTTATCACGTTGTCGTCAAACCGATTGCTGAAACGGTCCGAGTACCGCAGGCGGTCGATTCGAAAACAGACAGTCCGACCGATGGCGTCAACTCCTGTCTCGAACCAATTATACCGTCAGAGCTTGCCCTTGTAAACAGATTTGCGGATATTCCCGGTGAGTCTTGACGTCATCTGTCAGTAAGAGAAGGATGCAACCGAATGATCGATCTGAAAGATCTCAGCCGCGCTACCCTGGAAGGTATGCTGGTCGATTTTGCCAAGAACTGGTTGGCCCATGACGGCCTCTGGTTCCAGGCGGTCGAACGCCACTACGACCTGGATACGGCGATAGAGCTGGATACTGAAGCATGGGAAAAATTCACCGTTGTCGAGGCCGGGAGAATCATGACCCTTCATGGTATCCCGGACAACGGCGGACTGGAGGCTCTCAAGAAAGCGCTTGGGTTCAGGCTGTACGCCGTTCTGAACAAACAGAAAATAAGAAACGAATCCGATAGCTCGTTTGAGTTCTACATGGTCGACTGCCGGGTGCAGTCAGCCCGCCGGCGCAAGAATATGGACCTGTTCCCGTGCAAGTCGGTCGGGTTGGTGGAGTATGCCGGTTTCGCCCGCACGATAGACCAGCGGATCAAGACCGAGTGCATCGGCTGCCCGCCCGACGCCAACGCCGGTCACGAGTACTACTGCGGGTGGCGGTTCTCCATCTGACTACCGCGGATTCCTGCCGCTCCTGAGCCTGAGACGGCGGCGATCAATTCCTGCTGTGGTGGTCAGCCCCGGAAGAACTCAACGGTGCGGCGCAAGCCCTCCTCGAAGCCCACTTCAGGCTCGTACCCGAACTTCCTGATCTTGTCGATCGCCGCGAAGGAATGGCGGATATCCCCGGGGCGGGGTGGATCGTACGTGGCCTCGATGTCAACGCCGATAATCCCGCGCAGCTTGTCGAGCAGGTCATTGAGCGTGAACTGATCGCCGCAGGCGACATTGAACTGGTCGCCAACCATCTCGTCGGTGGTGGCCGCCAGGATATTTGCCTGGACGCAGTTGTCGATATACGTGAAGTCGCGTGATTGCTCGCCGTCGCCGAATACGGTGGGAGGCTGCCTGTTCAGCAGGGCTATTATGAATCGGGGAACCACCGCAGCATACTCACTGTCAGGGTCCTGACGCGGGCCGAAAATGTTAAAATAGCGTAGCGACACGGTGGGGAACCCATAAAGCTGCCAGTATACACGGAGGTAATACTCGCAGGTCAGCTTGCTGACGGCGTAGGGCGAAAGCGGCGAGGGAACCATGCCCTCGTGTTTGGGCAGTTCTTCCGATTCACCATAGACCGACGAAGAAGAAGCCATGACCAATTTCTTCACCCTGGCGTTCCTGGCCGCCTCGAGCACGTTGAGAGTGCCGTCGATATTGACCGCATTCGATGTCAGGGGGTTTTCCACCGAGCGCGGCACCGAGGGCAGCGCCGCCTGGTGCAACACGTAGTCGATCTCCCTGACAGCCTTTTCCACCGTCCAGTAATCGCGGATGTCTCCCTCGATCACCTCGATCTCGTCCGGAAGCGCGGCTACGTTCGCCTCATCGCCGGATGAGAAATTGTCCAGAATGCGGACCTGCTCGCCTCGCTCGGCCAGCCTGGTCGCAATGTTCGATCCGATGAATCCGGCTCCGCCGGTTACCAGGTATTTCATAGACTCAAATCCCCTCGCGCTCCATTAACTTGACAGCCACGATCGCTCACAGTGGCTGGGTCGCGGATGGTTCCGCCGGGACCCGCTCCACAGGGAGTGTCGGTAAGCTCGTCGCGGAACTCAACAGCTTCGTAATATGCGAAACGATGTTTCTTCCGCAACCTGGGTTTTGTCCGCAAACGTAAACCTCCGCTTTCGACTCCGTCAAGTTACATCCTCACGAAGCTAAAGCAATGCTTTTTTGCGCTGCGCCGGTAGTTGGGCCAACCAATGCCGTGACGGATCAAAAATAGATCCGGAAGGAACTGAAATAGACATCGGGGTACGACCCGAACTCTGAGCGCATCCGAAGGACCGACTCCGGGCGTCTGCCGATTCCTATGTAGGCGCCCCCTGCGAGATAGATATTCTCCGCCACGTTGTATTCGACACTGGGAACCACGTAAGCCGACCGATCCCGCAGATTGCAGAGCAATTCCACGCCGCTGCTGATCAGCGGCGTCAGTTGACGGGTCATCCCCGAGGCAAGGTAGTGCCTGCCCAACAGGTAGACCGATCCTTCGGCATACGCGGCGTGTGTTGAGTCTGCCAGGTACTCGCCAGGCCGGTCTCTTCCGGCCTGGCTGAAGTGGTATTCGGCAAAGACGTAGATATTGCCGCCAAAACTGTAGTCGCCTCCAAGCGAACCGCGGAAATAGTCTCTTTGGGGGGTTGTCTCGTCTGCCAGGGCATCGACGAAGACATGAGCCGCTTCAAACCAGACCCCGGCCCCACCGAGCGAGCGGGCCGCCTCGACACCGAGCAGGAGATTCTCCCGGAAGCCCAGCAGCAGGAGGGCTATGTCCGTTCTGAAAGCATAGAACTTCGTGCGGAGAAACGCCGCACTGCGATCAGACTCAAACTTATCACCGCCCACCCAGGCGGCGTCGATCTCCCCCATGAATCCCAGTGGCATTCTCACTCGAACGGCATCCACGCCGACACGGTCTTCGGTGTCAAGCGTCTCGTAGCTATACGGCGCGATGATATCGGTCGGGTTGACTACCCTCGCCGGGCCAAAAGCGATAGCCTGCCGGCCGAAATACAGATCGGCCCGGTTCGTGCGGATGGTGATGAAGGCTCGGTCGAGGTTCTGAAGGACCGCAAAAGAAGCCACCTCGTCGTTGAGTGAAGGATAGAGCCGGGCATCGAGATCAACGACACGATAGCTCAGCGGATCGATGGCGGCAGCGACTGGTGGTTCGTCGAAAAGCAGGCGGTCCTGAACCCTGGGGGCTAAATCGTAAGACACCTTCACTTGTACGCGATTGCTCAGCCGCCACCGGGAATTGAGGCGCAGCCTGTTGGACACGCTGCCCAACAGTGGCACATTCGATGAATAAGCGGGATTCTTGTAGCCGGGCAGGCAGTAGGCGACAGAGAAGTTCTTATAGTAGCCGTCGAAAGACAGTGCCTCGGAAGTCCGACCGGGGCACGGCAGGAGCAGCAACGCCGTCAGCAATAACGGCAACTTCATCATACCCGGGGAATATGTTACGGGTAGTGCGTGCAATCAGTCCCTCGTCTCGTCGCTGTCGATGCGCCCGTCCCTGAGCGTAACCAGCCGCGTGGCTCGCTCCATGATAGCCCGGTCGTGGGTGGAAAAGACGAAAGTCATGCCGGTGGTCTGGTTGAGTTCACGCATCATATCCAGCAGTTCTGCGCCGGTTTTCGAATCGAGATTGGCGGTCGGTTCATCAGCCAGCACCAAAACCGGTTCGGCAACCATCGCCCGGGCCACCGCCACTCGCTGCTGCTGTCCGCCGGACAGCTTCACCGGAACGCGATGGGCGAATTCTGCCAAACCCAGTTTTTCAAGTATCCGATCAACCCGTCGGTGGCGCTCTGATTTGGGAACGCCCTGCAGGAGCATGATGTACTCGATATTCTCTTCGACAGTTAGCACCGGTATAAGATTGTAGGCCTGGAAAATAAAACCGATACTATCGCGGCGAAAGTCGGACAGCTCCCGGCCGCTCATCTCGGAAAGGAGCCTGCCGGCCAGCCACACTCTTCCCGAGGTGACGCTGTCGAGTCCGGAGACGATATTGAGAAAGGTGGTCTTGCCTGAGCCGGAGGGGCCGACGATGGCTGTGAATTCCCCGTGCTTGATTGTCAGGTCAATTCCCCGGACCGCTTCCACCGGTACGCCATTGTCGGAGTAGACCTTGGTGACGGCTTCGGTAACTATGACACCGGACGGGTTATTGGGTTCCATCAATGACTCTCCTAAAATGATTTCCTCATTGCTTTCGCCGGTGTCAGGCGGGCTGCGTAGATGGCGGGATAGAACGCGATTCCCACGGTAAAAGCGAAAACCCAGAGAGGAAACACGATAAACTGCCTGACTTCCATTACCGGGTAAAGCAACTCCCTGAAGGTGACGCCAGCAAACTCGATCCCGGTGTAGTCGATACCGGTTCTGGCTGAGATGTACAGAGTCACAGAGCCGAGTATCATCCCCAGGACAATTGAGAGAACTGCCAGCGCACCGGCCTCAAGAATAACGAGTCGCCCCATAGCCACGGGATGTGTTCCCACTGCCCGCATTACACCAAACTCAAACATCCGTTCGTGAAGCGACATGAACAGCGTGTTGACGATGCCGAGCGAAACCACTCCGAACAGTATTATGGCTATGATCAGCGTGGAGAACCCGGACAGTTCAAAGGCCGCCTCCAACTGGGGCAGCAATACGGTCCAGCCGACCGCCTCGTTACCGTTCCGTGAGTACTTGTTCCAGAAAGGATGGTCCTGGTCGCGGCCCAGGTATGCGTCATGGAACTTGAGGGCGATCTGGTGGGTCTCGTCGCCCAGGGCCAGCATCTGCCGCGCCTTGCCGATGAGGACAAACGCCATGTACTGGTCCATCTCCTGTACATTGAAGTAGTAGATACCCGACACACGGAACATCTCCTGGGCCAGATCTCCTGTCCCCGCCTGGGCCGCCGTTATCACCACCCGATCGCCGAGACCCACTTCAAGCAGCTCCGCCAACTTGCGGCCGATCAGGAGCTGGCGGTCGCTGGTGCCCTCGAAGTAGGTCCCTTCGACAACCGCCTCGTCAATCTGCGACAGGTACCGCTCGGTTGCGGGATCTACCCCGATCATGCTGACCGAACTGACGTTGGCCGGGGAACTGATCATGCCGAAACAAAGCGTCCGCAGGGTGAACGCCTCGACGACTTCTTCCTGCCTGATACTCTCTACCACCTCGGCCAGGTTGTTCACCGTGCGATCAACCTCGAACGTTTGCCGGAAGTCCTCGCGGTGGATCTGCCCCTCACCCAGGAACGACGAGGTGGCGGACTTGACCATGTTATCTTCCATGCCAAGAATCAGGGCATCGACATAGATCAACGCCGCCAGCCCTATACCGACGGCAATGCCGGCTATGAGAGTCCGTCGCTTGTTGCGCAGGACGTTTCGCCAGGCCAGCTTGCAGTCGATCATCAAGGTCATCATTCCTCAGTGCGTACGCATTGCCTTTGCTGGAGAGGTACGGGCTGCTCTGATAGCCGGGAAAACGCTGACGACAATTGCCGACAGCACTACCGTCACGGCCGGAATGATAAAACTCCGGGCGTTTATCTCGGTGTACATGTGCGAAAACTCCACCCCGCCATAGGTGAAAACAGTGGGCATGGGAACCCCGTGCAGCGACAACAGGTAGTTGATTACAAGGCTCAGCAGGAAGCCGACCGCAGCCGACGTTATCGCCATAACGGTCACTTCGTATATCACCAGGCGAATGACCTGAAGCGGTCGCACACCCATAGCACGGAGGACACCGTATTCACGGGTGCGTTCGAGCACCGTCATCAAAACGGTATTGAGCACCCCCACGGAGACGAGCAGAACGATGATGAAAACCATAATCCAGGTTCCCTGCTGATCGGCTTTCATAGCGGTGTAGAAGGACCGGGCAAACTCCTGCCAGGGCTCCACCGCCAGTTCCGGTCTGTCAATGACTTTTTCAATGGTTGCGGTCAGGGGCGCTACGTCGTCCAGATCCTCGGCAATGATGACGATTTCATGCGCCCGTCCGTGCAGCACCAGCAGTTCCTGGGCGTCGGCCAGGGTAAGGTAAAGAGCTGTCTGGTTGGAGGTGGCGTCACCGGCGTCAATGATGCCGACTATCTCGTAGAGGTCATTGGCGATCGATCCGTCGGCTCCCTGCGAAACAATCACGATCTCGTCACCGACATCGGCCTTCAGCGCTTCCGCCAGTCCCTTTCCGAGGATTGCCTCAAGTGCGCCCGATTGCGCAAACGTCCGGCCGGTGATGATCTTCTTGTCGAACCGTGTAGCCCGGATTTCCTTGGCCGGGTCGATCCCGATAATACGCACCCCGGCGCTTTTCTCACCCACCGAGGCCAGCCCGGCTGAGTAGATCCGGGGAGACCATCCAACGACGCCCTCGATGGAACCGATCCGCTCACCGACACCGGTGTAGTCGTTAACAGTGTTGTAAAGAGTCGGTCGATCCAAATAACCGGCTCCGTGGACCTGAATGTGCCCCAGTTGCGTCCGGGTGAACATATCGATGATGACATTGTAGGTTCCGTCGGACCAGGCGATTGAAATGGCCGCCAGCGTAAACCCGCCCAGCATAGTCAGCATGGTCAGCAGCGAGCGGCGTTTCTGCCGGAGAACGTTGCGGAAGGCTACCTTGAACGTAATCATCCCGGCAGTATCCTATTCATGCGAGCGAAGGTTTCGCAGCGTAAACGTCTCGTCATCCAGCGCTATATCGAACTCGACCTTCAGGTAGCGAAAAACCGTCCTGTGTCCCTTCTTGTTCTGCGGAACCATCTCGATTACCGATGGTATGCGCCGGCCACCGAGGTTCATCACCCGGGAATATATCATCACCCGCATAAGGGCGCCCTTTTCATCGTAGTACTTCTGCCACAAGGGCAGGAGGTCCGATTCGGAGACGGCGATCACGATATTGCCCCATACCACCGCCAGGTCTTCGCGCGGAATGCAGTTGACAAGAAGCATTCCCTCCTCGATGCTGTCGGATGGAATCAGTTCGTAGCTGTAGTCTTCAAACAGTGACGACTCCTTAACTAAGTCATCGTTGGTAAAATCCGACCCCATCCAGGAACCCATCATCATTGAAGGCGGGATCTTGATGACCTTGTTGGTTTTGGGCAGGTAGTTCCACATTTCATTTCCGATCCTGAGCGTCGCCACCCCTTTCTCCTTTTGCGGTGATGTAATGCGGATGAAAGTCTCCTCCATCCCCTCGCTCCAGCAATACATGGCCAGCATCCGTTGCCAGTGGGGGGTGATGATCTCCATCTCCAGCTCGGAGTAACTGGTCTGGGAACGATACAACCGATCAACCCGGCGAATGATCTCCTCGACTTCGGCCTGCGCCACGCTGTCTTGTATCCCCGACGCCAACGACAGCGCGGGAAGCAACAGCAGCCAGATAGGCAGTATGAGTCTGATCATCTCTATGTCCTTTCAAGTGTTGCTCGACTATCGCCTTGTGACCACCTGTCAAAGGGAATCTGCAGGGCTATACGTTGCCTGTCAAGCATTGGTTTCAGGTGAGGGAGGCCGTCTTCCAACGGATTCCATCGGTTGCAACACGACCGAACGGGGAGAGTGAACATAACACCCAAGGCAGGCTGTTTACCGGTTACATCGCACCCGTCCTCGCGGTGATCCAGAGCCCAGCTCGGGCGTAAGCATTTCCATAACAGAAAAAGCGGTACAATCGTTTGACAGGCGGGGGCAGACAGGCTATCTTGATTCCAAGGGCACGTAAGTCCGTAGCAAACATCAAAGGGTCATCTTCCGTGCCCGGGGTGTACAATATCAAACGGACCTGCCTTCAGGTCCAGAAGAAGGAGGTGCTCAATGCGCGTGGTGTTAGCAGTGATGGCAGTACTCTGCGTGGCTGCTCATGGACTCTGCCTCGGAGCCGGTTATGAGATCACGAAGGTGATCGAGGTCGGACCGCTGAACCGCAGTCCGATGATCGGCCCCATGAAATGGTCGCCCGATGGCAACCGGGTGGCCTACTTCGCCTTCGGCTACCTGATGCTCACCGACACTCTGGGAAAGGCGAAGCAGGTATGCAAACTGGATGGAGATCGGAGGCGGTTCGAGTGGCTGTCGGATCGAGAGGTATTGATCTGTACACGGCAGGAGCATGAAGACACTATTCAATACAAGCTGGTCCAAGTCGATGTAACAACCGGCGATCAGTCCGTCATACGGCAGTACAAGAAAGGATTGGGGCAGTATGCCGGTCCTGACCAGAAACCCTTCAACGGACCGTATCTGACGGTAGAAGGAAATGTCTACTACTTCGCTTCTGACAAAAGCCCTAAGAAGAGGCTTTTGCCGACAGGAAAATACGGAAAGAGAGCGGACCCAACAAGCAATTCCGTGTACCGGATGGGTTCTGACGGGCTGTACGTAGTGCGGATCGACGGTCAGGACTCGGTTAAGGCGTTCTCCAAAACGTACGCTGATACGGTTACAGGCTATGATCGGACTCATAAGTTGATCAACGGCGTTCTGTATGACCTGAGGGATTCAACAATCGTTGTTCTTGCAGAACAGATTGGCGACTACCCTGAAGGCACGAAGGGTTGCGACTGTTGGCAAGGTTATCTCAGCCCGACCTGCCCTGAGGTCCTGTTCAACATCAGTTGTGATAATGGTGTCGACTACCTCGTGAACAGGATCGCCACCTATGACTATACCACCGGCGCTTTGACCGTGCTCGACACTCTCATTGGTATCGACAACTGTATGTCGCCGGCGTACTCACCGGACGGTAGGAACATTGCCTTCTTTGCCGACGGCAAGCTGTACTTGATAATGCGGGAGGGGACACCATGTACGCCAGAATAGCAGATATGTCCGGCCTCGCGGTGATCCAGAGCCCGACTCGGGCGTAAGCATTTCCACAACAGAAAAAGCGGTACAATCACTTGACAGGCGGGGGCTGATAGGCTATCTTACTTTCAAGGGCACGTAAGTCCGTAGCAAACATCAAAGGGTCATCTTCCGTGCCCGGGGTGTACAATATCAAACGGACCTGCCTTCAGGTCCAGAAGAAGGAGGTGCTCAATGCGCGTGATGTTAGCAGTTCTCGTGGTGCTTCTAACGGCGACCTGCGGATGGTCTGAGTCCGGCGACTACCGGACCATCGAGGTTGGCCCGGGCGGAAACATCAAGTGGTCCCCGGACGGGAAGTACCTGTCGTATCTTTCCGGCGCCGATCTCCGCCTGTACGACGTGGCCGGTGATTCATCGTTTCCAGTCTGCCCTTATCACGGGCTCCGGTACGAGTGGCTTAACGACAGCCAGGTCGTGTTCAACAGGATTCACCGTCCTGAAAAGGAGAGAGCCGGTCATCGCGGGACCGAACTGACCTGGGTGAGTCTCGGCCATCGCGGCAAGGGGAGTTTAGTCGATTCCAGCGTCACGCTCAGTCTGGAAAGTAAGCTGAATGTGAATCTCGGTTCTGATAACGCGGGGACGGTATTTCTCTATTCTGCTGATACGATCATCATGCCGATCCAGATTGACTCGGCCAGTCTATCGGCAAAGCCGTACGGCGCTGTGCGTGCGTTCAGCCACTCCCCAATGCTTCGGCAGGGTCGGAGATCGGTGTACGCGGATTCCGACACATGGTTAGTGGACATTCATGGCAGGAAAGTGAAGAGGGTGACCAGGAACAGACCACTGTATCTCCCGCTGCTTTCTCCCAGCGGAGTTCTTGTCTGTAGCCGTGATCTCGGAACGGGTAACACTGTGATTCTGGACACGTCGGGAGTTGAGGTTGCGGATCTTGGTCATGCCGGGGGACGGTATGGGTGGTCAGCAGGTAGTGACACTGTCGTCTTCGCGACGTCTATTGAAGACGGACACGCCATACTCGGCGGCGACGTCTATCTCTTTTTCATTTCCACCAGGAAAACCGAGCAACTCACGTTTACACCGGACGTAGCGGAACAAGCGATCAGGTTATCTCCATGCGGTAGGATGTTGGCCTTCACAGCAATCAACAAGGACCCGGAGGGGATCGCGATACTGGTCCTGGAGGAGAGGGACCAATGAAGTACGTTCGAACACTCCTGCTCGCGGTGGGTGCTTTTGCCATGTCGGTCATCACGGTTCACGGTACATACGATCTGGTAATTGATCCCGGCCATGGTGGCCCCGGCGCGGATATGTACTGCAACGGCGGAGGACACAATAACTACAATGGCTCTTCCGGCCCCGTACACGTTACATCGCGCCCAGCATTGCGGTGATCCAGAGCCCGACTCGGGCGTAAGCATTTCCATAACAGAAAAAGCGGTACAATCGTTTGACAGGCGGGGGCAGACAGGCTATCTTGATTCCAAGGGCACGTAAGTCCGTAGCAAACATCAAAGGGTCATCTTCCGTGCCCGGGGTGTACAATATCAAACGGACCTGCCTTCAGGTCCAGAAGAAGGAGGTGCTCAATGCGCGTGGTGTTAGCAGTTCTCATGGTGCTTCTAACGGCGACCTGCGGATGGTCTGAGTCTGGTAACTACCGAACCATCGAGGTCGGCCCGGGCGGGAACATCAAGTGGTCCCCGGACGGGAAGTACCTGTCGTTCACGAACAGGGACGGGATTATGGTCTTTGTGGTTGACTCCGGGAATATCCGCCAGGTCTATAGTCCCGAAGGTACTTTCTACATGTACAGGCACAGCTACGCCTGGGCTGGTCCGGACACGATCCTATTTGCCAAGAACGTGGAGGATCGCGACGACATCGGGGACTGGCGAACGATATCGATAAGACGAATCTCGGTTGACAGCGATCTTGAGGAACTTCAGTCTGAAGTCAGCGCTAAGCAAACGTCACGGGCCGATGTCGACGTCAAACTCACGCTGCTGTTCAACAAGCTGGTGAGATTGAGCAACGGCAAGGTGGGACTTTACCGGAGGCAGATTGTTGAGACCAGTCAGCTCAAGCAGTTGCTGGGCCGAGACGACATCGACACCGCGGCCTTCTTTGTCGTCAGCAACTACGGCTGGTGGCAGACCCATTACTGGGGGATGGAGAGGGATACGGACGTCTGGCTGGTGCGGTTCGATGGGCGTCCATATAAAAGAGTAACAACCAATAAGACATACGGACTGCCGGTGTTGTCGCCGGACGGAAGATACATTCTGTGCCGAAGCGGCGGCATGACCGTATTGGATTTGGATGGTAAAGTTGTCGGTCACGTCGACAACGCCGACGCCGAATCGTGGCTTCCTGACAGCAGGAGGCTGATCTTCACCAGAACAGTGTATGCACACGATGACATTGTGGCGGGCGATCTATATGTAATTGATATCACGGGTGAGAATGAAGTCCAGATTACGCACACTCCCGACAAGATCGAACTTGACGCGGTGGTCTCGCCCGATATGACGAAGGTCGCCTATAACCTCTACAAGCCTGACGACAAGGGCATCGAGATCATTGATGTTGCGGAGGTGCTGAGATGAAGAGACTATTACTCATCGTGACTGCCCTCCTCCTGCTTCCGGTTGGCAGTTATGCACAGAGGCTGTATATCGACCCCGGTCATGGCGGCGCTGGAGCAGATATGTACTGCAACGGCGGAGGACACAATAACTACAATGGCTCTTCCGGCCCCGTGTATGTTATCTCGCGCCCAGGCTCGCAGTGATCCAAAGCCCAACTCGGGCATAAGCATTTCCTCAAGACAATAAACAATACTAACGCTTGACAGGCGGGGGCTGACAGGCCATCTTGCTGTCACGGGCACACTAGTTCGTAGCAGACATCAAAGGGTAATCTTCCGTGCCCGGGGTGTACAATATCAAACGGACCTGCCTTCAGGTCCAGAAGAAGGAGGTGCTCAATGCGCGTGGTGTTAGCAGTTCTCATGGTGCTTCTAACGGCGACCTGCGGATGGTCTGAGTCCGGGTCCTACCGGACCATCGAGGTCGGCCGGGGCGGACACATCAAGTGGTCCCCGGACGGGAAGTACCTGTCGTATTTTTTCGGCGGCGATCTCCGCTTGTACGACGTGGCCGGCGATTCATCGTTTCCAGTTTGCCCTTATCCCGGGCGCCAGTACGAGTGGCTTAACGACAGCCAGGTAGTGTTCAACAGGATTCACCGTCCTGAAAAGGAGAGAGCCGGTCATCGCGGGGTCGAACTGACCTGGGTGAGTCTTGGCCATCGCGGCAAGGGGAGTTTAGTCGATTCCAGCATCACGCTCAGTCTGGAGAGTAAGCTGAATGTGAATCTCGGTTCGGATAACGCGGGAACGGTATTTCTCTGGTCTGCTGATACGATCATCATGCCGATCCAGATTGACTCGGTCAACCTGTCGGCAAAGCCGTACGGCGCTGTGCGTGCGTTCAGCCATTCTCCAATGCTTCGGCAGGGTCGGAGATCGGTGTACGCGGATTCCGACACCTGGTTAGTGGACATTCACGGCAGGAAAGTGAAGAGGGTGACCAGGAACAGACCACTGTTCCTCCCGCTGCTTTCTCCCAGCGGAGTTCTTGTCTGCAGCCATGATCCCGGAACCGGTGACCTTGTGATTCTGGACACGGCGGGAGTGGGCCTGGCGAACCTTGGTCATGCAGGGGGACCGCATGGCTGGTCAGCCGGGAGCGACACTGTCGCCTTCGCGACGTCTATTGAAGACGGACACGCAATACTCGGTGGAGACCTCTATCTCTATTGCATTTCCACCGGGAGGACCGAGCAACTCACATTTACGCCGGACGTAGCGGAACACGCGATCAAGTTATCTCCTTGCGGCACCATGTTGGCCTATACAACAGTCAACAAGGATCCTGACGGGATCGAGATACTGGTCCTGGAGGGGAGGGACCAATGAAGTACGTTCGAACACTCCTGCTCGTGGCGGGTGCGGTTGCCATATCGGGCATCACCGTTCACGGTATATCCGATCTGGTAATCGATCCTGGTCATGGTGGCCCCGGAGCGGATATGTATTGCAACGGCGGAGGGCACAACAACTACAATGGCTCTTCCGGCCCCGTGCATGGCCTGTCCGAAGCCTGGGTCAACTGGGATGTGGCTATGGCAATGTGCGATATCTTTGACGATGCCGGCAGCTCGGCCTACTACCATTTGACCCGCGACAGTATCACACAGGATGTCTCAATCATTAAGAGAATAAACTTTGCCAACCAATACCAAGGTGACTTTCTCCTCAGCATCCATCACAACGGCCTACCGCTCGGAAGTCAGGGGACCGAAGTAAGGTGGTGCGACTCCCCGACAAACAGCTTAGGTGAATTTAGACCCGATGCCGTCATGGACAGCACGTTCGCAAAAAAGGCACTCTACCGGCTGCTGGATGGCTGGGAGTACAAGGATCGATGCTACGGGCAAATCCAGCACTGCAAGCAATGTGGCTCCGCCATCAAGCTGATCTGGAATGTCGAATTAGAACATGTGCTTACCGAAGCGTCCAACCTCTATGACACAACTGAAGAGAACCTGTTCTACACAAGCGGTGAGCATGCCGAAGAGGAGGCATGGGCTCTGTTCCTTGCGTACAACAGCGAACTGTATGGTCAGGGCTTTGGACGCATTGAGTATAAGTACCTTGTTGCCAGTCCCTCACCCGATCCCTGCACTGTTTGGGTCGATTTCTCGCCGTACGATGTACCCTACGAAAGGTGCTGGACATCCGGAGAAACTTACACGGTCGAGGCACCCTCTTTCTTTCAGTCCGATGGGTATGTATATACGTTCAACCGGTGGCTCCGGGTTGACTACACCACGGGGCAAATACTCACCCCCCCGTACGATCCCGGCGAGAGGACGATCTGTCCATATGCCGGTGTGGACATGGATGGATACCACTACCTTGAAGCCTACTACACAGGCGGACCCTTTTATGTGGACTTGCTCACCCCACACTCCGGCACCATTGAGATTCAGAACTTCGAGACACAAGAGATCAGGTGGAATGCGCCTTCCGGAGCTAAGGGTTGCTGTTCGCTTTATGTTGACTATTCCATCAACGGGGGGACATACTGGTTGCCTATCGTGGGACCGGTACCGTACAACTACTGGGGGGCGAAACAGGAGTGGGGATTGTACAACTGGGATGTTCCGGATATTATCGCCCCTGACTGCCGCCTGCGGCTGATTGCCTACGACGTAGTGGGCAACTGTGACACGACCATCTCGCACCAGTTCGGTATCGTCTGCTACACACCAACGGCTGATTTCAGCGTCAGCGGCTATGATGATTATCTGCCGATTGATGTGGACTTCACCGATTTGTCCACTCACCAACCAACCTCCTGGACCTGGAATTTCGGCGACGGGGACATATCGCACGAGCAACACCCGACGCACACCTATGATGACTATGGTCTTTATAGTGTGACCCTGACGGTATCCAACCAATGCGGGCAAGACGACACGACCATGGTCGACGTCGTTGACCTCCAGTGCCAGGTCATCGCGGGTTTCTATGCCAACCAAACGTCGGGGTCGGTGCCTCTTCTAGTGTATTTCATCGACAACTCGGATCCCTCATGCGGTGGCGACTGGGATTTCCTGTGGGATTTCGGGGACGGGACGTCTTCTCAGGAGATGTGCGGGGCGACGCACAGATACGATTCTCCGAGCCTGTATGACGTTTCCTTGATCATTGGCAGGCCATGCGGGGGCTGTGATACGCTGGTGAGACCCGGCTACATCGACGCCAGATGCGCCGACGGCACTTACGGCGACGAGTGGGCCCGGGTGTTTCACGTGACCGATGGCTTTTCCGGGGGGGGCGACGGCTGTGCAACAGACGGCCGACGGCGACTACCTCGTTGCCGGTCTGACCCGTCAGGGCTGCCTGGCGGATCTCGCTATGCTAAACGATTGCGGTGACACGGTCTGGACCAAATCGTGTGTGGGAAGCCCTCCTGTAGGCAGCAACAAGGTCGAGCCGCCGGAGACAACCACCGGAGACCGCCTCTCCAGCCGCAACTGGCCGGCCCTGGAACCGGTTGACGACGGCAACTTTGTCGTACTCAGCAACCGTGAGAGCATAACACTCATGAAGATCGATAACATGGGAAACGAACTCTGGACACAGTCCTATGGGGGCAATTACGGCTATTGCGTTCGGCAGACCAGCGACGGCGGGTTTGTGCTGGGTGTCGGGACTCAGGGCACGATCAGTTGGGACATGCTTCTCATCAAGACCGACAGCCAGGGCAATCAACTTTGGACCGAGACAGTGGGCACGCAACACCACGAAGCTAAGGGCCATCTGGACGTGGAGCAGACATCGGACGGCGGGTACATTGTGGTCTCGGATCAGGAATACGCCTCGGGCGAGCCCACGGACGGGTTCTTCATCGCTCGGCTTGACGCCAACAGGAATCTGCTCTGGCAAAACAGCTTCGATGAAATCGATTACGAGAACCCGTGCAGGATCATCCAGACACACGATGGCTCGTTCGTAGTGGCTGGCACAACGGAACCACTGTCCCCGGATGATTGGGACATCAAGTTGACCAAGATCAGCAGCGGCGGGTCCCTGATCTGGGATAGGAGCTTTGGTGGTGATGGCTACCAATTCGTCTACTCGCTGGTACAGACTGCCGATTCGGGTTTTGCCATTGCAGGGTGCACATTCGGTGACTATGACCGAGACTTCTACGTGGCCAAGACCTACAAGGAAGGGCAGTTAAGATGGGAGCAGACATTCGATACCCTAGGGAGCAACGGGCTCCGCTCTGCCATTCAGAATGACGAAGGTGACTATGTTCTGGCCGGCTATTACTACGATTACCCCTACCACGGCATGTATATTGTCAAGGCAACACCGCCGGATGATTCGCTGTGCTGCATTAGGAGAGGTGACGTGAACCACGATGGCGCTCCACTCATAGACATGGCCGACCTTGTCTACCTGGTGGATTACATGTTCGTGAATGGGCCTCCACCGCCTTGCTGGGAAGAAGGCGACGTGAATGGCAGCGGGACACCCCTGCTAGACATCTCCGACCAGGTGTACTTAATTGAATACATGTTCATGGGGGGCCCTGAACCACCGCCCTGCCCCTGACGTGGCGCGGTATCGCAACCAGCGCAGACAACATAGGCCGTCCGTCCCAGGGCGGCCTTTTTATAGGCGCCCAGCCGACGCAGCCCGGCGGTTTCCCCGCCGATTATCGCTGATCAAAGAGATTGCTCCCCGCGCCGTCGCCCCCTATAATACAACCGAAACCCAAACAGGAGGCGCAGCAATGGCCACCTACATGATGGCGATGACCATCAACCCCAACGCCAAGAAGATGCATCCGGATCTGTCCCACCAGATCAACGAGTCCCTCGATGTCTTTGCTCGCAACAAGGTGAAAGTGCAGCACATCTTCGCCACCCTGGGACGCTACGACTGCCTGGCACTGTTTGACGCCGACGATCAGACAGTGGCGTTCAAAGTGGCCTCAGAGATCAACGGCATGGGCATTTTCGAGACCGAGACCTGGCCCGTAATTCCGTTCGAAGAGTTCTCACGGTTGATCAGGTAACCGCGATCGCTTAGTGATTCCGCGCGCGCGGCCTGGATGACTGCAAGGACTGCGAGTTCCGGCTGCCGGAGGTATATGATAGCGGCCGCGGGACGGGCTGATGGATTTACGATCAGTTCGACCCGGGCGCGCCGATCCGAGGGCGACCCTGACGCCACTGTGTCAGGGTCTGTGCTGAAACATCAATTTGCCGTGTCGTCTTTTCGGCTGTCGGTTCCTCGTGCTGCGACGAAATAGTAGATGAGAAACCCGAGACCGGCGAAAATGAACATCAGGCCGATGACGCCCTCTTCTGAGACCGCGTCGGGGAACCAGAATCCGATCATGGCAGCCAGCCCGATTCCTACCAGAACAAGGCCCCACTTGACGTTTGAGATCCCCGGCCTCTCCGATCCGCTCTGGTAGAGGAATTTCACCTTCTCGTCCACCAGCCCCCCCTTGATCAACTGGGTCTTGATTCTGTTGTCGGTGACAATTTTGACAATTGCCACGATAGCCAGGAACATGGCTGGTAGTATCACAATTTCCGGCATAACTGACTCCTTTTGTTTGCGTTCTACCGATCCGACAGTCGGGAGCAGGAAATGTTGCACTTGCAAAGCATAAATCCGCGCAACATTTTCTTGTCTTATCGGTCGCATATATGTAGAGAATAAAGTATGGCCGCAAGGCGAACCCAGATTGACAGGATTCTGGCCGGCGATGGTAAAGCGTTTGAGGAGTTCGTGGCGCAATATCAACGCCTGGTCAGCCACGTCGTGTTCAGGATGATTGACAACAGGGCCGATCGCGAGGATGTATGCCAGGACGTGTTCCTGAAAATCCACGGGAGCCTGTCCGGGTTTCGTTTCGAATCGAAATTGTCCACGTGGGTAGCCAGGGTTGCCTACAACAAGTGCTTGAACTATATCGAAAAGAAAAAGCTGCCTTTATTCGAGGACCTCTGTGGTGAAGATGAATCGATCGACAGCGTCGCCGGTGAGCAGGTACAGCCTGACGCTCTTGTGGAGCAGAAGGACCTCTCAAACCGTCTGCGGTGCGAGATCGACAACCTACCGGTGCCGTTTCGGGCGATCCTGACACTTTACCACCTGGACGAGATGAGCTACCGTGAGATCGGCCGGATCATGGAGATGCCGGAGGGCACGGTAAAGAGCTATCTCCATCGCGCGCGGAGACTACTTAGAGAAAGACTGCTGGCAAAATACCAGCCGGAGGAGCTATGAAATCGGAGCACCTGACTCACGAGGAAGCGCAGGGTTACGCGGAAAACGTCCTTGGCCCCCGGCAAGAGAGTGCCGCCGCCCACCTTGAGACCTGCGGGAACTGCCGAGCCCTGGTTAGACAGTACGAACTCCTTTTCCGGGGTCTGAAGGATGAGACCGGATTTGAGCTTCCTGCCGGTTTTGCCGGGAGCGTAGCGGCGAAGGTAGCCCCGCAGCGTACTTTGTCGCGATACGGTGGCTTGATCTGGTCACTGGCAGGCTCCGCGGCGGCAGTCTGTCTGGTCTATTGCTTCATCGACATGTGGTGGCTTGGGGAGTTGGTGAGCAGTATTCTATTCGGGGCGGGCGGCATGGCCGATAGCGTCGCTTCGGCTCTCCAGGCGGTCGACGCAAGGTTGCCGATCAGATCAGGGCTGCTCGTAGTGCCGGTGTTAATACTCCTGGTGGTCACCGCCCTGGATCGCATTATCCTCGGCATCAGACACAGCAAGGCGATGTTTCTGGCCCTGTGACCCTTGCCGGTCCACGGAACTTAGAGATTGTTGCGGCCCGACAGACTTGCTGCCGGGCCGCTGTATTGTCGGACGCACCCCGTGTTCAGCGAAGCGACGACTTCGCCGGAACTGCCGCCGACACACCCGGGGGCGTATAGTAAACCGGTGGTTCGTCCAGGATCGTATTGTGTACTGACAGCGTGCCGCTGCTGGTCAGGTCGCACACGTACCACCAGCGACCGGTGCCGGAGGTTGGGACATCATGGCTGGCAATCTGGGAACTGCCGCTGTAGATATCCACGTGAGCTCCCGTGGGCAAAGCGTCCTGGCTAAAGTTCTTGATCGCATACTTGCATGAGCCCGTGGTCGGCAACTGGTAAACCGTAATCGTCTCAGGGCCCCAACCGCTTACGTCATCAGTATCCAGTCTGGCGAACGGCTCGGCCGTAGAGTCGCCGCGGGATGAAGACGGCCAGTAGACGTGGAAGGTATCCTTCCAGTAGTGAGCGTCCAGATCGTAGGGCGTTTCTCCCCAACTCAGGACAAACCGATACTGGCCGGTAGCCATCTCAGGTGAGATACTGATATTGTCGGTGATAGTCACTTCCTCCGTCTGAGCGTCCACCGATACCGAAGTGGTTGCGGCAATGAACCCGCTACCGGTTACCGCAAGCGAATAGTTTCCGGACGGCACGTTGGCAAAAGTGTAGACACCGGCAGAGTCCGTGATGTCTACCCATGTGTATCCGGGTGACAGGGCCGTTTCATACATCTCGGTACGCTCGATCGACTGGCTGGTCGGCCCTGTGAGAGTGACCGTTACACCTTGAATCGGGTTACCGGTGACAGCGTCTGAGATGATCCCGGTGAGGGTCACCAGCCCGGTAGGGTTGGTGTCGTTGTTCGAGCCGGTGGGACTATCATCGTCGTCCTTGGAGCAACCGACCATCAGTGCCATCAGCACCAACAGTCCCACCAACAGCAGCACATGCCTGCGGTTCAGCATAATATACCTCCATATTGTTGGATTCTCATAATCGACTTGATTTCGAGCCCTCCCGGGCTCCTGAAAACCGGTAGATGCAAAGTGGGATTTACCCCCCGTCTCGAGAAAACTGCCTCTTCACTTCTTTATCGGCAGTACACGTAGATTATTGACCTGGATCGACGGTGCCTTCAAAGCAGGGCTGCTGGAGTCTTGCCGAGGTGCCCGCTTCTGTATTTGCCAACAATTCGAGATACTGCTTCTTGTGCCGCTTCTCTGCCACAGCATTGGCCTCAAAGGTCTTGTTAGTCATTGCATTACCTCCGGTTTCGGGTTCTACCCGAAAAATCGCAACCGACGTGCCGGAAAAGAGACCTAAGGAGAGGCCTTCCGTGGGCCTTGCGCTCGGAGGTATGTCGATATAGCCATGGGCCTCTCAGAGGCCAAGGACGATACGTAGTCGCTCACCGGGGATATATCGGAGTAGCTAGACTTAACCTTCAGTGGGGGGGCCGGCCAATATTGGGAGTCCGGGGATAATTCTGGGACGAGACCAATACCTACAAGTGGACAGCACGGGCAACAAATGTGGCTGACATTCTTGAGTACCACAACTTCCTTAATTGAGGATTATGGTTGGCGGGGCGAGACTGCGGGGTTCCGGGAGAACTGGTTGAACACTTAAGTGAAAGGGAAAAACCCTAAGCGAGTTTTCACATTCGTAATGGTGGCACTGGGTGTGTTTGTAGGCACAGCATCAGGTGTACTACTGCTCCCAAAGTGGGATCGGAATTCCTGTCAATAGTTATGTAAATTTGTTTTTCAAGCGGCGACCTTTTTTCTGCTTTTCTTCGTTGTTGTTGTCTCCTGTCCATTTTCATATCTGACGCCCCGGATCACTTTCGCCACCAACTCGGGAGCGTTCAATCGTCGCCACCGTTTCTGAGCATTGACGATTAACTGGAAGATCAAGAACAGCGCCGAGCACGGCGACCGGATCGGTTTGGCTGCGTTGGTGCACAGCTTCACCGGGGCAAAGATCGACTCGATCGGGTTGGTCGTCTTCAACGACACCCAGTGCTGTCGGGGATACGCGTAAAAGGTCAACAACGCCTCCTGATCTTCTAACAGGCAGTCTACCGCCCGGGGATATTCTTTGCCGAACTGTTTGGCGAAGCGCCCCATCAATGACTCCCCCTGCTTCTTCGTGGTGGCATAGTACATCTCTCGCAGCAGAGCTCTCACCTCGTCCTGCAACCCTTTCGGAAAGTGCACCAACAGATTGCGCATCTTGTGGACCCAACAGCGCTGGTGATCCGCTTTGGGACAGACTTTGTCGATAGCGCCCCACAGACCCAGGGCGCAGTCACCAACGAACAAGGCCGGATTTTTAAGCCCCCGGCTCTTCAGGTCACGTAACGGATCTGACCAACTCTCGGTCGACTCACGGTATCCCTCGACAATCGCCAACGGCTTTTTCTCGCAGTTTTCATTGGCGCCGAGGACAACCAGGAACGATGTCTTGTCACCCTGCAGTCCCGCCTTCGGGTACACCCCGTCACACCAGAGATAGGCGTAACGGTGATCTCTAAGAGAACGATTCCGCCACTGCTCGTACTGCTGTTCCCATTGCTCTTTCAGCCGAACCACCGACGGCGGCGACGATACATCTCAAACACCGACGACTTGAAAATACCTCGCCGAAGTCGGGGAATCGACAACCCTCCCAGCCAACCGTAGCTCGTCAGCAAGTCCCGAACGTAACTCCCATTCCGATAGTTACGTCGCTTTCCGCTCCGCTTGTAACGACCACAACCAACCTGCGCCGTTAACTCCACCTCCATCGCCCGCTCCAAGCGCCGCTTCACGAAACGCTTCGTCTCTCCCTCAAGATCACGCCAAATCGACTTGACTCCCAACCAACGACGGAATAGATTCTTCTGTGAGAAGTCCATTTCTCGCATGGGCATATCCTCCTTCAAAACGGTCAATTGGATATGCCCTAATTCTATGGCAAATACCTCCTAAATTTACACAAAAGAATTTACGCAATAGGGGCTAAGCCCCTCTTAGCCTTCCCCGCAATCTGCCTCTGGGCCTGGCAAACGACCCCTGAAGACTTCCCGAACCGAGCATCTCCTTTGAAGAAGCACAGATCGAATCTGTGCCCCTCGGTACGTCGTGACAGAGACCTATAATACAGAATGATGTCCGACGGCGTGTTTGCCTGTGGAACTGTTTCCGCAAACAACGGCGCGTAGCGTTCTGGGACTTGCTCTGCTATCGAAAAGCAATTGTCCTTAGGCGGGGTGTCTCAATCTCCACGTGCACCCTACCGCTATACCATCAGGGCGCGTGGGAGACGATTGAAGTATCCCACGCGCCCGTAGAACAA
>CBFDBU010000018.1:0-58090 GCA_965603125.1 uncultured bacterium | reverse complement strand
TCCGGCACCTGCCTGAAGGCCCCGATCCGCCGAGGCCACCTTCGGCAACAAGCCCAAATCTTGACATTACCTTCAAGCCTCATTGCCGCGGGAAACGACTTGTCACGATGCGAGTCAGTCATTAGATTACTGCCGAGAGGTCACAGCATCCGGCGGCTTACAACACGGGAGAGTCTGGTGAACCATACAATATATATAGCAACTCTGGCCGTTGTGTTTTCTCTTGCTTCGGTGACCGGAGCGCAGGCGGACAAAAGCGGGGATTCCATCACACCTGCGAACCTGAAGGTAGCTGACTCGGCCGAGACGCAGATAATTACCACCAGGGACGGCTCCGAACTGTATGGGCGAATCGTGGCGATTGTCGCCGATACGGTGGAGTTCGAAACCGATTTCGCAAAAGTATCCATCGCTATCAGCAACATAGAGACAGTCAGGATTGTGTCGACTGAGAACATAAGGGACGGGAGATACTGGTTCCCCAATCCGAACTGCACCAGGCTCTACTTTGCGCCGACGGCGAGAATGTTAAAGCAGGGTGAAGGGTATTTCGCCGACTACTACCTGTTCTTCCCGAGTTTGACGTGGGGGATAACGGATTACATATCCTTTGGTGGCGGCATGTCACTGTTTCCCGGCATAGGGTTCGGAAATCAGCTTTTCTATTTCACTCCCAAAGTTGGCGTGAGCGCCGGCAAGGACGTCAGCTTTGCCATTGGAGCGCTGATCGCCAGCATTCCCACAGAGGGTTTTGACGACGATGATGACAGATCCACATTGGGTATCGGTTACGGTGTGTGGACTTATGGATCACCTGAACGTAGTGTCACTTGCGGCTTAGGATACGGCTTCTCGGAGGGCAAGTTGGCGGACAAACCGATGGTAATGGCCGGCTTCGACTACCGGATATCGCGGCGGTCCGCCTTCGTCTCTGAGAACTGGATGATACCTGGTGTTGACGGCATTTTGATATCGTACGGCGCCCGGTTCTTCGGCGAGGGACTGTCGATCGACGTGGCGTTTGTCGGCAGAGTCGGCGAGAAAATGGTCTTCCCCGGTGTCCCCCTGATAGACTTCGTCATCAACTTCTGATCTGCCGGCCGGATAACTGTTGCTTCACCTTACGCTTCTGCTTGACGCGCAGCGAAAGCCGCTGCAAATTGCCGGCAGGAAAACACGCGGCAGGACTCGGTGAAACGCCACGAACTTATAGAGCACACGGCCGACATCGCCATCAAGGCGTATGGCGACAATCTCCCGGAGGCGTTTGCCGCCGCGGCCGACGGCCTGTTCGAGATCATGACGGGCGGGGTCGACATTGAAGTAAGACGGAAGGTCCGCCTCGAGGTGGAGTCGATCGATCGGGAGGGGCTGCTGGTCGGTTTTCTTTCGGACCTGCTGCTGCAGTTTGAAGTGGAGCAGTTGGTGTTGAAGGATTTCGAGGTTACCTTCCCGCGGAAGAACTCCCTGACGGCGACGGCGCACGGAGAGAAGTTCGTCGAGAGCAGGCACGCCCACGGCTACCATGTCAAGGGCGTGGCCTATCACATGATGGAGATTGTCGACGGCAAAGGTGCCGCGCCAAGTCATGTGCAGGTGCTCTTTGACATTTAAGCCGGTTGTGTTAACTTGCCGTGAAGATGTATATAGGACGACCTGTTAGCAAGGTAGGTATGTGGCTATGAGTTGGGAAGGTCCTCTCAATAGAATAGACGATTGCCGGTATGAAATCCCGGTGTCTTATCAAAGCGAAGCGATGAAGCGCCTCGGACTGCGGATGCGCGTGCCCGGTCTGATCTATGCCGACGAGAAGTTGCTGGCGCTGGTCACCCGGGACAACTCGCCCGAACAGGTGGTCAACGTGGCTACTCTGCCCGGAATTGTCGGCCACTCCATCGCCATGCCGGACATTCACCACGGTTACGGCTTTGCCATAGGAGGTGTGGCGGCTTTCGACGCCGACGAGGGAATCATATCCCCGGGCGGAGTGGGATACGACATCAACTGCGGGGTTCGCCTTCTGCGGACCGACCTGATGCTTGGAGACGTCCGGCCGCGTATCGAATCGCTCGTGGATACGTTTTTCAATAATGTGCCATCGGGGATAGGCTCCAAGGGTAAAGTTCGCCTGTCGCCGCGGGAAGTGGACGACGTGCTCCGCAATGGCGCCGCGTGGGCCGTGGGTCGGGGCTACGGCTGGCCGGAGGACCTGTCTGCCATGGAGGAAGGCGGCTGTATTGATGGCGGCGATCCCGACCTGGTCAGCGACAACGCCAAGAAGCGCGGCGCTCCACAATTGGGTTCACTCGGGGCGGGGAATCACTTCCTGGAAGTCCAGCGGGTGGATGAGATCTATGATCGCGAGACAGCGGCTGCTTTCGGGATCACCGAGCTTGACCAGGTGACGGTGATGATTCACACCGGCTCGCGCGGCTGCGGCCACCAGATTTGTACCGATTATCTCGATATCATGCGGCAGGCAAACAGGAAGTACAAGATGCCCCTGGTGGATCACGAACTGTCCTGCGCCCCAGCCCCCTCCGACGAGGCGCAGGCGTACTTCTCGGCGATGAAGTGCGGGGCGAACTTCGCCTGGGCCAACCGGCAGATGATCGTCCACTGGATACGGGAGTCGTTTGAATCGGTGTTCGGCAAGTCCGCCCGGGACCTGGGACTGACGCAGATCTACGATATCGCCCACAATATCGCCAAGCTGGAGGAACACGAGGTCGAAGGTCGCCGGCGAAAGCTGTATGTCCACCGTAAGGGCGCCACGCGGGCCTTTGGCCCCGGCCACCCGGAGGTCTCACAGCGGTATCGCGCGGTCGGCCAGCCGGTGTTGATCCCCGGCGACATGGGCACGGCCAGTTATCTGCTGGTTGGCACCGGCGCGGCTATGCAGGAGACTTTCGGATCCTCCTGCCACGGTGCGGGAAGGATGCTTTCCCGTCACGCCGCTCGGAAGCGCCTTCCCGTGGACAGGGTCATGGCTGAGTTGAAGCGGCAGAAGATTTACCTGCGGGCCAAGAATCGCAGGCTGATATCGGAAGAAGCCCCCGATGCCTACAAGGATATCGATGCCGTAGTTGAGGTATCACACAACTCCGGCATCGCCAGGAAGGTGGCCCGTCTGAAACCGATAGGAGTGGTTAAGGGCTGAGCGGAACAACGCCGCCTGCCGTCACTCGGTGAAACTCAACTCGGCGGCTCTGATTCTGCGCTGGGCCTCCAGCCAGTCTTCAGAATCCTTACCGTGGCCGTTGCCCCGCTGCTCGTAGAGAGAGTAGGCTACTCTGCCCACGAGTTGGTTGTACAGGCCTTCGTCTCGCTCGCCGTTCAATTCGATGGTCGCCGCAGTGCCGTCCCCGGAAATCACGGTCAACTGCACGTCCCTGCCGTCATCGTCCTTGTTGAGCAGCACTTTCGACGGTTGCTTGATCGACACCACCGGTTCGTCGATCGAATCCGCGCAGCCAAGACCAGCAAAGAGTTGGATCCCGTCGATCAATCGGCCCTTCTTTTCGAGCGCGACTCCCAACAGGGCCGCCTGCTCAGTTGCCGGGGTGCGGTCGCTACCGTCCGCCGCCACCCTTATCGTGGTCGGACGGTACTGATTGCTGGAACTGAATTTCTTCAGGAACCGTGACCAATTATTACGCTTGATTTCGCTGACCATTGCTACCTCCTTGCCGTCATGCGTCATGCGTCATGCTCATGATGGTACCCTACGTCCGTGAGATTCCCAACCCGCGCCATATTATATACTTCGGAACCGTCCCGGATCGACTTAATCCCCTTATGAGTCTCACAAGCACGAGTTCGTGACACGATTGCCGTGGTCAGAATATGATAGAGGGTCGTAAAACGGTCACCGTAGCGGATATTCACGCGTGGCAGGACGCCATGAGGCGGTGTCCGCTTGAAAAGGGCAGGGGAAACCCCGAATCCCTGCGCTGGTTAGGCGCTTCCGCATGGCAGAGGTGATCCTTATATATCTGATAGGCGTCGGCCCAGGCCGGGGAAAATGCGAACCTGGAGCCTACACTTCCGGCGGCTCCATGTCCATTGACGCCCAATCCTCCTTGGCCGGACCGTAGAGCGAGGGCACCTTAATTCCAGCCTGCCGCATCAGGATCGACATCTGCCCCCGGTGGTGAACCTGGTGCTGGATCAGCGCCTGCAGACCGAAGTCCCGTCTCCACTTCTGGCCGTACATGTCCACCTCGGTTTCGAGAATATCGTCGTCCCAGTCCATTTTGATGCGGTCGATGAGCATCCTGGACTGCTCGAGATAAGCCTCGGCGATCTCTCTGGCCGTTGCCGGGACGGGCGCCTTGAGGTCGAAATCACCCATGTTCAGGCCCATCTCCTGCGCCATTTCGGGGATCGTCACGACTATGTGCCAGGCTATCCGCCCCAGCGTGCGGTGGCCTGCGGTGACTTCCTGCTTCAGCGATTCGTCGGAGAGGGCGTGCAGTGTCTTGGCCGTTAAAGTGGAGTCCTGCCCCCAGGCTTCTTCGAATTCCTTGATCGTGTGGTACATCGGTGTTCTCCAATCATGATTATTTGTTGTCTTCCAAGGGCGGATATACGGTATCATCCGGGATACCGTTGGAATCATATCCGGTTATGAGAGCAAAGTGCCAGCCGCTTCCCCATCTCAAGACATCGTGAATTGATTGCAGAATGTCTCTGTAATTCGTCTGCTCCCCGAACGTTATATACCGCAGGGGATTAACAACACCGGCGACAATCCGGTGACTGTCGGCAGAACCAACGTCCTTCAGTTGACGCTTCTTTGCCTGTACTCGCGTAAGAAAAGCTTCGTGAAGGTGCTTCTTTATTACAGTGAAGTTGTAGACTGGTGATATCCCTTTTCTGCTGGGTAGCACAAGGGCAGGCTCTATCTGCCTGGCTGAAGGGTTGTCCGTCGTAATACAGAATACCTCTGCATAATAGCAGTGCTTTCCCCGTTTCGCATGGAAATCGGGCTTAGGCCCGTTGCCGGACGGCACTCGCTTAATATCATGGAATCCCATCCAATCAAGCCAGACAGCGAACCGGAGTTCCGCAAGAAAGGCGTCAATCTTACCCAATCCGGTGTCGTTAGTCTTAAACTCATACTCCAGGCAGATCTCCTCTGGCACGAGTCCCATCACCTTTGATACTTTTGCGAATAGCTTGTCAATCTTCTGGAGAGTATCCTTCCATTCAGGTTTGCACATTGCCCTACCAAGAGGTTCATCCACATTGCCTTCGTGCACGTTCCTTAGGTATTTCAGGAGGTCTTTCGGTATATTTGCGAGCTTGTCGAACTCGGCCGATTTCTCGGCCATGTTGAATATGGCGCTCATTGCGACCTATACAGTCTCTCCGGTCGGGTCATTGTCCAGAATATTTTCAATCTCGTTAAGCACATCATGCGTCAGTTTCACACCGGAGGCAATCACATTTTCCTCCACCTGTTTCACGGAGGTAGCACCGGTGATGGCGCAGCTTATCTCAGGTCGCCTCAGCACCCAGGCCAGGGCCAGTTGTGAAAGGCTCAGGTCAAGCGACCCGGTCAGCTTTTCCAGTAGCAGGGCCTTGTCGATATTCTCCGTCGTGAGGTCGTCCTTGAGCCAGTCGGTTCTTTCGCCTCGGCTGCCTGCGGGAGCGCCGTTGCGATACTTGCCGGTCAGCAGGCCCTGGGCCAGCGGTGACCATACCACCAGCCCCATCCCGTACCGGGCGCAGGTGGGCATAATCTCGGGCTCTATGTGCCGGTCGAGCATGTTGTAACACGGCTGTTCCACCGACGGCGGATAAGCCAGCCATTTCCGGGCGTCGCCGATAGCTCGCTCGATCTGGGCCGCGTCCCAGGCGGACGTCCCCCAATACAGGATTTTGCCCTGGTGGACCAGGTCGTCCATGGCGCGGACGGTCTCCTCGACCTCCGTTTCCGGGTCAAAGCGGTGGCAGAAATAGATATCCAGGTAGTCGGTTCCGATTCGCCGGAGTGATCTCTCGACCGATTCCATGATATGTTTGCGGCTGAGTCCACGGTCGTTTACGTTCTCCGACATCGGCCAGAACAATTTGCTGGAGATGACCAGGTCGGAGCGACGCAGGTCTTTGATAGCCGCGCCCACGATCTTCTCGGCCGTGCCGCGGGCGTAAATGTCGGCGATGTCGATGAAGTTGACCCCATGCTGAATGGCCGCCTTGATGATATCCCGCGCTCTTCTCTGGCCGACACTGCTGCCATACGTCAGCCAGGCCCCTATGGCGATCTCGGAGACTCTAAGAC
Organism: uncultured bacterium; assembly: GCA_965603125.1. Taxonomy (GTDB): domain Bacteria; phylum Zixibacteria; class MSB-5A5; order GN15; family FEB-12; genus JAJRTA01. The sequence continues at coordinate 51,801 of CBFDBU010000018.1, read as the reverse complement.
CGCTTGCGCCTACCTGTCGGTAATTCATGACACCCTTTCTTCTTCAGTCCACTCGACAGTGGAATATAGTACCCAATAAGGCGGGCGTTGGCAACTCTGTTCCTGCCGCTTCGAACAGCCTTGATCGAATGGATACTCGGCTGGATTCCGGTACTTGAATTCGACCGCGAAAGAAGTATATTCCTTAAGCTCCTCAGGGAGTCCGGCGTTGCGCTGTGCGGCCGGAAAAGCAAGGGAGACTTGCGTGTCACAGGTGAAAGGAAATCCGCCCCCGCTCGACTGTGACCGGTCGATGACCAGGACCGCGCCAGCTGGACCTTCCCGGCGCGAGGCCTGGAGGATGTTCGACCGTATCTCCCGCAGGTACGATCTACTAAACCGGCTTCTCTCCTTCGGCCGGGATGTTTCCTGGCGAAACCGGCTGGCAAGCTACCTCCCTCAGGGAACGCGCGTGGATCTGCTGGATCTGGCGACCGGCACCGGGGACGTACTTCTCACGTTGCGTCAACGATGCAACACTATCGCTGCCGCCGTCGGACTGGACCTGGCGCCGCGAATGCTTCAGCACGCCCGGTTGAAAGCGTCCCGTATGAATATGCAGCGTGATGTTTATTTCGCACGCGGCGACGTCTCCCGTTTGCCGTTTGCGGCAGGTTCCTTTGACGTGGTGACCATCGCCTTCGGCATTCGCAATTTCATCAGCATTTCCGAAACCCTGCAGGAAATCTTCCGGGTGCTCCGACCGCAAGGCCGGCTGGTGATACTCGAGTTCTCACTCCCGACCAAGGCGGTGCTTCGCGCCTGCTACATGATCTACCTGCGTCGCATCGTGCCGCTGATCGGGTGGGCTGTGTCTGGGGACTCGCAAGCATATCGCTACCTGGACGAAACCGTGGAGACGTTCCCATACGGTTGGGCGTTCCGTGAAGAAATGGCGAAGGCCGGATATGTGGAGGTCACGGCGTGCCCGCTCACGTTCGGTGTGGCGACAATTTACGCGGGATACCGGCCATGAGTGTCATCGTCACCGGCGTCAGGGCGGCCAAAGGCGGTTGAGGAACTGATGTCAACCATCTTCGAACAGGAGACCGTCCCCGAGGTCAGTCTGGCCGCGCAGGCGATGGCGGACAAGATCGCACGAATTGCCGACAGTCCGCCTGACCTGCAACACCACAGCGAGAAAATCCTCCGACTTCGCATCGGCCTGCCGGATGTTGAGTTACTGCCGTGGCTGGACAGTCAGGGCGACGCCGTCAAGGTATTCTGGTCGGACCGCCGGGACGAATTTGAAATGGCCGGTGTCAGTGCGGCGGATACTATCACCTGTGCTGCGAGCGAGGGCATCCGGGAGTTGTTCGATACCGTGCGCCGCCACCTGGGTGACGAGAACCCCGATTCCCGCTACTACGGTGGTTTCAGATTCGACAGTAAAGATGCGCCACGGGAGAACGCTCTCTGGCGCGACTTTGGTTATGGCAAGTTCATCCTGCCCCGGTTTGAGTTGGGCCGGGACGCCGGGGGAACCTACTTCGCCTGTAACATTGTCCCGAAAAAGGATTCCGGCCACCTGGACGAAATCCTCAGGAGCCTGCAAATGGTCAGGTTTGGGCGTTGTTCCGAGCAGCCGCTTCCGGTGCTGAGCGGTCGGCAGGAAACTCCCGGGCGAGAGGGCTGGGATGCGATGGTGAAGTCGGCTCTCGATGCAATAGAGCGGGGGGATCTGGGTAAAGTCGTCCTGGCGCGGCAAACGACAATCGAGTATGCCTCTCGGCCGCGACCGGCCTACCTGCTGGGCCTTCTCAAGGCGCACTCCCGGCGCTGTTTCCATTTCTGTTTCCAGTTCGGTGAGGCATCGGCTTTTCTTGGCGCGTCGCCGGAACTGCTCTACCGCCGCCGGGATCGGCAGATCGAAACCGAGGCCGTAGCCGGTACCCGTCCGCGCGGAGAGACGGACCACGACGACCAACGGCTCGGAGATGAACTGCTCGCGAGCGCCAAGGAGATCGCCGAGCATCGCTTTGTCGTCGACAGCATTGTTGACTCGCTCGGACGCCTGTGCCGTTCCCGGGACTTTGAAAGCTGTGCTCCGCGGCCGGTCAGACTGCTGAAGTTGGCCCGCGTGCAGCACCTTGTAAGCTGTTTCACGGGGGAACTTGCTGACTATGTCGGTGATGCCGAAATCCTTGACACCCTGCATCCGACGCCCGCCGTGGGAGGGAGCCCGACGGCCCGGGCTATGGAGATGATCCGCGACCTGGAGCCGTTTGACAGGGGCTGGTACGCCGGGCCGGTGGGATGGATAGGACGCGATGAAGCTGATTTCGCCGTCGCCATTCGTTCCGGATTGATCGACGCGTGCAGGCTGCACCTGTATTCCGGCGCCGGAATAGTGGCCGGCTCGACGCCGGATGGGGAGTGGGAAGAAACCGAAACCAAGCTGGATAATTTCGTCGCTTCTCTGGGGTAACTATGGCTGTGGGAACCGGAAGCCTGAACCTGAAATGGGGCCATCTCATTATCGAGGAGTTGATACGCAACGGCGTCGATTATTGGTGCCTTTCCCCCGGATCGCGCTGCACGCCGCTCACCTGTGCCGTTGCCGCCAACAAGCGCGCGGTGTCCCGGCTGCATTTCGACGAAAGAGGAGCAGCCTTTCATAGTCTCGGCTACGCCCGCGCAAGCGGCCGGCCGGCGGCGCTGGTGTGTACCTCCGGTACGGCCGCAGCCAACTACCTTCCGGCCATTGTAGAAGCATCAGCGGACACGGTTCCGATGGTTGTCCTGACCGCTGATCGCCCGCCGGAGCTTCGCGACTGCGGCGCTAACCAGGCTATCGACCAGGTGGGGATGTTTGGGAAATATGTCCGCCGGCAGGTTGACATGCCCTGTCCGGATGAAAGCATTTCGCCTGAGTTCGTGCTGACAACCATAGACCAGGCGGTCTATCGGGCCATGCGTCCCCCGGCGGGTCCGGTCCATATCAACTGCATGTTCCGGGAACCTTTCCTGCCCGATGACGCGCCGACGCATCCTTTTTCCGGCGACGAGGGCAACGACCGGTGGCGACAGGGCCGCGAGCCGTTTACCGGGCACACGTTGCCGAAGTCGATTGTGGATTCCGACCGGCTGAGCGAATTAGCATCGCTGTTGAACCGAACCTCGGCCGGCCTGTTGGTGGTCGGCACTTTGAAGAACGCCACCCAGCGTGCGGCGGTGCAGCGGTTGTCCGTCAAGCTCGGTTGGCCCACTCTGCCCGACATTGCGTCCGGACTCAGGCTCGGCTGCGAGAGTCCGAACACGATACCGTATTATGACCTGCTTCTGTCGAGCGGAGTGTTTGATCGGGCCGGAAGGCCGGAGGTGGTGCTCCATATCGGCGACCGGATGGTCTCCAAACGATTGCCGGCGTTTCTTTCGGAACTGTCGCCCCGTCATTACATCATGGTGGCCGATCATCCCCGAAGACATGATCTTGTGCATCGCGTCACAGACCGGCTCGAAAGCGACTTAGTATCCTTCTGCGATTCGATTGTGTCCGGTATTGAACCGCGACCGGATCGGCAATTCGTGGAAACACTGAAAAGGGCGTCCGACGCGGTTGCGGAGACTCTGCGCGCGAAACTTGACGAAACGGAGAACCTGACCGAGCCCGGCTGCGCCAGGCTGATTTGCCGCCACCTTGCCGATAACTCAGGCCTCTTCCTGGCCAACAGTATGCCTGTCAGAGATATGGACGTGTTCGCCGACACCGGCGGTACGGCGGCACCGCTGGCCTGCAATCGCGGCGCCAGTGGCATTGACGGCACTGTCGCCTCTGCCGCCGGATTCGCGGTCGGCCTTGGTCGTCCGGTTACGCTTCTCGTGGGCGACCTGGCCCTTCTCCACGATTTGAACTCGCTGGCGATCTTGAAAACGGTGACGGAACCGGTCGTGGTAGTGGTTATCAACAACAATGGCGGCGGCATTTTCTCTTTCCTGCCGATAGCGCGCCGGAGCGAGATATTCGAGCCGTTCTTTGGCGCTTCGCACGATCTTACATTCGAGAAAGCCGCCGCCCTGTTCGATCTCGATTACCACCATCCGCGCACCGCGCCGGAGTTTGCGTCCTGTTACCGGCAGGCGCAGGCCGCAGGTTGCCATGCGCTGATCGAAGTCACGACCGACCGCAGCGAGAACCTCACACTGCACAATGACATTCTGCGGCAAGTGAGCAATGCGCTGGCGCACTTTTGATACCGGGGAAAAGTTGTACCGGTTTAGCTACACAGAACGTGGCCCGCGCAGCCGCGACCCGATGATGCTTCTTCACGGATTCATGGGCAGTTCCGCAGACTGGGCGGACGCCGACAGTGTACCCCTAATCTCAGGGGAGCGTCATTCTATAGCCGTCGACCTTCCCGGCCACGGCGGAACAGTGGTGACCGGCTCAGATGAGAGTTTTCGGATGGAGAACTGCGCCGCCGGCCTGATCGATCTGATGGATACGCTGGGGCTTGACCGGTGTGACCTTGTCGGCTACTCTATGGGTGGCAGGCTGGCGTTGTTTCTGGCTCTGGAGTATTCCGACCGATTTCGGCGCGTTGTCCTTGAGTCGGCCTCACCCGGTCTGAAGACGCTCGATGAGAGGAAGGCGAGAATCGCTCATGACGAGAAGTTGGCCCGACGCCTCGAGACACAGCCTTTGAAAGATTCATTGACCGACTGGTTTGATCAGCCGCTGTTTGCCTCCATGAGATCCTCCCGGGCGAGGTTCGACGCGCTCCTTCGGCGACGTCTGGAAAACGACGTGTCGGACCTCTGTCGATCGTTGCGGATGATGGGTACGGGAGTTCAGCCGTCGCTGTGGCCTCGCCTGGATCGGTTGAGCCTGCCCTTGCTCTTGATCGTAGGCGGGAAGGATGCTAAGTTTCAGGCGATTGGTCGTGACATGGTTGCTCGCGGCAAGGGCGTGGCAATGGATATTGTCGACGGCGCCGGACACAACGTCCATTTTGAGAAACCGCTTGCGTACGCAGAGTGTGTGGAACGTTTTCTGAACGCATAAAGACGGGGAAGACTATGACAACAGCGGACTGGGTAGAGTCGGGACAGTACTCGGACATCAGGTATCACAAGGCTGACGGGATGGCAAAGATCACCATCAATCGCCCGGAGGTGCGCAACGCCTTCCGGCCGCTGACCGTCAACGAAATGTCGAGGGCTCTGGCGGACGCCCGCGAGGATCCCCGGGTGGGAGTCGTTATTTTAACCGGGGAAGGGAACCAGGCGTTCTGCTCCGGGGGAGATCAGAGGATTCGCGCCGAGGCCGGTTACGCGGACGACCAGGGAGTGAACCGACTGAACGTTCTGGATTTCCAGCGACAGATACGCACCTGCCCCAAGCCGGTCATCGCCATGGTGGCAGGATATGCCATCGGTGGGGGCCATGTCCTGCACCTGATGTGCGATCTTACCATAGCCGCCGACAACGCCGTGTTCGGCCAGACCGGGCCGCGGGTAGGCTCTTTCGACGGCGGCTACGGGGCATCCTACATGGCACGCATCGTCGGCCAGAAGAAAGCCCGCGAGATCTGGTTTCTCTGTCGCCAGTATGACGCCAGGCAGGCCCTTGAGATGAGCCTGGTGAACGCTGTCGTGCCGTTGGCGCAACTGGAAAGCGAGACGATCAAATGGTGTCGCGAAATCCTGGCCAACTCCCCCACTGCCATCCGGTGCCTGAAAGCGGCGCTCAACGCCGACTGTGACGGCCAGGCGGGGTTGCAGGAGCTGGCGGGAAACGCCACCATGCTGTACTACATGAGCGAGGAAGGTCAGGAGGGCCGCAACGCCTATGTCGAAAAACGAAAACCGGACTTCTCCAAGTTCCCCCGTCGTCCCTGACCTGATGTATTGAGTGTGCCCCTGTGGCTGACTCCGTAGTGTACATCTGGTGGCTGGCGGCGCGCCCGAAAACGCTCTGGGCCGCGGCTGCGCCCGTGGTTATAGGCACGGCTATGGCCTTTGCCGACGGCGGCGGCGTCTGGCTTCCAGCCGTGGTGGCCCTTTTCGGGGCGGTCATGATCCAGGTCGGCACCAATTTCGCCAATGACTATTTCGACTACAAATCCGGTGTAGACAAACACGACCGCCTGGGGCCGATTCGTGTCACCCAGTCCGGGCTGGTCAAGCCGGAGGCGATGAAGCGCGCCACAGCGATTGCCTTCTCTCTGGCAACCATTGCCGGCGTCTATCTCGTATGGCGCGGCGGTTGGCCGATTGCCCTGATCGGGATTGTGTCCATAACCTGCGGCGTTCTCTACACGGCCGGGCCCTTCCCGCTCGGCTACAAAGGTCTGGGTGATCTGTTCGTGCTCATCTTCTTTGGCCCGGTGGCGGTCGGCGGCACTTACTATGTCCAGACGATGGCAATGGATACAACAGTGCTGTCGGCTGCTCTGGCGCCCGGTCTGTTTTCGGTCGCCATCCTTACCGTCAATAACCTGCGCGACATCGACAGCGACCGGGCCGCCGGCAAGAAAACACTGGCTGTTCGGTTCGGGCGGCCTTTCTCGAGGCTTGAGTATCTGGTCTCAATCGTTGCGGCATCATCCGTTCCAGCCCTGCTCTACATAGTGAACGGTCAACATCCGTGGGCGATGCTGACGCTTATCGTACCGGTGGTAGCGGTTCCGGTGATTCGCCGTGTCTTCACATCGCGCGAGGGTCCCCCCCTCAACGACGCCCTCGCTGCCACCGGCAAGCTGCTCCTGCTCTATAGCGTGCTGTTCTCCATCGGGTGGTTAGCATGAAAATCTCCGGCGTCAGCGTTTACTCGTATGCTCTACCCTTGAGGAAACCTCTGGCCTTTGGCCGGGAGAACCTGTGCGAACGCAGGGGTTTCGTACTCGAAGTGAGAGATGAGAGAGGCAACGTCGGTCTGGGCGAAGCGGCGCCGCTGCCGGGATTCAGCCGGGAGAGCACAGATACTGTCAGGGGTCAATTGAACACGCTGCGCTCGCAGCTACCGGGCAGCGACATCCCGATTGGTTTGGAGAAGCTCTCGGGGCAGTTTGAGGACTGGCTTGGCAGATACGGACCGGCGCCTTCGACAAGATGTGCAATCGAAACGGCAATCCTTAACCTCCTTGCTGCTGAGCGGGAGATTACGCTGAGCCGACTGATCTCGGACGCACCGCGTTCCCGGATGAGTGTTACGGCGCTGCTGAGCGGTACGGAATCAGAACTGATCGACAGGGCGAAAGCGCTGAGGGCGGAGGGGTTCATCGCCTTCAAATTGAAGGTCGGTCGGCTGCCTCTGAGTGAGGAGATCAAGCTTGTTCATAGTGTGCGTCGTGAGATCGGTGATGAGGCCCTGCTTCGTCTTGACGCCAACCGCGGCTGGAATCTCGATGAGGCGCTGGCATTTGCCTCACGGGTGGCTGCCTGCTCTATTGATTTCATCGAAGAGCCGGTAGCGTCAACCGCGCTGCTTCGTCAGTTCATAGAAAAAACCGACATGTCGGTGGCGTTGGACGAGAGTTTGCAGGAAATGTCGCCTGAAGATATCCCGGCCATGCCGCACGTAAGGGCTGTGGTTCTCAAACCGACGCTTTTGGGATTCGAGCGAGCCGTGCAATTCGCTCGCGCCGCGGCTGAGGCGGGAGCTGTCGCTGTCGTGAGTTCCTCGTTTGAATCCGCTCTGGGGATGACCGCACTGGCGCACATGGCGGCGTGCGTGAACCAGTTCGATGTCCCGATTGGTCTGGGTACGTTCGAATGGTTTGCCCGTGACCTGTATCTTGAGCCTTTCCCTGTGAAGAGAGGTGAAATCATGCTCGCCGAACTGCCTTGCAGCGTCGACGCCGTTGACCGCCGTCTGCTGACGGAGACAGCCCGTGAGTGATATCCCCTGTCCTCTTGCAGAGACGGCCGGAATCCACGGCGACGAACCGGGCCTGGTTTCCGATCGCGGTATCATCACCTACCGGGAATACGAGAGCCTTGTCCGCCGGGCGGCCGCAAATCTGCATGAGGCGGGCGTTGGGAAAGGACAGCGGCTGGCGATTGTCTCAGGTAATTCGCCCGACTATGCAATCCTCCTGTGGGCGATCTGGAGACTGCGCGCGGTGGCGGTGTTGGTGAGCACCAGACTTCCACAAGCGACGATAACATCACAATTGCGCAGGATCGGTTGCCAAGCTCTGCTTTGCCCGGGCATCGCCCATGCCGATGACAATACACACCAGCCCCGCGTAATCACGATTGACTGTCTCGGCATCCGGGACGATGCTTCAATCCATGATGCGTCGGGGCCGTGCTCGATCGATCCAGACGGCGATGCTACCATTGTCTTCACTTCGGGGAGTTCGGCCGAACCCAAAGCTGTGCTGCACACGTTCGCCAACCACTATTTCAGCGCCCTGGGATCCAATGAGAATATGGCCGTCGCGCCGGGAGATCGCTGGCTCGTGTCGCTTCCGCTCTACCATGTCGGGGGATTGGCGATTCTGTTTCGGACAGTCCTCGGCGGCTGCGCAGCTGTGCTTTCGGAAGGCGGCGGGAATCTCACCGAGGCAATTGACAAATACCGCATCACGCACCTTTCCCTGGTGCCGGTACAACTGCGTCGCCTGTTGGATCAAGACCTTTCGCCGAGCAGCAGGGACAGGTTGAAAGCTGTTCTGGTGGGCGGAAGCAGCATTCCGCGTTCTCTGATCGACGAGGCGCAGAGGCAGGGGTTGCCGCTCTTCACTACGTACGGACTGTCTGAAATGGCCTCTCAGGTGACGACAACACCGCCGGAAGGTGCGACAAACCGGTTACACACGTCGGGCAAGCTGCTGCCGTTTCGGGAAATGAAGCTTGACAGGAACACGGAGATACTGGTTAGGGGAAAGACCCTTTGTAAGGGGTACGTTGATGGTGATCGCCTTGCAGCACTGCACGACGGCGAGGGCTGGTTCCGCACCGGCGACACGGGAACTCTCGACAGCAGCGGCTATCTGACGGTCACCGGGCGGCTGGATAATATGTTCATAGCAGGGGGTGAGAACATCCACCCGGAAGAGATCGAAGACCTGCTTTGTCTCTTGCCAAAGGTGCGGGAAGCGGTCGTGGTGCCTGTCCCCGACGACGAATTCGGCTCCAGGCCGGTTGCTTTCATTCTTGTGGAGCGGGACGCAAAGCTGATGCGGCAGGACCTGGTCGCACACCTGGAGAGACTCCTACCGCGTTTCAAGGTGCCGAAGCAGTTTTACCGGTGGCCCGACGTCGACGCCGGGAAGGGGCTAAAACCGGACCGTCACCAATTGAGGAAACTCGTTGTGGAGGGTGCGCCGGAGCCGTTTAACTGATGCTCTGAATGCCGTTGCGTACCTTCTCCGGCAGCGGAATCTTCTCTCCCGTTTTCTTGTCAACCGCCACATGAGCGGTGCGCACCGTCACGCAAACGTCGCCGTCGGCATCCCTGATCAGGTAAGTCAAGGCAAATGAACTCGTCCCCGCGCCGGTGGCTTCGACGGATATAGAAACAGTATCTCCGAGCAGAAAGGGGCGTTTGTAGTCGGCCTCGGCGTGGACGATCAGGATAAGAAAGTCCGCCGTTCTTACCATGTAATCCACACCGCACCCGACGGACTTCATGAAAGCCTCGAAGGCCGTGTGTGCGATCCGAAAGTAATTGGCGAAGAATACAACGCCGGCGGCGTCGGTGTCGTGAAGCTTCACGTTGGTCTGTGTTTCAAACATTTGCGTCTCTCCGATTCGTGCCCTTTTTACGTGGCTCGAGGCAACCAATTGCCTATATTACACGTTCCTTTATGAAGTGTAAACAGCAAATTGGACAACCGACCATAAACAGAGAAGGAGAATGGATGAGGACGGTCGCACTACTAAGGCTGCCCCTGATCGTACCAGCGCTCGTTATCTGGGCTTTTGCCGTCGCGTCGGCCCCGGCCGATGAGGACGGCGGTGTTCCACAGCGGAAGGATATCGACGACAAGTACAAATGGCGGGTCGAGGATATCTACGAGACCCGGGCCGACTGGGAGAAGGACTTTGTACTGCTCAGATCAAGCCTCGGTAGTTTCGAGCAGTACCAGGGTCACCTGGGTGATTCGCCGGAGACGCTCCTGGATTGCCTGAGGCTCTCCGACAGTCTGGACATCATCACCGGCAACCTCTACGTGTATGCCTATCTGAAGCTTGATGAAGACAATCGCCGCAGCAAATTCCAGGAACTGGGAGGGCGTATCTCGGCGCTCAACGCAGAGCTTGAGCAGGCGGTGGCATTCATCGAACCGGAGATTCTCACACTGGATCCGGTTGCCCTGGAGTCCTCTCTTGAGCAGAACCCAAAACTGGAACTCTACCGGTTCTACCTCGAAGACCAGATGCGGCGCAGGGAGCACATCCTGTCGACCGAAGAGGAAGCCATCCTCGCCCTTGCCGGTCCATTGGCTGCTTCCCCGCTGAGAATTTTCACGATGATCGATGACGCCGATCATAATTTGGGGACGATTGTCGATTCCACCGGCAACAAGATCGAACTCACCCGGGGGCGTTACTACCGCATCCTGGAAGGTTCCGACCGCGAACTCCGTCGGCAGGCCAATGACACCGTCCAGCAATCCTGGCTGCAATACACAAACACCCTGTCGGCCACGTTGGGTGCATCTTTGCAGCAGGACCTTTTCTTCACCAAAGCGCGCGGATACAACAGTTGTTTAGAGTCCTCCCTGGACCAATACAACATCCCGCTGTCCGTGTTCCACAGCCTGATAGCGGCGGTTAATGAAAACCTTGAGCCGCTGCACAAGCTGACGAGCCTCCGAAAGCGTGTCCTCGGCTACGATACGCTTTTCACCTTTGATCTATCCGCCCCGTTCCTGCCGGAGTTCGAGAGGGAGTACACCTACGAAGAGACCAGGGCGACTATGCTCAATGGCCTCAAACCGTTGGGGCAGCCTTATCTTGAAGACCTTGAGGCGGGGCTCAATTCCGGATGGGTCGACGCTTTTGAGAATGAAGGCAAGGGTTCCGGCGCCTATTGCTGGGGGACATACACATCACATCCCTACGTGCTGATGAACTTCAACGGCACCCTCGACAACCTGTTTACGCTGGCCCACGAAATGGGCCACGCCATGAACAGCTTCTACGCCAACCGGAGCGAGCCATATATCTATCATGACCAGTCGTTGTTCACGGCCGAGGTCGCCTCGACCTGTAACGAAGCGATACTGATGAAGTACCTCCTGGCCAACACCACGTCCAAAGAAGAAAAGATGGTTCTGCTCAACCACTATATCAGGCAGATTGACGGGACCTTCTTCACCCAGGTGATGTTCTCCGAATTCGAACTGGCCATTCATGAGCGGATCGAGGCCGGCGAGGCGGTTTCCGTTGACTATTTCCGGCAAACCTATCGGGACATATTCCAGAAGTACTACGGCCCGGATTTGTATATCGGCGAGAACAACGACTTGGGCTGCCTGAAAGTCCCCCACTACTATCGCCAGTACTACGTATACCAGTACGCAACCAGCTATGCCGCGGCCCAGGCGCTGTCGCAGCAGATAATGTCGGGCGACCGGCAGGCGCTGGAAAGATACATGCAGTTTCTGGCCACCGGTTCGTCCAAGTACCCGGTCGATATCCTCAAAGACGCCGGGGTTGATATGACCGGCCCGGAACCGGTAAGACGCACGATTGAGCTGTTCGGCGAACTCGTGGATGAAATGGAACGGCTTCTCCTTAGCGAGAGTTGATCAAGCGTCCAACTCGACCCTCAAGCGGTCGGTGGCGCGTCCTACCGACCGTTTTTTTCTGCAAGTGTGCTGTTTCAAAGCCCGTCGCCCGGCCTTTACCTCAGGTACTCCAGGCTCAGTTTGCCTTCGGACAGTTTAGCGTAGCTGAAGTGAGTGATGAAATCGCCCGTGTTGACATAGACACCGTCGCCAAACCCTTTCAGAGTCGGGATGTGCAAATGTCCGATGGCCACGATGTCATACCCGCCAGCAAGTCTGTTCCGAGCGTATGTTTCGTAGTCGGTGGCGAAAGACTGATCACGACTCGAAGTATAACTGCGCGACGACCCTGAAACCTTTCTGGCCAGCGGGATAGCCCAGTCCGGGGGGAGCTTGCGGTAAAGCCCGATATTGAACCGGTTGCGCAGGATGCGTTTGAGGAGACGATAACCCCGATCGCGCCGGGCCAGGCCGTCGCCATGTATCAGGTGCAGCCGCTGGTCGTCATATTCGAGGTCAAGCGTGTCCCGGTGCACCGTGATACCAACCACGTCCGTGAAGAAATCGCCCATCCAGAAATCGTGGTTGCCGCTGACGTAATCGATACGGATCCCGTGCCGGATCAGGCCATCAAGCAGGCACAGCATCCGGTGGTGCTCTTTGGGGATGGTGTACTTGTACTCGAACCAGAAATCGAACAGATCGCCTAAGATAATTAGCCGGTCACCGTCGTTGCGAATCAGTTCGAAAAGGGAGGTTATTTTGGCAAGCTTCTCAGCTTCCTTCTCGGGTGAGTCCGCCCCGAGGTGCGCGTCGGAAAAAATGTAAAGCGCCACAGGATTAACCCGATCTTATCTGCCGGGCCGGCGGGTGGGAGCCCGCAGACGACACAGTGGATGTCTCATAAAGTTCATAAGTGCCATTCAGGACACCTTGGAAGTCGTGCTGAGCGCAGTCGAAGCATGACTAAATACTTGCCACTCAGTCGCCACCCTTCGACTCCGCTCAGGATGACGACTTTCGATGCCTTGAGCAACTTGCTTTTGAGACGGCCTCACACACCCCTGCCGGCACCGCAGGCGAATCGAGAGCCGACATCAACCGACCTTCTCCATAAAAGCGGGCATGCTCTCAAAGAACGCCGTCGACAACTTCTCCAGCCCGACATCAATCCAGTCATTTATTTTCAGACTCGACCCACCGACCGTACCGATGCGTGTACAGGGCAGTTCCAGTATCTCGAAGAAACTGCCAATAGCGGCGGCATCGTCCTGCGCGCAGCTTATCACAACCCGTGACTGGCTCTCGCCGAACAGCAGGCAGTCCGCTCGGATGGAATCGGACAGTTGGATCGTTGCGCCTATCTGTTGTTCCCGGTTGGAGATGCAGGCCTCCGCGAGAGCCACCGCCAGGCCGCCCTCCGAGACATCGTGCGCAGAGCGAATCCAGCCGCGCGTGATTGCCGCCAGCAGTCCGCCCTGCAGGCGCTTCTCATACTTAAGGTCAAGCGGCGGCACGTCTCCCTTTGTCTCGCCGAAAATCGTGTGAAGATACTCCGAGGCGCCCAGGTGCTGCTCGTTTCTGCCAAGCAGGAAAACGGCGTCACCCTCGCCTTTGAACCACTGGGTGGTAATGTGCTCCAGTTTCTGTATCAGGCCTATCATACCGATAGTCGGGGTGGGGAAAACGGCTCGCTGCGGGTCCTCATTATAAAATGACACGTTCCCACCCGTAACCGGGGTCTTGAACATGCGGCAGGCCTCTCCCATGCCGGCCACTGCCTCGGCGAAACTGTAGTAGATTTCACCCTTGTAAGGATTGCCGAAATTCAGGCAGTTGGTGATCGCCAGCGGCCGACCGCCTGAGCAGACAATGTTGCGGGCAGCCTCGGCCACCGCCGACTCTGCTCCCCGGCGCGGATTAATGTAGCAGTAGCGCCCGTTGCAGTCGGTAGTCATGGCCAGTGCTTTGTCGGTCTTGCGGATTCGAAGCACAGCCGCATCGGAGCCTGGACCGACCGCGGTGTTGGTGCGCACCATCGAGTCGTACTGATCAAAGACCCAGCCCTTGTGACAGATATTCGGCGCTGCCAGAAGCGCCTCAAGAGTGTCGTTCCAGTCCCGGTCCAGGGGATAGTAGTTCAGGTCTATCCTGCTGATCTCATCCATGTAGGCCGGGCGTTTGGTGTCGCGATTATAAACCGGCGCGCCGCCGCCGAGCACCAACACTTCGGACGGCACCTGAGAGACGATCTCACCGTTGAGGCGAACAGTCATCAGACGGTCGGAAGTGACGAGGCCGATAATCGTTGAGTCCAGTCCCCACTTGTCAAAGACATCCCGGACGGCGTCCTCTCTGCCCTTCCTGACGCAGACCAACATCCGTTCCTGTGACTCCGACAGGAGAATCTCGTAGGGAGTCATGCCGGTTTCCCGAACGGGGACCTTTTCAATGTCGATCAGCACACCGGAATCGCCTTTGGCCGACATCTCCGAGGAACAGCAGGTAATCCCGGCGGCTCCCATATCCTGAATACCGACTGCTAGGTCCTCCCTGATAATCTCCAGGGTGGCTTCCAGAAGCAGTTTCTCGGTGAACGGGTCGCCGATCTGCACCGAGGGTCGTCTCTCTTCCGACTTTTCGTTCAGCACCTCCGAGGCGAAAGTGGCGCCGTGGATACCGTCGCGGCCGGTTTTGGAGCCGACGATCATAAGCGGGTTGCCTTCGCCTTTGGCGACGGCCGAGACGATGCCGTCGGTTTTGACCATACCGACCGCCATGGCGTTGACCAGGGGATTGCCGGTGTAGGCCTCATCGAAGAAGACCTCCCCGGCCACCGTGGGTACCCCAAAGCAATTGCCATAGTCACCGATACCGCGTACGACACCGTCCACGAGATAGCGTACCCGCGGGTCTTCCGGAGGGCCAAAGCGAAGCGAATTGAGCGAGGCGATCGGGCGGGCGCCCATTGTGAAAATGTCCCGCAGTATCCCGCCGACGCCGGTGGCCGCTCCCTGGTAGGGTTCAACCGCGGAAGGGTGGTTGTGCGACTCAATCTTGAACACCACCGCCAGGCCGTCACCGATATCCACCGCCCCGGCATTCTCCTCGCCCGCTTTGGCCAGCAGGTGCTCTCCCTCCCGCGGGAGCGTCTTGAGAAGGGCGATGGAGTTCTTGTACGAGCAGTGTTCGGACCACATTACCGAGAAAATCCCCAATTCCGTGTAGGTCATCTCGCGGCCGAGGATATCCTTGATGCGGGCGTGTTCTTCTTCGCTCAATCCATGAGCCGCCACCATTTGGGGAGTTACGGGAGGCTGTATGTATTGCGTCGCCATCTTATCTCCTTCAGCGTGAGATGGGAATATAAGACAGCCGCAAAGAGAGGTCAATCGAGAACACGGGGCGGGCACGCTTTACCGACTCAGGCCGCGGGTACGCGTTGTCGTGTTTTCCTCAGTACGGGTAGAACACAAAAAACAGAGCTGAAAGACCGCCTAAAAACCACATGCCGCTCGGCACCTCCCGGACTCTCCCGGCAAACAACTTCATCAGCGGGTAGAGGACGAAACCGCCGGTGATGCCTACCCCGAGGTTGTACGTGAAACTCATCAACACGATGACGCCGAAAGCCGGAATGGCTTCCGTCAGGTCGTCGTACTTGAGGTGGACAATGGGAGAAAGCATGAGCAACCCCACAACGATCAGGACCGGCCCGTAGGCGCAGGCCGGGACGGACGTGAGAAAGGGCGCAAAAAAGAGCGACAGCAAAAACAGCATAGCTGTAACAACGGAAGCGAATCCGGATTTTCCCCCGGCCTCAATGCCGGTAGCCGATTCGATATATGTGCCCGTAGTAGTCGTCCCCAGCAGAGCAGCGACAATCGTCGCCAGCGAATCGCAAATCATCGGCTTCTCGATCTCGGGCAGGTTGCCTTTCTCATCGAGCAGGTTCGCTTTGTAGGCCAGGCCGAGGAGAGTGCCGGTAGTGTCGACGAAATCCATGACCAGCACGGTCAGAATCACGGAAAAGAAGCCCCATTGTAGCGCCCCTGAGATATCAAGCTCAAGGAATATCGGTGCCAGGCTGGGTGGCATGCTGACCCACTCGTCCGGGATGTCAGCGATGTCCGTGATGAAGGCGGCCACGGCGGCGAGAAGGATGCCGATCAGGAGCGCACCCTTCACCTTTCGTATCAAAAGCAGACTGACCAGCAGGAAGCATCCTATGGCCAGCAAGACCTCGCCGCTCTGCAGGTTGCCGACATGCACCGGCGAGTTCTCCACGCCCAAGACCACAATGCCGGTCACGTTCAAGCCGATAAATGTGAGAAACAGCCCGATGCCGACCGCGAAGGCAATCGCCAGCGACGGCGGGATTGATTCTGCCAGCCAACGTCGAACGCCCAGCACAGTGATGGCGGTAAAGAGGACGCCCCCGATGAAAATCGCCCCCAGCGCCGTCTGCCAACTGTAACCGAGCACCTGAACGACAGTGTAGGCGATGAAAGCGTTCTCGACCATATAGGGAGCTATGGCGAACGGACGCCGCGCGTAGACGCCCATAGCCAGCGTCCCGAAAAAGGCGGCCAGAACAGTGGCCACCATCGACGGCCCGAACGGGATACCGGCCACTTCGAGGATTTTCGGATTGACCACGATGATGTAGGACATCGTGACAAACGTCGTAGCGCCGGCGATTGTCTCCTGCCTGAAGCCGGTGCTCGACTCCGCGAACCGGAAGTACCGCCTGATCGAGTCAATCACTACCGGACTCCTCACCTGCGGCGCCCTTCACCGGGCAGCGGTTGTTACTGTCGTGGCGGCCCATTCCGGCTACCTCGTGTGCAACAGGTCCTCTTCGGGGATCGACTCAACCTGGATTCCCTTCATGGCGCCGCCCAGCCCTCGTGACGCTTCCGCCACAATGGCCGTGTCACGATAGTGAGTGGTGGCGGCGACAATCGCCTTGCCCCGTTTCTCCGGGTTGTCCGACTTGAAGATGCCGGAGCCGACGAAGACCGCCTCGGCGCCGAGGTACATGCACAGGGCGGCGTCGGTGGGTGTGGCCAGACCGCCGGCTGCGAAATTCGGCACCGGCAGCTTGCCGGTCTTGGCAACCATCCGAACCAGGTCAATCGAAACCCGGTGTTCCTTGGCTGCGCCATAAAGCTCGTCCCGGGGGAGAACCGTGAGAGCTTTCATGGCGGATCCGATCTCGCGCAGATGCTTGACGGCCTCCGATACGTCGCCCGTTCCCGCTTCGCCCTTGGTGCGAATCATCGCCGCCCCTTCCGAAATGCGCCTGAGTGCCTCGCCCAAGTTGCGGCAACCACAGACAAACGGAACCTTGAAATCCCACTTGTCCACGTGGTACTTGTGATCGGCGGGGGTGAGGACTTCCGATTCGTCGATGAAATCGATTTCCAGCGTCTCCAGCACCCTGGCCTCGGCGAAATGCCCGATACGGCACTTGGCCATGATCGGAATTGTCACCGCCTTCTGGATTTCTTCGATAATGTCCAGATCGGCCATGCGCGCCACGCCGCCGTCGGCCCTTATGTCCGAGGGCACGCGTTCCAGCGCCATGACCGCAACAGCCCCGCACTGCTCGGCAATCCTGGCCTGCTCGGCGGA
Organism: uncultured bacterium; assembly: GCA_965603125.1. Lineage (GTDB taxonomy): Bacteria > Zixibacteria > MSB-5A5 > GN15 > FEB-12 > JAJRTA01. The sequence continues at coordinate 34,438 of CBFDBU010000018.1, read as the reverse complement.
GATTACGTCCATAATCACACCACCCTTGAGCATCTCGGCCAGGCCTACCTTCACCTTGTGCTGCTTATCACCAAAATCAACCATCTCAGGCCTCCTAAAATAACTCCTTCATTGTCTTGAACACCGCCAGGCTACCGCTGGTTGCAGCCGGCGCAAACGAGCCGGCGGTTATCTCAAGACGGACATGAGGCCCGGAAACCCTCCGGCCTCACCTTGCTCGTTTTCCAGAAGGAATATAGCACAAGAATAAACGGCGGCACAAGCCCCAAACCGGCATCAGGCAGGTGTTTGTCAAATGAAGAATCGAGGAGAGAAGTGAAAATCTCAAAGATTAGGATGTCGACCAATTGTGATGCGCAAGAAGCGTAGAAGCTTCGGCTAAATCCCGAATTCTGGCTACAAATTAGCCGATATTGGTTATTGACATGTGTTTCGCGTAGAGTATATTATGACTAGGTATCATACCTAATGAGGCTACCGAGGATGATCAGATTCAAGTTCGATGAAGAGAAGTTTGTGTCGCTGTTGCAGTACTTCTGCCGGCAGTTTCGGGATGTAGATAAGCTTAAGGCTGTCAAGCTCTTATACCTGGTTGACAGACAATACTTATTGGCTTGTGGCAGGCCGATACTGGGAGATACCTATATCAACATGGAGTTGGGGCCTGTTCCTTCGAAGGCATATGATCTACTCAAGCAAGTTGAAGACAATGCTCTTCCCGGCTATCCTGTTTTCGCTGACACGTCCTTTCGATATCCTGTCTTTCGCACCTCGGATGATGCAAGAATGGATGTATTCTCTGAGGCCGAAATCGATTGCATCAAAGACGTCTCCAAGAATTTCGGCAGTCTGAGCAGCTTAGATCTAGCCAAACGGACTCATGAACACCAAGCCTGGAAAGGTAGCACACGTAATCAACCTATCGACTATGATCTGTTTTTCGCCGATGAGCCAGACGCCCATAGAGAAGCCATGGAGGTCATGCGCCTCGAACAGGAAGATCGCGATTTCACGGATAGCCTGTAGCGCTGGATGATTGAACTTCCCCCCAATCTACTACGTGATCAGTTTCACAAGAGATTCATTCCTGGGGCCGTCTTCTTTTGCAGGAACTATTATATCTGGGAGTCAGTACCCAAGGACAAGTTTCTATTGGTGCTGAACGGGCGGGACGAGCAGGGATACGCTTACTACTTTCTTCCGACCTCACAGGTTGAGCGGGTTAGGTCGAACTCAATATGGTCAGCTGCTCTCTACGTCATACCCGGTGGCAGTATTGGCTGCTTTCCTAAGGAAACAGGGATTATAGTCACAGACATTCACAAGACAACTGCCGGGCGACTTGAAAGGAAATTTGTTAACCCGTCCACAGACGATCGAATTGAGTTCCGGGAAATGATGCCAGAGAAGATCATGGACGAAATCTATGTTATGATCCGTGCATCCCGAGAAATCTCGCTCGATAGCAAAAGAGCCGTATTGCCCTCGTCTTTTTTTTCGGTGGACTAGGGGCAGCATAGTAGTAGGCCACAACGGCCGGACACTGCGCCGGTCAATCCCCAGGCATCGCTGTCGAAGTCGTCCGGTCGGTGTCGTGCCCTACTTGCGACCTCTTCTGAACTTGCCAAAACGCTGCCGGGCGAGCGCCTTCTTGAAGTTCCTTTCCTGTGCCTCCCAGAAGCTGCGCAACTCGCAGGTTTCGTAGAATTCGCAGCGGCAGCCTTCAGGCTCGGTGCACAAGTTGAGATGGATCGGCCCGTCAATGGCCTCGATAACATCCAGGAAGCTGATTTCCCGTGGCTCGCGAACCAGGGTGTAACCACCCTTGACACCCTTGTATGAGACGAGGATGCCGCCTCGGGTCAGGTCCTTGAGGATTTTTGCCAGGAACTCACGTGGAATGGATTCGCTTTCGGCAATGAAACTGATGGAGCCGAGCTGGCCTTTCGGCAGAATAGCAAGGCGCCTAACGGCTTGCAGAGCATAGTCGGATTTTCGCGATAACTTCATGACTGGCTTCCCGTTATTGGGGTTTGTGTTTACGTCCAACCAAATAAAGATAGGAATAACCTCCCCATCTTTCCATCTTTGCCAAGTATACCAACACCGGCACCAATAGTCCATAGGAAAGTTGACCTGATCGGGCTTTTTTTTGGGTGGAGACGCCGGCCTCTGAGGCAGATTAGGCGGACCTTCCGGAATCGCCGATAAAACAGTCGGTCGCTTCTGTCGATAATCGTAAGAGTAGTGCACAATTACAAGGAGTCATGCTCTTGCCCCCGATCAGTCCCCGTGACGGCTACTCGCTGATAGAGTTGCTGGTCGTTATCGTCATACTGGGCATCATTGTCACCGTTGCGGTCAAATCATTGACCGGTGTCAACGACGCCGTCCGCATTGAAGAAACCAGACAGGAGCTGGGACAATTGGCCCGGGCCGTTGCGGGACGGCCGGAACTGGTGTCGGGGGGACAGAGAACCGACTATGGTTACGTCGGCGACGTCGGCTCCCTGCCCGTCAACTTAGATGCCCTGGTGCAGAATCCGGGCGGCTACAGCACGTGGGACGGGCCGTATATCCACGACGATTTCTACTCCTCCGCGGTTGCCTCCGAGACGGAGTTCCAACTGGACGCCTGGGGCAAAGCCTACAGTTACTCCGGCGGTGTGACCATATCTTCCGCCGCCGGCGGTTTCATCCTGACACGTGTAATAGCCAACTCGTCGGGCGATCTCCTCGCCAACGTCATATCGGCGGTGATAACGGACCTGGACGGCAGTCCTCCCGGCGCCGTCTACAAAGACTCCGTGAAGCTCCTGTTGACGCACCCCAACGGCGTTGGCGGCACAACAACCAGGAGCAGCTTCCCTCGTGCGGACGGGTTTCTCGCGTTTGACTCCGTACCGATCGGCCTGCACACCCTTGCCGCCGTCTATATGCCGACAAATGACACGATCAGGCGCCTGGTTAATGTTGATCCGGGAAGCAATCACTACGCCGATATCCAATACTACGATGATGTCTGGTGAGTCCCGCATGAAGCGATCACGGCACAGAGAAGGCGGTTTCGGCCTGATGGAATTGACGGTGGTAATCATCGTGGCGGCCGTCCTGATGGCAGTGGCGATGCAGTCCATGACGGTGGTTGTTCAGCATGCCCGCCAGACAAAAACCGAGCGTGAGATGGAGATGCTGGCCAGGGCTATCGTGGGTGATCCGTCGCTTACCAGCGGTGGCCGCCGGTCGGACTTCGGCTACGTCGGCGACATCGGCGCTTTCCCGACCGACCTGCAGGCGCTTTACCGGAATCCCGGCGGGTATGGCACCTGGGACGGTCCCTATATCGACCCCGGGCTCCTGCATGACTCGACCGGTTTCAAGATGGATGAATGGGGCATGCCTTACACGTACACCGGCGGGCTGACAATCACTTCCACCGGCAGCGGCGGCAGCATTACCGGGAAGATAGCCGACGCCGTGACCGACTACACTCTCAACACGCTGAACGGAACGATCACCGACGCCAACGACTCCGTCCCCGGCACGGTCTACACTGATTCCGTCGATATCAAAGTCACAATTCCAAACGGCAGTGGGAGCACCATCACCAAGACATACTCGCCGGATTCGTCCGGGTCGTTCACGCTCGACTCACTACCGGTGGGGACGCATCCGCTCAGGCTCATCTACACGCCCAACGTCGACACGCTACTTCGATACGTGACAATTCTGCCGAGACATAAAAGCACTGTCAGCTTTAAGTTCGCATCTGCGTATTTCTCCGGTGGCAGCGGAGGCGGTGGGGGAACCTATACGTTGCGCCCCGACGGTTCCGGCTGGCGGACCAACCTGACCAGGTCCGGTTGTTCCAACAACTGGCAGTGCGTGGATGAAATCATAGCCGATGATGATGCATCAAGGGTGATACGCGCCTCGAATCAATGGGCCGCAGATTACTATACTCTCGACGATCCCGGCGGCACCTCAGGCTCGATTACAAAGGTGACTGTCTGCGCCAGGGCTAAGCGCGCACATACTCAGGGTGGAGTGAGGCTCTGCGTATTCACGCACGGAAGCCCTTATCAGGGAACCTATCAGGGACTGTCCACATCATATGAGATCTATAGCGAGGAATGGACCACCAACCCAAATACCAGCGCGGCCTGGACATGGACAGAAATCAACAACCTGCAAGCCGGCGTACGGATGAGAGGTCAGAACTCCAGCTTCCCGGCGTATTGCACTCAGGTCTGGGTTGAGGTCGAGTACAGCAATTAACGATCGACGGATTACTATATGATGCGAAGATTTGTTCATAAGATTAACGGCTGGTGCGGCTTCACGCTGATCGAGGTCATTCTGGTGGTTGTTATCGCGGGCATTCTCAGTACCGTGGCGCTCAGATCAGGGGGAATGATTGCCGACACGGCCCGGATCGAAGAAACAAAACAGGAACTGAACGCGCTGGCATTTGCCATTGTCGGCAATCCGGAGCTTGAGAACAACGGGGTGCGTAGTGATTTCGGTTATGTCGGTGACATTGGGGCGTTGCCGCCTGATTTGGACGCGCTGGTGCAGAATCCGGGTGGCTACTCGACCTGGAACGGACCGTATATCAAGCAGCGCTTTTCACAGATTACCGACGATCATAAGATCGACGCTTTCGGGAGAGAATACAGCTACGAAGCCGGTGTCACCATCACATCGCTCGGAACCACGACCGGAGGCGGTGGGTGCGGTGGACCGGTAACCACCGGTGAGATTGTAAAGAAACTAGCCAACACTGTTTCCGACCTGACCGTTAATCAGGTGAGCGGTAACGTTTATGACCTCGACGGCAGTCCGCCGGGTGTGGACTACAAAGATTCGGTGATGGTGCGCCTGACCATTCCCAACGGATCGGGTGCCACCCAGACCAGAACGATAACCCCGGGCAAGGACGGATACTTCGCCTTTGACACCGTTCCTGTAGGTGTCCACGATGTGGAGATCATATACACGCCGAACAACGACACTCTACGGCGATTCATTACTGTCCTGCCGGATTCACGCCCCCACACCGAGTATCGCCTAAACAGCAACATCCCGATTCCATAGGTGACAGGCAATGGCAGGCCCATCCAAAAGCGCAGACGGTTTCACACTTGTCGAGCTGATTATCGTGATCATGATTGTCGGGATACTGGCCACCGTCGCCGTACGCAAGCTCGGGACATCATTGGAAACAGCCAAGTATGAGCACACTAAGAAAGAACTCGATGCTCTGGCTGCGGCCATAGTCGGCAACCCAAACGTGTTTGCCAACGGCGCCCGAACCGATTTCGGCTATGTGGGCGATGTCGGCGCCCTGCCGCCGAATTTGGACGCCCTTATAACAAAACCCGGCGGCTTTGCTACCTGGGAGGGGCCGTACATCAACCGGGGAGTTGATCTCGGCGGGTTCAAACAGGATGCGTGGAATGTGGCTTACACCTTCGTTGACACCCTGCTTCGCTCAAGCGGCTCCGGCACAAACATCGACAAAATCATCGCCCATTCCACCGCCGCGCTACTGGCCAACAGTGTCCGGGGAACAGTGGCCGACGCCGACCGAGACCTACCGGGAACGGCGTACAGCGATTCCCTGATTGTCCGGCTCACTTTTCCGGACGGTTCGGGGAGCATAACCACCGCGTCGGTCAACCCGGACGAGACGGGCTATTTCTCCTTTGCCGGTGTCCCCATCGGGAACCAGACGCTCAGCGTCATTTATATACCTGATACCGACACCGTTTCGTACCGGGTTTGTGTAACCCCCGCCAGGGTAATGAAGTTGGATATTATCTTTCCGGCTGATCTGTGGTGATGGCCCATACGCCGGTTACGTGGCAGGGGACAGATGCGGGATGGCTCCGGCCCTGCGGCAGCCCCGCGTCGCTTGCGTTCTCAATACTCCTTTATCACTAAGTTGATCCCTCGTTTTCTCAGGTGCCCGATGAACATTCCCGGCTCGACCACCCGCTCCTGGGGCTGACAGCCGCGCTGCGTGACTTCACCCGCCGCCGCCATCCAGGCCACAATGGCCGCCGGGAACGAGGTGGTCCTCATCATGGCCGTGAGTCCCTCTTTGCTCTCCTGGCGGTCCACGATTTCGTAGATGACCGCTTTGTCCCGGTCGTCCTTGCGCCCCTCGGCTATCATTCTTACCAGGACCAAATCCAGATCACCGAAACTGAGGTTTTTCTCCAGCAGGGCCGAGAGGACCGCCCGCGGCGGCACTGTCCGGTCGCCGATATCGAGCTCCAGCCGCGAGGCCAGGCCTATTTCCAGCATCGGCCGGAAAAGCTGACAATGACCCGGATAGCGGATCGTCTTGTAGTCTAGGAAGTCGATCCTGCCCTCGTAAGTGTCCGGCAGCGTTGAGGTGCCACCGGAGGTGTAAAACGCTTCCAACTTGCCGACTCCGTCAAACTCCAGCAATTCCAGGCCTGTCATCGGGTTGACGGTCTTTTTCTTGCCGTCCTCGAGGATGACACACGGTTCCCAATACTCGTTGATCAGACCCTCGGCTGAAAACACCATCTGGTAGTTCAGGGGTGGCCGCGGTGATTGAGGCAGCCCGCCGACTCGTATTTTCAGTGAATTGACATGATCGAATCGCGCCACGGCGTCCGCCGCCAGAACAGCCACCATCCCGGGAGCAAGGCCGCAATCAGGGATGACAATAACGTCGGCCGCCACAGCCTCGTCATTCATTTCAAGTTGCGCCCGGACTGCGTCGTTGTTGCCGCCGAGGTCCACCAGGTGGCAGGAAGCCCTTATGGCTGCCCGCGTCAAACCGGGATTGTGCTGGTAGGTGACACAGGATACGGCGGCGGCGTATTCCTGCATAAGTTCGGAAGCCGCTGTTTCGTCGGAAGCGTCAAGCCGACCGGCAATTCCCTTGCCGTAACCATACGTCTCGGCGACAGCGGTTGCAACGTCCTTCTTGATATCGAAAACACCCACCTTCCGGACAGTCTCCTGCTGGGCCAGGTCGTAAACCACCGCCCGGCCCATCAATCCGGCCCCAATCACGGCTATTCTCATCTGTTGTCTCTCCTGTTGTTCCTGAGGCCACGAAGATACGCTACCGATCCTGGTTGGAAAAGGAATATGTGACTGCCACAAGAAATCAAGCCATTCCGGTGATGAGTCCGCGGCAGGTTACCGAGAAGTATAAGAGACTCTCTGCTACCGGAGCAGCACGCAAGAGGAATAACTGATGCAGACGAAACAGGCAAGTGACATCGTCGTTGATGACAAACTGAAGGAAGAGCTTGCCCTTTTCCGGATCCTCAGACCGTATATCGGGCATTGCCTGGCCCTCAATCATGATATCAACAACCCCCTGGCGGGGATTATCGGGTACTCTGAGTTCATGCTGAGCGAAGCCGATCAGTTGACCGAGTCACAGAGGGAATCCGTCGAGCAGATTCTTCACTGCGCTGAGCGAATCCGGCAGGAGGTCGAGGACCTTGGTGATGAGAAAATCGCCTTAGCTGAGAAAGTGGATTTGAAGATGCTTTCGGGATTGTACCGGAAGAAAACAGAGAAATCAGATTAGCTGATTCATCTTTCTCACCAACCACTCCAAAGACAGAGCCGCGATAAACACCAGCAGCAGCCAGAACCTGCCCCACAGGACGAACTCCCGCTGCTCGCGCACTTCAACCGGAGTCAAATCCAGGAAGGCAACAGCCTCGTCAAACTCCGTGGCGGTGAAGTATCTGCCCCCAGAAAGCCTTGACAGTGCCGCCAGGCCGGCCGGATCTCCAGCCTGGTCGTATTCCTCCAATGAAAACGACTCCACGAGAATCGCGCCCTCGTTTTTCTCCAGCATTTTGCCGTCCTTCCGGAAAGCACCCTCGTACCGATAGTTGCCGGGCGGCAGGTTGAAGAACTCGGCCTTGTACTTGCCCTCTCCCAACGGAACAACATCGATCTCATAACTGCCGCCACTGCCCTCGGCAGACAGTTTGATCGTCCCGGAAACAGCCCTGATGGGCCGGTAGCCCAAGTCGTAGGCAAAGCCGTCGAAGCGCACTGTCTCTCCACGCGTGAAGACTTCCCTCTGCGGAGCCAGGCGTATGGGATCGAAATCATCGCTGACCGTCAGCCAACTGACCACGCCCTCGATAAAGCGGCCGTAATAGGCGCCGTCCTCGCCAAAGCCCATGCTGACGAATCCCCATGGCCAGTAGGGCAATGCCGCCGACATAAGAATCTTTCCCGGTCCCATCCGCTTATAGCCGATAATGGGCAGTTTTTCGGCCGGAGCCACCGACCGCGGCGCCCAGGCCAGGATGGCTGCGTCCGGGTCGACTATGTTGCACGCGACCAGCGACTTGAACGGAGGCAGTTGGGACCACGTCTCGCGGATGGACGACTGGTCCTCCGCCAGCCGGACAGCCGGGTGATATAGGTTGCCCTCGGCGGGCTCGGCCTGAAACTCCACCTGTCGAAGGTAGGCCGGGCCGGCAGGGTGGAACGGCAGCAAGCGGCTGGACCATTCGCTGGACCCCGAGGCTGCGAACTGTCGCCCGGCCAGAACCCACATGGCCCCTCCCTTCTCAGAGAGGTAGGACTCGATAATCTCCCGACGCGACTCTAATTTATGGGGATCCGGGTCATGTAGAACGACCAGGTCGTAGCGATTCAGTTCAACGGCGCGACTCGGAAAGCGGCCGCCCAGGTTGCCCGCCCGGGGACCGGTGGCGCGCAACTCCACCTCGTATTTGTCAGACAGGCTCAGAAACCGCTTGAGGAAGCCGACCTCGTGATCGGGGTGATCCGACACGATGAGAACCAAAAGACGGCTCTTGAGCGCCTTCACGGCAAATGAATGCTGGTTATTGTCGGTGGATTCTTCGCCTTCAAGCGGCGCGATACGCGCCTTCAGTATCTGCCGCCCGGACCGGGAAGGAACGTACTTGAGAGGGACCTCACCGAATTCGCCTTCGTCGCCCAAGCGAAAACGCCTACTGTCCAGGATTTGATTCCCGCTCAGAAGATCGATCTTCACGTTTTGATTTTGGCCGTGGCGCCAGTTAAGCCTGACCTGCACGTCGGTCGGCTGATCGACAAAGACAACCGGATTGTAACTGACATCTGCTATACCGACGTCGAAACCACCACCACCGGCAGACATGTCTATAGCTACGATCGGCGTGCGCAGTCCGGCCGCAACGTCCCGCGGATCGCGACCGGAGTTGGATTTGCCGTCGCTGAACAACATCCAGTAGTCCGATGGTGCCGCTAGTTCGTTTTTTTCAAGTTCATAGCACACGTCACCTAAAGAAGTCCGGTCGCGGTCGACCTCATCCTGAGCGCTCACGAGATTGCCGCCGTAGTGGTAAGTTGTCAGGTCCGTGATCTTCCCCAGCTCGGCAAAGGTATGTGAAGAAAGCAGTGAGTCCATGCGGGCGGCTCGTGTGATTCCCGATCCGGATTTGTCCATGCTGGCCGAGCGATCCAGAAGCAACGCCACCCGTGGAGATCGCCGATATGCCCGGGTGAAACCGACAACCGGCTCCATGATAGCCAGAAAGAGGGCCACAACAGCTATTATCCTTAGACCGGCAAGGAGAATCCTGAGAAAGGCTGTCAGCGGCGGATTTGTCCTGTGATATAGGAACACGGCCAATCCCAGAAGCACTACCAGCGCCGGCCAGGCCAGATATGGGATGTCCGTCAGGAACTTGATTGAGACGTCGCTCAGGCCAAACATCACTTCTTATACTCCACCGTCACGGATGCGGCTTACCTGTGGAAGATACAAAACCGAAGGAACAGCACCGGCAGAAGGCCCTCAGGACACCCGTAGCGTGGCAAATTCGACCAGGTTAGCCAAGCTATCATAATAGGCGGAGTTCCCGACACGCGAGATTGCTTCCAGGCCCTGGTGGCTCAATTGACCTGCCTTGTCGTACGCGTAGTCAATGCCGCCGTTCTCTGAGATAAAAGTAAAGACCTTCTCAAACGACGCGTTATTGTCACCGTCCTTGAGGTATTGGGACACCTCCCGACGCCCGGTGTTTCCCGCTTTCTTCAACGAGTAGATCAGCGGTAAAGTTACTTTTCCGGTCATGACGTCGTTGCCGGGTTCTTTGCCGGTAACTTCGACCTGACCGACGAAGTCTAGCAGGTCATCCGCTATCTGAAAGGCGGTTCCGATCTTTTCACCGAAGCGGGCAAACCGATCTCGCTCGCCGGCCGCTCGTCCCTTGAGGATGGGTCCGGACTCACAGGCCACCGAGAACAGGGACGCTGTCTTGTCGGCGATGATCGACAGGTACTCCTCCTCGGAAAGATCATAATTGCCTGTTTCCTCGATCTGGCGCAACTCGCCCACCGAGACGCGCTCTGAGGCTGTGGCGATGGCGTTCATGAGCACTATGGACTCAGCTTCCAACAGGATCCGGAAAGCCTTGGCGAAAAGGTAATCGCCCATAAGCACGGAGATAAGGTTCGTCCACCGGGTATTGACCGTCTCCTGGCCGCGCCGTATGTGCGACTCATCGACCACGTCATCGTGCAGCAGCGTTGCCGTGTGGATCAATTCTATGGCCAGCGAAGTGGCGACGGCATGCTCGGTGAAGTTGTCCGCGGCCCGCGAAGACAGAAAAAGAAAGGCCGGGCGGATACGCTTGCCCCGCGACTTCAGGAGGTGGCGGGCAATGGAGCCGATGAGCGGCGATTCTCCACGCAGGTAATCGGTAAGCTTTCCTTCAAACTCATCCAGGTCGCCCCGAATTGGCTTGGTGTATTCCTGAAGACTGCTGGCGTTTAGCATCTGTCAGTCGGTCTCGAGATCAAGTGTAACTTCAAAACGGGAAAATACAATCTCGCGTCCGCACTGTCAAATGATAAATACCGACTGATGAACGCGTGGTTTCGTCGATTATAGCGTGCCAGCCGCAGGATTGATTCAATAATATGTCCCCTCCCCCGAAAAAACGTGGCTGGGCTTATCCCCCCCGCTGCGGCGGGCCTTTGGGGGGACGCCTTGCTGCCGAGCAGTTCGCCACTGCCGTACATACATATATAGGCCGCTTCCATGACTGGCGGAGGTGGACTACCCCTGAACATCTACGCTGTCAACTACGCAGGATCAGCCATTTCGGCGGACAACAGCTCACCTGCCCAAGAAAACGAGGCACTCACCTCAAAAGCACCATCTTCTTGCTCTCAGCAAAATCGCCGGCGACAACTCGATAGAAATATACACCACTTGACACAGGAGTTCCTGAATCCGATCTTCCGTCCCAGACTACTTGGTGCTCACCAGCAGACTTTGTACCCTGAAACAACACACGAACCCTCTGCCCCAGAATATTAAGGATTGATATGCTTACATCAGACCGAGTTGGTAGGCTGTACTTGATAGTGGAAGATGGATTGAATGGATTTGGGTAATTCTGTGATAACTCATACTGGCCAGGGAGATCCGGGTACCGGCTCCCATCCGATGCATACGTACTTGGTGTTGACATTCTCAAGACAGAAAAACCGACCTCTCCCACGCTATGGATATATTGATCCTTCAAATCAGCCCAGATTAAATGTTCACCTATGCCGTAACTGCCGACGACCCTCGGATCAGTAGGGTTAGAAATATCTATCACGCTTAAGCCGCTACTACCACTAGAACATATAATGTAGCTGCCACGTATGGTCATGCTTTTTAGTCCACGTTCGTGATCTAACCGCCGACAATTGCCTATACCTGAAGGGTTTGCTGGATCGGTGGAGACGTCAAAGACAAATAAGCTATCCCCCGTAGCGGCATAGAGATACCCGTTGTTCGCAACAACATCGTAGTAGAACCTGTCATCAAGAGTCTGCGCAAGAACCATATTTTCTGGTTGGGTAACGTCCAGTATCATGATACCGGCTTCAAGCGCTAGGTAGACGTAGTCCCCTGCAACCGCGACAGATTCCTCATCAACCAATACTAAGAAAGTGTCCAACGGAATTGGGTTAAACGGGTCTGAAACGTCAAATGAAATTAACCCCTGGTTGTCAAATGTTACATATACCACTGAGTCTGATATGGTAAATCTTCCCAACCCAGTGTCGGCGTAACTCCCTACCAGTGCGGGTGATAGCAAATCAGCGACATTCGCAATAATCAAACCATCAGACGAACTTGTCATGTAAAGCAAACTATCAACTTTGATCAGTTGTTTTATAACCCCTTGGCCGACAGAATCAAGGTGAGCTACTACCGACGGGGAAGCTGGATTCGAAATATCTACTATATCAATAGCACATGGTCTGTGATCCACCCACTGTCTGTTGGCAACATAAGCGTAGTCGCCATCTACTACGACAGCGTTCAACGAGCCATCCATGTCATAGCTACCGGCCAAGTCTAATGAGGTTGGGTCCGACACGTCTATTACCTTGAGACCGATGGACTGGACTATCGAGAATACGTGGTCGCCATTGATCTCAACACCGCGCACCCTTGCATTGGGGTCAAGACTGAACACATAAGACCTCAATGTATCCGGATTGTCCGGGTCTGAGAAATCAATCACCCTCATGGTCGAACCATATCCAACATACGCTTTTGTTCCCAGGGCCGCTACATCCATTATACCAGACTGAGGCGGCCCCACGTATAAGTCTATACTCCCCCTGCCCAAAAGTGTAGCAGGATTGGAAATATCTACTATTTCGACATACCCGCTTCCCCATACCAAGGCATAACTGCCTTCCAATTCGACACCCCCGATCCTATCTGACTCATACACCCCGGTAATCACAGACCCACTGTGTGCAAGGGCTACCATCCCGAAACCGGAAAATACGGCGTAACACATCCCACCAGCAACTGCGACGTTTGCTACACGACCGGTAGTATCAAAACTGGAAACGAATTGAGGGCTGCCAGAGTTTGATATATTGAGTGTGACTATTCGGTCATAGCCTTGTGCTTCCGGGTAACACGTGTCCACTGCAAGGTATGCATAGCTGCCCTCTGCTGCTACGGAGCGGATATAATGCCCGGCAGCTGGCTGATAAGTACCGGCGATGGCCGGATTTTCCGGACTGGAAATGTCTACAAGATATAAGCAGTACTCATCAACACCAGAGGAGTCCTCAACCGCTATCAAGTATGCCAGATCGTCTGAGATTCTGATCTTGGTTGCTCTGCTGAACTTGAGCTTTGAGACATATGCTGGTGAGCTGGGCGTGCTGATATCAAGAACATAAAGTCCGTAGCCCATAGCGCAATAAGCGTAGTTCCCGCTTATGGCAACGTCGTTTGCTTGCTTCCATAATGTGCTGCCAACGTATTCGATCGTGATGTCGTCTGCAGACAACAATGATGATGCCGCCAGATTGATCAATGCGAAAAGTAACACAAGAAAGATACGATAGCTGTCTGACATGTCATCTCCTTTTCTGATCACCATGGGATCATTAATAATTGATTAGCATAAATAAACATACCAATACCACGTCCAAGAATCCACATTTTTCTGATTGAATTCATTGGCGATGAGTATGACACTGAGCACTCACGCCTCATCCCCCGCCGGGAACTGACCGGTAACAATATCTCGGACAGCCTCAACATACGACGGGTCGCACAGGTAGTCACGTTCGTTATGGCGGCCGTAAAACGGCACGAAACGTTTCGGCTTGCGGGCGCTGTCGAAGAGTCTGCGGCCCATCGCAAAGGGAATGATATCATCCTCAACGGAATGGGTGACCAGAATGGGGCAACCCACAGACGGAATTTTTCTGATGGAGTCGAACTCATAGCGAAGAAGGTACCTGACAGGAAAGTAAGGGAAGATCAATCTCGCCATGTCGCGCGCCGAGGTAAATGAGGATTCCACCACCAGCGCACCACAATTAACCCGGCCGGCGAGTTCGATCGCTACCGCACCCCCAAGCGACCGTCCAAAGACAACAATATCCTGCGGCAGGACACCCTTCTCACTTAGCAACCAGCGATAGCAGGCCTCGGCGTCGGCGTAGACTTTTGACTCACTCGGTGATCCGTCCGACCTGCCGTAGCCCCGGTAATCGAACAGGAGGATGTTGACTCCCAGCCCGGTGATAAACTCCGCCGTCTCTAATCGATGCGAGATATTCCCGCCGTTGCCGTGACAAAAGAGCACGGTCTTGGCCGCGCCGGCAGTCTGGGTAGGATCGCTCGTTTCAGTTCCCGTAGAGCCGGCAGGTAAATACCAGGCGTGAACCTTCTCACCACCGGCAACGTCGACGTATACTTCCTCAAAGGAAAGACCGAGAGAGGAGGGAGTATCCGCGAGTTCCGTCGTCGGGCAAAAGACCATCCTGTCCTGCCGGAAGTACAGATAGGCGCCGAAGAGCAGAAAAGCGCCAGCCACTATTATTATGACCGACAGAAGCATCCGGGGAATTGTCACCTTCGTATTGCGTATCCGGGAGCGAACCATAGTGCAACCGGAGTTGTTCGCCTATCCCCCGCAGCCATCGGCGAGGCACCGCCGGATGCTCCTGACAACGGAGCGGCGGTCTTTCTCACGGGGGGATGGGGCCGGTGTCTCACTCCCACTCGATTGTGGCCGGAGGTTTGGAGGAGATGTCGTACGTGACGCGGTTGACGCCCTTAACGTCCCGAATTATGCGGTTGGACACGTGCGCTAAGATGTCGTAATCGATCCGTGCCCAGTCGGCGGTCATGGCGTCGACCGAGGTCACCGCGCGCAGGGCGACCACATTTTCGTAGGTTCTTTCATCACCCATCACACCGACCGCCTTCACCGGCAACAGAACAGCAAAGGCCTGCCAGATGTCATCGTAGATACCGCTCCGGTGCAGTTCCTCGATGAAGATGGCGTCTACTTCTCCAAGAAGACGACACCGTTCCCTGGTCACCTCACCTAAGATGCGGACAGCCAGACCCGGTCCCGGGAAGGGATGCCGACGGATGAACACGTCGGGAAGTCCCAGAGCGCGCCCCACGGTGCGAACCTCGTCCTTGAACAGTTCTCTCAGTGGTTCCACCAACTGCAGTTTCATCCGCTCTTTCAGCCCGCCGACGTTGTGATGCGACTTGATGGTCGCCGACGGCCCCTTGAACGAGACCGATTCGATCACGTCCGGATACAGTGTCCCCTGGGCCAGAAAACCAACGCCGCCGATTCTCTCGGCTTCTTCCTCGAAGACATCGATAAAGGCGCCGCCTATGATCTTTCGCTTTTGCTCGGGGTCGGTCACACCGGCGAGGCGGCCTAAGAATTTCGCCGAGGCATCCACCGGGTGAAGATTGATCCCTAACTTAGTGAGCACCGCTACGACATCGGAGAATTCGTTTTTTCGCAGGACGCCATTGTCGACAAAAACCGCGTGGAGATTGTCACCGATGGCTTTCGTCAATAGCATAGCAGCCACCGTGGAATCGACGCCTCCGGAAATAGCCAGCAGAACCCGGCTTCCACCGACTTGCGCTCGGATACTCCTGACGGCGCTGTCTATGAACACCTCCGTGGTCCAGTTGCCTTTCAGGCCGCAGATATCGAACAGGAAATTGTCGAGAATGGACCGGCCCTCTTCAGTATGATGAACCTCGGGGTGGAACTGAAGACCGTACAACCTCCGATCGTGGGAGGCGATGGCAGCCACATCGAGACTGTCCGAGGAGCCGATCACCGAGAACGAATCGGGAAGCCGGACTATGGAATCGCCGTGTGACATCCAGACCTGGCTCCGTCGGGGGATACCGGAAAGCAATCCCCTGTCATCGGTGACCTCAAGGTGAGCCCGGCCGTATTCCCGCGATTCCGATTGCATCAATTCTCCGCCAAAGCGGTCAGCCAGCAGATGCATGCCGTAGCAGATACCTAAGATTGGAGTGCCGCTGACGTAGAAGCTGTCATCGAGGCGAGGAGCGCCCGGCTCCTTGAGCGACGAAGGCCCTCCCGAGAGAATGTAGCCGCGGACGTTCCTGTCGGTATAAGGAGCAAGATCGGCGTTGAAGGGGACGATCTCGCAATAGACCTTCGCTTCCCGTACCCGCCGAGCGATGAGCTGCGTATACTGGGAACCGAAATCGAGAATCAGGATCATTTCCTGACGGGATGGCTGGTCATCGGGCATCGCGTTGTTTTCCTTCAATCAGGGTGTCCTTGAGATACTTGTCGCTTGTGCCGGGGTAGTCCTGTAGACAGTGCAGCCCGCGCGATTCCAACCGCCGCAGGGCGGACTCAACAATCAGTTCGGCGATGGTGGCCATGTTTCGCAACTCCACCACCGCGTAGGTGGCTGGGGTGGCTAGGTAGTACTGTTCGATGCCTTCCTTGATCTGGCGAATCTTCCGCCAAGCCAACTTGAGATGATCGACGGTTCGCACAATGCCCACAAAGTCGGACATCACGCGCTTGAGTTGACGAAGGTCGTGGGCAATGAGAATCTTCTGCCGGGGCTGATGCAGCGAGGAATACGGCGCATTGTCGATCGGCACGGCGCTGGGAAAGTGCACCCGTTTGAGATAATCGGTAGAACTGGCGGCAGCGAACCTGGCCATAGCCACCGCTTCCAGCAGGGAGTTCGAGGCTAGGCGGTTGGCTCCGTGCATACCGGTCATGGCTACTTCGCCGGCCGTATAAAGGCCGGGCAGTTCGGTTTCACCACCAATGTTGGACACCACGCCGCCGCACGAATAGTGGGCCGAGGGTACTACCGGGATAGGTCGTTCGGTCATGTCAAAGCCACGCTTGAGGCACTGGCTGTAGATGTTGGGGAACCGGCCCTTGATGAACTCGGCCTCGAGATGGCTGACGTCGAGAAAGACAAACTCCTCCCCGGTCTCCTTCATCTCTTTGTCGATGGCCCGGGCGACTATGTCACGGGGAGCGAGATCCTTGAGGGGATGAGCCTCTTCCATTAAGTAGCGTCCGTCAATCGACATCAACCGCCCTCCCTCGCCCCGCACCGCCTCTGATATCAGAAACGGCCAGCGTCCGGGACTGTATAGCGCGGTCGGATGAAACTGCACAAACTCCAGATTCGCCACCGTTACGCCGGCCCGGTAGGCCAGCGCCACTCCGTCCCCGGTGGCGATTTTGGGATTGGTGGTATGGTAATAGACCTGGCCGAGTCCGCCCGTGGCCAGCATCGTCACCGGGGCGTAGAAGAACTCAAAAGTGCGCCCTTCTTCCGAGAACACGAAAGCACCGCCGCAGGCCTGCCGCCCGCCGTCCTGGTAGGTTATCAGTTCGAGCGCCAGGTGGTCGCGCAGGATGTCGATGCGGTCTTTTGCTTGCCGGCAGGCTGCCAGCAGCGCCCGTTCCAGTTCGCGACCGGTGAAATCCTTGGCGTGCACCACTCGCGACTCCGAGTGACCGCCTTCGCGACCCAGATGATAGTGGCCGTCCTTCTCGGTGAATCTGACGCCATAGGCTTTCAATTCCTCTATCAGCGCCGGGCCGAACTCGATTACCCGCTCGACAACGTCCCGGTGGCAAAGCCCTGCGCCTGCGGCCAGCGTGTCTTTGATGTGCGTCTCGAAACTGTCGGTGCCTTTCAAGACGGCGGCGATGCCCCCCTGGGCTCGGTTGGTGTTGGAGTCCCGCTCTCCCTTCTTGGTAACAATGGCCACCCGGGCGCGCGGATTCAACTCGGACATCTTAAGAGCGTAGAAGAGCCCGGCGATGCCGCTGCCGATGACCAGAACGTCGTAGCGCCGCTCCATCAACTCTCCCGCTTTCTCAGATCAAGTCTGTCAATCAGGTATTCGACCAGTTTCTCTTCTCCCGGATCGAGGTCAGTTGACTGCGCAAGATAATATATTTCCCGACCGAAGGCAAAGTCCGGCAACTTCACCCAGTCCTTGCCGGTGGTGATGATGACATCGGAGTCATGACGATCGGCGTCCGTTTTGATGCGGTTCAGGAGCCGCTCGTCGTATACCTGGTGGTCCGACAGTTCCAGGGCGTCATCCAGATCGGCGCACCGGGCCGCTACCTGCCGGCGCAGGGGCTTGAAATTGCCCACCCCGGCGAAGAGAAACACCGACTTGTCCTCAAGATATTTAAGCGGCAAGCGTCGATCGCGCCCCCGCAGTTCCGCGATAAGGAACTGCGAGCAGTAAAGCTGCGCCCGGGGGCTCAGGGACTGCAGTTCTTTCTTGAGCACTCCCAAGTCTTCTGCAAAGTTCGAGCGGGTGGCGATAACCACATCGGCACGCCGCAGCGAGGACATCGGCTCGCGCAGGAGTCCGGCGGGAAACGACCGGAGCAGTCTTCTGTCGATGGCCGCATCGAAAGTCACAATGTCAAGGTCGCGAGCCAATCTGAAATGCTGGAAACCATCATCAACCAGCATAAGATCGACAACACCGGCCACCGCCAAGTTCACAGCCGCTCTGGCCTTCACCCTGTCCACTGAAAAGAAGGCCTCCGGCAACAGGTTGGCGAGAAGCTTCACCTCATCGCCGGTCTGTGCCACCGGCATTTTCTGGACGCGGTAGCCGGGTTCAACAAACGAGCGTTCGCCGCTTCGCCCGTAGCCGGAGGAGACAATCCCCACCCGCAGTCCTTCTTTCATGAGAAACCGGGTGAGGAATTCCACCATTGTGGTTTTGCCCGTCCCGCCGACAGTGATGTTGCCGACACACACCACCGGGATGTCCACCTTCACGTCGGCCCTCACGGCTGCTTTCTTAAATCGGAAAAGCAGACGGTAAACGACCGAACAGAGCCACAGACCCAGCGCCGGTATGGCCCACGGTGAGAAGGCCTTACGCCTGATGATCTTTTTCCAGATCCGTTCTAACATTGGTCAGTTTTTCCAGAATATAGGCGCCGGCCCTCGCTGTAGCCGAACCGGCCAGGTCAGTCTCGGTTTTGATCGCAAAGGCAGTCTTCCCTGAGCAGGCTTTTTCTACCAGCGCTGTCAACTCGTCCGCGGATTGAACCCTGGCTCCATAATTGTGGCTCAGTATGTAGTCCGCCGCCTCGTTTACGTTGTCGAGATGAGGGCCAAAGAGAACCGGGGTGCCCGCCCAGACCGGCTCGAGAAGGTTGTGACCGCCGACATCAACCAGCGTTCCCCCGACGAAAGCGATATCTGCCGCAAGATAGAGATCGTTCAGCAGGCCGACCCGATCGACCAGGACGCAGGAGACAATGTCTCCCTTGTCGGCTCTGGAGCGCTGCTCGAAAAGTGCGAAGCATACATTACGGTCCTTCAGCAGGGCGCCGATCTCGCCCGCCCGTTCGACATGGCGCGGCGCGATGATGAGTCTGAACTTATCGTCCCTGGCACTCATGGCCTGCAGGAGGTCCAGCATCATCGCCTCTTCGCCGTTCCGGGTGGAACCGGCCACCATGAAAAAATCATCCACCCCAAACCCGGCCCGACGGCGGATTTCACGAACCCTCTCCTGGGAGCGTTCCGGCAGGGGAGCGTCGAACTTCATATCGCCGGCTACCTCGCAGCGTGCCGGAGGAATGCCGAAGAACCGGTAGCGGTCGGCATCGGCGTGGGTCTTGACGAAAAACCGGTCGTACCGGCCAAGCAGGCGACCCAGAGAGGTCCGAAAGATACGGTATCGCCCGAACGCCTTTTCGGACATGCGGCCGTTTATCAGGATCAGGGGAAGGCGTCTTCTTCCGGCTTCACAGATCAGGTTCGGCCAGATTTCGGTTTCAGCGATGACGATCAATCGCGGTTGAATCATATCAAGAGTCCGCCTGACAACGTGGGCGGAGTCGATCGGGAAGTATGTTATGCTTACGACGTCGCCCAATTGCGCCGCGGCCGTCTCGTATCCCGCGGGGGTCATGACGGAGACATGAATCCTCAGCGATGGATTCGCCCGTTTCAGGTAGTCGATCATGTAACTGATCACACGGACTTCGCCGACCGACGAAGCGTGGATCCACACGCTCACGGGGCCGACCTTGTCGATCAGGCCCAGCCGACCCCGCCATAGTCTGCTGCCGCGAGCCGCCCTGAAGCGCCCAAAAGGGTAAAGGCAACAGAAGATGACAAATGAGACTATCTTGTACACGATTAGCGTCATGTGATGTCAACCTGAGTCGGGCGGTTTTTCACCCCGACTGCCCTGCTCGCGACTACTCCCGGCCCCTTCAGGCCCCACGAATCCCGCGATATGACCGGCGGCCCGCGCCGAAGCTCCTTCGCCGCCAAGCAACTGCGGCAACCGGTTCAGCTTTCCCCGGACAGACTCGTAGCATGTTTCGTCGGTCCAGAGCTTCTCAAGTTCACCCACCATACGTCTCGGCGTGGCTGCACGCTGTATCAGTTCCGGCACGCACTTCTCACCGAGAACCAGGTTGACCAGGGCGATCTTGTCAACCTTTATCAGGCGGCGGGCAATCTGATAGGTGACAAAGCCGGTCTTGTACACCACCACCATCGGGCGACCGATTATCCCTGTTTCCAGCGTGGCCGTTCCCGACGAACACAACACGAGGCTGCTGTCGAAAACAGTCTTGCGTGGGTTGTCGTAGGCGACCGAGACACCGTGCGTCTTGAAGCGCCCGGTGTGCCTTTCGTAATCGAAAGCGCCCTTGACCGCCGCCACCACCGAACGCACACCGTACCGCTCATGCAGCACAGCAGCGGCTTCAAGCATGGGGAGCAGCATTCGCTCAATTTCCTGGGGCCGCGACCCCGGAAGCAGAGCCAGCGTGCCTTCCAGCGGCGGTGGCGAGGCGATGTAATCGGAGGGGATATCTTCCAGCAGGTAGTGTCCGACAAACCGGCTGTTGACACGGCTCCGTTGATACATCTCCTTTTCAAACGGCAGGATCGACAGCATGAGGGACACGGACTCTTTTATCTCGTCGAGCCGCTTTCCGCCCCACGCCCAGACCTGTGGAGAGATATAATACACGATCGGAATACCCAGGTCTCTCACTTGCCTGGCAAGTCGCAGGTTGAAGCCGGGATAGTCAACCAGGATCAGGCAAGCCGGGCGGTGCGAACGAATCTCATCTACGGTTCGCCGGAGCAGCTTCCGGAAAAATCGGAACCGCAGGGCCACCTCCCAGAATCCCAGCACGGCCAGATCGCCCCCGTCGGCGAGTTGCCGCTGGCCCAGTTGTTTGAGTTTCGGCCCCCCCAGACCGAAAAGGGACAGACCTGGATGGAGCCTTCGAAGTTCGGTCACCAGCCGACCGGCGGCGTTGTCACCGGAAGGATCCCCAGCGCTCAGGAAGAACTCTGCCGGCGCCATTCAGATCGGTCCTGTCCCCAACATCTTGTATGCTGACTCACTGCCTATCCGCTCGATTTCCAGCGCCACCCGCAGCGCCTCGGCCCCGTCGCGGATGGACACCGCCACTGGCCTGTCGTCGAATATGGCCTTCAGGAACGCTGCCAGTTCCAGTCGGAGCATATCCTCACCATCATCACTCTTCTTCAGATAGATGATGTCCTTACCTGATTTGCCCAGCGGCAAGCGCATCCCTTCCGATGGTTCGTCGGGAGCGGCCATGCGGTACAGATCGGCTTGCTTGGCGGCCAGGTCAAGCGAATAATAACCGGACTTCTGAAAGATACGAAGCTTGCGCATGGCCTGAAGCGAGATACGTGAGGCGGTAAGATTGGCAACGGCGCCGTTTTCAAAAGTCAGCCGGGCGTTGGCGATATCCGGCTTGTCGGAGACAACCGCCACCGCCGACGCCTGGATGTTCACGATATTCCACCGAATGAACATCAGCGCCAGGTCGATATCGTGGATCATCAAGTCCAGGACGACTGCCACGTCGGTGCCGCGGGGATCAAACGCCGCCAGGCGGTGGGCTTCGATGAACGACGGCCGGATATCCAGACCTGCCAGCGCCCGCACGGCCGGATTGAACCGCTCGATATGGCCCACGGCGAGTTTCACTCCCCGGCCGGTCGCATGTTTTTCCAGTCTGAGGGCATCTTCATAGGTGGAAGTGACCGGCTTTTCGACCAGGCAATGGATGCCCTTCTCGATAAGATAAGATGCGACCTCATAGTGAGCCGTCGTCGGAACCACGATCGAGACGGCAGCCGCCCGCTCGGCCAGTTGCTCAAGCGAATCGAAAGCGGTCACATTATACTCAGCAGCATACCTGGCGGCCTTGTCGCGGTCAATGTCGTAGAGGCCGACCAGGTCAGAGTCAGGCAGTTGCGAATACCACTGTAGATGGTGGCGCCCCAGAGTGCCGACACCGACCACAGCAGTTGTTGTTTTTCCCACGGGCTCCTACTCTCAACAGGTTTTTTCCGCCCTTGTGCACATAGTGAATTAAGATACGGTGTGGCGGCTTCCCGATCAAGTGCGCCCCTTCCCATTTTGAAGACCGATCTCGTGCCGCGAATCAGAGTGAGGCGGAGGTCCAACCACACTCGCTGGTTGGGAAAAGTATCCGGATAGCCACAGACAGCGAAATGAGAGTAAGGCGGGGCGAGATCAAATTCGAAATGACCGAGGGTGTGGTCGCGTCGGTCAGAGGGGATACTCTCTTTCTCCACACCATCGATTCCATGAGCCTGATGGCTATCCCTATTAGTGGCATTCGCCGACTCGAAATCCCCGAAAAAACCCGCGCCAAAAATATCGGGTGGGGAATCACTATCGGCGTTGTTTGCGGTGGAATACTCGGTGCATATGCGGCGACCGATGTCTTCAACGAAGGTTATTCGGAGTATCGGGGAGCCGGGATTTTAGTTGGTGGCACTCTCGGAGCCACGATAGAGTTGTTGATTGGTCTGGCCTTACCCGCTGCCGATAGCTGGAAACAAGTACCGCCTCGAAAAATCCTGATTGGTTTGGGCCGAGGCCCCGGGGAGCGGTTTCAGACTGGTCATATCAACAACCTTCTGACGAAATCCGGTTACAGGCTATCAGCAATCCGCACTCCCTTTTTGACGTTGCATCGGGCACAATCGAACTCTATCTTTCGGTCAATCAATGGAATGGAAGCATTGTGATCGGCCTAATGAGGTAACCTGGTCATGGCGGTAGATGAGTCACATGATGATCGGACACAGTCATTCGTTGCCCTGACCAAGGGCACGATGGTTTCGCACTATCGGATCATCGAGAAGATCGGTGCGGGTGGTATGGGTGAGGTGTATCTGGTGGAGGACACCAAGCTCAATCGCAAGGTCGCGCTCAAGTTCCTGCCCCCTCATCTCTCTCAAGATGAAGAATGTCGCAAGAGGTTCACCCGCGAAGCGCAAGCAGCAGCAAAGCTCGACCACCCGAACATTGTTACCATTTATGAGGTGGGCGAATACAAGGGCAGGCCGTTTTTTGCAATGCAGCACGTGGAGGGTCAGTCGCTGCGTGATGTTATCAAAAGCAAAGAGTTAACCCTGAATCAGGCCATCAATCTGGCTGCCCAGATCTGCGAGGGATTAAACAAGGCACATCAGGCAGGTGTCATCCACCGGGATATCAAACCATCCAATATTGTGATAGACACCGATGACCGCGCCAAGCTGCTTGATTTTGGCCTGGCGACAGTAGCGGGGACAAACAAGCTAACCAGAACCGGCTCAACTCTCGGCACCATCGGCTACATGTCCCCGGAGCAGGTGCAGGGCAAGGAGATTGACCATCGCAGTGACCTGTTCTCACTCGGCGTGGTTCTCTATGAACTAATCACCAAACATAACCCATTCAAGCGCGACAGTGAGGCGGCCATCATGAACGCCGTGCTCAACGAAGCCGTCGAACCACTGTCGCGATACAAGAGGGAAGTGCCGGATGTGCTGCAGAATATCGTGTCGAAGCTTCTGGAGAAAGATACCGAATTGCGCTACCAAACGGCGGCGGGGGTGATAAGCGATCTGAAGCGACTGGAGCGCGACTCCGATACGTCGATCGTGACTCACGCACCAAAATCACGAATCAGTAAGACCACCAGGTTACTGATTCCAGCCGCGGTGATCGTCATCGCGACGACAGCGCTAATACTGAAGCCGTGGCAGTTTGAAGTGCGCCCCACACAGGAAGCCGTGGCAGACGGCAACCGTCTGGCCATCATGTATTTCGACAATTTGGCCGACCCGCAGGACGGCCGAAGGCTGGGAGAAATCGCTACTAACCTGTTGATCACCGATCTGTCCGAGTCACGCTACGTACAGGTAGTGTCAAGTCAGAGACTCTATGACATCCTGAAACTTCTCGGACATGAAGGAGAGAAGAAAATCGATCCCGGCGTCGCCTCACAGATCGCCAAGAAAGCTAAGGCCAAATGGATGCTGCACGGAAGCATTCTCAGAACCGATCCGCAAATAGTCATTACAGCACAACTGTTAGACGTGTCCTCGGGGACTTCCGTGGCGACGCAACGAATCAATGGCGAGCCGGGTGAGGATATCTTCACTCTGGTGGATAAGCTGACAGTGGAGATAAAGAGTGACTTGTCACTGCCTGAGGACGCCCTGACCGAGCCGGACCGTCCGGTGGCCGATGTGACCACCCATTCACCCGAAGCCTACCGCCATTACATAGAAGGCGTTGAACTCGGGTTCAAACATTATTTCGCCGATGCCGAACGTGCCTTGAGAAAAGCTGTTGAGCTGGATTCGACCTTTGCCATGGCTTATTATCGGTTGGCTGGACTTAGGAGCGGGGCTGAGCGCCGGGAGAGTGCGGCCAAGGCGCTACGGTTCTCCGAAAACGTGAGCCATAAAGAGAAACTCACGATTGAGGGATTTCACGCCTTCACCAACGCTGACCCGGTGACAGCCATTGAGAAGGTCAAGGAGATTGTCAAACGCTATCCCGACGACAAGGAAGCGCATCACAACCTTGGGTACTTATACCGTTATGGCTTGCGCCAAACGGATTCTGCCATCCAGTATTATACTAAGGCCATAGAACTGGATTCTCTGTACGAGTCTGTGTACAATCAACTGGCCTACAGCTACAACGACATCGGCGACTTCGAAAAATCGATCTGGGCGATTAACAAATACATAGAGCTGGCGCCGGACCAGGCCAATCCCTACGACTCTCGAGGAGAGCTCTACGCCTCCGGCGGAAAAATCGATGAGGCGATTGCGTCGTTCCGAAAGGCGATCGAGATAAAACCGGATTTCTACCCGTCGTGGGAGAGCCTGGGACACATGTATGTTTTCCAGAGGCGATACGAAGAGGCCGAGAAATGCTACGAGGAGATGATCGGGAGCCCTCGCAAATCGACCCGCTCTAATGGACGCCTGAACCTGGCTCTGATCCAGGTACACCAGGGTAAGCTTGACGAAGCGCTGGCTATCCTGGATCAGGGTATCGCAGCCGACCGGATAGAGAAAGCGGAGGGTTGGGACAAGCATCTCTTTGTAGCCATGATTCAGGCCGAACTCGGCGCGATTGATGAGGCCCTTACGGCGATGCGACAAGCGATGGACGACTACGCCGAGAACCGCGGCCCGGTGGTGCCCTTTCAGGATGGCTACATCCAGATGCTTGCTGAAAACGGCCGCTTGGCGGAAGCTGAAGAGATGCTGTCGGCGTGGAAAAACACAATCGAACAGAACGATACCACCTTTATGGCCTTCTATTGGATCGGCGCCGGATGTGTCGAGCGGGCGAAGCGGAACTACGACGTGGCGATCCGGCATTTCGCCCGGGCGGTGGAGGGACTATTGGACCGCGATTCTCCGTATGGCTTTGGAACCCGTTTCATGCTGGCCAGATCGCATCAGGATAACGGCCAACTGGGTGAAGCGGTGGACGAGCTCGAACAACTCCTTTCGAGTTACAGCAAGGGCCGCATATGGTGTATCGAATCGGTGAAGCTCCATTACTATCTGGCCATGGCCTACGAAGAATCGGGTTGGACCGACAAAGCGATCGAGCAGTATGAGACCTTCCTCGATATCTGGAAAGACGCGGATGAAGGCTTGAAATCAGTTGAAGATGCCAAAGAACGCTTAGCGCGTTTGAAAAGCAATTTGTAATTGGCGCGCACTAATCATAAGAACGCAGGAGAACCCGCATGACAACTGTGATTACTATCTTCCTTTTGCTGGCTGTACCGCTGTGCGCGGCGGCACAAACCGATACGGCGAATTCTCTGCCGCCGGGAGACAGCCCCCCGCCGACGGCGTTCGACCGGATCAAGAACACCGGAAGTGCCTCCGATTTCGACAGCGCCGCCTACGTTATCGTCTGCGATTCTACGGTCAACACCGTAAACGCATTAGGCATTGCCTACACCGACAGTTACATCCTGTACAAGGTGCTGACCGAGGAAGGATGCAGACGACTTGCCGTGGGCAACTGGCACTATGAGCCGCTGAGCAGCTATATCGAGGTGCGCGAGGTGAATATCATACGCGACGACGAGGTAATACCGATCTCTCTTGAGAACGTGCGCGATTTGCCCGCTCCGCAGTCCGGTATCTACTGGGGCGACCGGATAAAGCTGCTTCAGCTTCCACGGCTGCAGGTAGGCGATGGTGTCGAGATCGAGATATTCCGCAAGGGATACTCCTACGCCCTCCTTGAACCCGGCGCCGGGGAGCCTGACGATGAGCGTTACATTCCGCCCATGCCCGGGCAGTACTTTGACATTGTGCGCTTCGAAGCTACGGTGCCGATCGTAGAAAAGAAATACGTGCTGCAACTGCCTGCAGACAAGCGTCTCCACTCCCGGATATACAACGGCCCCATGTTCTCCAGTACCGGCTACGCGGCGGACACCACTGCTTACACGTGGTGGGTAAAGGATATGCCCGCCTGGGACCCGCAGCGATATCGTCCGGGAGCATCTGATATAGTCACCAAGGTCGTGGTAGCTACGGTGGAGAGTTGGGAGGCAAAGAGTCGATGGTTCTTTGATGTCAATGAAAGCCAGTTTGCGGTCACCGACGCCGTCAGGGCGAAAGTGGACGAAATCCTGGCTAGCGCCGGTGTAACCAACGGGACCGAGGAGGAAAAGGCGTTTGAGCTGCTGCATTGGGTGGCCCAGAATATCCGTTACAGCGGCCAGACTATGGGCGAGGGCGAAGGGTACACCCTTCATTCCGGCGCGATGATTTTCGAGCAGCGCAGCGGCGTTTGCAAGGATATTGCCGGCATGCTGGTAACGATGATGCGGGCGGCCGACATGGATTCCTACGCCGCCATGACGATGGCCGGCAGCCGCATCGAGGAAGTCCCGGCCGACCAGTTCAACCATTGCGTGGTCGCCCTCAAAAAGAAAGACGGCAGCTTCGTCATGTACGATCCCACATGGGTTCCGTACAACAAGGATATCTGGAGCAAGAACGAAGCCGAACAGCACTACCTGGTCGGCTCTTCCATGGGAGAGTCCTTAAGCCGGATACCTTACAGCCCGCCGGAGGAATCGCCGATGCGGGCGACAAACACCGGTACGCTCCTTGCCGACGGCACCTTTGAGGGGACGCTCGAACTGCTGGGGGATGGCACAGCGGATGGTCGACTTCGATCCATACTGTCACGTCGGCGTCTCTCGGAAATCCGGGGTTATCTGGCTAACTTGCTTCACTATGTCAGTGATCGCGTTGAACTGATCGGCTACGAGCATGGTGACATACTGGATTTCAAGACCGGCATGTGGTGGAAAATCAACTACCGCATCCCCGAATATGCGTTACCTGTTGACAGCGGTTTGGAATTCAAGAGTCCCCTGATGCAGATAACCTCAAAGAGCCGCATGCTGTTCGGACCAGTAACGTATGACTGGCCGGAGAAGCGTCGCGACGATGTTTTCTTCTACACTACCCAACTGCTCATCGGCACCGAGACCATTAGGCTGCCTAAAGGATTCAAAGTGACCGAACCACCGAAGAGCGACGAAGTCGATGAAACGTATGCTTATTTCAAGGGCGAAAGTGAGATGACCAAGAAAGGGTTGGCCATATCTCAGAGGGCGGAAATCAAACGCCGGCAAATCCCACCGGACGGGTATGACTGCCTCCGGAAGGCAATGAAGGAGGCCAGGAAGTACGCGGGGACTGTCTTTCGCGCCGAGAAAGGGGGTGCGAAATGACACGCCGCACGAAGAACCTGGTTCTTATCGCGGTCATTGTCGCCGCTCTCGCGGTGTGTGTTTCAACTGCACGGGCGCAGAAGTCTGTCTCCGGGAAGCAGGATATCTCAGCTCTCCTTGCCACCGCCGAAAAGACGTTCAACTTCCCGGAAGAAGATGCCGTCCTGCTGTTCGACGGTCAGGAGTCACACTGGCTTCCCAACGGATGCCTGGTAAGGCATATCCATCGTATCATCTGGATCAACACCAATGTCGGCATGCGCCGGTATGGAGATCATCGCATCCCGTACGATAATGCTCACTGCACATTGAAGGTTACTACCGTGCGCACCTGGCGCGATGATCAGTGGTGGGAAACCGGAGCGACCGGCATTGTCAGCACTCTTCCGCGCTCGCTTAACCACGCGTATGACTACACCAATATGCGGGAGACGATGTTGCTCCATAACGGCGTCGAAAAGCCCTGCATCCTCGAGGTCGCCTATGCCATCGAGGACAGAGAGCCGTTCCGACCTGGCGCGGAAGGGCTCTGGACATTTGCTCGTGACGAGCCGGCCGTGCAATCGGTGTTCACGCTCGGGCTGCCTGCGGGACATCCGCTCCATGTGTCTGTCTCGGAGGGTATCCCTGAACTAGAGATGGAGACCGATCGGGAACGGGGACTGGACATTTATTCGTGGAAGATGGGGCCGGTAGATGCCATCCCGCGTCCACGCACCGATGATCCGGCGGCGCATGTTCCCCACATTGTCTGGTCAACCTGGGACAGTTGGGAAGATTATGGCGATTACCTGAGCCGTGTTTTCAAATCTGCAATGACGATTGATGAACCCCTTAGGAAATGTCTGGATTCGCTTCTGGAAGACGCCCGTACTGACGGTGAGAAGGCTGATCTCATAGCCGGCTTCATCGATGACAGGACCTCGTTCGTGCGCTACCCGGAGCGTTACTGGAGGTCCATCCCGCGCGAGGCTGCTCGCACTTACGCCACTGCGTACGGGCATCGCCTGGATCGCGCCGTGCTGGCTGCGGCCATGTTCAGGGAGGCGGGGCTCCGGGCAGACCCGGTGTTCCTTGGCCGCGGTTACGACGCTGTCGATGAGGGGATTCCGACACTGGCCCGGATGGCCGGAATCAGCGTGGCCGTGTCGGGAGAGAATCTCGAAGCATATTACGAGCCCTCCAGCAGCACGATTTCCAACGGGGTCTCTCGCATCTACGGTCGTACCATCTGGCTTCCCGGACATGGAGACCGGCCTGGTGTGACTCTCGGCGGCGAGAACGAACAGAGTATGCTTGACGTTCGACTCAGCCTGTCGTATGACAAGAAAGCGGAGAAGTTCACCGGCACCGGTTACTACTATGCGGACGAGGCTCTCAGTGGGTACGACCGTATGGTCGGTCTGACCGGGGAGGCAAAGACGTTTCTCAACGCGGTTGTCTCCGGTCTGCTCGACGGCGCCAAGGTCGTCGGTTTCAATCCAAGCCGGCTTGATCGTCTCGGGGTCGTGATGGGGTTTGAACTAGAGTTGAAAAAGCCGGAGCCGGATGACCTCGGTCGTCTGCGGCTTGTACTGGAGGACCCATCCGGGGGCATCTTTGACCAGTTGCCCGATAACGTTCGTCTTTACCATCAGGAACGCTCCTCCCATGTGCAAATGGCGTCCTTAATGAAACAGAGAGTCCGGCTCAGACTGGATTTGAGCGGGCTGGATGTCGTTTATTGTCCATCCGGTCAGACTATGGAGAATGACGCCGGGCGCTTTTCTATCACAGTCGACAGGGTGGAAGATCGTATCATCATCATGCGCGAGATCGAATTAACGCAGTCGCTCTACCAGCCTGAGGAATGGCCGGCTCTGCGGGCGCTGCTTCTCGCCAATCACCACGAGCGAAACCGGACCCTGCTTGTGAAAACGGCAGGAGACGACGGCGAGAACGGAGGCGATGGCGAGAATGGAAAGGAGGTGGCCGACAAATAGACCCGGTGAGCGGTATGGCCTTCCAGAGAACGGAGCCGGCACCACCCGGCACCGGCCCCTTGTTTCGTGATGACCTGCGCAGCTCCCCTACTCCGCCTTGCCCTTCACGATGCAATTGGGCTAACACTGCTGACTTTTCTTGTTGACACCAGCACATGAAATCATAAACTGATCAGCGAACCAATAAACCTGATTCGTTCAAGGAGGAAGCGTCATGGCAGTTCGGAAAGCCAAGAAGAGAGTCACCAGGAAGAAAGTAACGAAGAAGAAGGTGGCCAAGAGGGTCCGCTGTATAGGCAAGACCAAGGCAGGCAAGAGGTGCAAACGGATGACGACGTCGCCATCCAAGAAGTGTCACCTTCACAGGAGGAAGTGATAAGACCGCATCTCCTTCTGAAAGTCAAGGGGCAGCACTCCGCAGCGCTGTCCCTTTTCTCATTCACTGACTATACTCTCCCCCACGCCGCCTCGCCCATCTTCGGGCAAAGCTTCAGCTGATCGATAGGGTATGACCCGCCGGCTACGGGAATCTTCCCTGTCTTCGCCTTGTGGTCAAACAGCTTCTGAATCTCCTGCTCCAGTTCGAACGGCCCTTCCCGCTAATCACACAGCGTGCGAGGGCACTGGTCTTGTGTCATTTTAGGCCTCTTGGAGCCGTTTGACAGTGTAGAAACACCGACGTTGCCGTTGCCTGTACCGTCATGGGCAAGCTCCTCAAAGGCCGTCATACTGACGTTAGTTGCAAATCAAAACGCCCTTGCTACCGCTCTCGTTGGGGAGCGCCACGGATTTCAGTGACATCTTACGCACAGGGGAATTCTTGTTGACAGACAGAGTCAGTATCTGCAGTATTTCTATAGAATAGTGTTGTATACCAAAATCGGCGAACAGGCGGACTCTGAAATGGTTGGACACTCTACCCATAGGAAGGTTAAAGTCCTCGTTGTGGACGATGACGTCGACGTGTGCGAGCATCTCGAGAGCCTTCTGACCACCAAGAACTACATTGTCAAGTACACGACTGACCCAGGCGTCACCGTTTCCATTCTCAAGGATGAGATGTTCCAGATCATTATCCTGGACCTGATCATGCCGAAGATCAGCGGCCTTGAACTACTGAAACGTATACGGGAAGTAGACAGCGACGTCTGTGTCATTATCCTGTCCGGCTATCCCACGTTTGACAGGGCTGTGGCGGCATTGCGGGGGTTGGCGTTCGATTTCCTGACCAAGCCGTTTGAGGAGGATGAATTGACGTCAGTACTGGACAAGGCCGTCAGACTGCGCGGATTG
Source organism: uncultured bacterium (assembly GCA_965603125.1). Lineage (GTDB taxonomy): Bacteria > Zixibacteria > MSB-5A5 > GN15 > FEB-12 > JAJRTA01. The sequence continues at coordinate 3,165 of CBFDBU010000018.1, read as the reverse complement.
CGAACAAACCTGAACCAACAGGCGATCGAGAGAATCGCCGAGGAGATTCGCCGCCTGCGGACCAGCCACAAGCTGACGCTGAAGCAACTGGGTAATCGCAGTGGACTCTCGCCGAGTCTGATCTTCCAGGTGGAGCATGCTCAGACCTCTCCATCCATCGCCACCCTGTCGAGACTTGCCGCCGCTCTCGACGCCCGCCTGGAACAGTTCTTTGAAGGGCTTTAGCAGTCAGCATTTCGGTTGTTTATCCTGCGGGCGTATTACGCACACGATGGCAGAGAGCATCAGGCAACACATTGATGACAGGAAGCGCAACACATAAAGACTCGAAACAAGGCGGTTTTGCGACATGAGACGCACGCTGAACATCGGCTTTCTTGCTATCACTCTGCTACTCACGGGAATCTGTGTTCACGCAGTGCTGAATAGTCTCGCCATGCAGGAAACCCTGACGGATCAGGAACGTAATGTCGTTCCCGGCGCGCTGACTATGAGCGAAATGAAACACCACGCTGCCGAGATAAGAATGTGGACATTGACCTACATTATAAGAGGCAATGTGACACGAGGCGGTAAGACGACAGAAAAGTGGTTGCTTGAAGAATGGACGGCGCTCGAGACGTGTGCCAGAGAACATCTCGAGCTTGGTCACGAAGTTGTCCCGAACGAGCGAGCAGTCGCCGAAATGATATTAGACCTGTCACAGAGACTCATAGTCGTAAGTGCCAGGCTTGTTGATCTGAAGGACCAGGGCGCCTCAAATGACGAGCTGTTTGATGAACTTAGAGAGGAGTTTGGTCCCCCGCTGTTCTATCCGTTGCGAGAGATGCTTGACGAACACGCAGCGGCACATCTAGCAGACGTAACAGCAGTCAACATCGCCATGGGTAACAGACAGAGTACCAACGTGAGACGCACCGTAGCTCTGAGCCTCACCGGCATAATCATCGCCGTGATCGTTGGTCTTTACACCGACAGGCTGTTTGTGCAGTTCCTTGCCAAGCGCAAACGCTCCGAGAAGGCCCTGGAAGAGGCAAGGCAAAAGGAGGCCTGGCAACAGGTCCAGCTTATGCATGCGGACCGACTGACGACCGTAGGGCGACTCGCGGCTGGTGTGGCTCATGAGATAAACAACCCGCTCGCTGTTCTCTACGGGACCATCCAGAGAATCGACGCCGGCTCCATATTGATCGACGTCGTTGACCAAGCGGCTGTCGACAGAATGCTGCGCGTCAGCCGCAGGATAAGAGATATTGTCAGCCATCTCCTGACGTTTGCCAGACAGAGAGCCAACGAGAAAACACCGTATGATATCAACAAGCTATTGTCCGAAACCCTCACCCTGGTCTCTTCCCACCTGGTGAAGAGCGGCATCAAGTTGACCATGAAGTTGAGTGAGTCTGTGCCGGTCGTCAGCGTGGACCAGCAACAAATCCAACAGGTCTTTCTGAATCTGACATTCAACGCTACTGACGCCATGCCCGACGGCGGCGAGTTGACGATCGCAACAGACATCGCCGGCGATCAGATCGCCATATCATTTCAGGATACCGGCTGCGGCATCTCCCAGGAAAACCTGGGCAGGCTCTTTGTGCCGTTCTTCACAACCAAAGAGGTAGGTGAAGGAACCGGTCTGGGCCTTTCCATCAGTCACGGAATTGTCCGGGCGCACGAAGGCGAAATCGAAGTGAAAAGCACACCTGGCCAGGGGGCCAGGTTCGATATCCTCCTTCCAGTTGACGGAGTCAATCCGAGGGGACAGGACAATGAAAGCACTGATCGCTGACGATGATACTGACTTCAGGGATTTCCTGGAAGGACTGTTGACGGAGCGAGGGCTGGACGTGACCATCGCCGAAGACGGCAAACGAGCGATTCAAGCCATCGAAACAACCCAGCCCGACCTGCTGGTTCTCGACTTGAACATGCCTGGTGAAGACGGAATAAAGGTCCTTGAGCACCTTGCTCAGTTGCCCCAAAGACCGCAAGTGGTGATCTGCAGCGGTTATGTCCGGTCCTATCTGGCACGCCACGGGCACCTCCTGACGAAGGCCAGAATCCTGCCAAAACCGTTTGATTTACAACAGCTTGACGAGCTGTTGGATAAGCTGGGGGTGCACTAATACTACATATATCTGTTATTAATTAAAGTCTTTCAATCGTCCTCCGATAAACCTCCCAAAAGGGAACAGATCGGAGGATTGCCTTTGCGGAAAACCACCACCAGTTTCAGGTCAAAAGGGGCTTGATTCAAGGAGCATGCACTCTGTCTCAGGGTTCATGTAGGCCGCTCCAGGTCGCACCGGTCTTGTCCTGCGGGCTGGGTGCCCACCGGCACCTGACAGGAGAGATGCCCAAGACTGAATTCGTGAAGATGAAACCGGAAGGTAGGAATATGGGGATATGCGAGTCAATAGATAGCTGGACCAACTGGAGCAATCCGGCCAAGGGCTCTCAGGGCGACGAAGCTCCGGCCACCCCCGGCAGGTGCCGGCGACACGCCAGCCAGGTGCAGAGATACCTTGAGGAGCTGAAGCCGCAGTTGGAGGATTCCAAAGCAATGTCGGATAGTGAAATGGAGCGCCTGTGTCAGGTATTCGAATCTCAGATTGACGGCTACCTGCTCAGCCTTGGCTACGCTCTTGCCGGGCTCACGGACTTCGACCTCGACGATCCCGAGTCTTCCCGGCAGTTCTATGCTTACATGGGGAAGGCCGATTGGGATGCGTCCAGCAAACAATTGGAGAGAATTGCCGCCACATATGAGTCTCTGCCTTGCGCTGTGAGAGACCGGATGGATGTCCCGTTCTCCGCAATGGAACAGATGGGGTTGCTGTGCAGCTATCTGTCGAACTGTACGGCGGGATTCAAGCGATCAGCATCGCTCGAAAACATAGCGAATTCCCTCAAGGACGGGGCGAGTGGGGTGCTCCGGCAGGGTGCTTGACTGAGCAGAAAACGGACAGTTGTTGACCGGGGTTGAAGAACGGGACTAGGCCAAGAGATAGCTTCCCGGGAATCAGATACACCGGGCACTTATGGCTCGGCGGGCGAAGCCTGATCGGCTGCGTCGCTTATGGCAATGAGACTTGAAGAGATAGAACCTGAAAAGTGGGCCTAAGGAAAAAGGAGGCACCCATGAGGAAAATTTTCGTTGCGGTATGC
>CBFDBU010000017.1:0-61543 GCA_965603125.1 uncultured bacterium | reverse complement strand
TCTAATGTGAGGAAACGTATCTGACCAAGTCAAAACCTTCGGTAACATCTTTCAACGAGGCAAAGCGCTTCTACACCCTGGATTTGCGCCATATTCTCGATTTGCGCGGATCAACCAGTGTGCCCGAGACCGTCTCCCTTATGCTCGGTTCCCGGATGCTGGCAAGGCGTTTCAGGGCGGACTCAATCCGCCGTGCCGACCGCTGGATGATCCTGACCTTTCGGGTGACGTCCGGATCCACATCACCGCCGTTGTTCAGAATCAACTCCGAGATCCCCAGAATGGTCATAAGGGGGTTGTTTATTTCGTGGGAAAGGGTTGCGGTGGCCAGTTTGAGGGAGTCGGCCCGGTCCGCCGCCTGCATCCCGCTCGCCTCAGGGGAGTCCGCAATACTCGACGGCAGGCGTTGAACAAGAGCGTCGATTACCGGGCCAAGGGACTCGGGAAAGGAACTGTCTTTGACCAGGAACCTGACGGAGTTCGAAAACCGGGAGCTGGGGCTTGGCCGCTCCGAGTCCTCCGACGAAAGGACAATGATGGGCATTGCACGCCGACTCCGACGAATGCCGTTAAGAATCTCAATTTCGTGGAATCCGGTCAGATCGGCGTCAACTATGGCAAGATCGAACTCTTCCTTCTTCACCAGCTCCAGGGCGACCTTCCCTGTTTTGGTCCTGCGAACGCTGCTCGTTCCACTAAGCCTGGCCACTTCCCGTTCGATCAGCAGAGCCCGGTAGTGATTCTCATCCGCGAGTAGTATTCTAAGGTTCGGCGCCATTGTCGATTCCGAGACTATCAGGGATCCGCGGGCAACGTCACCGTCACCGTAGTCCCCTGACCGACTTCCGATGACACGGAAATCGTGCCCCCCAGTGTCCTCACCCGTTCCCTGGTTATCGCCAGCCCCATTCCGCTGCCGGGCGGAGAAGCCGGTTTGTCACCGGCGACCCGGAACAGGAAATCGAAGATCCTGCGACGATGGCGGGGCGCTATCCCGTTACCGTTGTCAGTGACGTCGATTCGGCAGCGGCCATCATCAACGGAGGCCGTCACGGTTATCTGTACCTTGCCGCGAGGGCTGAACTTGACGCAGTTCGACATCAGATTCCGCAGTATGGTGGTGAGCCGGTTGCGGCAGGTCTGTATTGCGGGCAGTTGTTCGAAATCACAGTTCACATCAGCCCCCGGGAAAAGCCTGCGTACGTCCTGTAAAGCTGTGGATACGAGGAGGTTAAGATCGGCCGGCCGGATTTCTTCGCACTCCTCTTTCAGGTCAAGCATCGTCACCACATCGTCCATCGTGAGATCAAGAACTCGTGCAGCCTGGTGCAGTTTTTCGAGCTTGACGCTGCCGTCTTCACCTAATTGCAGGTGGTACCTGTGGCTCAGTTCTTCCGAGAGGCCCGTGACACTCTTAAGTGATGATCGCAAGGCCGCCGTCACACCGCGCCACAACCGACAGTCCGAGCCGGTGAGCGCCGATTCCTGCCCCGGGGCAACCGGGGGCATCAACACGACACAGGCGCTGCAGTCGTCATGATCGTCCGAAAGCCGGCTGGCGATCAGGATGGACAACTCTCCCGATGGAAGCCTCACCGGGATTCTCAGGTCGTTATCCGATCGGTCGTCGGCCGACGCGGAGAAACAGGCGGCAAGCCGCTCCGTCACCGACGACGAATCGCCGCCTTCAAGGAGCCCTGCAAAGTCCTGGTATTGGTCGCCGGGGCTACAATCGCCAAGCATGGCGACCAGGGCGGGATTGTAACCCACTATCTGGCCGTCCGGATCAATCAGCAGCGCTCCTATCCCCAAATTGTCCAGGAATCCGACCGTGAACTTCACGTCCACCTCCGGATCTGTGCGGTCACCGGACGGTGGAGCGCTGCGCGTCAACTGAGTAATCAGGCGGAGTGCCAGTCTCGCCCTGGCTACGGCCAATGCTCCCTCGGTCGGCTGCACCTCGGCAGGATAAATCAGACGCAGAAGATACGGATCGACGTCGTGAAGTTTCAACGGGATCACGAACTCGCTTGGCGCGGCGCCTTCTTTCTCTACGGCTTCCCGGACGGCATGTTCGTCGGTAAAGGCGTACTCGGCGCCGGTGCGCGCGAGACGCTCGTGTAGCGCGGTCACTTCGGGAGTGGACTCGAACGCGAACTCATCGGAGTTGTTGTCGCATGAACCGGAGCGCGGCTCAAGCAGGTTATCTCTCATCATGTAAAGGGCGGCCCGGGAGGCGCCGGAAAACCTCCGCACCAGTTCAAGAATGGCTTTGCAGTCGTGGGGCGATTCAAGGCTGAGCAGCTCATCGAGGAAGGTCTCGTAATCTGAGACTGCGGCGACGGCGATCACAGGCTGCGCGGCCGGTTCCACGTCAAGGATGAGTTGGAAATTGACCGGGTTCCCGGCAATGAAATTGAGCGAGACGATACTTCTTGCCACCACCAATCGTCCCTCGCGGCTGATAAGGGTAATGGTGGTCGTATCATAGAACGTCTCGTAGTGGTTGCGCTCGGAAAGAAGGCGGTCGATCTTCTCTTGGGAGTTCTCGTCGAGAAAGTCCGGAAGCGATTTGCCGAAAAGCTCTTCCTTGGTATAACCGAGAAGTCGCTCTGTTTCTTCGTCGATGTAGACGAAACGTCCCTTGAGGTCGATCTTGCATACCGCACAACGGGTGAAGTCAGCCGTGCGAGTGGTCGTGCCGGCAACCATGTGGTTCTTCGTTTAGTCTGTCTTCAACAGCTTCAGCATGGCCGTCCGGCGGTTGGTCTCGACATACATGAGATAAACACCGGCTGCGACAGCCGTACCGCTATGGTTGCGGCCGTCCCAGTGAACCATGCCCCATTCCCTTGTTACATCGGCTGATGGGCTGAAATGGTTGACTTGTTCCCACACTTTTTCACCAGCGCTGTTGAATACTGAAACAGACCGAAACTCACCCGCCGCCGGACTCAGGAAGACCCGCACCGAGTCGGCGAAAGGGTTCGGCCCGGCAAAGATGGCATCATCAGATAAGCCGTAGGTTTCGAGAGTGACATATATGGTATCGATGATTTGGCCAAAATCGGCAACCAGGCCAAACTGCGCCTGCAAAGGGTTTAGCTCCGAGCCGGTCACGGTAAGCAGACCGGTGCCATTGCCCCGGTCTTCAAAATCAACTGCGAACGGGAGATCAAACGCCGTCAGCAAGGGTGTAATCTCGGAGCCGCCCGAGGTGGTTACGATGATTTCTTCCTCCTGGCCGACCTGAACCTGGATGAGACCTACGGGGTCGAGCCGCAGCACGTCGGCGGCGCGGAAGGCGCTGAACAGACCGTAACCGAAATCGTTGTCCGGCGCTGAGTACCGGCTGGCGGTACTGAGTATCAGATCGAATACGTGCCGAGCGGTCCTGACGGGGTCGTGCTCCAGCGCCAGTGCCGCTCCTCCGGCCACCAGCGGCGCCGAGAACGACGTACCGCCCACGTAGGTATAGCTCCCCGTCGTCGAGCGGGCTACATAGACTCCGACGCCCAGTGTCGACACATCAGGTTTGACGCGACCGTCGGCGGTGGGGCCCGGCGACGAAAACCCAGCCAGGGTCGAGTCTGCCCGCACGGCCCCGATGGCCAGCACGGAATCGCCGTCTGCCGGCAGTGAGATATGTGGCCACTGAGCGTTGTTACGTTCGTTGCCCGCCGACGTTATCACCAGGATATTCCTGGAGGCAGCCATGTCGGCGGCGATTGTGATAAGTGCCGAGTCGCCGTTGAGTTCATCAAACGCATACGACCCGGTGTCGTCGAAAGCGTAATAACCGAGGGAGGAAGTGATGATATCGGCGCCGATAGAATCGGCCCACTCGGCCGCCGCTATCCAGTTGTCTTCCTCCAGCTTTATCTCGGTACCGTCACACGTTATTTCCGTCTTGGCCAGAATGTAGTCCGCCCCGGGGGCAATTCCAATCAGAGTGTCCGGCATGTTGCCGGCGATCACACTCCAGACGGCAGTGCCGTGGTAGTTCTGATGATTCCGTTCCGAGTTGTCCGGGCAGTCTGTCCCGCTGACGTTGGTATCGAGATTGATGAAATCGTAAGTGGCAATAACGCTGACCGAGTCAAGGGCCGGGTGATCGACATCGAATCCGGTGTCAAAGACGGCAATCATAACTCCGCTACCCGTCAGGCCCAGGCGATGAAGCCGATCAGCCTCGATAAACCGGTTCTGCAGCAGCGATTCCCCGTAGGCGTATTCCTCGGCTGACAGTGGCGCTGGGCGTCGGGGAGTCTGCACTACATCTTCCATGAAGCCGGTTCTGAGAGTCCTCACCAGGTCAATACGCTCGACAAACGGCAGGGCCGCAAGTTTTCCCATGTGGCTGCTGTCGGCATAAACTGACACGGCTCGCAACCAGCGCGAGGCATGTCTGATGAAGACGCCCGTGTTCTCGATCTCAGACAGCGCCTGATCAGAGATGGGGTAGTCATGGGAATCGATGAGAAAGCCGGTCGAATCGACCTTCCCTCGCCTGGTGAGAGCCTTGACTGTCATAGCAATCGGCTCGTCGGCTATCGCGTCGTCCCCGAGGAAAACCCAGAAGATCATGGGGAAATCACCGGCTTGACTTGCAAGCGCGCCACGAGCCCGGTCACTGAGCTTAGGCGACTGGACGCTTTGCGCAAAGGCAGGGGGAATGGTCAGCAGTACGGCGGCGATGATGCAAGCAAACGTTCTCATGTCAATCGTGAACTTCATTAGCTATTGTATGTTTCAAAGACCGGAGAAGCCACGAGGCCATTGTGCGTCATAGACGCGCAGCACCCGGTAGCCGTCGAGTCCGTATTTTTCAAATAAGGCAATCGTGGCCAGGAAACGAGCCAGACCCCGGTCGGAAAGCGGCCCCGTCTCGGCAGTGGTCGGGATCGAAAACCAGCAGTCAGCGATATGCACCGCTAACATGGCATAGAGCATGGATGAATCGACCACACAGTCGGGAAGGACAATAAGCGTGGGGGAAGTATGATCCCCGTCTGGGCACGGACCGGCGGTAATGGTGAGGTCCGGGCGGGGAAATCTCCCCAGCCACTTCTCGTACTGCCGCACCAGTTCAGCGGCCGACGCCACAACAAACCCCGCCCAAAGCGGACCGACCTCCGCGGGGTAACAGGCTTCAACCGTCAGGCTGTCGACATAAGCCCGATCCCGGACAAGACGTTTGCCGACAACGAACGAGAAATCAGCAGCGCCCCGCAACCTGATATAGAACTCCTTAAATCCGGAGGGAAAGGAAGGGACATATATGCGGCCATCATACTCGACCCGGTGCCGGTTTACGATATCGACATAGACGCTGTCGTTGTCGGGCGGAGGCAGAAGACCATAATGCTCCTTGTCATTGAACAACTCACCCGGATGCGCCAGCGACCAAGATGAGTCCATTTTCAGCACTACCGTGAAATCGGCCGGTTCACCGGCGCTTTCCAGGTTGGACAGCGTGTCGTCTGAAGCCGCCCGGATATCCTGACGAGCGCACACTCGGGGGAACCACCGGATGAATCGGGCCGATTCAGGTTTGCCGTTAGATGGAGGACAAGCGGGCACTCGCGCCGTATAGGTCATCAGGAAAAAGCCGGTCTCCCCGGGGGTCAATTCGGTCGGCAGATACGCCTTCATGCGGTTTCCGCCGAAAACCAACTCGCTGTCCAGCAGCGGTGCGCCGTAAAACAGAACCGAATCCAGGCGAAGATACGCGGTCTCTGATGAGGGATTTGCCCCGGAATCAAGATTGCCGTCCACCGCAGGATGAGGGCCGGTGGTGTCGTAGGGACCGATTGCCGGGAGGCCAAGGTCAAACCGGATTTCTGACAGGTTTGAATCGGTCTGGTTCCGGCAGGACACTTCGAACCTGGCGCGCACTAACAACGACTCCGGCACAACGTTGGCCCTGATTGTGTACTCAACCGCGGAACGGGGGAGGGGACGTCGCGGGCCGAGCGGGTACTCATCCGCCTGCAGACCGGAACCGGCGGCCAGGCTCAGGGCAACCGTCAGGCAGACTGCGGCGATCCGTATGAAGCGACGCATGATTACAGCACCTTGGCCAGGAATTCGCGCGTCCGGGGGTTTTCCGGGTTGACCAGAATCACGTCGGGAGGACCGGACTCAACGATCCTGCCCTCGTCGAGAAAGACCACGCGGTCAGCGACCTCCCGGGCGAATCCAATCTCGTGGGTGACCACAAGCATTGTCATACCCTCGTCGGCCAGTTGTTTCATCACTTCCAGGACCTCCCCGATCATCTCCGGATCAAGCGCCGAAGTGGCCTCGTCAAAGAGCATGATCTTGGGATTCATGGCCAGGGCGCGGGCAATTGCCACCCGCTGCTTCTGTCCTCCGGAGAGTTGCGCCGGGAAAGCGTCGATTTTGTCCTCCAGACCGACTTTGCCGAGGAGCTCCTCTGATATCCCGGCGGCCTCGGTCTTCGTGCGACCGCGAACGACTACCTGGGCCAGGTTGACGTTCCCCAATACCGACAGATGCGGGAAGAGATTGAACTGCTGGAACACCATGCCGACTTCGAGCCGAACCTGGTGTATCTTCCGATGGTTGCGGTCTATTTGCAGGCCGTCGATCACGATCTCCCCGCTCTGGATTTCCTCGAGAGCATTCAGGCAGCGCAGCAGGGTCGACTTACCTGAGCCGGAAGGCCCGACAATTACCACGACCTCCCCCCGGTCGAGGGCCATCGTCACGCCGTCGACAGCGATGACATCTGCAAACCGGCGCACGACATTCTTCATCTCAACCAGCATCGCGCTTCACTCCGTAGCCGTGAACGGCATACCGCGCCTCAATACGGCGCACCAGCCTGGTCAGTGACAGCGTCAGGACAAGATAGAACAGTCCCACGATCAACCAGGTGTGGAAGTCGAGAAAATTCTGGTTGGCGTATTCGCGCCCGGCGCGAGTGAGCTCGCGCAGACCGATTATAGAGACCAGCGAGGAGTCTTTCAGGCAGGCGATAAACTCGTTAGCCGCCGGGGGGATGACAATCCGGATCGACTGCGGCAGGATAATGTGGCGCAGCGTTTGCCAGCGCGTCATCCCCAAGGACATGGCCGCTTCGTGCTGACCGTAGTCGATGGCCTCCATCCCGGAACGGAATATCTCCGCCATGTAGGCGCCGTAGCAGAACCCAACAGCCAGGATGCCCGCTACAAAACGGTCAAGATTGACAAACTTGCCCAGCCCGAAGTAGAAAAAGAAGATCAACACGAGAAGCGGCACGCCGCGCAGGACGTTGACGTAAACGCCGGAGATCAGGCGCGTCAGGCGGTTGGGAAGAATCCGCCCAATCCCGAATAGCAGACCGAGCACGAGGGCGATAGCATAGGCGCAGACAGTAATGAGGATTGTCCAGTGGACAACCTGAATAAGGTAATAGGCTATCTTTGAGAGAATCTCGAACTGTTCAACGAGCCAGGTCATACTGCTCCAGACGTTTCCGGCTTAAGCTACGAAAGATGTCCGCCGCCGTCAAGCGGGCGGGCGAGATCGACCGGGTCAGTAGATTCGACGCATTTCATCTCCCGCGAATTGGGAACTGGACGAGCAAGCAGTATCGAAAGCAAAACGGATCGACATAGAGATGCCCGCAGGATCTGATGACCCAGCGGGTATGTTCGTGTAACTTGTCGGTGAGGATTACAGCGCTGATGCCGCTTCTTCCTCGAAACGCCCGCCCAGATGTTCCGACAGAAATTTCTCGGCCGCGGCAATCGTCTTCTTGACGCAGATGCAACAGCAGGAACTTGAGGGCGACCCACCGCTTGAGCTTGGTGTCCTCGGCCAGGTAAACCTCACCCGTCCCACCTGAACCGCTCTTCTCGATGATCCGGTAGTGACCGACCTCAGTCCCTTTTGTTAAGGTGAGATAGGATTGTGTCTTGTCGTCGTCAGGGTCCATGTTCCTTCTCGTACTTCTCAATCAGCGCCTGGAAACGTGGGTGGTCGCGGAGTGGGTCGTAGATCGGGTGTTGACGGACCCCTTCTATCTGCACATTTGAAGGATGGCTCAGCAGGTAATCCAATTGGTCGATGGTCAGGTCATACTCGCCTACCATAATATAGACCATTGCCAGTGATTCGAGGATGTCTGGACCCAGCATCTCATCCTTGGAAACGGGCAGAAGTTCCGCGGCCAACTCACCCTCCTGAACGGCTCTGTGCTTCTGACCGACTCCCGCACAGGCCTGCGCCAGGTCGGCGTGGAAAAGGGCAACCTCCGGGTCGGTTCTAACTCGCTCTTCGCCGATGACCCGTGCTGAATCGTAATAGGCTCGGCTCATGCCGCTATCGTACATAAGGCGGTAAATATACCCTCTTCTTATGTAGAAATAGACAGAGTCACTGCTGGTAGGGTTACTGGGGGCAGTCCGTCGTCCCAGAGCGGACTGGTAATCGCGCAGATAGATGTCTCCCTCCTCCAGCAGAAAGGCAGCCGCCGACGGGGGCGCCAGTCGTGTATACTCACGCAACGCCGCCTGCAACTCCGAACTCTCCTGACCCGTGTAATAGGTTAAGGCTACTTTCCAGAAAAGCAGCCCGACATTATCCGGGACGAACTCGAGCGCCCTGTCGATTACTTCTTCCGCCTCTTCTATTCTGTGCAGGCGGGTCAGTGTACGCGTCAACCCATCGATATTACTCAGCGAAAACGGATCGAGTCTCAGCGCTCTCCGCAGATTGGCGACGGCTGCATCCCAGTTTCCCATGCGCCGTTGAACATAGGCAATTGCGGCTATCAACTCACTGTTGTTGGGTTGACCTTCCAGCGCTCGCTCGAACAGTTCCAAGGCGCGGTCGTAATCGCGGCTGAAGTAGTAGTGATAATAGCCCATGGCCAGGTAGCCGTCAGGTTTCCCATTGGCCAGCCGAAACGCCTCTTTTGCCGCTTCTTTCGCCTGCTCCCTGCGCTCGTCGGTCATTTGTATATTGTTAATATACTCGAATCCATACACTCGCGACAGCCAGGCATAGGCAGGGTAGAAGTTGCTGTCGAGACCTATCGCTCTCTCGAACATCTGAATGCCAGGCCCTGAGTCTTTCCCCTGATCCCAGTACTCTTTGCCGCGCAGGTAGAAATCGTAAGCCTCGAGATTCTCGGTGGGCTTCGCTGTCAGAAGTTGCTTCTCTGATTCCAGCAGCGTTACATCAAGCGCTTCGGCGATGCGGGTGGCGATGTCCACCTGAACGGCGAACACCTGAGTAAGAGCGCGCTCAAAGGTGCCGGTCCAGATATGAGAATCATCCGAGACACCAATGAGCTGCGGGATGATCCGCACGCGGTCGGTATCGCCCGACTTGTCCCAGCGGATGGTGCCTTCGAGAACGTAGTCGACCTCGAGTTCTTTGCCGATGACTTTCAGCGGCTTCTTGGAATCCTTGTAATAGACGGCGCTGGTTCGTGAGATGATCCGCAGCCCGCTAAAACCGGCCAGCCGCGCCGTGATCTCGTCGGTCATGCCGTCGGCAAAATACTCGTCTTCCTCGGCGCCGAGGTTCTCAAATGGCAGCACGACCAGCGACTTGACATCGGCACTATCACCAGCCCTCCGGGAGGGCCAATACCAATAGATGGCCATAGCTATCAGCACGAGGACCGCACCCGGTACGACGTAGCGGTTCCACCAACTCTTGCGAGGTCTTTCAGCGGCAGAGACAGGGGAGACCGTCAACCTTTTCAGATCGGAAACCACATCAGCCGCGCTCTGGTAACGAAGAGACGGATCTTTTTCCAGCAGCTTCGAGACGATGCGCTGCAGCTCGCCCGACACGCCGCTCTTGTATCTGGAAAGCGGTTCGGGAGTGTCGTTCAAGACAGCATTCATGCTTGCCGCTTCGGTATCACCTTTGAACGGCAACCGCCCGGCAATCATTTCGTAGAGCATGACACCGAATGAAAACAGGTCTGACCGCTGATCGACCTCCTTGACTTGAATCTGCTCCGGTGACATGTAACCGATCGTGCCGAGTGTGGAACCTGTCTTTGTCAACTGTTCTATTCCCTGTACCGCAGCCAACCCGAAGTCAAGCAGCTTGGGGCGACCGTCTGCGTCTATGACGACATTCGATGGTTTGACGTCCCGATGAGTGATCTCGGCCCGGTGGGCCTTGTCAAGCCCCTCGCAGATCTGAAGAGATAGATCGATCACTCTCTCTAACGGCAGCTCCTTGTTCTTGATTACCTCACGAAGCGATGGACCCTCTACGTGCTGCATTGCAAAAAACGGCCTGCCCTTGTGTTCACCCACCTCAAAGATGGTAACGATATTCGGATGATCCAGACCTGCAGCTGCCTGCGCTTCGCGAGTGAACCGCTTGCGACATTCTTCATCTTGAGAGAGATGCGGCGGAAGGAACTTAAGGGCGACCTTGCGACCGAGCTTCGTATCCAGAGCCAGATACACCTCGCCCATGCCGCCGGCGCCGATCTTGTCGATGATCCGGTAGTGCGCTACATTGGCGCCGGCTGTGAGGGCTACGAACGATCTCGTCCGGTCATTGTCTGACTCATTTGCCGCCATGACCAGGTTACCTCATTGCGAACGTCTGCTTGCGCTTATTCCATTGGGCCACCGCAAGATAGAATGCAACCCATCCCGAAGCAACGTCAAAAAACGAGTGTCAACCACTGATAAAGCGTGACCAGCATCTTGGAAGGGACAGACCAGATATTGACTGACAGGTTCTGTCAGTTGGAGCACCTATCTTTCTGCCACGAGTGACCTGGTTCCTCAGCTATGTCGGGCAGGGCTCAGTTCGGACCGCTTGGTGTCCGTTATTGCGACATGTGTCCAGCGTGGTGACATCCACATAGCCTTTCGCCCCTGACAGGATGGAGGATTGGATCTATGAATCGAAACCGATTGAAGGCGCTCGCACACACTGCCGCTGAATGCGGACGAGTGGACTATCTCGACTCGCACCTGGGCGACGTTGCGGCCGCTGCAGCCAGGTACGCCGAGGCGTTTGTGGCCTCACAGGAGGCCGGAGTCGCAGGGTTGCTTCAAGATCTCGGGAAATACGGCCACCTGTTTCAACGACGACTGCAGGGGACAGAGCGCGGGTTCGACCACTGGTCGGCAGGGGCCTGGGCGGCTTTGTCATTGTACAAGCAGCAAGGAATCGCAGCCGCGCTGGCTGTTCAGGGACACCACATCGGACTGCAGAAGGCCGATCCTGGTTCTCTTCGCACCATGGAGATGAAGAAGTTGGCCGAGTGCCATCCCCTGGGCCTTCGGCTGTCCGAATCTGACCCGGGCAAGCTGCGTCAGTTGTTCGACTCCGATGGCCTTACCTTTCCCGAGGAGGATTTCCCCCAATAAAATCGCTTCTGCTAAAAGGGCCTCTGATCTTTGCCTTTCCGCAGGCAGCTCGCGTGGCTAACCCGTTGCCACACAGTATGGGGGTGTTGAGGGTGCGCCCTCTGATCAATGATCAGGGGGGGCTATGTCAGACCACGATACGCCGGAGGGGTTTTGTTATGGGCTTCGGGCGAGGGTAGTAGTTGAGAGAGAGAGCGAATCTCCGCCGCAGCCGAGAGATGTACAGTATTCACTTGACTATGTGGGCATTACACACTATTTTGACAATGCCCCGTGGATGCATCCGGTACTGAGTGGATTGCTCCACTGACGGGACATCGTTGATACGACTTCGTTGGGGAAGGGTAGTGCTGTCGTGGGTGGTTTCAGCATCTACCTACGTGATGACTTGTACGACGACGGGCAGTTGTGAACGGACGAATTAGGCGCTTCTCGCGTGCTGTATTCCATGAGTGGGGCATTTCTCTTTCCAGAGCAGTATTGCATCTAAGTTACTGATCCGCATAGTCCTGCTTGTCTGCAAAAGAGCGTGATACGGACGGCCCGGAAGGACATTCTGGAGACAACGGACAATCAAGATAACCTTTGTAATAATTGGAGTACAAAGATGCGACTCGTTGCTAACTTCACACCAACATCGCTGATTGCCGTTCTGGCGATCATGCTGCTCGCACCGTCTGCGATTGGCGTCTCGGAAGTTGGGGCCGTATCCAGCGGCGCAGACCCATCGGAGTTTCTTGCGCCCAACGGCCGATTTGACATGGACGCGGCCCAGCAAGCCGGTTTTGAGGGTTCGCTCTATCTGGAGGGATTTGATGTCCGCATCGACCCTGAAACGGGTGAACCTCGGCGTTCCCCAACCGGGCTGCACAGAGTCGACCTGGAGGACCCTGTACGGCACGAGTCGGATCCCCGCCAGAACTGCGTTTGGCTATCCTATTGGTGTAACGCTGGGTTTTACTGGGATATCCCCAGTGATGAATGGGGGGCGGACTTTTACAATCAGCGGTTTACCCCGACTGGCGTATGCACACTCATGACCGTCGAGATGCTGCTGTATCAAAATTACCCTGAGTTCTCCAATGTGTCCGGCAATGGTATTGAGATCTACATCTGGGACGACTACTACGGGACTCCCGGCACTGTGAGACACGTGCAGCACGTACCGGGGCCGAGTCTGGTGTTTTACCCCGGTTGGCTGTCCGTGAATCTCTCATTCGCCAACCTTGTGTTCACCGATGATTTCCACGTCGGCTATACGGTGCTCGATCAGCAAAATGACAATATTGCCATCATTTCTGATGATTTCACCTGTGGCCAGCTGCGAAGTTCGGCATTTTGGACGGATTACTGGGACTGGTTCTTGTTCGACGACTTCTTTGGTGTGGATCCCAATTTCGTGATTGATGTCAACCTCTGCTACACAGACATAGACGGCGATGGTGTGCCCGACTACCTCGACAACTGTCCCGATGACTACAATTCCGGTCAGGAAGACGCTGACGCCGATGGTGTTGGCGATGCCTGCGATGAATGCACCGACACAGACGGCGACGGTTACGGCAATCCGGGGTATGCCGCCAACACTTGCCCCGATGACAACTGCCCCACTGTGCCTAATCCTGGCCAGGAAGATACCGACGGCGATGGTGTTGGCGATGTTTGCGACGTATGCCCCAATGATCCTGATAACGACATAGATGATGACGATGTCTGTGGGGATGTGGATAACTGCCCCGAGGACTACAACCCAGGCCAGGAAGACGCCGACGGCGATGGTGTTGGCGATGTTTGCGACAACTGCCCGACCGTCCCCAACACCGATCAGGCTGACGGCGACGGTGACACGGTTGGCGACGTCTGCGACAACTGTCCGAGCAACTTCAACCCGGGCCAAGCGGACGGAGACGGGGATTCGGTCGGAGACATTTGCGACAACTGCCCGACCGTCCCCAACACCGATCAGTCTGACGGCGACGGTGACACGATTGGCGACGTCTGCGACAACTGTCCGAGCAACTTCAACCCGGGCCAAGCGGACAGAGACGGGGATTCGGTCGGAGACATTTGCGACAACTGCCCGGATGACGCTAACGCCGACCAGGCCGATGGAGACGTGGACGGTGTCGGCGATGTCTGCGATAACTGCCCCGAGCTGTTGAATCCAGGGCAGGAGGATGGAGACGGCGATACAGTTGGCGACATTTGCGACAACTGCCCGGATGACGCCAACGCCGACCAGGCCGATATAGATGATGACGGGAGAGGTGATTTATGCGATAACTGCGTCGACGTTCCAAACTACAGTCAGACCAATTCTGATGCCGATAGCTTAGGCGATGCCTGCGATAACTGTCCGCAGGAGTACAACCCTGATCAGGCCGACGGTGACAGCGACAATGTCGGCGATGTCTGCGATGAATGCACCGATACGGACGGCGACGGGTACGGCAATCCGGGGTACGCCGTCAACACTTGCCCCGACGACAACTGCCCCGATGATTACAACCCCGGTCAGGAGGACACCGATAGCGATGGTCTTGGCGATGCGTGCGATCCCTTGTGCTGTGCCATCCGCGGCGACGTGGATCACAGTGGTGTTGAACCTATAGACATCGCCGACCTGGTCTACTTAGTGGACTACATGTTCAACGAGGGACCCGCTCCCGTGTGCTGGGGCGAAGGCGATATAGACGCCAGTGATGTCGAACCTATCGATATCGCCGACCTGGTCTATTTGGTCGATTACATGTTCAACGATGGCCCCGAACCGCCAATGTGTCCGTAGGGGAAAAAAATGAATAAATTTGTTTGACAAGGCCAAAGATAAATATATATTGGTTGAAACCTTTGTAGAGAAGTATCGTAACAGAGCAGAATGCTTAACCTATAACCGTTGCGGAATGCAGAAACGAGGAGAGGATTTCATGACTAAGTTTGTCTGCATGCTTGTCAATCCACTGATCGGCGGTGCCCGCGACGGGAGGTGCAAGAGCCGATTGTGAAAGTTTTCACAAAAGACCACTTGCCCGTCGCGACCAAACTGGTTCGGCGGGCTTTTTTGTTATTGTTCTTCCCGCTGGGCCGTGAGCAGGAAACAGCAATTGCAAAGGTAAGAAAATGAGTGCCGAGTTTTACGAAGACGAACAGATCACCTCTGAAGAAAAAGACATCAGCTCAAGGAAGGCGTTTGCCCGGCTGCTTCCGTTGCTCAGGGAGCATTCCATGGGACTGGTGGTGTGCTTTATACTGCTGGCAGTCGCCACCCTGCTGTCGCTCTACTGGCCGATCCTGCTCAAAGAGGCGGTCGATGTCGACATCAAGAGCCGTGATTTCAACGGTCTTCTGGTGACGGCGCTGTTGATCGGCGTCATCCAGGTGGCCACGATAACCCTGCAGTATGTCCAGCGGGTGCGGCTGGAGGTGATCGGACAGAAGGTGATGGTGGCTCTCAAGCGGAAGCTCTTCAACCACGTTTTGTCACTGGACGTGTCGTTTTTCGATCGCAACCCGGTCGGGCGGCTGTTGGCACGCATTGAGTCCGACACCGAATCGTTGCGGCTGCTTTTCACCAACACGGTGGTGTTAGTGGTGGGTGATCTCCTTCTGGTCCTGGGAATCTACGCCGTCATGTTCTACCATAGCTGGCGGCTGGCTTCACTGCTTCTGATCGTGGTGCCGCTGATCGGTCTGCTGGTGGTCATTTTTGAGAGGAAGACCACACCGCGTTTCCTAAACGTGCGCAAGAAAATGGCCGAGGTCACCGCGGCGCTGACCGAGTTTTTGCACGGCATGTCGATCGTCCAGATCTTTCACCGCGGCCGCTATGCCCGGGAGAGAGTCAGCGAAGTCAACTGGCTGAAATTCAAAGAGGACACTTACGTCAATATCGCCGTCGTTCTCTTTTTCAATACCGTGTTTTTCTTTGAGTCGGTCATGTTCGGCGTGGTTCTTTTCTTCGGCGATCACTGGCGGCAGGCACAGCTTCTTACGTCGGGGACGATCATCATGTTCATCATTTTGATCTGGCGTTCGTTTGATCCCATCTGGCGCGTCTCGGAGCAGTTATCGACGCTGCAGAAAGCCATCGCCGGGGCCAAGCGGATTTTCGCCCTGCTGGCCACGCCGCAGAAACTGCCCGACCCGGTCAGTTCGCTGGCCTGGGGCGGGCTGAAGGAAGCGATCCGCTTTGAAGACGTTTCCTTCTCGTATGGCGGCGACGACAACTGGGCGCTCAAAGACGTCACTTTTGAAATCCCGGTCGGACAGCGCGTGGCCCTGGTGGGTGTTACCGGCGGCGGCAAGTCGACTGTCATCTCGCTGCTTCTGCGTCTTTACGATCCGCAGAAGGGGCGCATCACGGTTGACGGCGTCGACCTTCGTGACCTGAAAAAGGCCGACCTGCGCCGTCGTTTCGCCTTGGTGCTGCAGGATATCTTCCTGTTCCCGGGAGACGTTAAGTCCAACATCTCCCTGGACGCCGAGGGACTATCGGATGACCGCATAAGGGAAGCGGCCCGGACGGTCGAAGCGGACGGTTTCATCAACCGTCTGCCGGAGGACTACGCCACCGAGGTTTCGGAGAAGGGCGCCAATTTCAGTCGGGGCGAGCGGCAACTGCTTTCGTTCGCGCGGGCGCTGGTGACCGATCCCGACGTGCTCCTGCTGGACGAGGCCACCAGTTCGGTGGACCCGGAAACCGAGCGGCATATCCAGGCTTCGCTGAAGAGACTGACAGCAGGCCGCACCTCAATTATCGTGGCTCACCGGCTCTCGACTATTCTCGACGTCGACCAGATACTGGTGGTGCGACGCGGCGAGATTATCGAGCGCGGATCGCACACGGAACTGCTTCTGGCGGACGGCTACTACTCGAAACTTTTCCACCTGCAGTTCAAATACCGAAACGGAGTTTTGAGCAATGTTGGATAAAATCAAGTGGTTCTGGAGATATTACCGGCGCTATCCGTACGTGCTGGCAGTGCTGCTTGTGCTGACTCCGGTGCAGGCGGCGCTGCAGGTGACGATACCGCGACTCATCGAGTTCAGTATCGATTACTTCGACACCGACCGCGTGCCGGACAACGCCGCGGCAGTGTGGCTGAACGATCTGGGCGGCGCCCTGGGGCTGACCACGGTGGCGACTTTCGCCCTGACCCTGGTGACGCTGGGATTTGTAGCCGGCGTCCTCTATGCGTTTGTGCAGTCGCATCGGGCGTGGATGAACCTGAAACTGGAATGGCTCTTTCGGCAGGATGCGTTTAATCGGATCACATTGAAAGGACCGGACTTTTTCAACAGGTTCCGCACCGGTGACCTGGTAACGCGCATGACCGATGACGTCGCGGAGAAACTCTCCTGGTTTGCCTGCTCGGGGATCTTTCGGTTCTACGAGGCAATTGCCTTTGTAGCCTTCACGCTTGTTATGATGGTCTCGATAGATCCCCGACTCACTCTCTGGGTGGCCGGGCCGCTGCCGGTGCTGATTGTCATTTTCTTTGTCAGTTCGTCGATCCTGGACAAACGCTATGAGCACCTGCAGACACGCATCTCCAGGTTCAATGACGTCATGGAGGCCTGCTTCTCGGGCATCCGGGTGGTCAAGGCATACACCAGGGAAACCGCGCAGAAGGGCAAATTCGACGATGCTGTCACAGATCGCCGCGACGCCGAGATCTCGACCGTGAAGGCCATGACGGTGGTCGAGTCGATGTACTACTACATCTGGCAACTGGGGATCGTCATTGTCCTGGTTGCCGGCGGCTACATGGCGATCCATGCCGATCTGTCGGTGGGGAAATTGGGCGCGTTTGTCTACTACACCGTCTACCTGATCTTCCCCATGTTCGACATCGGGCAGTTCCTGGTGAAGTCCCGGCAGTCGGCGGTGTCGATCAACCGTCTGGTCGAGCTTGAGAAGGTAGCCCCCATGGTGGCCGACAACGGCGATCATACCGGCGACGGTGTTCGGGGCGCCCTGAGCTTTGTCAACGTCGAGTTCTCCTTCCCGGGGAGTGAGCGCAAGATCGTCGACAACGTGTCACTGGAAATCGAGGCGGGCCAGACGGTGGCGCTGGTCGGCCGCCTTGGCTCCGGAAAGAGTTGGCTGGTCAACATGGTGCCGCGTCTGGTGGACCCCACCGGGGGCGAGATCAGGCTTGACGGCCACGACCTGCAGCGTTTCCAGCTTAAGGACCTCAGACGCAACATCGGTTACGTCCCGCAGGAACCGATCCTGTTTTCCGACACGGTGCGCAACAACATCGTGTTCGGGCGTGACGGTATCGATGAAAAGACGCTCGCGTGGGCGGTGGAGGTGGCCCAATTGAAGAATGAAATCGCCACCTTCCCCAAGGGGATCGACACGCAGATCGGTACGCGCGGGATGTCAATCTCGGGCGGACAGAAACAGCGGCTGGCCCTGGCGCGGGCGCTGGTGACCAGGCCCCGGATACTGATCCTGGATGACTGCACCTCGGCCCTGGACTCGCGCACCGAGACGGCGCTGTGGGGGCGGCTCCACGACGTCATGCCGGATTTGACGGCGATCCTGATCACGCACCGACCCGACACGCTGGAAAACGCCGACCGGATCTACGTGCTTGAAGAAGGCCACATAGCCGAGTCCGGCAACCACAGCGAACTGATGGCGCTCGAAGGTCACTATGCGCAGATCTACAAGCGCTACCTCCTGAGGGAAGAGGTTCGAGCGTAGGTCACGTGTTGCGGCGTTGCTCGATTTGACATCTATCAGCAGGGCGGGTGGATATTGCTGTCCACCCGTCTTTGCATTCGGCAGGCTTGGCAGGAAACCCACCGCACGCGGATGGATGGCCGGGCCAAATAAGGGTGCATGGCTTCGGCTACAACCGGGTCGAGAGGCGTAGTGGCATTGTAGTCTAAGTATATAGGCTTCATCTTTATATTCTCCTTACTGCTCTGCTTATTGCCAGTTAGGAACACTTCCTTTGTTACCTCTGATCGATATAACGCTGGAGCTCATCGGCTTGCGACACGCACCAGCGTGCTGCAAATCCGTTGCAGTCTATTGTTATGTACTCAGTTGTGGGCATACAACGATTTGTCCGAAGTAATCTTTGAGGAATATATAGTCGATCTCTGGATATCTAGCATTTATGTCTTTGAGTTCTCTCTCGTAGTTTTCAGGTTTCATTAAAGTAGATGGGCCAAGTCTACGCGTATACAAAGCCAACATTGCATAGTCACAGGACATATGATGTTTGGTGTTGAGAAGTTGTGTGATAACCTTCCTGTCTTTGTCCTCTATTTTGGTTATGAGATTGTTCCGAAACATAACGCCCCACCAATACTGCAGAGTTGAATTACCCATGGGTTTTCCCGGCACTGGTTTGGGCTTGTTTTCCATTCGGACGGTCTTTAGCTCGATGGCGTATTTCTTACCAAAACGCAGGGCCGCAAAATCAGCTACGGCTATTCGATTTCCTTGGTGCTTTATGAACCTTGGCAGTTTCTCGATTATTTCAAACCCGTGGTTATACAGGTTTACCACCAAAATGGGTTCCGCCAGGATGTCGTGCACCTTCTCGGGATCGAGAGTAAGAAGGTCATGTGAAAAGCCAAAAGCATTGCAGAACTTAATGTCGGACAGCCCCAAAATCTTTCGAGATCGAGTCAGGTTCGCTTCAAGATGTCCGAGCTTTTCATGGTCTCGCTGGGATAGAACCGTGATAAGGTCATTTTCCTCTATATTAGCATTAGGACGTTCTGCGAGCCACTGTAAGTAAGATGAGAAGCATGCTGAGCTAAGAGGATATGACCCGAGGACAGTCGCGAGATTATTTACGTCCATAGGTTATTCATTGCACATTCCGTGGGCGGTAGACGCCCTCGTCTGCCCTCGCCAGTATAAGCCGCTCGGTCAATGCCGGTCTACACATCCAGGTTCCTCA
Organism: uncultured bacterium; assembly: GCA_965603125.1. Lineage (GTDB taxonomy): Bacteria > Zixibacteria > MSB-5A5 > GN15 > FEB-12 > JAJRTA01. Next base: position 42,243 of record CBFDBU010000017.1, on the reverse strand, counting down.
CGTACTGGGCGTTTTCCTGGATGAACTTGCTCCGCGGTGCAGTCTCGCTGCCCATCAGGATGCTGAAGAGGCGGTCAGTTTCGGCGGCGTCTTCCATCGTGATCTGAAGCAGCGTTCTCGTCTCGGGATCCATGGTGGTTTTCCACAACTGCTCCGGGTTCATCTCTCCTAGACCTTTGTAACGCTGCATGCTGACGCCGCTGGACGGCATCGTCTTGAGAAGCCGCTCACGCTCCTCGTCGGAATAGGCGTACTGTTCGGTCTTGCCGTGTTTCAGCAGGTATAGCGGGGGCTGCGCGATGTACATGTAACCGCGGTCGATGAGGTCGCGCATGTAGCGGAAGAAAAAGGTCAGAAGCAGGGTACGGATATGCGAGCCGTCGATGTCGGCATCGGTCATGATGATGATTTTGTGGTAGCGGACGCGGTCGACGTTGAAATCATCGCCCACCCCGCATCCGAGTCCGGTGATCAGGTTGCGGATTTCCTGGTTGGCGAGGATCTTGTCGATGCGGGCTTTCTCGACGTTGAGGATTTTGCCCCGCAAGGGCAGGATGGCCTGGTAGCGCCGGTCGCGTCCCTGTTTGGCCGATCCTCCCGCCGAGTCACCCTCGACAATATACAACTCGCTCGATTCGGGATCGCGCAGGGAGCAATCTGCCAGCTTGCCTGGCAGGGCGGCGCTGTCCAGGGCGGTCTTGCGGCGGGTCAGTTCCTTGGCCCTGCGGGCCACCTCACGAGCCGTTGCAGCCAAGATGACCTTCTCTACGATCTTCCTGCCGATGGGTGGGTTCTCCTCGAAGAACGATCCCAGGTGCTCGTTGGTGATCGCCTCCACAATCCCCCGCACTTCGGAGTTGCCCAACTTGGTTTTGGTCTGACCCTCGAACTGCGGGTCACGCACGCGGACCGATATGACCGCCACCAGGCCTTCGCGGCTGTCGTCGCCGATCATCGACGCGCCCTTGTGGTTATTGCGGCCGTTCTTGCCGTTCTTCAGCAGGTTGTACTTTGCGGCATAGGTGTTGATGGAGCGCGTCAGAGCGGTGCGAAAACCGGTCAGGTGAGTGCCGCCCTCAATAGTGCTGATGTTGTTCACATAGGAAAACACCGATTCCGAGTAACCGTCGTTGTACTGCAGGGCGATCTCCACTTCGACCCCTTCCCTGGAGCCGGCAAGGCTGATCGGCTTTCTAAACAGGGGCGTCTTGTTCTCATTGAGGTACTCCACAAACGACGACAGACCGCCCTTGTATTTGAACACCACCTCCTGTTCCCTGCCTTCGCGATGATCCTTCAGTTCAATCGACAATCCCTGGTTGAGAAACGCCAGTTCCCGCATCCGCGCCGCGATAACGGTGTATCGGTATTCGGTGTTCTTGAATATCTCAGGGTCCGGGGAGAAGGAGGTTCTCGTGCCGCTTTTCTTTTTCTTGCCGACTTTGGCGACTCGCTTCTCGGCGACGCCGCGTTTATATTCCTGGCGGTACAATTCGCCGTCGCGGCAGACTTCTACCCGGCACCATTCCGACAGGGCGTTGACAACCGACACACCCACGCCGTGCAGTCCCCCGGACACTTTGTAGCTCTCATGGTCGAACTTCCCCCCGGCGTGGAGTGTCGTCATCACGACCTCCAAAGCCGATACCTTCTTTTCGGGGTGCGGCTCAATGGGGATACCGCGTCCGTTGTCGGCGACCGTGATCGACCCGTCCTTTTCGATCTCCACCACGATTTTATCGCAGTAGCCCACCATGGCCTCATCGATGGAGTTGTCCACCACCTCGTAGACCAGGTGATGTAATCCGCGCTGACTGACATCACCAATAAACATCGCCGGGCGGCGGCGAACCGCATCCAACCCTCGCAGCACCTTGATCGTGGTAGCGTCGTACTTGTGTCCCTTGACTGCTTCCAAAGTGGGCAGGCTCTCCTCTTTGCTTGTCTGTTCGACACCGGTTGCCATGAGTTCCTATTCCTCTCTCAACCCCGCTCCAGTCGAATCTTCTTCACCGACCGGCCGAACGGGAGCGCCTGAATCTTGCGCATTATTTCCTCGGTCTGCATCGCCAGTTCCTGGCGCCATGAATCATCGGGCACGGACACAATCAGAACACCATCAGCGTAGCGCCTGGCGTGTGCCTGCTCGGCAATGACCGGGCCGACGATCTCCGGCCACCTGGAGACGACAATCCAACCATCGTAATTTCGGGACATCCCCAGAGATCGAATCACCTTTCCCACGACACCGGATATCGGCCGCAGCTGCCGTGAACGATCATATGAGTTACCCGGTTTCATCAGGCCTGTAGGATAGCGTATAAAACGCCTCTTGGCAAGCAAAAAACGGCGTTTATCTTATTGAGAAGTAATGGCTTATAGAGTGTTTGAGCGTGCCTCACCGCTCGGCTCGGAGGCACGGCCGGTCCGATCGATAAGGTCGCTCTTGATGATACCGCCGGGTAGAGCAGGCGAGGAATCGTCTAACCCTGCGGCAATCAGAGGTATGCTCTGCGCAATCGCAATCAGAGGGAACTAAGCTGCGGTCATGTCAAGAAAAGTGGTCTCTCAACAACATCGCTAACTAAGTACTCCCCCTACGTCCATCCCAAACATCATGGCTAACAAGGCGCCGACTACAATCACCAGCGCCACTATGCCAATCACAACCCAAGCCACACTTGAGATTCCCAGGGGGCGTGTCTGATTCTCCATGAGATTTTTCCTTGCTCTGGTTTTACTCATTGGATTAGACGGACAGAACCCGATCAATGTTGCAGATATATTGCCTGTCAATGCAGTCATATCCACACCTGAGTCAGGTAATCCTGGTGGCTACCTCGTTGGTTCGGGGTTTTCCTTTGTGCAGTGGGTGCACAGATCGGTCGGACTGGATATCAATGACTGAAACTTGCCACGATGGTGTATTCGAGTTAGTAATAGACAGGTGCCCAGGAACTTAACGGAGCCGTCCCACTCCTGATTTTCAGGTCCGGTCGACTGTCGGTGGGCACATTTCCCTTGTGAAATCGGGATTGTTCATTATACTTAGTAATAGGGGAAAGTACGGTACTTACAGCCCTGTTACACCTGACGGAACATACCGGTTTGGACAGGGAACATGCTTGCTTTGGCTCCGGAGGAGAGAGCACCATGATCGACAGGTTGTCAGCCGTTCTCGCCGGTTTGCTTCTGGCAGCGGTTTCGGTTTCAGCAGAACGCATACAGGTGGGGGATATTTCGGATGACGTCAACGTAATCGTCCTGGAGTCAAACGACTCTCGAACGGTCATCAGGTTCGATATTGGGGCTTTCGATCGGGAAGCAACCGTCATAGAGGACACCACCTACTATCGGCTCCGGTGCGGTGCCGAGGGGGTTCTCCACAAAACTGGCGAACCGGCGCTGCCAAAACTCTCACGCAGCATAATCATTCCCGATGACGCCCGGATGACGGTCAATGTACTCTCGGCCAGGTGCACCACGCTGGCCGCAACGCCGGTGGTTCCCTCCAAGGGCAATCTTGAGCGTACGGTGAACCCGGAGGATATCCCCTTCCGGTTCGGAGACGTTTACGCATCGTCGGACTGGTACCCGTCCCGTCTGGCCGCGATCCGCGAGCCGTTCATATTACGTGATCACCGCGGTACCGTGGTAGACCTGTACGCTTTCCAGTATCATCCCGGGGATCAGGCTCTGCGCGTTTACACATCGGTAACGGTCGAAGTGATCCGGGAGGGAACCGATGATATCAACGTTCTGAATCGAAGACCACGGCCGCTGGTGCCGGACTTCGGACTGCTGTACGGCCGCCGGTTCATCAACTACTACTCGTCCGGCAAGCGCTACAACCCGGTTCTCGAAGCCGGCGATATGCTGATCATTGCTCACGATGACTTCTGCAGCGCCATGACGCCCTTCATCAACTGGAAACGTCAGAAGGGTATCAAGACGACTATGGTGGAGGTGTCAACGATTGGCAACACTGCGACCCAGATCAAGAGCTATATCCAGGCTTTCTATGACAGTACCGACCTGACCTTTGTCCTGCTCGTCGGTGACGGCTACGAGGTGGCAACGCCTTACGCTTCGAGTGGAGCGGCCGACCCTACATACGCCCTGGTGGACGGCAGCGATCATTACCCTGATATCTTTGTCGGTCGTTTTTCGGCCGAGAGCGTGTCCCAGGTCGAAACGCAGGTGGAGAGGACGATTACCTATGAACTCACGTTCCCCGGCCTGGACTGGTTTCACCGGGGAACCGGTATCGCTTCCACGCAGGGACCCGGACACAACGGCGAGTATGACTACCAGCATCTGAACCTGATCCGAGATGACCTGCTTGCTTTCACCTACACCGAGGTTGACCGGATCTACGATCCCTGGGCCACGGCCTCGGCGGTGTCTTCCGCCCTTAACGAGGGCCGCGGCATAATCAACTATACCGGCCATGGGAGCACCATCTCCTGGGGCACCAGCAATTTCAGCATCAGCCATGTGAACTCGCTGGTGAACGACAATATGTTGCCGTTTATCATCAGCGTCGCCTGTGTTAACGGCAGTTTCGTCGGTCGGACCTGTTTTGCTGAGACCTGGCTACGGGCCTCTCACAACGGAGTTCCAACCGGGGCTATCGCTACTTACATGTCGTCGATCAACCAGTCCTGGAACCCGCCCATGGACGCCCAGGATGAGGTTGCTGACCTGCTGGTATCCGGGCAGATGACAACCTTCGGCGGCCTCTGCTTCAACGGCGCCTGCCGCATGATGGAAATCAACGGCTCAGACGGGCAGAGCATGTTCGATACTTGGCATATATTCGGTGATCCCTCGGTGCAGGTGCGCACCGACAACCCGGAACCGCTCACCGTCAATCATGCGGGCGTGGCGGGCATCACCATACCGGAGTACGAAGTCGAGGTGGTCGGGGTAGATTGCGCCCTGTGCGCTCTATATCACAACGGCATCCTGTATGGGTCCGCCTGCACCGGTCCGGACGGCACGGCCGCGATTCCGGTCGGGATGGCGCTGCCGTTTGGGGAAACGGTCACGCTTACGGTAACGGCCTTCAACAAGGCGACCTTCGTGGACGTCGTCGTCGTAACTGCCGGTCTCAGCATCGTGCACGAGCCTCTGGAAGATACCAGGGACACCCTCAACGACTACGAGGTTGTCGGCACGATCTATTCCGATACGACTCTGGTAGCCGACTCGCTCCTGCTTCAGTACACGGTCAATTCGATCAGGCATTCACAGGTACTTCAGGCAGTTCGCTCGGATGGGGAATACGCCGGGTATATCCCGCCGCAGTCTCCGGGAACGGTTGTCAGCTATTACCTCTTCGCCAAAAATGACAATGACCTGGTTGACTCTACTGAAATCTGCAGTTTCACTGTTATCGACTATGGTGTCATCCTGGAGCCGGAGTTCAGTGCTCAGTCGGCTCTTGTCGACGATACTGTCTGGTATCAGATGGCTGTGACTAACGACGGCGTCCCGGTCGATGACTTCACGCTGGCTGTCGCCAATAATGCCTGGGACGTTCTGCTCTGGGACGAGACGGCCACATCGCAGATAGCGAGCACCCCGCCGCTGTCTGCCGATGAGACTTTCAGCTTCCTCGTGAGCGTTGCGGTGGGGTCAAGCATGAAAGACGAATACGACTCCGCGGTGGTGGTGGCGACCTCAAACAGCGACGGTACCATCCAGGATACAGCCGTCCTGAAGACCATTTCCCTCGGAGAACCTCTGAACATTCCTTTCATTGAAACTTTTCCGACTACCCTGTTGGACTTGGGGAAATGGGAGATCACTTCCGGCGTTCAGATCAGCGATCTTGGTTTGAGCGAGCCCAGCGGACCCTACAGCCTGAATCTCAACGGCGACCCCGGCGGGGCGGATACGCTTGTCTCGAAGCGAATCCAACTCAAGGATCAGCCGGGCGTGATACTTAAATACTCATACCAGCGGGCGGGTGGCGGCGATTCGCCCGAAGAGGGCAACGACCTGTTCGTGGAGTACTTTGATTCCTCCGACGCCTGGGTGCTTGTAATGCAGCATGCCGGCATCGGTGACGATATGGCGGCGTTCGAGAGTGTGCAGGTGAGCCTTCCGCCGGAGGCCTGTCACAGGGGGTTCCTCGTGCGGTTCCATAATGTGGCCGCCATCGGCGCTCTCGACGACTGGTTTGTCGATGACATCTACATAGGCGCGGATCGTCCCGATTACTGTGGCGACATCGACGGCAGCGGTTCCGGCCCGGACATAGCCGACCTGGTTTACTTCGTTGACTGGGCTTTTAACAGCGGTCCGGGGCCACCGCTTTCGGAAGCTGCTGATCTGGATGGTTCGGGCGGCATTCCCGACATCACTGACCTGGTCATGCTGATTGACTACATGTTCAACCAGGGTGCGGTCCCGGTCTGTCATCCGTGAGGTCGGGGAGCTGACTGCATGAGCATCCGTCCTGAGACAAACGCCTGGTCCCGATTTCCCGAGGGTAGTCTCGTCATGGCTCACAGGGGGCGGTGGGCTTGCGGTTGCAGGATTGCCGTTATGGCGCGGAAGGCAGACTCGCCGTGAGGAATCCCATTTGGCTGTTTGCCGTCGTCGTTCTGCTGCTGGCACCGTCTTCCGGTCTTCCCACCGATGATGACCAGGCGGAGAACTTCCTCCCTATCGGCCTCACTGATGAGGAGCTGCTCCGGCTGGATGAGATTGGAATCAGCCATGTCGGCACCGCTCCCCCGAGCGGCATCATCCGCAACCCGGCCGAATGGGAACCGTCGCAGGGTGTCATCATCCGTTATCCACTGGGGCTTCCGTACAACCTGATAGCGGAGATGTCCGAGAACCTGATGGTAACCACGATCGTCGGCAGCAGCTCGCAGCAAAGCAGCGTATCTTCCTCCTACGCCGCCAACGGCGTCAATATGACCAATACGAATTTCATCATCGCGCCCACCAACAGCATCTGGACGCGCGACTACGGCCCCTGGTTCATATTCGAAGAGGACGGTCGCATGGCCGTCGTGGATCACATTTACAATCGACCGCGTCCCTACGATGATCTGATCCCGGGCGTCATCGGCTCGCAGTGGGGCCTCAATGTCTACGGTATGGACCTGGTTCACACCGGAGGCAACCACATGTCCGACGGCCTGGGCATGTCCATGTCGACGTCCCTTGTTTATTCCGAGAACTCGAACAAAACGAACGACCAGGTCGACTCCATCATGCAGGCGTACCTGGGAAACGACTACACCGTTCTCTATTACATTGAGACCGGCGGGATTCACCATATCGACTGCTGGGCCAAGTTCCTCAACCCGACCACCATCCTTGTCAAGGATGTCTCTCCCAGCGACGCCAGCTATGAATTGCTGAACAGTCGCGCCGACCAGCTCGCGCAGCAGATCAGCGCCTGGGGTCAACCGTACACGGTTGTTCGCATATACAGTCCTTACCCGACGGCCTACACCAACTCGATAATCCTCAACGACAAAGTGCTGGTGCCGTTGTTCAACTCCGGTTACGATGACGACGCTCTGCAAGCTTACCGGGATGCCATGCCGGGTTACGAGGTGCTCGGCTTCTACGGCTCATGGCACAGCAACGACGCCGTACACTGTCGCGCTATGGGCGTACCGGACTCGGGGATGTTGTTTATCGACCACGTGCCGCTCTCAACTCAGGGGGACATTTTCAATGACTACACGGTGTCAGCGCGGATCGTTGAGCATTCCGAGGCCGGCCTGATCGCCGACTCGCTGAAGGTATTCTACAGTGTCGACGGCGGACCGTATTCCTTCTCGCTCCTTGTCTCGTCGGTGCAACCGGACTCATTCTGCGGATATATTCCCGCACAGCATGACGGCGCCGAAATCGCCTACTACCTGCAAGCGGCGGACAGCTCGGGCAGGGTGGAGACCCACCCCTACACTGGGGAGCCGTGGGCGCACCGGTTCAATGTTGTTTACACCGGTCCGGAAATAACTTCGCCGGATTCGTTCTCGTGCAAGTCCGGCGCAGAGTTTGCGTTCTACCCACAGTTTACCGGGATTGATTACGGATCGCTTGCGATCGCTTATTCTGACTACCCGGTCTGGCTGAGCGTTGCCAACGACAGCCTTATCGGTATACCGCCCGCAGGCAACTACCTCACCGGCTTCACGGTGGAGGTCTCCGACCAGTATGCGAGTGTGGATCAGGAGGTGGCGCTGGTAGTGTATTTGTGTGGTGACATCGATGCCAGCGGCGCCTGGCCTCCAGACATTGCCGACCTGGTTTTTCTGGTCGATTACATGTTCTGGCAGGGACCGCCACCACCTGTTGAGGATGCCGCCAACGTCGACGGTCTGGATACGATCACGATAACCGACCTCGTTCACCTTGTCGATTACATGTTCAACGGCGGCCCGGCGCCTGTCTGCCCGTGAGCTAACCTCGCTCTCGCCCTTCACGTTATCGCTGCGCTGCGAACTGCCGTGGGGCAGGCCTGGGCCCAAGTATCTCCTGACCGGGCCGTTTCAGATTCCGCTCAGGCGCGGTTGCGCTCTTACCGACCGCTGGTCGGCGAGAGTAGTCTGCCTTCCCCTGAAGCGGGCGATAAGAGGCCGCTGGAATGCGAAAACCGCGAGCACACTGCAATTTGAACGATTTTGAGCAAATGGGGCTTGATTTTGAACTCAGAAACAGCTATTAATAGTTGACCTTTTTTTGGGCGCTTTGGTTGTCTTAGTCGTCCTTTGACAGAACCATTAGTTATGAGCGTGAGGATTATGTTACAGAGAATGTTAAAGCCGGTGGTCGCAGCAACACTTTTTGCCCTCATCTGTTCCATTCCCGCTGCGGGCCGCATGGCCCTGGAGGCCGGCGGGACCAAAAGCCAGATCAACAGTAGGGCGGCTCAGGCGCCCGTGCATTGCCTGGTTGGGCACAGGGTCGGGAAAATCGAGTTGGGTCTCGCCAACAATGGAACTCTTGGTACGAACAACGCGGGGGGGCCCACCTCTGACTGGTTCACGGGTGAGGAAGTTCCGGATTGCCAATATCCGAAAAACTCGCAGGTAGAATACCTGTTTTCCGGCGCCTTCTGGATCGGTGCTATTGTCGGGCGCGATACTCTGGTGTCGGTCGGAGCCGACGGCTGGCAGCGAACGCAGGAGATGTTCCCGGACGCGCGGCCGTTCGGAGAGATAGTCCGCCGATCAATTACCGACCCCACCAAACCGGAGTATGAATACGCGGTATCCGAGGAGGACTATGTCGCCGTTTACATGGATACGCTCACGGAAGGCGTTGACGCCGACGTGATCAGCGGCCGACCGCACACACCGCTCAATATCGAGGTTACCCAGTCCTCCTTTGCCTGGTCCTACTCCTACGCTGAGGATTTCGTCCTGTTTGACTACCAGATCAGGAACATCGGGACTCAAACTCTGGAGGAAGTCTACATGGGCATCTACGTGGATGCCGATGTGGGTTTTGACCTGGAAAACACTCAGGGCTTCGCCGATGACATCTGCGGTTTTCTTCCCACTTATCCGGCCAGTTACGGTTCCATAGACACTGTTGAGACGGTGTCCATCGCCTGGATTGCCGACAACGATGGCGACCTGGGAGTGTTTTTCACGGACGGCCAGGAACATCCCTGCCCGCATGTCACGGCTACCCGCATTGTGCGTACACCGTCTGATTCCCTTGACATCAGCTTTAACTGGTGGATCGGGAACGGCAATCCCGATCGGGACTTCGGTCCCCGGGAACGACCTTTTGTCGGTCGGCTGAAAGAGGCGATGCGCGATTTCGGCACCGGCGGGCTGGGAACGCCGGAAGGTGACGGCAACAAGTACTACAGCTTGCGCAACCAGGAGTTTGATTACGACCAGATCTACACCGGCATCAAACAGCCCAACGATACTCTGTGGCTGTACCCCAACCAGAGCCTGGCGGCCAATTTCGCCGACGGCTACGACACCAGGTACCTCTTGTCGTTTGGCCCGTTCGACATACGCCCAGACCAGACGCTGCCGATCTCTTTTGCCTACGTCGGCGGGGAAAACCTCCACTCGGATGAGAACAACGTCGCCAACCTCCCCGGTGACCCCGATGCATACTACAGGAATCTCGACTTCTCCGACCTGGCCCTCAACGCCAGGTGGGCCTCCTGGGTTTACGACAACCCCGGAGTCGATACCGACGGTGACGGTTATTCCGGCGAGTTCCTCATTGAGTGGCTTGACTCAGCCATAGACAGCATTTATCCCACTGTTGATCCCTTAACTGGCGACCCTGAAACAGACACGGCGTGGTCGTTCTTGCTTCCCGACACGCATTGGACCAGGGGCGATAACGTGCCGGATTTCAAAGGCGCCTCACCCCCCCCGGCCCCCGTATTCTGGATCGACCAGTCGATTGGGCAGCTTCGTATTCGGTTCAACGGTCTGCTTTCGGAGACCACCCGGGATGTCTTCTCCGGGGATCACGACTTCGAGGGATACCGCGTGTACATGGCCCGTGACATACGTGCCAGCAGCTACACGCTGATAGCATCTTATGACCGGGAGGATTACAACCGACATGTGTTGAATGAAAGACTCGGTACATTCGAGTTGCTGGAGACACCGTTTACGCTCGATCAGATAAGGGGCTTGTTCGGAGAGGGTGACCCGACCTATGATCCGCTGGCCTACTCGCGAACCAATCCTGACACGCTTCTTCGCCCCGGAGATACGATTCCCCAGATATTCTTCTTTGAACCCCAGGATTTCAATGCCTCGATACCGGGAGTGTCGACTCCTATTCGCAAGATCTACCCCAATCAGCCGTACCCTACCACACTCAACCCCCTGGAGGCGCTTCCGGAAGAACTCACCGAGGACAGCTACCTGAAATACTTCGAATATGAGTACACCATCGACAGTCTATTACCCACGGTGCCATACTGGGTAACCGTGACAGCTTTCGACTACGGTTCTCCCGAGTCCGGCCTCGCATCGCTCGAGACAGCGGTAACTCTCGGTGCTAGGATGGCCTATGCCCTTCCGGATTGGGAACAGGTGCAGACCAATAATCTGGATGCGTACATCTATCCGAACCCCTACCGCTTTGACGCCAACTACCGGGAGAACGGGTTTGAGGGTCGAGTCGAGACGCTCGATCCGGAGGACCGGATCCGAGTGCTCCATTTCGCCAACCTGCCGCCGCTCTGCTGGATTCGCATATACAGTATCGACGGCGACCTGGTTCGTGAGATCGAGCATACCGACCGTACCACTCACGATGAGTGGAACCTGATCACCCGCAATACTCAGGTGGTGGTTTCAGGCCTCTACTACTGGACGGTCGAAAACACAGAAACCGGCGACGTTCAGATCGGCAAGCTGGTCGTAATCATGTAGATGCTTCCTATGATAGTGCATAGTGCTTTCAGGACTGTCAGGGATTTGTCTCTGGCGGTCTTTTATGTCGTGTTCCCGCCCGGCTGTTCACAATCCGCGATTCGTTGCTGCGGCAACGGGAAGCCGGGTTTATGATCAACTGACTGACATACGTGGAAATCGCTTGTGATCGAAGATGCCGAGCCAGCGGTTGACTATCCCATAGATGGGACTCTCGACCTGCACATGTTCGCTCCGGAAGACACCCATGAGGTTGTGAAGGAATACATAGCCGCCTGCCTCCGGAAGAACATCCTAAGAGTACGAATCGTCCACGGCAAAGGCATCGGGGTCAAAAGGCAGATTGTCCAAAAGCTTCTGGGCGATCATCCGAACGTGGTACAGCACCGCCACGAGGGAGGCCCCGGGGGTGGTTGGGGAGCGACGGTGGTCGATCTGAAACCTTGACCGAGGCCAAAACGGTGCACAAAAGAAGGCCGCCACAGGTGGTCTGTGGCGGTTCATGGACCAGCCTGATCCGGTTTACAATCTTACATTTCGTTGAGGATATACTTGATGGGGTTGACGGCTTTGCCGTTGCGGCGAACCTCGTAGTGCAGGTGAGGGCCGGTTGAATAACCGGTCGATCCCATCAAGCCGACTATCTGGCCCCGCTTGATCCGCTGGCCCACTTTCACCTTGTACTGGGAAAGGTGAGCGTAGCGAGTCTCGAAACCGTAGCCATGATTGACTACAATCATCTTGCCCAGGCCACCGGACGAGGATGCCCGAACAACCTTGCCGTCAGCTGCGGCAATGATCGATGTGCCCCGCTGGTTGGCGATATCGATTCCCCGGTGCATCCTTTTGTACCCGGTGAAGGGATCGAATTTCATTCCGAAACCGCGGGATCGCCATCCTTTGGCAGGCCAGATCGACGGCGTGTGATCGAGGCGGTCTTTCAGGTCAAGCAGAGCTGCTTCCACCTCGTCATATTTCTCCAGTTCGAACCGGGAAAGGCGCAGCAGCCGATCCAGTTCCACTTCGGTGGTATAGGCGGCCTTCTGGGCATCGCTCATCGCAGCCACGGCAGGAGATATGGGACCACCGATACCAAGCCGGCGCTCCTGTTCGTCTATGGCGGGAAGATCAAAAACCGTCCGCACGTAGACTTCCTTCTCAACCAGTTCATCGTACCGGCTCTCTACTTCCGCCAGGGTCCAGCGCATTTGCTCAAACCTCTCGGTCAGGGCTTGGTTCTCCGTGCGGAGACGTTCCAGTTCGTGAGAGGTCACTCGATCGTTGAAGGACTGTGCCAAGAAGTAAAGACTGACCAGTAACAGCACCACCACCGCTGCGCCGGAGAGGTAAATGACGGACACGGGTATACTGATCTGTTTGAGGATCCCCCGCGCGTGGGGAATCAGCATGAAGGTGAGTTTTTTACCGAACATACCCTCTGTCTACTTTCGTCTACGACCGGCTTCGGTAACGGGCCGGGAAGCCATCGGCGCCGTAGGAATCGATTACTAACCGCTCAATACAGCGAGGAAACTATTTGAGCGACCTGTCGGTGTCAAGGTTAAACTACTCAAAACTACTTAATGAGTACATACTCTTCTCTGAGTACCTTGTTTACAACCTTAGCCAGTTTCTCCGACTGCAAACTCTGCAGGCTGTAGAGGTGCCAGTATGTCTTTTTCGGCAGCCCTCTGAAAACCCGCTTTTTCCTGGGTGTCGCCATCGCCCGGTCCTCCGGTGGTTAATCGGTCGCCCGAAGTGATGACACGACAGCCTTGCTTCCTATCGCTTATCGGGCGACGCGGGAAAACATTTAGTCTCGCAGCTACACCAACGCAGATGCCGTGCCCTGTTACGGGCTTCCCCGCGACAATCGTAGCAAATGGTAAGCTGCTCATATTCAGTGGCTTGCGCGGCGCGATTGTCCTCGTGACTGCGGGTCGGCCGGACCGTGGCGCCGAATCCTGTGGGAATTGTCCCATCTTTGCTCCCGGGGCTGCAATAGTTGAACAGCCCATCGGCGATCCGGACGGCGGTTCAACCGTCGGGAGTCGTAAGAAAAATCGGCTCATTGACTGTGCCGCCGTTTTGCGTTAGATTTGGTTTCATGACAAAGAATATGAGGAGCCGAGAAATGGTCAGTCTTAGTGGTAGAACCGTCCTGATCACCGGGGCGTCGGCGGGAATCGGCGCCGCCTGCGCTCGCAGCTTTGCCGCCGCCGGGGCGAGGTTGATTTTGGCCGCAAGGAGAACCGATCGCCTAAAGCAGCTTGCAACCCAGTTGAATACCGACGTGTACGTTCAGACGCTGGATGTTCGCAATCGGGCAGCGGTCAAAGAGTTCGTCGCCGCTCTTCCCGAGGCATGGCGAGCCGTAGAGATACTGGTCAACAACGCCGGTCTGGCGCAGGGCTTTGATAAACTCCACGAGGGGGAAGTCGACAATTGGGAGACCATGATCGACACCAACGTGAAGGGCCTGCTGTATGTCAGCCGGGCCGTCATCCCCGGAATGGTGGAGTGTGGGCGCGGACATGTCATCAACATCGGCTCCATTGCCGGTCATGAGGTATATCCCAGGGGCAACGTCTACTGCGCCACCAAGCACGCTGTCGACGGGCTGACGAAAGCAATGCGAATCGATCTCGTCGATACCCCGGTGCGGGTGTCCACGGTCGATCCGGGCCTGGTGGAGACCGAGTTTTCCCTGGTTCGTCTCCACGGCGATAAGGAGCGGGCCAAGAGCACTTATCAGGGGTATAAGCCGTTGTCGGCCGATGATATAGCCGACGCGGTGGTATGGGTCGCCAGTCGCCCGGATCACGTGCAGGTGGCGGAAGTGATCATGCTCCCCTCCGCCCAGGCTTCGTGCATGGTGCTCGATAGAAAGGAATAGCAGGGTGACGAGCGCCGCGTGCTGTCTTCGAGGGCGTCTGCCAGGCACAGTAATTCTCTGTCACCCTGAGAATCCCCGCCGGGTGGCACCCTCAAACTTGTTTGGGGGTGACTTTTGATCGGGTCCAAACGAGTTTGAACCCGCCACCCGTCCGCCACCGCCGGCGTCTTAGATCGCCTTGACGAGGCAAGCGATACCGGCCACCACGAGCACCAAGGCTAGTAGCGGCATGGCCATGCCTACAAGGGCCATGAAGATTCCGAAGACTGCTCCGAACAGTCCGGCTGCGACGCCTGCCACCGCTCCCACCAGACCTCCGACAAGCCCTATCAGACCGCCCACGAGGCCATGCCCGAGTCCCACACACAGGCCAAGCCCGATGGGGCCGATGAACGTCAGCAGGATCAGAATGCTCAGCGTTATGAGAATGACTTTTCCCATACCAAATCTGTCTCCCCGAACTTCACCAGTCGGCTTTCAGCAGCCGGCCTTCTTTCTGTATACGGTCTTGGGCACGAGAAGTTTCGGGGGGTGGCCATTCACCCCCGCAGGGCGGGATCGCCCCAATCCCGCCACTCTATTCGGCACATGTGTTGTGCGCGGTGTACACCCTCATACACAGGCACGACCTGCAACATGGTCCGCATTATTCCAGCAGACGAGGGCGTCGGGCAGGGATGGTAATCATAGAATTGGTAACTCGTGTTGATACTTGGTTGCGATAATGAGTTAAGGCAGCCAACAAGCATACTAAGATATATGTTTTTCCACCGGATCAAAGCTGCTGTGCATTGGTCAATTAAGACACATCACCACCCTGATGCAGGCTCTTCCCTATAACCTCAATCACCGGATTGATAGTCCGTGCGTCCGTGTCAGAGACATCGAAACCAGTTGACTTTCCTGAAAATGCCGCCTGAGCTGCTTGCATGAGAATCGCGTCTTGGACCCGCTCATCAGACGTACCTTCCACGAACGCGCGAAATGTCATTAGCGCATTGGCTCGATGCTTATTGAGTGTCTCATTATGCTTTTGTGCCCGGTAGTTGCGTGCAGACCATAGTATGCCAAATGACAGCGTAGACAGGACAATCAGTTTCGCTACTACGAATTGAATCGTAGCTGCTGTGCCTTGCGGGTGGTAGTGGATGGCAAACACTAGTCCCACAATGGCGGCGACAAGAGTGACAAACGACATTACAATAGTACCAACTGCCCATTTCCGAGCCATTCCCTCATGTAGCTTGGCCTGTGTCATGAAAGTCTGTGCATTACTGGATACACCAGCTTCAGCTGCTTGCTCCTTGACTGCATCGAGTGCACTTTGAGCCTCGGCATGTGTGTTCGTGATGAATTCAGACAACTTCTCCGCTTCCGCTTTCATCGTCGTTTGGTAGCCCTTAGCCTCGCGCTCAATCTTGGCATAGTCGGTTGCTTGGGTCGCAGTGAAAGCAAGTGGAAGCAGAAGCGGGTTCATGACTGTATCATATGCATTCTGCACTTCCTTGATTATGGTCTGACATACATCACCAGGAGTATTCTGGTTCAGCGTGAAGTTTCTAACCTTGTTGAGAAGACCCTCAAGGATTTTGATCGCTCCATCGATGGCGTCTAGTTGCTGTGTTGAAAGACGCGAGACATCTCGCTGGTTTAGTTGCTTGCAAAGATCAAGCATCTCTTCGAACGAGGGAACTGCATCTTTGAAGTTGATGTCTGGAGAAAGGTCAGATGTGCGCGCGAGCGACTGGGGGTCGATCCCTGCAAGCTCGCTTAGCTTTTCTTTCAGAGCATCGATTTTCTGCATTCGCACTTCAGTTGTGGCCATACGATTCATCCCTCCTTAGGCAGAAGCCGGGTTGCCCAGTACATGCTGTGGATTCGGCAGGTTCGTCGCCAAACCTCTCAATATTGAAATTACAAACATGGATAAAAAAATAGCCCCGGCAATCGTCAATGTCAAGAATCAATGGCGGACTACTATTGATATGATTCCGTCAGGCGATTTGAGTAAATTCGTTTTCAGGCATATCCATTGAGTTGTTTAGGACATAAGCTATTATTCCGTATACGATTTTCTCGGCTCTTGCGGCGTTGTTGAGAGATCGCATGGGGATGATCCGTGATCATTGACCTTCGCCCGACCAGGGCCGGTGCGATGCGGAAACCACAAACGTCGGCAATGTTCGCATTGCGCTATGTTGAAGGAACCCTTATATTTAGAAACAAGAGACGGCCCCTCAAGCTAAAGTATTGTGGGGCGAAACCGATAACTTCACAAGTATGGATCAGGACTTCCTCATACAGGAGCACACCAAGACCGAGGCCCTCAAGGACGCGCAGAAGGTCGTTCACCGACCTGAAAGGAAGCCGCTGTGGCGCGAGTACCTTGAGACAGCGATTATTGCCGTGGTGGCTGCGGCCCTGTTGCGCGTGTTCGTCGTGTCCGCCTACCGGGTCAGTTCATCCTCGATGGAGAACTCCCTCTATCAAGGGGACTACATCTTCGTCAACAAGCTGGCTTACTCATTTGACAACGAACCGCAGGTGGGAGACATTGTCGTCTTCCAGTACCCTAACAATCCGCAGAAGGATTTCATCAAGCGGATTGTGGCGATGCCGGGTCAGACAGTCCAGCTTGCCGACAAGGTCGCGTATGTGGACGAGCAGGTAGCCGTGATCCCCCTCCACTCCAAGAATACCGACAAGCGCATAATCCCCGCTGACCTGTCATTCCGCGACAACTTCGGCCCCTACCAGGTACCCGACGGCGAGTACTTTGTCCTGGGCGACAACCGGGATGACAGCCGCGACAGCCGATTCTGGGGCGGCGTTCCCCGGGAGAATATCAAAGGTAAGGCTGTGTTTGTCTATTGGTCCTGGACTCCCGATCCTGACTGCCCTCCGTGGGGCTTTCCATACTTCATCGATGCGATCAGATGGGTTGGCTGGGGAGTCTACAATTTTCCCTCGCACGTCCGTTGGAGTCGTCTCGGGACTTCGTTGTAAGCGATGCCGTTCGGGCTATACCTGCATTTTCCCTTCTGCCGCCACGAGTGTTCTTATTGCGGTTTCTACAAGGAATCCTACGACCGCTCGCGCGAAAGAGAATTCTACCGCGCCCTGATGAAAGAGACCGAACTGGCCGCCGCGCGGTTCGCCGCTCATGATACGCAGATATCCTCAATTTTTGTCGGCGGAGGCACGCCGTCACTGACCAGCATCGAGCTTTTCTCCAAGTGGTTGAACCTCCTGAGACGCCTCTTTAGGGTACCGGAAGGAATCGAGTTCACGATTGAATGCAATCCTGAATCGGCGACGCTGGAGGCGCTGGAGGCCTTCCGGAGATTGGGAGTCAACCGCCCGGTCATTGGTGTCCAGTCTTTCGACGTCAAGTTCCTTAGCCTGTTGGGACGGCGGCACCAACCGCACGACAGTCAGCGCGTCGTATACCAGGTCAACGCCCTCGGCTTCTGCAACTTCGGCGTGGATCTCATCTACGGTCTGCCGGGCCAGACGAGCAGGATGCTGTCGGCCGACCTGGACCAGTTGATCGACCTGAATCCACCCCACATCTCATTCTACGAACTTGTGGTCAAAGAGGGAACACGGCTGTGCGATCAGGTCGCTTCGGGTGAAGTGAGGATGCCCGACCGGGAACTGACACGCGCCATGTATCATGGTGGGACGACCCGCCTGCAGGATGCAGGATATGTCAGGTATGAAGTGTGCTCTTTCGCCAAACCCGGATTCGAGGGCCGTTACAATTCCGACCACTGGGACGGTATGGACTACTTGGGTCTGGGACCTTCGGCGCGCTCATTCATGCAAGGGGAACAGGGGATCAACCCTTCCAGCTTGGCGGATTACATAGACATATTGGCGGAAGGCCGCCTGCCGGCCGTGGTCGACGATTCCGATTCCACGGAACACATGACGGAGGCGATCATGCTGGGGCTGCGGACGACACAGGGGATCAGCCGGTCGCGTTTCAGCAGGCGATTCGGAATTCCCGTCGAGGATCGGCTGGATCGGGAACAGTATGAACTCCTTCTGGAATCCGGTCACCTTGTTTCAGGCAGGAACCGGTTGCGCCTGTCCGAGGAGGGAATCTCTCTGGCGGACCGGATCGCGCGCCGACTGCTGAAGTAAGCGACACCGGACCGCCCTGATATGAACCGGAGACGCCCGACTTTGCTCTGCCGCCCGGTAAATTGCGCGGTTTCCATCTCAAAGTCGATGCCCTTCGATTGAACCTCTGCTCGCAGCCGGTAAAGGCCTTCCCGTGCCTGACCGATAATCAGAGAGCAAGGGAAACCTCTGCTACAGTGGCATCAAGCCCGAGGAGCTGCGCGATTGGCCAAGATTGACAAAATCAGGAAAGCCATCAAGGAGGAGTTCGAAAAGCAGATGCCGCGCGTGGACATGGAGGAAGTCAAGCAGGAACTGCTCGACTGGCTGGCCCAACTAAAGCTCCCGGCCTACCCCACCGCCAATTCGTGGGAAGATTGTCTCCTGGTATTCGACGACAAACCGGGCGAGGAACCGCCTGAAGAGGGTTTGATGATCCGGCTCGCGCTTCGCCTGTTCACACGGGAAAACAGTTACCTAATTGCGATTATGGAGTGTCTCGACCGGAAGGCCAGGGGGGTGTGCCTGTTGAGCACGCATGTCAACTGGAAGGAAGATGAGCGACTGGTCGAAAAAGCCATCGAGGAGAAATATGTCGGCCAGTTCACAGACATGCCCCGGGCCAGACATATCATTTGGGCCCAGACGGTTCGCGAGCGTGAGTTGCACGAAGCTCTGAACGCCACGGCTATCGCCATCCTGGGTCATGAACTGGTCGGCGAGCGCTCACCCACAGGGAGCGAGGGTGACCTGCTTAACCATCCCATGTCGGCGGCGGCTGCATTTCCGCGCCGGGATGAGGATTAATCCAACCGCTCATCAGAATTTCAACTGAAGGTCGATCTGGAGTTCCCGCAGGGCGTGATCCCCACGGCCCCGCCATACTGTTCGGCAGCCTGTTCGGATGTGATTTCCTGCCGGTAGCAGCCTCATACTCGTGAAGTACTCGTGCCTCGGCTCTTGACCAGCCACACTGGGGCGTTATATTGGAGGAGGGATTGAACCTGAGTTCTTGCAAACACGTTCGCGTCAACCGGGAAGGTCGAAATTGAACAGGATCATTCTTGCAACGCTGACCCTGACTGCTCTTAGCGCTTCAGCGGTGCAGGCGCAAAAGCCGGAAAGCCTTGAGCGGGCCAGGCAGTTGTCTTCCCAGCAGGGCAAACCGCTTCTGCTGGAGTTCTATCACGACGACTGAGAGTATTGTGAATTAGCCGCTCGTGAAGCGGAATCACAGCAGTTAATTATCGAGGTGCTGAAGGCCGTTGTGTACTACACCGTCAACGTTGAGGGTGAAGAAGGGGAAGGCCTCGTTGAGAAGTACGACATTGGCAGCACCTACCCCGTGTTTGTCCTGACCACCACCGATGGTGACGTCATCAAACGCTGGACGGGGTGGGGTGGGGCGAACAGGTTCGTCACCACGCTCGAGGGCTCTCTGGCAGACCTGTCCGGTATTGGCGAACGGCTGACCAGGTTTCAGACGCGACCGACGTTCCAGGACGCCCTGGCCCTGGCCAATTACTATGCCGAGGCCGGCGAGTACCTCAAGGCTGCCGATTTCTTCAGGGAGGCCCAGAAGCTCAGCCCGCGCACCGGGGCTGATTACTCTTTCCAGATATTCAAGAACACCGCCAACGCCGTATGGAATGAGCTGGTTCCCTTCGAGCAGGTATTGCCTGTGGCCGATGCGGTGCTTGCCTCAACACTCGCAAACAGGAACAACGTTGCCAAGGTGGGTCAACTGATGGCTCGATTGGCTCGAAAGCTGGGCCGGACCGACCAGATCGCCACCTACCTTGAAGCCGGACTGAAAGCCACCGCCGGCAGTAGCAACGGCAAACTCATGGAACTGCACGATCTTCTCAATGCCGACCAGGCCCTGCATGTCCAAAGAGATACCGCCGGGGCACTGCAAATCAAGAAGACGAGCATGGGGACCGATTGGAAGCTTGACCGCGACAAATGCTACAACTTCTCCAAGTGGTGCCTCGAAAGGAAGATCAATCTCGAAGAAGCGGAACTGTGCGCCCGCGTGACGATTGATCTTGTCTATCCGGGAAGATACCGGGCCATGATCTACAACACGGTGGCCGGGATATGCGAGGCGCGCGGCAATATCGAAGAGGCGGCGCGCATGATGCAGTCGGCCGTCGACCAGGAGCCGGACAACGAGTTCTATTCCCGGGAGTTGGATCGCCTGCGGGGTCTCCTCGAGAGCGGGAACGGTTAGTGTGTCGCCGGATGCCATTGGGGCGGGAGAGATCGCTCTTGTAGGTCAGAACCCCCGTGGTTCTGACACCTGGATCGCGATCGGTATAATTGACGAGCAACGGGCGATCTCGGTACTGGAGCCGTTTGCACTGTTCAGTCGACCCCGGGAGCCGTAATAATCCTCAGCGTGAAGCGTGTGCCGGTCCCGCCATCCTGATACAACCCAACCGGTGGCAAAGTGAAAGCGCGCCTATCAGGGCAGAATGTTTGTGATAACGGAAATCTGCAGTGGGGGAATGCGGACAGTTCATCGTTTTAATGTTGCCTGGCGGCGTGTAGGGTTGCCTTATTGCCCGCATGCCGCGTCGTGTGAAGCAATCCCGGTCGCGACTGGCGCCGCTGGCGGAGAACTTCGTAAGAAGCCTCTCCAATGCCGACGCCCGCCTGCGCCGGAAAATCGTCAGGTACGGTTTCTGGACCATAGGCCTGTTGTTTTTCTATACGTTGATGGTCGGGACCTATGGCCTGCCGCGGATTGTTCGTTTGGAATTGGAAAAGTCAGCCCTCATAGAAGCCAACCGCCGGGCGATGGTCGACTTGATCGACAACGATCGCATTCGAAAGATGCTCACCGGTGATCGGCTCTATCTTGAATACATCGCTCGCACGCGCTACCACATGGTCAAGCCGAACGAAACGATCTATTATTACCGTGGCCGGTAGAGACGATGTCGCTCGAGAAATCGGAAGTGATAGTCCTCAGGTCGTACAACTGGTCGGAGTCCTCGCGGACAGTGGTCTTCTTCAGCCGGGCCTTCGGCAAACTGGCGCTGGTCGACAGGGGTGGGCGAAGTCTCAAATCGAAGCGTGGCCGGTTGACTTCATTCGCCCGGCTTCAGGTCACGTTCTACAGTTCCGAGAAGGAATCACGCGGCTACATCTCGGATATCGATCTTTTGGAGACGTTTTCGTTTGAGCGGGATGGTTCCCTCGGGCGGCTGGCCTACGGTTCGGCGGCGTGCGAACTCCTTGACCTGCTGCTGCCGGAGGAAGAACCACAGGAAACGCTCTATGACTACTTCGCGGCTTTTCTGAAGAGTGTCGAGCTAGTCCACAAGAGATCGTTGCCGCCTCTGTTCCTGACTTTCTTTCTTCGGCTACTGGCGCATCTTGGCTACCACCCGGCGCTGGACTGCTGCGCGCGATGCGGCCGCCGGGCCGCAACCTCCGCTGATGAAACCGGGCCGGATTCAGAGGGGGCAACCGCGATCGTCCCGTTCTTCCCCGAGCGAGGGGGTGTGATCTGCGGGACTTGCCAGGCGCCGGGAGATGACTATATTCCCCTGTCCGCGAAGAGCTTCGCACACCTGCTGGCGCTGCAAAACGCCTCACTGGGAGAGGCCGCCCAGGTGCCGATAATGTTCAAGGACAGCGAGGCGCTCCTGATGGCGTTAACACGCTTTCTGGCGTACCAAATCGGCCTGAAGACCGATCTGAAATCTCTGGAGTTCTTGCAGAAACTGAAAGATACCGACTTGACCTGACAGTAAGGCCGACATGAGTAAGAACAAGCAACCTGACCTGATGGACCGCATCGTGTCGCTCTGCAAGCGGCGCGGGTTCATTTACCCCTCGTCCGAAATATATGGCGGGCTTACTTCCTGCTGGGACTACGGTCCGCTGGGCGCGGAATTGAAGCGCAACCTGAAAACATACTGGTGGGACGCCATGACCAACCGGCGCGACGATGTGGAAGGGCTTGACGCCGCCATTCTCATGCATCCCCAGGTCTGGCATACCTCCGGACATGTCAGCGAATTCAATGACCCGATGGTGGACTGCAAAACCTGCAAGGCCCGTTTCCACGCCGACAAGCTGGAGGAGTCCCGGTGTCCGAAGAAACCCTCCCGGACGCCCCTGACGTGCGGCGGTGAACTTACGGAGGCAAAACAGTTCAACCTGATGTTCAAGACATTCATGGGACCAGTCGAGGACACCGGTAGCGTCATATTCATCCGCCCCGAAACGGCCCAGGGGATATACGTGAATTTCCTCAACGTGAAGAACTCCTCGCGGCAGAAGATACCTTTTGGCATCGCACAGATCGGCAAAGCCTTCCGCAACGAGATAACGCCGGGCAATTTCATCTTCCGCACGCGCGAGTTTGAGCAGATGGAAATGCAGTACTTCATCGATCCGGCCGAGGACGAGAAATGGTTTGAGTACTGGCGGAGGGAGCGCTGGGACTGGTACGAATCACTGGGCGTGAAAGTGGATAAATTGCGCTGGAGCGAACACGGCGAGGGCGAACTGGCCCACTATGCCAAGGCGGCCTACGATATCGAGTACGAGTTCCCGTTCGGCTGGCAGGAACTCGAGGGCGTTCACAACCGCACCAACTTCGACCTCAGCCGACACATGGAGGCTACCGGCAAGGACCTTCGCTACGCCGATGAACGATACAAAGAGAAGTTCATCCCCTATATCATTGAGACTTCGGCGGGATGTGATCGCACTATCCTAACGCTCCTGGTCGACGGCTATGACGAGATTGAGGTCAAGGGGGAAACGCGCGTCTTCCTTCGCCTGTCACCCAAGATAGCGCCCATAAAGGCAGCCGTGTTTCCGTTGGTCAAAAAAGACGGTATGCCCGAATTCGCGGAAAAAGTGTACCACGAATTGAAGAAGCGGTTCAAGGTTTTCTATGATGTTTCCGGAGCCGTTGGTCGGCGGTACGCCCGTATGGATGAGGCCGGAACGCCGTTCTGTGTGACTGTCGACGGCCAGACGCTTCAGGACGAAACCATGACCGTTCGCGACCGCGACACCATGGAGCAGATCCGCATGAAAACGGCGGAATTGATTGATTTCCTGGGGACGAAGACTAACGACTGAGGTAGTATGTCGGTGGTAGTAACCCGCACTGGTCGTTTGCCGCCCGGCAGGACCAAAATCAGCATTGCTACTCGG
This sequence comes from uncultured bacterium, assembly GCA_965603125.1. Taxonomy (GTDB): domain Bacteria; phylum Zixibacteria; class MSB-5A5; order GN15; family FEB-12; genus JAJRTA01. The sequence continues at coordinate 18,633 of CBFDBU010000017.1, read as the reverse complement.
TCGTTGTTACTTGTTGCTCGCCGCCTGGCTGACCGCGGGCCGGGATCTCGCCTCAGCGCAGCATAGATGTCTGATCAAAAGGAGCGAGCGAGGGGCACGGAACTTTTCAAAGGCACCAGATACTTCTCTCAAGAGCGCGGCTGATTTCCTCGGGAGTGGGGAACTTCATTGCCTTGTGACCGGCTTTGCCTGAGGCCCGGACCGGTTCGATCACGCTGCGGCCGTCGATCGTAATGGTCGGTACCTCCACCGGTTGCTCGGACTCGATGATACGAGCTAATATCCCCCGATCTCTGACAAACTTTCTGACCAATTCCTTTGTCTCTTTGTGCCGCGGATCCTTGCTAGAATACGTAAGGCCAATTTCCATTTGGACCTCCAATATACCACTTAATGATAACACATACCCATCTGATTCGTCAACCAAAACATTTGCCTTTATGTATTGATTTACGCATGAGAACCCCTGCTTGTGTCAATCGGATTCTAAGAAATCGAGAAAAAAGGGGCCGCGCGGACACTCAGAAAAACACGCCACAAACCCAGAGTCAGCTATTATCGGGCTTCTCAGACCGGGATCGTTTGTGGCTTCGATTCACGCCGTGACGAATGTCCCCCGTTTTTGTGCCCAGTTTGTCAGCGCCGGCTGCCCGCACTCCCCCAAGCTTCTTTTTGACAAGATTGATTACCGTGCGCAGGCCGCGCCCGGTGGATCCTGCCGCACGCCTGTTCTCGTCCTGTACACGTGCGTATATCTCTTCGCGGTGAACGGCCACATCCGGAGGGGCGGCGATACCCAGCTTTACCTGACAACCATGGACACCCAGTATGGAGACCCTGATGTCGTCGCCGATAGTTATCGTCTCTCCCAACTTCCGTGTCAGAACAAGCAAGTGACCCTCCGTGGTCCTACATTCCCTGAAAGGGCCATACGTTATGACAGCCCGGACTCCCGTTTCCGGACCTGCCAATCCGCAGCCCCATGTGATTGCCGTTTTCCTCCGGCGTCGCGGGCACTTATTCGCGTGCCGACCCTTCCACAAATAACAACAGCCGTAGCGGGCCACAGGTTCCGCCTTTCGGGAGATGGCCGTAGCGCTGTGGGATTTGCCCAGGTGGTCTATTGTGAAATGGTTGCCACGAGAGTGATTGGACTCACGGTCACCGGCCGCCGCCGGGCGACTGCCGGCCGTACAGACGTTGCGTGTCAAGCAGCAGTTTGTTGGCCAGATCGGTCTTGAAGCGATTGGCTTTGATCCCGCGCTCGAAATACATCCTGGCCGTGTTCATCAGGCTCTGGTTCTTGCTTGCCAGAGCTACCATTAGATAGAGACGGCCGCACTGCATTTGAATGTAGAAGTCCGTCGGGTACTTGTTGGCCAGCGTCGTCATGATCCGGACTGCCTCCTCGGCCTTACCGGTCTTGCCTAAAACATCCGCAGCCAAAAGCCCCACCGATCGGGTCAGTGGATGGCTCTCCAGGTGGTGGTTGATTTCCGCCAGGGTGCTGTCGAGACTGCCCGCGTGAAAATGCGCGACCGCTCGCTCGTAGTGCGTTTCCCGGTAGGCGTTGGCCTGCGGATTCGTGAACAGCTTGCTGATGTTGAACAGCTTGACCTCGAAATCCCGGATCCAGTAGGTGGCGATCTGGGCCTGGCCGACAAGCTGTTTGTAGCTATTGGCGGCCTCCTTGAGGTTCGAGCCATCCACCGCCAGATGTGTCACCGGCTGGCGGTCGAAAAGCGTGGAATCGACCGTGGCGACACCGAAAAAGTGGATGAATGCTCCTAAGTCATTGTCGACTGTCATCGCCGGCCCGTACGGCCCTGAGATGACCGCGTCCGGACCTAAGATGTGGCTGAGGTCCTCGTTGGCGTCGACCAGGTTGAAATTGTGATCAAGGTAGTGCAGCCGTCGAATCCGAAAGCCGTTGGTTACCGCCGAGAGGCCGACAAGCAGGATCACAGCCCCGATGAGGTGAGTGCGGGTGATCCTGAGTCGCCATCTCCCTAACAGGTAGCGCAACAGAAGCGTCAGCAGAACCGCCCCCGGAAGGGTGCCCCAGGTCAATGCCCGGTAGGGCGTGAAGTTGAAATAGAAGACGTTTCCCACCACCTGGTACAGCGCAAACCAGCATAAGAGACCCAGAAGAACTGCTCCCGCCCGGCCTGGTTGTGCAAAACCGGCTTTCTTCCTGTCGAGGAGGTGGTCAAGCTGGCCGAAGCAGGCGATGATCACGGCAGGGATCAGAAACAAGGCATAGCGCAGCGGCGAGTAGTTGAGCGGCATCAGCCCTAAGAAGACGGTCGCCGCCCAGAAGCAGGCCAGTTTGGCGGCGGGTGACAGGTCCCTGAAGGCCGCCCGCGTATTCACCAGCAGCAACATACCACATGCCGCAAGCAGGAACATGAAGATGTCCGGATCAAGGTAGAAGAGGCGATTCTTGAACCCATACGCCACCAGATGCTCGAAAAAGCCCCAGGGTGAACTGAGTCCGGCCGGGAAGCCTCTGAGGCCGTAGGACTGTTCCCCCACGTAAGCGAAGGCGGCGAAGAAATCACCGCCGTACAATATCACGACCAAAGCGGTCGTTGCGACTATGTAGCCAGCGACGGTGGCAATCACAAACCGCCAGCGTTTCGCCGGCGAAACGGAGAGGAATACGGTCAGGCAGAGGGTGGGGAAAAGCAACGCTCCAAACAGCTTGCCGGTAAATGTCGCCAGCGCCACTATGGCTCCGGCCGCAACTACGCCCCAGAGTTTTTCATGCCACCGGCAGTATACAAAGAACAGCAACGCCGTCCAGAAGAGCAGGCCGTTCTCCAGATACGACAACCGCCCGTAGGTCAGAAGAGAGACATTGATGACATAGCAGAGGGCGAAGACCGCCACAACCCAGGGCCGGTGATGCCGCGCAAGCCCCAGCACGAAAAGAACCAGTGCCCCCAGGCTGAGCAATACACCCACAGTACCGGCCTGATCTATCGTCACCTCCCCGACATGCGAAAACCAGAGATAGCCCACCAGCGACGTCAGCGAGTGTTGGTAGACGGTCCAGCGGGGGTAGTCATAGGGGTCCCACTGGCCGTGAAGAACCTTGTTGCGGGCGTGGTGGATGTACTCAGCCGGATCGGTGGCCAGCGACTGCCCCAGGCCGCTGTAGTACATCGGCGGATCAGAAGTAAGATCCGACATCCAGAAAACAGCGCCGCCAACGATGGCCGCCAGCGTGAAAAGATAGAACAGCGTTCTCTTCCAGGGCAACCGGGATGCCATGATACTCACCTTGTCGGTCGGCCCGCCTCACACACGAGACCCCATAACCTCGAGACAACGGCGGGTGTTTCGGGTTCAGTTCAAGGCACAAACATAATACATCGGGTGGGCATTCGCAAACTATCGGTGTTGGGAGTCCCTGCCCGACACCTAGCGGCTGGTGATGAGGGAGCCGTCAGGCAGAGACGCCTGACGGCACAACACACCTTCTCTGTCATGCCCGCGAAAGCGGGCATCCAGTAGGGCGTTGATTCAATTAGATTCCCGCTTCCGGTGGGACGACTTGTTAGCCTTAGATTGCCTCAATCACACAGTATTTGAGTTTCCCCGATACGTGAGTCCAACGGATGCTATAGCTTCCTCTGAGGGTGATCCTCTTCCCAGTGGGCTTCCGCCGAACAGTCCCTGAAAGTTCTTTACCTTTCCGGAAATAGGCATACACGCCGGTCTTCCGACGCCCAGGAGAATAGAATAACGGGTCATCCGCAAAGACGATCACGAAAGTGCGTCTGAAGCCGGATGTTTTCAGCTGTTCAGCAAAACGAACGTCCTTGCAGATGCTAAACATCTGCTCTGGATACTGTCCGTTGCGGGGGAACTTGAGTTCGACGGCATATTGTGGCTTTGATCTGACGGCAGAAATGACAGAGACATCGATTTCCTTCTTTATGGGTTTTCTTGTTTTGAAGAAGAAGGATACGTTTCGCTCAAACTGCACTTTTTGATTGGGGAGTTGGGATCTAAGAAATATCCCGATTTCGTGCTGAAGGCTGAATTCATTGTATATTTCGATCTCTTTACGTCTGACCGCTTCAGCGAATTTCTTAATTATTTTTTTCATCATTCTTCCATACAGCTAACACCCGCGCTCAGCCCGTGACAATAACAGTTAATAGGCCGTGCGTTACGGAGCCGGGAAGTAATGGGTCTCATACCAGTCAACCAAATGGCGGTGATCGTCCGCGACCGCTTCACGATCCGGGCAAGTGGGACCGTCCTTTTCCCACCCGTCGCGAGTGCCATCGGCTGCCTTGTACAAACGGAATCGCCCATCACGGGAAGGCGTTTGGCTATCAACCGTCTTGAAGAGGTAGCGATTCCGGCTGCCTCCGCCTCTCGGGTAAGCCTTGTTTGCTTGTCGGTTTTCCCAACTGACAAGGTGTTTCTCTATCATTACCGGCGTAAGGGTGACACCAAAGAGCTTTAACACTCGCGCTTCGATTTCGCCGCGAGTAATTGTCTTCGATGAAGCTGTTGTAGGATGGATCATGCTTGCCACTGCAACCCAAATCATATCCATTTTAGTCATATCTCAAACCCCCATGCATTTCTCCGGAGCCCAAAGTCGCACTCTCCTGCATTCTTTAGGTGCAGTGCGCAGTTTTAAACAGGAGCCTTCGACGCGAGACCGAAAACACTCGTCTCATTGGACTCCTTGTTTGTTAATAGTATTATCGTCTCCCATCGTGAGTCTTTTAGTCGTTCTTTCACGTCTCCGGATCGCTGCCGGTAGATATGGAAAGAGGAGGGGGGCACGACAGGGGAGCGGGAATGACATTTGGGGCGCAACGAGATTGATCCGCACGTTACAGTGGGAATGATCTATAATCAAAAGGGCGGTTGCTATCTTACATTCTGTTCCGAGTTTGTCAAGAGCCTGTTAGGTTCCAGGGTTCGGACTCACGCCGGTCATTCTTCGTAGTGTCTCGTTATAGACCTCCTGGACGTGACTCCCCTTGAAGCGGTTGGCCGCAACGGCCTGGTCATAGTATCCCTGAGATCGAGCGATAAGATTGTCATCCCGACGCATAAGGCCGATCATCTGCAGCATTTGGGCGCACTCGATCTGGACGTAGGCATCAGTCCGGTAGTGGTTCGCGAGCGAAGTCATGTGCGTGATGACATCGTCGTAGCGCTGTCTTTCCCAGAGAAGGTCACCTACAAGCAGACCGGCCGACTTGGTCATCGGCTGCAAGGCAAGGTGGCGGTCTATTTCGATCTGCGCGCTGTCCGGTTGACCGGCCTGGAAGTGCCCGATTGCTTTCTCGTAGTGTGACTCCCGGTATTCGCATGCCTGCGGATTACCGAAGAGTCTCGATATGTTGAACACGCGGACCTCGTAGTCGCGTATCCAGTACGTGGTTATGGCAGGCAGAGATGCCAGCCCCGGATACAGGTTTACTGCTGTCTGCCAGTTGGAAATATCCACTACCAGGTGTGTCACGGGGTTCCGTTCAAAGAAGGTGTCGTCCACATTAGTGCCGCTGAAAAGGTAGATCATCGATGGAAAATCGGTTCCCAGAGCGAGGACAAGGCTGTACGGTCCAGAGATTACCGCCCCTGCGTTAAGTATCCGGCCGAGATCCTCGCTCGCCTCGACAATGTTGAAATTGTGGTCGAGAAAGTGCGCGCGCCTGATACGGAAAGCATTGGACAGGGTTGACAGACAGAGCACGACCACCAGCGCTACTGCGAGGTGTCTCCGGCCAAGTCGCAGGCTGAACCTGCCGCTTACGTAGCGAGCTACCCACGCGATACCTATGGCAACCGGGAATACAGCCCAGGTGAGCATGCGAATCGGGGCCTGCGAAGTGTGGAAGAAAAAGCCGTTGGCGATTACCTGAAACAGGCATATCCATGCCAATAGGCCGAACGAGGCCACACCCCACTTACCGGGCAGTCTGATCTCAGCCTCTCGTTGCTTCAGGTAGTGATCGAAAGAACTGAAACATAAGACTATGAACGCCGGGATAAGATAGAGGCTGTACCGAATAGGGGAGTAATTCTGAACCATCAGGCCCAGCACACCGGTTAGAATCCAGCCGACGGAGAAAGTGGTCGTTCTTGGCAGAGCCGCCCGTTGACCATTGGGATTTCTCATGAAGATCAACAGGCTCGAACCGCAAATCAGAAACATGAGAAGGTCAGGGCTGAGGTAATACAGCCGGTTGACATAGCCGAAGCAGACCAGGTGTTCGACAAAGCCCCACGGAGTACTAAGCCCCCCGGGAAAGCCCTGGATGCCTTGAGACTGCTCACGCAGGTAGGCAACAACGGCAGTCGTGTCGGCACCGTACAGTATGAGGGTGATAGCCGTACCGGCGGCAATGAAGGAAAGCACGGCGGTCACGGCAAGCCGCAGTCGGCGGTCACTCTCGGAGATGACAATGGCCACCACCAGGGCCGGCAACAGCAGCCCGCCGATCAATTTGCCGGTGAACGTCGCCAATGCCGCCAACACGCCCGCCACCGCCACGCCGCGAAGGCTGCCCCCCCATCGCGAGTAGACAAAGAACATCATGCCGGCGATGAAAATCAGACCGTTCTCAAGGTATGGCAGCCGCCCATGCGTCAGCAGAGTAACATTTGTAACGTATAAGAAAGCCACTGCCGCTATCACCCACGGCCGGTGTCGACGGGCCAATCCCAGCAGAAGAAAAAGTAAGCCTCCCAGGCACAGCATTACGCCCACGGCGTTGGCTGTTGCGTGCGACACCCCAGCTACGGAGAACCAGGCATATCCTGCCAGAGATGTCAGGGAGTGCTGGAAAACGGTCCATCGCGAGTGGTCAGCCAGATTCCACTGATCGAACAGGACCTTGTTGCGAGCATGATGAATATACTGGGCGGGGTCCGTGGAAAGGGATTGCCCACTGCCGGTGAAATAAGTCGGAGGGTCGCTGGTAAGATCCGAACACCAGAAAATCGCGCCACCAACCATGATAACGACGGCAAGAGTATACAGAAGCCTGCTTTTCCTGCCGGCGTCGCTGATCATGAACTTACCCCGGTCTACTCCACAAGCAGGTGATGATCCCCCAGTGGCTCCACGCTGCCGATCTCCCATGCGAAGACCTTGCTCTCTTTCAGTTCGCGGGCGAACTCCCCGGCGCGCTCCCGGGCTACGGAGATGAACAAACCGCCGGAGGTCTGGGGGTCGTAGAGAGCAGCTTCCACGTCTTTGTTCACGCCCTCGGCTACTCTGATGTGCCCCTTGAGAAACTCGCGGTTGGACATAGCGCCTGCCGGAATCATCCCGGCCCGCGCCAGTTCCTTAGCCTGGGGCATCAGCGGAACCACAGACGACAGTATTTTGATTGTCACGCCCGATGCCGAGGCCATTTCAAGGGCATGGCCAAGGAGCCCGAAGCCGGTTATATCAGTCGCGGCGTGAGGGTCGAAACGGATCATCAGTTCAGCAGCTTTGCGGTTCAATTGCGCCATCTGGATCGCCACGACAGACTCCAGTTGCCGGTCTACCGCCTTGCGCTTGATGCCGGTAGTGATCAGGCCGGTTCCCAGGGGTTTGGTCAGAAACAAGCGATCGCCCGGCCTGGCCCCGGCATTGGTGATGATCCGGACCGGATCCACCAGGCCTGTCACGGCGAGTCCGTATTTTAACTCGCTGTCCTTGATCGAATGGCCGCCCACCACCACCGCCCCGGCCTCCTCGATCTTCTCGGTGCCGCCGCGCAGTATTTCGGTGAGTATCTCGCCGGGCATTTCACCTGCCGGGAAACCTACGATGTTGAGCGCCGTCAGCGGGCGCCCGCCCATAGCGTAGACGTCAGAAAGGGCGTTGGCCGCCGCGATCTGTCCGAACTGATAGGGGTCGTCGACAATCGGCGGGAAGAAGTCGACCGACTGCACCAGGGCCTGGTGCTCGTTTATACGATACACACCCGCGTCGTCCGCAGTCGAGAACCCGACCAGCAAATCGGGGTGGACTACTTCCGGAAGAGTCTTCAGTGCTTCCGCCAACAACTTTGGCGACAACTTGGACGCTCAACCGGAGCAACTGACTTCGGCGGTCAGTTTGATCTCGTTCGTTCGACGTTTGTCATCCATCTCATTACTCATCGCTTCGCACAACATGAGAAACAGACGCGCCATCGGCGTCATGAGCCGTAAGGACGCTCTATCTGAATCCTGTGTAGTGCAATGACACTATGTGCGTTGCATTATAGCTTGTTGTATTGTCAAAGTCAACCGGGCAGGAGAGGGCGTTTGCCGCGCACAAACGCGTTTGCTCTTCGTTCTCTCTGTGTTATATTGCCGGGTCAAACAAGGGAGACACGATGGCTGAAGAAGGACTGCTCTGCTGGAATTGCGGCCGCCCGACAGGCCTCGAGGGCGGCGTGACCCGCTCCGACAGTTGCCCCCATTGCCTGGCCGACTTGCGCTGCTGTCGCGGTTGCCGGCACTGGCTACCGGGGCGGCGTTTTCAGTGCAAGGAACCGGTAGAGACCAACGTCGTCAACAAGGAGAAGAACAACTTCTGCGGCTTTTTCCAGATGCGTGACGTGGTCAAGCGCCCGGGCGGCATCACCACCCAGACCGACTCCAAAGATGAGCGCCGGAAAGGCTTCGACGATCTGTTTGAGGACTGAGGGGGGTCAAAATGAGAGAATGTGGTTACGTCTTAGCTGACGACACAACCCCATGAACGGAAATCACGGCGCAAGAGGACGTACAACCGCGCACAAAATAACGAAAGTGTTCGCGTGGGCGGCAGACGCCCCTGAGGTTGCCTCATGCCAACAGCTTGCCGTGCGATGCATGAGGGGAAACCGTGAGCATGACGGCTGCATCGCGCGGACACCACCGCACCATCATCCGCTTTTTGCTTGCCTGCGCGATAAGCAGGTCATACATTGCCCGGCAAATGAAGTGTAAGACCAGCGTCGTAAGGAGCACCAAACATGAGTCAACCCGCCGTCGCCTGCTACGATCAACTGATCAGACCGACCAGCCGCTGGCTGGAAGTACCGATTCTGCTTGGCTTCAATCTGCTGCTGGTAGCATCGGCTTACTTGTCGATGAGCCTGTCGTTCTCACCGGTCCCTATTACAGGCCAGACATTAGCAGTCCTGCTGATCGCCATGGCGCTCGGCCGCATACGCGGTGCTGCTGTCGTGTTAGCCTACCTGGTCGAAGGCGCCTCCGGTCTGCCCGTATTCGCCGGAGGCAGGGGCAGCGTTGCTGCTCTTTTCGGCCCCACCGGCGGGTACCTGATAGGGTTCCTGGTCGCCGCGTACATCGTGGGCTCTCTCTCCGATAAGGGTTGGCACACAGGTTATGTCCGGTCGGTCTTCGCCATGACATTCGGTACGGCGGCGATCTTCGTGTGTGGCCTGTCGTGGCTGGCCGTCATGGTGCCCGATAGCGCCCTGCTGGCGGCGGGTCTGTACCCGTTCGTTCCGGGCGCGCTGATCAAGATCGCTGTCGCGTCGGTGGTGCTGCCGACGGTGTTCCGATTCGTCGGTCGCAGCCGGTAGTAGCAAGCTGTCGCGCTCTGCAGTAAAATGTTATATCAAGCGCCGGTCCGCCTGGCGCCTTATAGCTTGCTGTGGGATGCGTGCCGAAAAAAAGCCACGCGAGTTGGGAATTTCGTTGAAATCGGGGGCGGTGTCCGTTATCATTGGGTCACAAATGGTCTGATGATATAGTGGAAGTCTGAGGAGGAATCATGGCTATCAAAAAGAGCGAATACATCTGGATGAACGGGAAAATGGTCAAGTGGGACGAGGCCACAATCCACGTTCTATCTCACGTTGTTCACTATGGCTCATCGGTGTTTGAAGGAATGCGAACCTACAAGACGCCGAGCGGGACGGCTTGTTTTCGGCTGCGGGACCACAGCCAGCGGCTGTTGAACTCGGCCAAGATCTATCGCATGCCGCTCAAGTACACCACAGAGGAGATCGATCAGGCTATCCTCGACGTCATCGGTATCAACGGGCTGGACGAGTGCTATGTCCGCCCCGTAGCGTACCGCGGGTATGACTCACTGGGCGTCGATCCTACTCCGTGCCCGGTGGAGCTGACTATTGCCGCCTGGCCTTGGGGGAAGTACCTCGGCCCCGAGGCGCTTGAGAACGGCGTGTCGGTTTGTTTTTCGTCCTGGAACCGGATTGCGCCCAACACCATGCCGGCCATGGCCAAGGCCGGGGCCAACTACATGAACAGCCAGTTGATCAAGCTGGAGGCGTTAAGTCACGGCTATGTCGAAGGAATTGCTCTCGATGTCCACGGCAATGTTTCGGAAGGATCCGCCGAGAACATCTTCCTGGTTCGCAAGGGAGTGCTGATCACGCCCACCTTCGCTGCATCTATTCTTCCCGGCATTACGCGCAGTTCGGTCATCAGGCTGGCCGAGGATTTGGGGATTAAGGTGATCGAGCAGAATGTCCCGCGTGAAGCGCTTTACCTGGCCGACGAGGTCTTCTTCACCGGCTCAGCCGCAGAAATCTCGCCTATATCCAGGATCGACAACATCGTCATTGGCAGTGGCAAAGCAGGATCGATCACCAAGCAATTGCAGAAGGCGTTCTTCGACATCGTCAACGGAAAGGTCGAGGACAAATACGGCTGGCTGACAATGGTCCCGGAATACAAAGGAGTGACGGTCTAAGTGAAAGTCGCCGTTGCCTGCGACCACGCCGGGTTTGAATTCAAGGAGAAGGTCAAGCAGATTCTCTCCCGGCACGGGCACGAGGTGGTTGACTTTGGAACCAACTCCAAAGAGTCGGTGGACTACCCCGATTTCGGGCTGAAGGCCGCGACGGCTGTGGCCGGAGGCGAGGTCGACTACGGCATCACCGTCTGCTGGACAGGCAACGGTATGAACATGGTCGCTAACAAGGTCAAAGGTATCCGTGCCGGCATGGCGTTAAGCCCCGAGATGGCCTTTCTCACCCGCTCACACAACGACGCCAACATCCTCACCCTGGCGCAGAAATACACTCCCGAGGATCAACTCGCTGAAATCATCCGGACTTTCCTGACCACACCTTTCGAGGGCGGCCGCCACACGCAACGCGTGGAGAAGATAAAAGCCGCGGAGGGGTAGGGGTTCGAGCGCCTTCAAGCAAGGAAAGAGCCTTGACAAACCCCTGTGTTTTGAGTAAATTCCGATAGGGCGCAACCGTCAAGATGGCCCGAGTATACTTCGGATTGCAGGGAATTTGCAGGACAAGGATGTTATGGCCAGGCTTAATCTTCCTTGAGTGGGAGCACTACTTGCTCGGGTGTTGGAGTGAGTGCCGATCGGAGGTTCAAATCAGTCCGACCTACTTATGTGCAAAGTTGACACAGTCGGGCACTGTTCTTCTCGTTTTGCTTGCGAGAAAACTTCAGAATACGAAATAAAAGACTTGACATATCGGAATACAGTTTGAGAAAGTCCCCAAAAGGGCCCAGAGTGCGGTTTTTCGCTGTTTTGTGCAGAGTAATGGCAAAAAAACCTCTTGTTTTTGCTTGCTCTGGAGTTTAATTTATTTGCCACACAAAATGGTTGAGGCAAGGGTTTACAGTTTTCGTTTTCACAATGTTGTTCAATTGACATAGGGGACCTTGAAGTAGAAGGGTGGAAGAATGCCGCTACTATACATGATTTCGACAATTTTCTTTCTGATTCTGTTGACAATATGCTTTAGATTCGTTCAGATGCTATGGGCTGCTAGATCGGTAGGCACATCTGTCAAAATCGGTTTGTTCAAGCGGGAAAAGGGTAACGCCAGGGTCGTGGCGGGGGAGATCGCGCCGGACGCGTGGCGAAAGATCATCGACAAGGCCGACGCGAATCCAAACCTCAAGGGGGTCGAGGTTCTGGCTGGCCCGTGGATACTTCTGGATAATGATGCTATTGATGAGTTCTTCATCTGGGATCCATCGGCCCAGGCGGTGTCTTCAGAAGGCGAGAAGCGGACAGGCAAATACGTACTCAGAGATGCAAACGACATTTGGCGGATACACCCGCTCTTCGAACGTCTGAAGAGGTACCTCGACGAGCAGAAGGCAGGGATCACTGAAACCGTCAAGTGGAAGGTTTGGATTAAGCGGTTTGGGCTTCCCACGGAGCGCCACTTCTATCTCGGTGATAACCCGCAAGTGACGTGCATCGAACATTTTCACAATCGTGGACCTTTCCAGGGTGCAACGCATTACGGTGATAATTCTAAAGTTCACGCGACCAAGACTGAGGATTGGAGTGCCATCCTCAGCTATAGAGGTCTGTGCTACGAACTGACGCCTGAGACCATAGGCAAGATACTCGAATTTCCTGAAGTTGAGTTCGCGCCGGTCCGAGAGAGGCCGAAAGAGTTCGAACTATTGCCGGCAGCAACTACGGCAGCATGAATGGGGAGGGGGTTGTGACTGTACCTAACGTACTCAAGTGGGGTCTGTGTATATCCCTGACGGCGTTCTTGCTGTGGATGATAGCAGGCTTCTGTCCGCTAAATGCTGATGATCAGCCAGATTCGTCAGCCACAACTGCTCAGCAAGAGGGCCAGGCGGACAGTTTGGCAGATACGTTGTATGGGTCTCCCGGCGAGCCTGCTGCTGAGGACACTACCGAAACGTGTCTCTTCGGAATCCGGAAGAAGTGGAAGGCTGGCGGTAAGGATGTCTTTGGCTGGTTAGTCACGGTGTCTGTTATTGTCCCGAGCGTCATACTTGCGGTGCTTTCGTTGGTTTCAAACAACCGTCGTTTTTTCTGGCTTGTTATGGGTTGGCCGTCTAAGTGGAGACTGGGCTACGTGTTAGGCTTTGATGTCACGGCCATCGCGGCTGTGTTCGCAGTTCTGCTGCTTTTCCTGGCCGTGGTGCTCAACATCATCTGTGCTTCTACTATGGGATTCGTCGAGGCTCTCGCGCTCGTATCCAGTTTGGGCACATTCTACTCTATTACTATTGCAATGGCATTTCGAATTGTCAAGGTGATGCGATATAAGCCACTGGTTGAAGAGAAACAACTGGGCAGGCAGCGTCAGCCGCTACCGAAAAATCGGGGCAACAGCGACGACAAGACCAATTGACTGTAGTCTCTGAATGGCGCAATTAGATGGGTGAGAAAGGCTATTCAGCATTCCCGTCGCGACGAGGAAACAGCATAGAACGCAAGCCCTTGTAAGCCACGACCAAGAACACCGCAAATAGGGCGATCCCTACCAGGCGCGGGATAAGCAGACCATCGGCTGACAGATCCGCAAAAAGCTTCCCGAAAAACTCTCCGAGAGCGTCCAAGTTCTATCCGTGATTCTATATGAGCCATAACCATTCCGATGGCGACATCATCGCGACATCCCAATTGTCTACGCTTCTTATACGTATTCAGCTATCGGGAGTTTCGCCCGTCATGCGAGAGAGCAAGCCCCGGATATTGCATAGAGTCTGTTGTTAATGTGCAACTGGTGCACAGTGCCTGCACTGTACCGAGAAGATATCCGTGGCCTAGTGACTGCCACCACTGCCGCAGTCCTGGGCACGGCATCGACGGTTGACCCCCGGCCGCGATTTGACTACATTTCCCCCAAACGCGTAAACAGGGAGTTGAGATATGTCATATTTGAAGGATGCCGATCCCGAAGTATTCGACGCCATAGTCAAAGAAACCAACCGCCAGGCCACCAAGCTGGAACTGATTGCGTCGGAGAATTTCGTCTCCGAGGCGGTTCTCGAAGCTATGGGCGGCGTCATGACCAACAAGTACGCCGAGGGCTACCCCGGCAAACGTTACTACGGCGGCTGTGAGTATGTGGATATCGCCGAGGACCTCGCCCGCGACCGGCTCAAGCAACTGTTCGGCTGCGAGCACGCCAACGTCCAGCCGCACGCAGGTTCCCAGGCAAACATGGCCGTCTACTTCACGGCTCTGAAGCCGGGCGACAAGGTCCTGGGTCTCGACCTCACCTGCGGCGGGCATCTCACGCACGGTCACCCGATCAACTTCTCCGGGTTTCTGTTCGACTTCACCGGCTACGTTGTGGACAAAGAGACCGAGCAGATCGACTATGACGAGCTGCTGAAAGATGCCCAACGGGTCCGGCCGAAAATGATCGTCTCCGGCGCGTCGGCTTATCCGCGGACGCTGGACTTCAAGAGAATCCGCGAGATTTGCGACGAGGTGGAGGCTTGTATGATGGTCGATATCGCCCACATCGCCGGGTTAGTGGCGGCCGGGCTGCATCCCTCGCCGATCCCGTACGCCGATTTCGTCACCTCCACCACCCATAAGACCCTGCGCGGCCCTCGCGGCGGGATCATCATGTGCAAGGAGGAATACGCCGCCGATCTCGACCGCATGGTGATGCCTGGTATCCAGGGCGGCCCGCTCATGCACGTTATCGCCGCCAAGGCGGTGGCGTTCAAGGAAGCCCTCACGGACGAGTTCAATGCCTACCAGGGACGGATAGTGGAGAACGCGAAGGTCCTTGCCCGGACACTGAAAGAGAAAGGCCACAGGTTAGTCGCCGGCGGTACCGACACCCACCTGATGCTGCTTTCATTCATTGATGTTCCCAAGGTGACCGGCAGGAAAGTGGAGAAAGCGCTGGACAAAGCCGGCATCACGGCCAACAAGAACACGGTGCCGTTTGATCCTGAGAAGCCGTTTGTGACATCCGGGATAAGGTTAGGCACTCCGGCGGTGACCACGCGCGGCATGGGAACCGGCGAAATGGTGCAGATTGCGGACTTCATCGACCGCGCCATCAAAAACCGCCGCAAAGACGAAGTGCTTGAAGGAATCGCCGTCGAGGTGGCCGAGCTGTGCGCCGGGTTTCCGCTCTACCCGGAAAGGCAGGTGTAGAGTCGGCGCAAAAAGAACGAATCCGCTTTGACCAAGGAGGTAAGCCATGCTGTTCAGTCTGTCCATGTTTCCCACGAGCAAGGGGACGCCCTCTGTCTCCGGCGACGTGGCAAAAGTGATCGACATAGTCGACAAGTCCGGCCTGCCGTACAGGCTTGGCTCCATGTCCACCGTCATTGAGGGCGAGTGGGCGCCGGTGATGAAAGTGATCAACAAGGCGCGCCTGATGCTTCGGCGGTGGCACAACCGCGTGTATATCGTTCTCACCATCGATGACCGCAAGGGAGCGAAAAAACGCCTTACCGGCAAGGTCGCGTCTATTGAAAGAAAGCTCAAGCGAAAGGTTAGCAAATGACCGAGGATATCAGAGTTGTCTTCGTATCGATCCCGCGTGAGGAGGCTGCGCCGTTTGCCCGGGCGCTGGTGGAAGAGCGGCTGGCGGCCTGCGTCAATATCGTCCCTAAGATGGAATCGTTCTACCGCTGGGAGGGCAAGGTGCTCTCCGATTCGGAAGCGCTCTTGATCGTCAAGACCACCAAGGGACGGTTTGACGCTCTGCGCAAGTACATCGAGGAGCGCCACCCGTACGACTTGCCGGAGATCGTGGCTCTGCCGGTTTCGGAGGGTTTGCCCGACTACCTCGCCTGGGTCAGCGACCAAACGGAGTAAGAGGGAAGGGGGAACGTGAAATGAATTGGTCTATTCTTCCGGAGGGTTGGTCGCAAGAGTATGGTTGGTGGCTCGTAATTCTGGCTGCGGTCGGGCTCCTTGGAGGGATCCTGAAGTACCTGATAGGCGCTATCTGGAAACGTCCGCGCGGCAAGGAGCTGGATTCATTAACAAAGCGCATAGAAACTCTGGAACAGAAAGCTGAACCGATGCCGCTGGTGATACAAATCGGAACCCAGCCCAGTATCCCGGAGGATGCGGAAGAGATCGTCACAGAGGCTGATGAACTACTGGAGGCTGGAGCCTCAGTTGATACCGCAGCACTAATCAAGATTGGCAATCTTGCTTCCGCCAAGAGTGACTACAAGAAGGCCGAGCACTATTACCAGGTCGCATTGGATCAGGCGAAGCACAGCAAGCGGCAGGATTTAGCTGCGGCTGCTCTTGGGAATATGGGGCTAATACACTGTAATCGCGGCAAGCTGGATGAGGCGCTTGAGTATCACGAGCAGGCACTGAAGAAACACCGAGAAATAGGTTACCGTCAGGGCGAGGCGAGCAATCTCAGCAACATCGGCCTGATCTATCTGAACCGGGGGGACTTGGTGAAGGCGCTGAAGCACTACAAAGAAGCTCTAGAGATAGAACGAGACGTTGGTGATCGTCAGGGTGAGGCGGGTTCTCTGGGCAACATGGGCAATGTCTACTGGCTAAAGAGAGACATGAACGAGGCGCTGCGTTATCACAGAGAAGCTCTTAAGACACACCGTGAGATAGGCGACCGTCAGGGTGAGGGGAGCGATTTGGGTAACATGGGCTTGATCTATCATGACAAGGGAGATCTGGATGAAGCTATGGATCATTTCAAGCTCAGTCTAGAGATACACCGTGAGGTAGGCTACCGCCAGGGTGAGACGAATGGTCTCTGCAACATGGGCGCTATTTACATACTAAAGCGTGAACTTGATGAGGCGCGACATTGTTACGAGGAGGCTCTAAAGATCGACCGCGAGATAGGTTACCGCCAGGGTGAGGGGAATCAGTTGGGCAACTTGGGTCTGATACTTAAGGCCAAAGGGAATCTGGACGAGGCACTGCGTCGTCACAAAGACGCTCTGAAGATACACCGTGAGATAGGTTACCGCCAGGGTGAAGCTTATCACTTGGCTAACATCGGCCTGATCTACAAAGCGCAGGGGGATTTGGATAAGGCACTGAAATATCTCAAGCAGGCGTTGGAGATATTCGAGCAGATCGGGATGCCACTGGAGGTGGAGAAAACGAAGCTGATTATCACGGACGTCGAGGCCGAGATCAAACAGAAGCAGCAGGAAAAAAAGCAGTGACAATACTATGAAATGCCCGCATTGTGGACATGAGGAAGATAAGGTCGTGGACAGCCGCGCCGCACAAGACGGCCGGGCGGTGCGCCGCCGCCGCGAATGCTTAGAATGCCACGAACGTTTCACCACCTACGAGTACGTGGAACAGGCGACCCTAACCGTCATCAAGTCCGACAACCGGCGCGAGCCGTTCGACCGCAGCAAGCTGCTTCAGGGGATCAAGCTGGCCTGCAACAAGCGGCCGGTCGCGGCCAAGCAGATGGAGACGATGGCCGACCAGGTCGAGGCGGAGATCAACGCCCGCTCCCGCAACGAAGTCAAGAGCCACGAGATAGGGGAGATCGTCATGAGCAAACTGCGCGGCGTGGACGAGATCGCCTACGTGCGGTTTGCATCCGTCTACCGCAAGTTCGCCGACAAGGCAGAGTTCCTCGAAGAAATGAAAAAGCTGCTGGAATAACGCACGACGTGGGTTTTTGGCTCGCGCCCCACAATGCGGGTTTCTCGACGCACAACGTGGGTTCTTGGCTCGCGACCCACCGTGCGTGCCGGCAGGCAGGAATGTGATTCCCCGGCGCGGCGCAGTACATACATTAGTAAATGTAGGTCGAAACCCCTGCGGTCTCGACAGATTCATGTGTCAGGACCACAGGGGTCCTGACCTACAGGACTGTTCCGAGTTTTTCAACAGCCTGTTAGACCGCAAACGTATGATCAAAACAGCAAGGAGTCCGTATGCCGAAAGTAGGAGATTTCGACAGCACAATTGATGCCGCTATGCGGCATCTCAAGAAAAAGGACAGGGTACTCGCCGGCATAATCAAGCACGTTGGGAAATTGGGTCTGCCGCCTAAATCGCCCAACAGCTTCGACACGCTGGCCGGTATCGTCATTGGACAGCAGCTTTCCGCCAAAGCGGCGAACACGATTTTCAAGCGCGTGAGGGTGCTCAACGGTGGCAACAAGCTGACGGCGAACGTGGTCGCATCATTGACCAATGACCAATTGCGGAGCGCGGGTGTGTCGCGCCCCAAGATACGCAGTCTGCGCAGTCTCGTGGAACATATCCGGAACGGTCACCTGCGGCTGCGTATGTTCCCGAAAATGAGTGACGAAGAAGTCTACGACGCGATCACGCAGGTCAAGGGATTCGGCGCCTGGAGCGCACACATGTATCTCATGTTTGTTCTGCGGCGGCTTGACATCTTCCCGCCGCTGGACCTCGGCATCAAGAAAGCCGTGCAACTGCTCTACGGCTCCGCACAGGACCTTGATGTTGAAGCTATAGCCGAGAACTGGCGGCCGTATCGGACTATAGCCTGCTGGTATCTCTGGCGTTCCCTGGACAGTGGGGCGAACCCGTAGCGGACGGGCATCCTGCGCAAGCGGCAAAGAAGGAGTCAGCCATGATCAAATATACGGCCCCGTAGATACCGTATTTCATGTCAATGCTGAATTTGTGAATTAAACGTCGGGTGACCCACCATTCATGATGGGAATCAAAGTAGGGTGGGTCCGTCTTCGGACCCGCCTCTGTCGGCAGGTTTGAAGACAAACCTGCCCTACTGTTTCGGGGACAATTCCTCTTGACATTCCAGCGGCTTTGTGCGTCTAATTGGGTAAGAGAGCCAGTCAGAATAGTGTATTGTGCTTTCAACCAGTGGGGTTGACTTGGGGCATGATAGAACGTTCACCAAACAGTAGGTCAAACGGCCTGCCGCTTGACTTGTGAGGGTCGCGTCAAGCCGACAG
>CBFDBU010000016.1:0-65594 GCA_965603125.1 uncultured bacterium | reverse complement strand
TATATGACGCAAGCTTAAACTGTGCATAATTCTAGGTTATGAAATGGGCTCTAGTAGTTTTAACACTGCGTTGATGATTACCGGTTTTGTTCTGCTGATGATGCTCGTTATTGAGTACGTTAATGTCATAACCAGAGGTTCCTGGCAAAATGGCCTGACAAAACATAAGTGGATACAGTATCTCGTTGCGGTCATTCTCGGCGCTACTCCTGGCTGTATGGGCGCATTCGCGGTTGTCGCTATGTATTCTCATAGGATTGTGTCATTTGGAGCGCTGGTCGCAGCCATGATTGCTACCAGTGGCGATGAAGCATTTGTGATGCTGGCCCTTTTCCCGGAGAAGGCCCTTCTTCTTATGGTGATCCTTGCCATTACCGCATTCGTAGTTGGATGGTTAACAGACCTCATCGTATCAAAGCAGGTCGAGCCCAAGCTCGAGACATGTAGTCAACTTGAAATCCACGAGCCGGAATTCTGCAATTGTTTTCCAAAAGATAAAATTCTCATGCAGTGGCGGCACGTATCCTTGGCCAGAGGGGTACTGAGTGTAGTTTTGCTGTTGTTTGTACTGGCTATAACCATTGGTTCAATTGGGCCTCAAGTCTGGGGCTGGAAACGCATAACCTTATTGATTGCCAGTTTGTCCGGGCTTTTTATCACGGCCACCGTCCCGGAACACTTTCTCCAGGAACATCTCTGGGAACATATAGTTCTCAAACATGTGCCAAGCATATTTTTGTGGACTCTGGGGGCGCTTCTCGTTGCAAACATCATTACTGACCATCTTTATTTGGAGAAATCTATTCAAGCAAACACATTAATTGTAATATTAATTGCTTGTTTTATTGGGATTATTCCGGAGTCCGGCCCACACCTGATTTTTGTCACATTATATGTCCAGGGCACGGTTCCTTTTGCCGTTCTATTGGCCAGTTCAATTGTCGAGGACGGCCATGGCATGCTTCCAATGTTAGCCCATTCGAGGAAGGGATTTCTTCTGGTCAAAGCAATCAACTTGTTTGTTGGTTTGGTAGTGGGTGTTGCAGTATATTTGGGGGGATGGTTGTGATTATGCGGGAACGTAAGAGGAATTGGTTGTTTACTGAAAGTTTCACATAATGTACGTTTATGGACCGGTTCCATCTCGCAGGCTGGGACGCTCTATGGGCGTTAGCCCGATTCCTCCCAAAACATGCTCCTATACTTGCGTTTATTGCCAATTGGGAAGGACCACGCATCTGCAAACAGCCAGGGAAAGTTTCTACCCGAAAGAAAATATCCTCGCTGAGATTATTAAGAGAGGGAAAAACTCGGCTCCTGATTACGTGACCTTTGTGGGAGATGGTGAACCTACCCTGTGTAAGGATCTGGGCTGGCTCATAAGGCAAACCAAGGAACAACTACAACTACCGACAGCTGTAATCACCAATGGCTCCCTGCTGTTTCGCGAGGACATCAGGCAGGACCTGAAAGACGCAGACGTCGTCATGCCCACATTGGATGCGGGAAACGAAAAGACGTTCAGAGCTGTCAACAGGTCGCATCGTAGCATCACTTTTGACACGATGCTGCAAGGATTGATAGACTTCCGCCATGAATACTCCGGGCAGACATGGATGGAGATTATGCTGGTTAAGGACGTAAATGATAGCAAAGAGGAGTTACTGAGCATCAAGTCGGCAGTTGATGCCATCGAACCGGAGAGGGTGTATGTCGTCACACCTATTCGCCCACCTGCGGAACCATGGGTGGAGCCCCCGCTTCCCGAGACTATTCTCATGGCTAAGGTGTTGATCAGCAAGGCCATCCCCATATCTAAGTTGGAGTCCGGTCAGTTCGGTTTGCAGGAGTTCACGAACGCCAGGGAGGCAATCCTTGAAACCGGCTCGCGTCACCCGCTGCGTCGTGAACAAGCTGCCGAGATCGAACGTTCATTTGGCGTTTCTAAGGTAGTTGACCAGATGCTCCGCGACAGGGAACTTGTCCAAACTACTTACAAAGGTGAAACATTCCTGCTTCCGGGATATTTCATTAGAGGAGAAAAAACTCACTGAAGTGAAAGGAGATGACAGCCATGAATGCTGTAAGTATAAACGCTAATGATTTGAAATGGAGTTCCGCCGCAGAATATGCAACCGGAGCCGAAGAAAAAGTGCTTAGTGTCGGCGGCGGCATGGCTCCCAGGACGATTTTGCTCAAGCTTCCTCCCGGATGGGTCTGATCTTGACGTAGGCGTTGTCTTTCCAGGCCGTCCGGCGATCCACGGTTCGACGGCTACCGCCACTGGCGCCTACCTGAAAAAACTCATCAAGGCATATCACCACATGCGTGGCCACGCCGAGGCTGCTGACGTGAAAGAGCAATGCGCCCCGAACCGGCCGCCGGATCGCCTTTCCCTCGTACAGCTTCCACAGGCCGTTCGCAGTATAGTCGGCAGTTTCTTTGAGCAGCCCACAGCTCTTGAGGCACTCCACCACGAAGCCGGAACAGTCAAAGCCGGAAGGATCATCACCGCCCCACAAATAAGGAGTACCCAGGTAGGCCAGGGCGGCCCTGAGAAACCACCGTCTTGCCGATTGTCGCCTGTCCATATCCAAAGGGGTGCATGGTCGTATTCAACATGAGGTTTACCCCGAATTCGCGGTTGAGAGAACCGTCTATACCCCGCGTTAAATCAGCGAACCTGACTACAACGTAATCGACTGCCCGATTCAGACGTCATGTTCGTGGAGTGTGACGCGGCCATGGCGCTCGGCAATATAAACACCCAGGCTGATCAGCGCCGCGCCGGCCAGCAGCCAGATGGTGATGGGTTCATCCAGCAGGGCCGAGGCGAAGATCATGGCAAACAGAGGCTCGACATACAGGTACGTTCCGACCTCGGCCGCACTCTGGCGCGACAGCCCTTCCGCCCACAGCCAGAACGCCACTGCCAGGCAGAAAATGCCGAGAAAGACAAGGCTTACTGCCGTGATTGGCCGCATATCAAGATAAATGCCGATACCGCTCGTTATCAGGGTGTAAGGGATGAACACCAGTCCGGCGATGCCGGTCATCCAGAATGTGGCTACTAACGGGTGGACTCTGCCGGTAATCTCGCGCGTGGCCACCGTGTACAAAGCCCAGGTCAGGCATGAACCGAGCACGATCACGTCACCGCGCGAGCTGATCCAGGCCAGGTTCGACAAGCTTCCTTCGGACGTCAGCGCAACCACACCGGCGCAGGCGACGAGCATACCCAGCCACTGGTAAGTGTTGAACGGTTCTTTCAAGTAGAATTTCGCCAGGATGGCGACAAAGATCGGCGCCGTAGTCAGGATCCACGCCGTGTTCGAGGCGGAGGTTTCTTTTAGACCATGAGCCATCACCCAGAAATGAAGAAAGACAAGAAGTGCAGCCACGCACAATTTGCCCATCTTCTCCACCGGCCAGACCCTGAGCCCCTTGCCCCTGATGATAAGATAGAGCACCGGCGTGGCTAAGAGGAAACGCGCCGCGATCATTTCCACCGGCTCCAGTTCCCGGAGCACCACCTTGATGGCGATATACGACAGCCCCCAGAAGAGAACCGGCAGCAGGAGAAACAGCGATGACCACCTCATGGTAACAGAATAGGGCCATAGCCCGCAGATTTCAACGAATAACAGTAGGGGGACCGGCAGACAAAACCTGCTTGCGCGTCTGACCTCGCCTCCTTACTTTAGCTGATGAAGGCCCGGCACTAAACTTGCGATAGTAGAAAGCGGCGCCTGCCCACAGATCGAAACAACCTACACGAGGCGGGCTGCGCAATCACGGCCGGGCATGAAGGGCTGCGTCATGCACGAGGGCATGGTCACGTACTTGTACAGTATATAGCGGATGGTTGGTTCAATGGGTATGCGCGGCTGGTTTGCGAAGTACGGCAGTTCAATTCTTGCGGCAGTGGCTATGCTCGTGTCCGTTGCCGCAGTTATGAGATCATGTGAGGCCAATCGCATTGCTCGTGCGGTATTGGAGTTGCAGCAGCACCAGGCGGAACTTGCCAAGGAGACCGTCATTCAAATCGACGCGAAGATGCGCTTCCACAAAGTACACGTCTCGCCATTTCGCAGATACCCTGTTGCTGATCCAACTAGGGATACCAGCAGGCATGTGTCTTGGAGACACGGAGGATTGGATTTCTTCATCCAAGTGAAAATATACAATGCGAGTGAACACCCTGTTTCAATTGACGAAGTGCGACTCGTGCAGATTACTGATCGGGGCTTCTTCTCTTGGACAATTATTCTCGAGAACTTTCACAGTGACCTGTCAACACATATAGAGTTCCCACTACTCCTTGGGGCCCAAGACATGCTGCTTACTTTCATACAGTTTACCCCGCCAATGACCAAGGACCTCATGGAACGGTTTCAGGCTTTGACACCCGATTCACTTTACACCGCAAAGCAGATCGTGGAGGAGTATTCGACGAAACACCACGTTGTAGGATTTTCTAACGAGAAGTGGTCACAAGAGATAAGTCTTAGTGGGATCTACAACAGGGAATTCCTGGCATGCAGCCCCGGCGAGGCGGATGGATTTCGCTATGCTAATGTTGTCGTTGTCTTGGGTTCCGGTGAGTTCTTCTCGAAGCGTGTTCAGCTCTAGGCGCCCCCATCCCTTACCCCCCGCCTGAAATAGCCGAAACCATCCGCATGACCGAACTGCTGCGGTGGGAATCCCGACCCCGCGATTCAATCGCCACAACCCCACACCGACGAAAACGGCAATAGAAGACCGCCCCTACTGCTCAATCTCCTCCGGCTTGCGGTTGTTCAGGCGCTCCATCAGCCAGCCGCTGCGGACGGCAATGTAGACAACCGCTACAATGGCAGCCAGGCCCAGCCCGATCGCCAGCAGGTAATACCACTTCATGTTACGCATGACAGACCTCTGTGAGTATCCGGGTTACTTCTTTTCATACACTGTCTTCTCCAGGTCTAGATCATAAGGGCGGTATCGGTAGTTTCGATGGCGGCGATAAGCCCGCAAGTTTCTACCAGTCCAAGAGCATGATCCAGCATCTGCGATAATTATACGT
Organism: uncultured bacterium; assembly: GCA_965603125.1. Classification (GTDB taxonomy): domain Bacteria; phylum Zixibacteria; class MSB-5A5; order GN15; family FEB-12; genus JAJRTA01. Next base: position 60,529 of record CBFDBU010000016.1, on the reverse strand, counting down.
TATCGGCAGAAAAAAGCAAACAATCCGCGGCGTGTGTGAGTCCACAAAAAAGGAAGGGCGGTGTTCCTGAGAGCCCTAAGGACACCGCCCATCCGTCGTCTGACCGCCCGCACCCCCCTCGAGCGCGGGCGGCACCGACCAAAGAGAAAAGAGAAAGAACAAACCAAGCACAAACCACAGTGCTCAGGAGCAAAAATGACACTCTGCCAGTAGGCAACAGTTGTGCCGAGGGCTTTCGGGGTGGCAGGATCATGCTTATAGTGTGATGAACGGCAACGAATTGTGCTTCTCATACAATACCAGGGGCAATGCGATACCTGATCGCTATCGTATGATCGTACGAATCGATGTCACAAAAAAAGCGGCAAGCGCCTGTTTTGCAGACGCTTACCACAACCAAGGAATGAAAGGCAAGATCGTGACGCCGCACGATGCGAGTCGGTGGGACAAGCCGCGCGAGCAGCTACCTGACTCCTATGCAGGTGCGGTTACAGGCTTCCCGGCGACCCGCGTCATCTGACCGGGCCGCCGTTCACCGTTTTCGTGCTACTTAGTTCAGCAGGCCTCCTTTTGCAGTTGAATGCCGTAGCGCTTCAGTTTCGTTCGCACCGTCGCCTCATGAATACCGAGCAGCCGGGCCGCTTCAGACTTGTTGCCACTGGCGGCTACCATAGCCTCGGTGATCAATTGTCGTTCAAACTGCTCAACGCGTTCGAAAAGGGTGCGCGGGACGGACGGAGTCTCCGAGTCGAAGACAGTCCGCGACAACTCGGCCAGGTCACTATCGGCAACCAGATCGGCCATCACTTCAAGCCGCCTGACCTGGTTGTATAGCTCGCGAGTATTGCCCGGCCACGAATATGAGAGGAACTGACTGAGCAATTCGCCGGGGACTTTCTGCCCTTCCTGCATCAGGCCGCAGCGCACCAGGAAGTGCGCCAGGAGAATGGGAATATCTTCCTTGCGCTCGCGCAGGGGGGGAATACAGAAAGCAAGACCACTGAGCCGGTAGTAGAGGTCCCGCCGGAACCCGCCCACCTCGACCATTTCCTGAAGGTCCTTGTTCGTGGCGGTGACCAGCTTGATGTCAAGGTCCCGCTCGCAGGTGGATCCCAGGGGAGTGACTTTCTTCCTCTCCAGGACGCCCAGGAGTTTTGTCTGGAGCTGAAGCGGCATATCGCCGATTTCGTCCAGAAGCAGCACGCCGCCGTTCGCGGTCATAAACAGACCCGGCTTGTCTGTGTCAGCGCCGGTAAAGGCGCCGCGATGGTATCCGAACAGCTCTGATTCCAGCAGCGTCTCCGGTACCGAGACACAGTTGACCGTCACAAACGGCATTCCCGGCCTGGTCACATGATGGAAATACCTGGCCATGTGGTCCTTGCCGACACCGGTTTCACCAGTCAACAGCAAGGGCAGATCGGCTCGGCCAATCGCGGCGAGCTGGTCTTTGAACTGCCGAATCTCTCTGGAATTGGTAAGAAAGTCCACACCGTTCGGGCAACTCTTCGCTGTCTCCGGGTTGCCGCGGGTGAGGGCGGCCGGATACTCGATGCTGCTGATAAGCTCTTCAACTTCCCGGCGTTTCACTGAGAGGTTTCTGCGAGCGTACAGAGTCTCGGCCCGAAACAGGAAAGTCAGTTGCCGGCGCGGCGGGAACAGTCCGGATTTCCCGGATGCCACCAGCGCCTCAGCCGTTTCGAAGCATACACCGACCTTCTCGAGCCTGTCGATCGCTTCTGTGTACAGCTCTCTGGCTTGATCGCTGTCGCCTTCCGCTTCGGCAATAGCCGCCTTAATCCTGCACAGTGCCCCGTTTTCCAGCTTGTCACCGGTTTCGCCGATGTTCAGGCTCGCTTTTGCAGCCCAGCGCCTGGCGGTACCGATGCTTGTCTGCCGCAGGCTGACCTCGGCCAGGTGGCGCATGATGCGACCGGCAAGGCTGGTGTTTGAACCCATCTGCTCGGCCAACACGAGCGCTTTGCGAAGTGTCTGCCGTCCCTGCCGGAGTCGCCCGGTGCGATACTCAAGCTCTCCCAGGTAGCTCAGACAGATTGCCTCATCGCGCCGGTTGTCGGCTTCGATTGTCTCGAGGCCGGCCGACTTGAGGATCTCCTCCGCCGTCGCGTAGGCACCCTCCTGCAAGTGCGCGTAGCCCAATGCTATTCGCGAACGAGTGACTTCGGCCTCGTCACCCAGTTCGGTGGATAGATCGATATTGAGTTGGAGATACTCCCGGGCCTTGGAGAACTCTCCGACAAATGTATGGATCCGGCCGATATTGCCCATCATGTAGGCCAGCTTGCGCTGGTCACCGAGGCGGCGGGCAATCACAACCGCATCCATCAGCACTGATAAAGAACGCCCGTACTCGTTTTGTCTGTAGAGCAGGCCGGCGAGCATGTTCAGCGCCCGGCTCTGACCCTCCAGGCAATCATTGCGGCGGAAGATCGATTCCGCATCACGGAAGGCTCGTTCTGCTTCCTTCAGTTCACCCAGGGAACGCAGGATACCACCGAGAGTCACGAATATCTCTGCCGCCAGAAGGCTGTCGCCGTTTTCGGCCACCCTGTTCTGCGCGACTCTGGCAGTCCTCAAAGCTGTCGGGTAATCAGCGAGGGAAGCATAGGCCTTGGCGACGCGGTGCAGAATCTCTCCCGCACAGGCCATGCCGGCTGCCTCAATCGCATCACGATTGACCTCGTAATACTGAATGAGGCCGGCATGGTCTTGCTTGTCGGCGAGCGACGCAACATAGTGCGCCGTGGCGCCGCCAAGATCAACGCCAACACATGTTTCCTTCGCCATAATCAATTGCCCCTATTATTTGACGTAATCTGGTTTCCCGGATTGACACTGTTTTCCGGCTGAGGCTGAACGAGCGGCCTCGTAATGGGCTGCTCCTTCGCTCTGCGCCCGAGGATGCAAAGCCTCTTGAGCATGATGCTGTTGTAGAAGATTTCCAGAGGCAGGAAACCTGTGCGCAGGAAGGTCGTCCGGTCGCCGCCGGAGATGTCTCCACTTACGCTGTTCTCACCACCCCAGGTATGATCGTCGGAATCCACCTGCCACGGGGCGACGTATCCCTCGGGGTAGTTCTTTGAGACGGCCTCCCCTCCATACAGCGCCATCATGAAGACCAGCGCCAAGACCGATGCCAGTACCATTCGTTTCATCACTTCACTCCTTGGTTAAGAATGTTTATGAAATAGTCATATAGTGTCCCACATCCTTGTGTATGGCGGACTCCGTGAAAGGCGTGGGGTCTGGGGAAGAGCGTCCCACTCCTGTAGCTAAGATACCTCATAAGGCAATGAATGTCAACTATTTTCTGGATGTACCCGCGCATCGCTTGGCAGAATCTTTGCCACTTGAGGGGGCAATGCGCCTTGACATTCCGGCGGCGTTGTGCGTCTTATTAGGTAAGAGAGCCAGCCAGAATAGTGCATTGTGCTTTCAACCAGTGGGGTTGACTTGGGGTATGATAGAACGTTCACCAAACAGTAGGTCAAACGGTCTGCCGCTTGACCTGTGAAAGTCGCGTCAAGCCGACAGGCCGCTTGACCTACGGGTTACTGTGAGTGCTTGGATGTTTGTGCTCTGTCATTTGTAGAAGGTGAAAGAGGACGAAAGGAGGCGCCTATGATAAATTGACCCGTTGTCAAAACTCAACAACTCTGTAACCATAGGAGAAGGTTATGAAAAGGATGGGAAGAACATCGTTGTTAAGTGCGCTCTTGCTGGCACTTGTCGTTGCGAACGCGGGTTTGGCAAGGCCGCCCGCACTGCCGAGATTCTTTGAGTGTGAACTTGACGCATCAGACGTACCAGCCCTGTATGGCAGGGCGACATTGAGGTTCAGTGTGACACGAACGTATGACTGTCGGGAAGGAACAGAGCTAACCGTGGAGGTCAAGACCAGTGAGAATTTGCGATGTCTCGGGCAGCGCACCTGGTCCTTTCCCCATGAACCAATGGCCCGCCGGAGTGTTGACATTGTGATCGACATACCACCGGATGACACGAGTTACGTCGACATATCGATGGTTTGCGGTAAGGCGAGAGACCATTTGAAGAGGTACTTCGTGACTACCGGTGAGAAGTTAGAGATTTGGGCGGGCAGGCCCAGACGTCGTGCCGGAGGAACGAAGCCGACTCCGCCGGATACGACGAAGTACGAGATTCGCATTGATCTGAGAGAGCCTTTCCGATTGGAGCATATGAGGAATGTGGAGGAGTTTCTCAACGAGCCGCTTCGCGCGGATGGTGATTCGGGTTTCTACAGGTTCCGCGCCGACAAGCGTTTGATCCGCAAACTGATTGGTGAGAAGTTTGGCGTAGAGCTTCTCGAAGAAGTCCCCGGTCTGCAAGTGCCCCCCACCGAAACAAGATAGCTCCCACGCACCCAGGGAAAAAGGCGACTCCGCCGATCTCCAGGGCAGCTTTCACCGCTCACCCCCTCATAAAAAATCGACACACCACCTACTTCTTCATCATCGGTATCTTTACTTTGTGCTTCTTTGCGAACGTGATCGCATCGGGGTAACCGGCGTCGACGTGGCGCGCGATGCCTGTCCCGGGGTCGTTGGTCAGCACACGGTTGAGCCGGACGGCCATTTCCTTGGTGCCGTCGGCGACAATCACTTGCCCGGCATGGATGGCGTTACCGATCCCCACACCGCCGCCATGGTGGATCGAGACCCAGCTTGCGCCGGAGACAGCGTTGAGCATGCCGTTGAGCAGCGGCCAGTCCGCGATAGCGTCGGAGCCGTCCAGCATATCTTCCGTTTCGCGGTAAGGCGAAGCTACCGAGCCGCAATCGAGATGGTCGCGGCCGATCACAATGGGGGCTGATATCTTTCCGCGCTTGATGTAGCTGTTCATAATATCCGCGAACTTGGCGCGCTCACCATAGCCGAGCCAGCAGATGCGGGCAGGCAAACCCTGGTAGGGGATTTTCTCGCGGGCCATCTTTATCCAGCGGACTAAAGGCCGGTTGTTCTTGAAAGTCTTCAGGACGATTTCATCGGTCACCGCGATGTCATTCGGGTTTCCCGAGAGCGCCGCCCAGCGGAACGGCCCTCTTCCTTCGCAGAACAGGGGCCGCACGTACGCGGGCACAAACCCCGGATAGGCGAAAGCGTTTCTCAGGCCGCCGGTCTGCGCCTGTCCGCGCAGGTTGTTGCCGTAATCGAACACGACCGAGCCGGCCTTCTGGAACCTGGTCATGGCGTCACAGTGTTTGACCATTGACTGGTAGGCGCGCTCGATGTAGCCCTGGGGGTCTTTCTTGCGCAAACGGTTGGCCTCGGCGATGCTCAAACCCTCGGGAATATAGCCGTTGAGTTCGTCGTGGGCTGAGGTTTGGTCGGTGACGATATCGGGGACGATGCCGCGCCGGAATATCTCCGGGAAAACCTCGGCGCAGTTTCCCACGAGACCGACCGAGATCGGCTTGCGGGATTGAACGTGCTCCTTGATGAGCTTTAAGGCCTTGTCCAGCGTCTTCACCTTGACATCGCAGAAGCCGATCCTGACACGGCGGTTGATGCGGGCTTCATCGACCTCCACCACCAGGATCGAAGCGCCTGCCATCGTACCGGCCATGGGCTGGGCGCCGCCCATGCCGCCCATGCCTCCGGTGAGAACCCACCTGCCGCTCAAATCGCCGCCGAAGTGCTGGTCGCCGATCGCCGCAAGAGTCTCGTACGTTCCCTGAATTATCCCCTGGGCTCCGATATATATCCAACTTCCGGCGGTCATCTGACCGAACATGATCAGCCCTAACTTGTCCAGTTGCCGGAACTTTTCCCAGGTGGCCCAGCGCGGCACCAGATGCGAGTTGGCGATCAGGACCCGCGGGGCGTAATCGTGGGTCTGGAATACACCCACTGGCTTGCCGGACTGTACGAGCAGGGTCTCATCGTTTTTCAGTGACTTCAGCGACTTGACAATGGCGGCGTACGCATCCCAGTTGCGGGCGGCCTTACCACTGCCGCCATAGACTATCAGTTCCGCCGGTTTCTCGGCGACTTCCGGGTCAAGGTTGTTGTTGAGCATTCGCAGGGCGGCCTCCTGGTGCCACCCCTCGCACGACAGCTTCAGCCCGTGTGCGGCTTTGACTTTCCTGGGTTTCATCGGCAGACTCCTTCGCATGTTAGAGGAATATACGGAGCAGCCGGGATCAAGTCAAACCGTCCCTTGTGCCGCGAGCATCGGCGGGTAGTCTCGCCTACCCCAGCTCTTCAAACCGTCCCTGAAAGAAGCGCAGCACGTCAGGCTCGTAGGTAAAGCGGAGACCTTTCACCTTGTCGGCGTTCTCGTGGACCTCGATAACACTCTCGGCTGTGACGTCCATGTGAGCCTGGGTGTAGACGCGGCGCGGGATCGTGAGCCGCACCAACTCCAGCTTGGGCATGTAGTTCTCGCCGGTTTCCTTGTCGCGTCCGGCCGAAACGGCGCCGCGTTCCATGGAACGCACTCCCGACTGTACATATACGGCCGCCGCCAGCGCCTGCGCCGGGAATTGCTCCTGCGGAATGTGCGAGAGGATATTGCGGGCGTCCAGAAACACGGCGTGGCCCCCGACCGGCCGCACGATAGGCACGCCCGCCTCGATCAGCCTGTCGCCGAGATAGAGCACCTGGCCCACGCGCGCCCTGATGTGGTCGTAATCCACCGATTCGGTGATGCCGATAGCCAGTGCTTCCATGTCACGCCCGGCCATACCGCCATAAGTATGCAGACCCTCATACACGACCACCATGTTGCAGGCCCGGTCATAGAGGTCCTTGTCATTCATAGCCAGGAAACCGCCGATATTCACCATGGCGTCTTTCTTGGCCGACATCGTGGCGATATCCGTCAGGGAGCATATCTCATAGACGATCTCGGCGATCGACATGTCGGCGCAGCCGGGCTCGCGGTCCTTGATGAAATAGGCGTTCTCCGCTACGCGGGTCATGTCGTGAACGAACGTGATCTTGTGTTTATCGCACCACTGCCGGAGCTTCCTCAGGTTCTCAAGCGATATCGGCTGGCCCCCGGCCATGTTGACGGCGGTCGCTATACAGACGTAGGGGATTCGATCGGCCCCGATCTCATTGACCAGCGCATCCAGCTTGTTGAAATCGACGTTTCCCTTGAACGGGTGTTCGTTGGCCGGGTCGTGGGCCTCATCGATGATGACATCGACAAACACTCCCCCGGCCAGCTCCTGGTGCAGCCGGGTAGTAGTGAAGTACATATTGCCCGGTATGCGGTCGCCTTCCTTGATCAGAAGCTGGGAGAGAATGTGTTCCGCGCCACGTCCCTGGTGAGTGGGGACAGTGTACTTGTAGCTGTAGTATTCCTCGACGGCGTCGCGCAGGTGGTAGAAGTTACGCGAGCCGGCGTAGGCTTCATCGCCCATCATAAGCCCCGACCACTGGCGGTCGGACATGGCCGAGGTGCCGGAATCGGTCAGCAGGTCGATATACACGTCTTTCGACCGAAGCAGAAAAGTGTTGTAGCCGGCTTCCCTGATCGCCTTGAGACGTTCCTCGTAGCTGGTCATCTTGATCAGTTCGACCATCTTGATCTTGAACGGTTCAGCCCAGGACTTCTTGCGGGGTGCTTTCATATTCACAGGCTCCATATTACGGTAGACTCCGATTTGCAATGTGAATGTCACTCGGTTCAGTTTCGAGGGGTACGATAACAGATCGCGGCGGTAATGTCAATCGGCCTGGGGCAGTATGGGCGCCGCAGTCAATGCGGCCGCTGCCTGGAGCCATAGGCGATAGTCAACGGTGAAGCCGGGCCGGCAGGTACAGCCTGCCTGGCAAAATTGAGGGTATCAAGTCCGGCGGACAACCTTTGTCGAAAGCTACTTGAACCGACTGGGCTTTCTTGCCTCCCACTCCACGACAATGGGGCTGGCGACAAAGACCGAACTGTAGGTGCCGATCAGGATACCCAATATCAGCGCCAGCGAGAAGTTGTGCACGACTTCGCCGCCGAGGAAGAACAGCGTACCCACCACCAGGAGAGTGGTCAGCGATGTGTTGATCGTCCGCGAGAGGACCTCGTTGATTGAGGAGTTGACCGCGGTGGCGAACTCGCCCCTGGTGCGGAAACGCTTCAGGTTCTCGCGTATGCGGTCGAAGACCACGACCGTGTCGGTCAGCGAATACCCGGCCAGGGTCAGAAGAGCAGTCACGATCAGCAGGTCGAACTCCAGGCCCATAATGTAGGTGATTCCAAGAACGGCCAGAACGTCGTGGAGGGTCGCAATGGTGGCGGCAATCCCGGAGCGGAAATCAAAGCGGACCCAGATGTATAGAACGATACAGCACAGGGACAACAGCACTGCTTTCTGAGCATCGCTGCGAAGGGTCTGGCCCACAGCCGGGCCGATAATGTGCTCGGAAACGACCGTGAAGGGGTTACCCTCGAATGACTCCGCAATGGTGGATTTGAGTCTCAGCGACGTCTCTCTTCCCGCGGCCTCGGTCTCCGGGCGCTTTACTTTTATGATGAAAGCGTTCGGTTTCTCGAAGTCCTTCAACTCGGTTATCTGCGCGTCCGGAAACTCGCCCGCAGTGGCCGCCCGGAGATCCTCAATCAACACCGGCTGCTCGAAGGAGCCAATGATCATGTTGCCGCCCGCGAAATCAATGCCCAGGTTGGCCTCGCCCGTAACGACCATAACTAAGGCAAAGATACCCAGCGCAACGAGACCTACGGACAGCACGGAGGCTATCTTGCGGGCGCCGATGAAGTCTATGTGTGTTTCACCAATTAGTCTGAACATATCTTCAGTTCCTCTCCGTTAGATGCTCAACGTGCGATAACCTTTGCGGAAGTCAAAGACCTGCTTGGTGATCACGAACGCGGTGTACAGCGAAATGACGATACCATAGAACAGGGTTACGGCAAACCCCTTGATGGGCCCGGACCCAAACAGGAACAGGGCACCGGCGGTAATCAGCGTTGTAACGTGAGAGTCGAAGATGGCCACAAAGGCCCGGTCGTAACCGGCGTCGATTGAGGCCCGCACCGTCTTGCCGGTGCGCAACTCTTCTCGAATACGCTCAAAGATCAGGATGTTCGAGTCCACCGACATGCCGATCGTAAGGATGATGCCCGCGATCCCCGGCATCGTCAGAGTATAGCCCAGGGCGGACATAACCGCCATCAGGAAGAATATGTTGAACAACAGGCCGACGTCGGCAATAACGCCCGACAGGCGGTAGTAGAGACCGATGAACAGCAAGACCAGGGAAAGTCCCAAAACAGCCGCAGAAAAACCCTTGCGGATGGAGTCGGCGCCCATCGAAGCCCCGACGACATTCTTCTCGATGATCTCCACGGGAGCCGGGAGAGCGCCCGCCTTGAGAACGATCTCCATGTTGCGGGCATCGTCAATTTTCGCCGAGGAACCCATACTGATCTGACCCTGACGACGAATCTTGGAGTTAATGAACGGCGCCGATTCCACTTTGTCGTCGAGCACGATGGCCAGGGGCTTGTCGATATTGGCTCCGGTCAACTGGGCGAAGCGAGCCGCGCCGTCGCCGGAGAGACTGAAGTTCACCACGAAGCCGCTCATCGGATCGCGACGCAGGCTGATATTCTCGAGATATTTGCCCAGGAACTGTACTTTCCGTTTCAACAGGTACAGGTAGTAGACTTCCCGGGAGTTCCTTACTTCCGTCCGGGTTCCCCAGGCAAACTGAACATCGATAGGAATAACCCTGGCAGCCTCCGGTAACGACAGCCAGCGATCGATCCGCTCCCGGTCTTTCTTGGCCACGGCAAAACTGGGCCAGCCGACCCCCTTGCTACTGGAAAAGGCAAGCTCCAGGCGGGAGGTCAGGGGATACTCATCCTCGTTAAGTCCAAGCTCTTCGTCGAATCCGAACAGGTCGGCGGTATCCACGACGCTGTCACCCAGCAGTTCGGCCATCAGGTCGGAACTCGTTGTCTGGTCCGAAGCCTCCGATTCGGCCAGCAGATCGAACATGCCGGCGGAGTCTGCTTCGGCCACTCCCGCCGTATCGGAGACTTCGCCGCGTCTGGCCGCTTCGTACTCAGCGATCACCGAATCGAGCCGACTCAGAATCAGGTTGCCGTTGTCCGCGGTCTCCAGCAGCTTGAACTGCAGCAGGGCCGTCTGGCCGATCAGCTCCTCGGCGCGGTCGGCGTCGGTGTATCCGGGCAAATCGACGATAATGCGCTCGTTGCCCTGCTTGACGATTGTCGGTTCGGCAACTCCCAGGCCGTCGACGCGGTTGCGTATGATCTGCATGGCCCGGTCTACGGCGTCGGTCTGAGCACCCTTGTCCAGTTCCTCAAGTTTTACTCTGAGAACAACGTGAATGCCTCCCTGCAGATCTAGCCCCAGCCGGATGGCTTCCTGTTGCAGGTGCAACAGAGCGCCGGGGTCATCATCCTGCATGGCCTGCACCTCGGTATCACTCATAGTCCACAGTTTGTATGTGTCCCACAGGGCGATGAAGGCCAGGATAATCAGCACTCCCGTGAGAATAACGCGCCAATTCTTTTTGGACATGTAGGAACCTCTCCAGTAATATGGTCCAATACAACTAATTTCTTTGTCTGGTCAAAAGACGAAGATGCCGCCGGCTGGAACCGACGGGTAGTGGGGAACCCGGCTAACTGGTGCCCGATGGTCGAGCTCCGACCAGGGTGAACTGCCGACCTAAGTCGGAGTCAATCAGCCAGGAGGTAGCCAAGATGAAGCCCCTACTCCCAGTCGACAGCGGCAGACAACGGCTCTCGGTCGATACGCAACCGGCAATTTTCGCCCGACCGTTATTGCTGTCTGTCTTGAGAACAGCCGGAGCCAGGAAAGAAATCGTCGGCCCGGTACCCGTCTTGCCGGTGGGCACCATGTTCTCGGGGAGTTCCCCGGTCGGGCTCGGCTGCCGGGAATCAATCCCGGCCATGACGGATGTGGGATCATCCAGGCTACCGCAGCAGAGAACTGACGCCCGGTCAGCCCCGCTGACGATCAGCATGACCACAGCGGTCATTGTCAGAACCGCGGCGGTCGGGCGACCTGAATCTGCTGTCTTTGGAGTCCTTCTTTCCATAACCAAGTGGGGCGAATATACATCATGTCGAGTCCAAGTCAATCCCCTTTTCAACTCGAGGTTGACTTTGAGCTACAGGTTCCATAACATAGACTTGTATCGTATTGAATAGCAAAGGACTTAAGCTGTCCAGGTCGGTTTTTCGCTGGGAGAAAATCATGATTAGTAGAGTGATTCCATCGCCGGTCAAGGTGGCGTTGTGCTGCATCCTTCTGTGCCTCCTTCTGCCCCTCTGCACACCGGCTCAAACACAGACCTACCGATTGACCAACGGGATGGAGTTCATCCTGAAGGAGAACCACAGTTCCCCCATGATCGCCAGCGTTATCTTTGTCAGGTCGGGTAGCAAGTACGAATCCAGGTATGAGAACGGCCTCACCCATTTCCTGGAGCACCTTCTTTTTGACGGCACCGTTAGCCTGACCCGTAAGGAACTGGACCTGTCGATCCGTGACCTTGGGGGATACATCAACGCCTTCACACGTAAGGACCTGACCGCTTATCTGGTTCTGATGCCAGGTCAGTACATCGAGTACGGGCTTACGGTGCAGGCGGACATGTTGTTCAATTCGGTTTTCCCCGAGGAGGAGCTGGCCAAAGAGCGGAAGGTGGTGATTGAGGAAATCAGACAATCGGCCGATTCACCCGGGGCCGCCGCCGAGGGGTTCTTCACAAACAGGGCGTATGGGGGTACCAGCTACAGCCGGCCGGTGTTAGGGTACGAGTCTTTCATCGAGAACATCCCCCGGGAGGCGATTATCGACTACTGGAAACGCTATTACGTCCCCTCCAACATGACGGCGCTGGTGATAGGCGACTTCAAAACCGATGCCATGCGCGAGACGCTCGCGTCCATATTCGGAACCATCCCCGACAGTACCGCCACCAGTTCGGTTGATACCACCGCCATCGGCGGCACCACCGGGAGCGTGCTCGTCGGCGCCGAGGTGTTTGACACTCTGGCCGACGTCAAGTCGACATATGTCAATGTCTCCATTGCCGCTCCACATTTCACGGATTCGACCTATTTGCCGTTTGACCTGCTGACCCAGTACCTGGCCATGGACGGGGTCTCGCCGCTGGTGAAAGCCCTGAGGGCGGGGGACAGTCCCCTGGCCACGGAAGTAGGAGTCAGCCTGGCGACCCGCGAGGAGTTCACCCGCATGGAGATATCGGTTCTGACTGACGAATCCGGCAACAGCACCGGCATTCTTGCCACAGTCTTGGACCAACTCAAAGCCATCAGCAGTCACGTGGCGGATCCGGAGACGATAGCCGGTATCAAGACAACCGTCAGGTGCGACGACATCTATTACTCCGAGAAGCTTCACTTCTACAGCTTCATCATCGCGCCGCTGATGATGTCAGTGGGCTGGGACTTCATTCAGAATTATCCCGATCGTCTGAGCCGGGTGTCATGGGATCAATGCCGCCAGGCCGCGAGAAAGTGGTTGGCGGAACCGGACTACGTCGCCACCATCGTCAGGCCGGTCGGTGATTCGCCGAACCCACCCTGGGAACCACCCACCATGCCGGCAGTGGAGGTGGCTGCATATTTCGACACGGCTCAGTTTGCCGCCCGCGACCTCACGGTCGGTCACCCGCTCGAATGGCCCGAAACGGATTCTGTTGACTACGAGTTTAAGGACCCGGCTGAGTACCACTACGAAACACTGACAAACGGCCTGACGCTGATAATCAAGTCCAGTCCCGACAGCCGCGTGTTCGCGATGAACGTACTGGGTAGAAACCGGACAGCAAGTGAACCCGACGGGAAGGAAGGCATCACTGATTTCGTTCAGCGCTGCCTTGAAAAGGGCACGGCTACCAGGGACTCCCGCGAGCTTTCGCGCGACCTGGCCGGGATCGGCGCCAACGTCAGTCTCTACGACAATCCCTGGATTCCTTACGATGATCGCTACACGACGCGCCGCTTCTCATTCCTGAAGTTTGAGACTATCGACGCCTTTGACGAGAAGGGATTCCATCTTTTCAGTGAAATGCTGCTTTACCCGGCGTTCGACTCTGTCGAAGTGGAGAGCGTCCGTCGTTCCATGTTTGGTATGCTCGGCCGAGACGCGGGATCACCCCGGAAGGTCGCCCGTAACCTCTTCTATGAGACGATGTTTCGCGATGGCGCTTATGCCCGGTCAATTTCCGGCACACCGCGGTCTCTCGGCTCGATCACGATCGAAGACCTCCGCGAGCACTACGCCCGCTTCTATTCGCCCGGGAATCTGATCCTGTCGATCGCTACCAACAAGCCGGTAGCAACCGTCTGCAGATGGGTCGACCGCGTTTTCGGGAGAATGGCCACAGGCTATCCCCCGACTCAGGGAGTCGCCGGTTCCGAGCCTATCCACGAGACCCGGACCGCTCACCGGGATCTTCAAAGCGAGCAGATCAGCCTGTATCTCGGTTCGCTTCTTCCCGGCGCAACCAGCGATGATGTGGCGGCTCTGAGCGTGGCTTCATCGGTTTTGTCCACCCGGTTGTATCTCAATCTGCGTGAGAAGCAGGGGTTGGCGTACTCGGTCGGCGCCGGCGCCGTTTTTGACAAAGATTTCGGCTGGCAGTACAGTGTCATCAGCACCGCTCCGGACAACTACCAGAAGGCCTTAGACGGCATAACGCTCGAGATCGAAAAACTCAAACTGGACGGCCCCACCCAGTCGGAAATCACCAGCGCCCGCAATCATATCTGGGGACGCCTGGGTATGGCCAGACTTTCCCGGATCAATCAAGCCTACTATCTGGCTGTCGATGAGTACCTCGGTCGGAGCCCGGGCTATGACAGCCGCTACCTGAAAGCGCTCTCTGAGGTAACGGTCGATTCGGTGCGCCGGGTTATGAGTCGCTATTTCCGCACCGACGCCTGCGTTCTGGTCAGCGCCGGGCGCAAACCCTGACCGTCCTATTCGGGCAGAGTCTTCCTCGGCCCTCCGGCAGACCCCGCCGGACCCGACCAAAACCGGGGCTCCACAGGGAATCTGCCAATTCTACCTTGACAGCTATTGGCGGCCCCATATATTCCCGCCAATGTTAAGGTGGACATAATGATTTCCACGTCCCCACATGGTTGACGCACCCGCTTCGAAGTCAAACCGTCGCGTCTGGTATGGCCCGACGAACTCCGTGGCTTGGAAGCTCCTGGCAATAGCCGGGCTCCTCTACCTTTTCATGTTGTCCATTACGCTGCTGGGAGCCTCCTTCAAGCTCTTCGGCAGCGGTTTCGCTGAGACTATCTTCCACGCTACATCGAATCCGGTTGTGGGTCTGGTGATCGGCGTTTTAGCAACGGCGATAATCCAGTCGTCGTCTACAACCACGTCGATCGTCGTCGGCCTGGTGGCCTCAGGGGTGCTGTCCTTTGAGAGCGCGATTCCTATGGTAATGGGTGCGAACATCGGCACCTCCATCACCAACATCATCGTGTCCTTGGGACATATCTCGCGCCGGGGCGAGTTCCGGAGAGCTTTTTGCGGCTCCATGCTGCATGATTTTTTCAACGTGTGCGCGGTCGCTGTCCTGCTGCCGCTTGAGATCAACTTCGGCCTCATACAGAGGACGGCCAGGCTTCTTGAGGGGCTTTTCGCCGGGTTTGGAGGACTCAAGTTCGGTTCGCCCCTAAAAGCCGCGACAGAGCCAGTGGCGCAGGAGATTCTTCACCTGTCCGGGGACAGCGGATGGCTCGGCGTCGCAGTGGCGCTGCTGTTGCTTTTTGTAGCACTGCGCTACATCGTCAAGGTCCTGCGGTCATTGGTGCTTGCTCGCGTTGAGAAGTTCTTCCAGAGGTTCATATTCCGAACCCCGGTGCTGGGGTTCATTCTCGGGGCGGTGATCACGGTGTTAGTGCAGTCATCGTCAATCACGACCTCAATCGTAGTGCCCCTGTTAGGAGCGGGTGTCATCTCCGTCCGTCAGATTTATCCGTACCTGCTGGGCGCCAACGTGGGTACTACTATCACAGCCTTTCTGGCCTCGTTTGTAACCGGCTCCCCCGATGCCGTCAGCGTTGCCTTCGCCCACCTGACGTTCAACGTGTACGGCATAGCCGTCTTCTGGCCCCTTAAGAGCATACCTATTTTCCTTGCCGAGAAACTCAGCTACCTGACCTTGAAATCCCGGCTGGTACCTCTTATATATATAGTCGTGGTGTTCTTCATAACACCCGGAGTAATAATCTTTTTTATGGAGTAGACAGATGTTTGGGAAGTTCAAAGAGCTGTTCAGTTCGGAGAACCTGCTTGACTCCGCCTTGAATACTACGCTGACGATGATTGAGTTTGATCACAAGATGTATGACGCTGCCCGCAAAATCCTGCGGGAGAGCGATACCGCCGAGTTACCCTTCGATATTCGCAAGACGGATCGCAAGATCAACAAGTTCGAGCGGGAGGTGCGCCGACAGGTGATGACCCATCTCACTATTGCGGGAACGCAGAACCTGGCCCCGGGGCTGGCGCTGGTCTCGATTGTTATCGATGTCGAGCGCATCGGAGACTACACCAAGAACATCGTGGGGCTGGCCAGCCTGCACAAGAAGAGGCTCAAGGGCGGTGTCTACGAGACAATCCTCCGGGAGATAGAGCAGGTCAACGATGAGATTTTCCCGAAGGTCATCGAAGTCCTGAAATCTCAGGACAAGAAACGTGGGCGGGAAGTCATGCTGACCGAGGAAGAAACGGCCAGGAAGGCGGAATCGATCATCACCGGGATGATACACGGTCAGAACAACAAACTCAGCATCGCGGACGCCGTTTGCCTCTGTCTCTATGCCCGTCATCTCAAGCGTATCAACGCCCACCTGACCAACATCGCCAGTTCGATTGTCAATCCCTTCCCGCGGATCGGGTTCCGCGAGAAGCGGTGACATGAATACGGGCCGCTATTCTTTCAGGCCCAGCCCGGTGTGCAGGGCCGGAATCAGATGACGCCGCTGGGCCACAAGGTACACCGCCGCCAGCAGCAGGTATATCAGCATGACCTCCAACCGGATTTGCGCTACTATGAGTTGGGCGCAAAACAGCGCTGCCAGCAGGATTCCCTCTCTCCGTCGTAGATTGAGATTCACCAGCACGGCCACCCCGAACAGGGACTGCGCCGCCGTCAGCAACAATTCATGCTGTTGCAGGCTGTCGAGAGGGAAAACCCTGACGGCTCCGCTGGAGATGGAAAACACCAGCGGGATGGTGCCTACAAGCAGGGTCCACTGGTTTACCTTGGAGGAAATCAGCGCCTTAAGCGCCGACCCGGCGGCGCCACGCACAGCCCATGTGGCCGCCACGATGAACTCGGGCGACTCTGAAGCAATCGGCGCCAGCCACTGCACCAGCAGGAACTCGTTGATTCCGAATTCACGGCCCATACTGACAAGGCTGTGGGCAAACGGCTCGGCCACAAGGAAGATAACCGCCCCCGCCCAGAGGAAAAAGAGAACCGTCACCAATCGCCGGGGGCCATCCCTCATGTTGGCGATGATTTTCACGGGGCCTACCATCTCCGGCTCCACCGTCTCCATCTGCGCCACTCTTCGGGTATAAAGCGCGAAAAGTGATACCAGGATCACCGTGTCGATAAGTGTCAAACTGCCCTTGAGGGGGATCGTGAACGAGTAAACCGTCGCCATGGCCAGATAGAATATCTCCACCCTCTGGGAGCGGTCCATGACGATTTCCTTGCGCTTCTTAGCGAAAATATATATGAGCAGCACCGCCGGCCAGCCCAGCCCCACCAGAAGGCGGTTGGCCCCGGTCATGTTGGCGATGGCAAAGTGGGCCTGTTCCGGATCGTGCGCCGCCTTCCAAGTGAAAACGAAGTCCACGGCGTATTCCGGCAGAACGGCGAGCAGGGCCAGAATGGCAACCGCCAGTGACTCGCTGATGTCGATTTGAGCCGCCTCAGCGGCCCAGCACAGAAAGAAGGCGGCCCCGAATATGGCTATGCCGAAAAGCAGTGTCCCCACTTCGGGAGAGACCGTGCCGTCGGTAAGACCCAGATAGAAGCCGGGCGCGGTGGCCAGAAAGGTCAGCAGCATGAGGTAATAGAGCGTAGGGGGGGTCTCGTACTTTTTGACTCGGGAGCTCATTCGGCGACGCACTCAGTAACGTTTCCCGGGCGGCACGGCGTGCCCCTCGTCCGTCAACCCCGAATCACCATGTTGACAATGTCTTTTCTCAAAAGGATGCCGACCAGACTGTCGTCGGAAGTAACGAAAACTCTCTTAACGTCCTTGAAAATCATCATCGCGGCGACTTCGACGATCCGGGTTTCAGGTGTGGTGACCTCGAAATCCTGCCGGTAGAGTTGTGATACCTTGATCTTGTCCTCCTGCTTGAGGAGTTCCTCAAACGGTTCCACGTCCATGGAGTAATTGAGGTTGGAGATCAACGCTTGATAATCAGGCAAAGCCGCCTTGATCAGATCCCGATCGTCGATAGCCCCCAGGAGCTTATTGTTTTCGTCCACTACCGCCAGAGCGGACAGACGATACTGAAACATCTTGTTGGCCACCTTCTTGAGCGTATCGTCGGGTGTCACCGTGGCCACCTTGTGGCGCATCACATCCTTGACCATCAGCTCCTTATCGACGGTAACATTGGCGTCGGAAACCAGCTTTATCAGGTCGGTTTTGCGGGTCACCGCCAGCACCTTTTCCAGCGTTCCCGGGATGCGACCGAAGGCGGCCAGCCCGGAGAGAGTCTGCAGATACAGCTTGGCGATTGTCGAAGGCGTCAGGAGCAGACAGACCACGTGGACGGGAATACCGTCCGGCGGCTTGTTGACCAATCCCTGACGCGAAAGGCCGACGAGAATATAGAGTTCGCTGACGGCGTCGGTACGGGCGTGGGGGAAAGCGAAGCCGCGACCGTAGGACGTGTCCTCCACCTCCTCGCGCTCCCGGATAGACCGCAGGATGGCGTCATAATCGAGAGCGATACCTTCGGACTTGATCATGTCCAGCAACTCGAGGACGGCTTCCTCTTTGGTTCTCGAACCCAGATCGATATTGATCCTTCGCTCCATTAGCAGGTTGGCCAGTTTCACTTCACTACCTCTCGGTTGTCTTTACTATGCACGGTGACCTTCTCGTTGATGATTTCAGGTGACGCGACACCCCCGGAGACAAGGAACTTGATACCTTCTTCCACCGTCATGTTCACCGGTCTGACTTGATCGGCCGGCGCAATGATCACCACCCCTGATATGGGAGTTGGGGTGGAGGGTACAAAAACGGTAACGTACTCGCCGGAGCGACCCACAATGTTAAGGTCGACCTGGTTGGCGATAAAGCAAAGGGCGAACACTCCCCGGCGCGGGTACTCCACCAGGGCGACTTGCTTGAATGACCGCTCCGAAGGTCCGGTGAGCGCCTCGAGAAGCTGCTTGGCTGCCGAGTAGATGGGCCGAATTATGGGTGTGCTCACCAGAAACCGGTCGCCTATGCGGTACAGTCTGCGGCCCACGATGTTACGCGTGAAAATGCCCGTGAGAATAATCAGCAACAGCGTTGTCACGATGCCCAGGCCGGTCACGTAGTATCCGAGCACCCGGTGCACCACCGGTTGCAAGAGCCCGTCGACGGCTTCAAACAGGAACCTGAGAACAATGTAGGTGAGAATAAGCGGAACAACGACCAGAACGCCGGAAATAAAATGGCGCTTGACACTCACCAATATGGAATTAACCAGAGCCATATAAGTATACCCGTCTGCCGACGGATGGATAATAGCCGCGTCTGGGGCATATGTCAATGTTCAAAAGGCCCTTATCTGGGTATGACCCCCGCCATGACCGGCAGTTCCGAGGCGAACTCCAGGATCGGTTCGGCATAGATCCCGAAGAGCACCACCCCCACCAGCCCGATGAGGACTACCCCAAAGGCAGGAAGACTGAACCTGATCGAGTGGGGAGAAGCCTCGGTATGGAAGTACATCTGCTTGATGATATTGGCGTAGTAGTAAAGGGCAAACACCGAAGTAAGCAGACCGACGCCCACCAGCCAGTACAGCCAGGTGAAGGAGCTTCCGGTGCCGGCCATAGCGATCGCGGCCGCGAACACTTTGTACTTGGCCATGAACCCGGCCAGCGGCGGGATACCCACCAGCGAGAGGAGAAACACCGCCATAGAAAGAGCCAGCAGCGGTGACGACCAGCCCAGACCCCGATAGTGATGAATCTGGCAGGAACCGGTTCTGTCCTCGACAATCGCCACCACCGCGAAAGCGCCCATGTTGGCGAACATGTAAGCGAAGATATAGAAGCCGACCGCCGTCAGGCCATGTTCGTTCATGGCCACCATCCCGATCATGATATACCCGGCCTGGGCAATCGAGGAGTAGGCCAACATCCTCTTGATATCGGTCTGTCGGATAGCCACCACGTTGCCGTAGACCATGGCGGCACAGGCCAGGATGCCCACCAGCACACCCCAGTCGTTGGGAGCCATCTCCCGGCCCCAGAAAGCCCACAGCCCGTTGACGAATATCTTGGCGAACGCCACCAGCCCCGCCGCCTTGGATCCCACGGACAAGAAGGCCGCTATCGGCGTCGGCGAACCCTCATAGACATCCGGCGCCCACTGGTGAAACGGCGGCAGCGCCAGCTTGAAACCTAACCCGGCTACAATCATGACTACCGCCAGGCTCAGAATCAAGCCGATATTGCCGTGGGCGATGTGAGTTTCAGCGAGGCGGATCTTCATGGCCACGATGTCGGTCGTGCCGGCCAGACCATAAAGGAATGATAACCCATACAGCAAAAGGGCCGAGGAAAAAGCCCCCACGACGAAATACTTGATACCGGCCTCGACCGACAGCTTGTCGTCCTTGTAAAAGGCAGCCAGCACAAAAAGAGGTATCGTGGTCAATTCCAGCCCGATATACAGCGACAGCAGTTCATTGGAAGAAGCCAGGAACATCATCCCGACAGTGGAGAGAAGAATCAGCCCGAAGAACTCCCCCCGATGATTGACGATCTTCTGCCGGGTGATGTCAAAGGAACTGCCGATAGCCATGAAGGCTGCCCCGACAAACACCATCTTGAAGAACAGCGAGAGCGGATCGTTGAAGAACATCTTCCCGAAACCGGTGCCGTAGGACGTGACGGCCATGAGCACGCCCGTTATGAGAAGCCCCAGAAGGGCCAGATACCCGACCGCTGTTCCCGTCCGGCGCTTGGTGAACAGGTCGAAAGTGAACACGACCAGCGCCCAGAGAAAGAGGAATATCTCCGGGGCCATGATCCTGAGGCTGTACTCGGGCAGTTGAACTTCCATTGTCTTACCTGGCCATCAGCCTTACCAAGTGTTCCAGGGTTGCCGTCATCAACTGCATGAGGGGCTTGGGATAGACACCGATAAACAGGGTCAGCAGGGCCAGGGGGGCCACCGTGATAGTCTCGCGCAGGCCGATTTCCGTCAGGGAGCCCCACTTGCTCTTGTCGAACTCGCCCAGGAATATCCGCTGCACCATGCGCAGCATATAGGCCGCGCCCAGCACCACGCCCAGCACCGAGATCCCCACCAGCACCTTGTTCAATGCTCCAAAGGCGCCCACAAACACCATGAATTCCGACACGAACCCGGACATACCGGGCAGGCCGAGGGCAGCCATCGAGAAAAAGATCATGATCCCGGAATAGACAGGCAGATGGACGCCCAGGCCGCCAAAGGCGGCGATCTCGCGGGTGTGCGCCCGGTCGTAGAGCACACCCACCAGGAGGAAGAGGGCGCCGGTAATCAGGCCGTGGGATACCATCTGGAACATGCAGCCGGCGATGGCCGTCACCGATGAAAACGCCCCCAGCGCCAGCATGCAGTACCCCATGTGCGATACCGACGAATAGGCCACCAGCCTCTTGAGGTCCTTCTGCGCCATTGAGACCAGCGCCCCGTATATGATACCGATAGCACCCACGACGGCGATCCAGAACGACAGCGTGCGCAGGGCGTCGGGAAACATGGGCCAACTGATGCGCAGCATAGCGTATGTCCCCATCTTCAACAGCACCCCGGCCAGAATGACCGACACCGCCGTCGGCGCTTCGACGTGAGCGTCGGGCAACCACGTATGGAACGGCCACACGGGAACCTTGATGGCAAAGGCTACGAAGAAGAATATGAAACAGACCATCTGGAGCGTATGCGGCAGCGTCGAGCCCTGCTCGATCAGGGTCAGCATGTTGAGCGTATGCGGCTCGGATGTGAAATATAAGATCAGGATCGACACCAGCATGAAGATGGATCCGAACAGCGTGTAGAGGA
Organism: uncultured bacterium; assembly: GCA_965603125.1. Taxonomy (GTDB): domain Bacteria; phylum Zixibacteria; class MSB-5A5; order GN15; family FEB-12; genus JAJRTA01. The sequence continues at coordinate 39,166 of CBFDBU010000016.1, read as the reverse complement.
AGAACTTGATGGCGGCGTACTCCTTGCGCGGTCCGCCCCAGACGCCGATCAGGAAGTACATCGGCACCAGCATGACCTCCCAGAAAACGTAGAACAGGAAGAAATCCAGGGCCACAAACACGCCCATCATGCCCGCCTCAAGCAGCAGGAAGAAAGCGAAGTACTCCTTGACCCTCTCCTTGATGCCGAACGAGGCCAGAAGCGACAGGGTCGACAACAGGCCGGTCAGAAACACCATCGGCACCGAGATTCCGTCCACCCCCAGGTAGTACTGGATATTGAGCGAGGGAATCCAGTCGAACGGTCCCTCAACGTAGGCCATGAGGTGCGTGTGGGCATGGTTGAAGAAGTAGTCCCACGTCAGCCACAAGGAGGCAAGCAGAGGTGGAAAACTGAATGCGGTGGCGGTCCAGCGTATGGTCCCGAGGTTCTGCTTGGGCAAGAACATCACTACCAGCATCCCGATTAAGGGAACAAACACCAGGGAACTCAGCAAATATGGAAAACCCATGACTATGATCTATCCTCCAGATTCAATGCTATTCTTCCTGTTTGATATTACCCGTGGCGCGTTGACGAGCGGCCGAGAGCCGGGAAAGCAACATCAGCACGCCGATCCCGGCGGCAAACAGGGCGGCCAGGCGCGGCCAGCCCGGGTCCTGCTGCGATAACTCCAGCTTGCACAGCACCACCAGCACCACCATCATGAGGATGAAGGCGGCGTAGCCCTGGACTCTTCCGGTTTGCACGAACCGCAGAACATTGGCTCCCTGCCGCACGATCCAGCCGGTCGCATTGACGGCGCCGTCGACAATCCACTTGTCAAACCACTGTTTGGCATCCGACCACAGCACCGTCAGCCAGGCGGTACCGTTGACGAGGCCGTCGATGATTCCGGCGTCGAACTTCCACATGAACCGGGCGATGGCCATCACGGGGTCGATAATAACCGCTTGGTATATCTCATCAATATAGTACTTGTTGTACAAGAGCGTATACAAGGGCTTGAGCTTCTCGGCCACCCTGTCGGCGGAAATCGATTTCTTGTAATAGAACAGGTACGCCAGCCAGATTCCCGAAACGGCCATGATCGTCGAGATTATCATCAGGGCGTAATGCGGATGCGCGTGATACGCCTGGCCGTGGTACATGAACGAGCCGAGGTGGAGATAATCAGGCAGCCAGGGCATACCCACCCAGCCGGCAAAGATCGACATGAAGGCCAAAAAGACAAGCGGGTAGGTCATGTTTCTCGGCGATTCATGGGCATGATCATAGCACTGCTGGTCGCGGGGCTTGCCGAAGAACGTCAGGAAGCAGAGGCGGAACATGTAGAAAGCGGTCATAAAGGCAATGGCGAGGGTAAACACCATGAAGACGGGATGATTCAGTGTAGCAGCGATGATTTCATCCTTGGACCAGAAGCCGGACAGGGGGAATATCCCGGATATCGAGAGCGAGGCTATAATGAAGGCGGGGGCGGTAAGCTTCATCTTGCTCCACAGTCCGCCCATTTCCTGGATGTTGTTGGTGTGCACGGCGTGGATAACCGAACCGGCGGCAAGGAAGAGCAGCCCCTTGAAGAAGGCGTGGGTCATCAGGTGCATGGTCCCGGCCAGATAACCGGCGCTGTGGTGACCCTGGGTATAGTCGTAGCCATACAGGCCCAAGGCCATTATCATGTAGCCCAACTGGCTGATGGTCGAGTACGCCAAAACGCGTTTGATGTCGTTTTGAACCAGGGCTATGGAAGCCGCCATGAACGAGGTAATCAACCCGATCACGGCCACCACCATCGACGCCTCGGCCGACCCCACGAAAAGAGGCATCGACCGGGCCACCAAATAGACACCGGCGGCTACCATGGTGGCGGCGTGAATCAACGCCGAAACCGGGGTGGGGCCTTCCATGGCGTCGGGCAGCCATACATGCAGCGGGAACTGGGCCGATTTCCCGACCGCGCCGCAGAAGACGAATATGGCTATGGCCGTCAGAATGCCTGCCGGGATGGCTCCCGCGGCTACCTGCTCAAAGACACCGCCGTAGTTGAAAGTCCCAGCGTAGACGGCAATCATGAACAAACCCACCAGAAACCCAAGGTCACCGGCGCGGGTGGTCAGGAAGGCCTTCTTGCAGGCGTCGGCAGCGGATTTCTTCTCAAACCAGAAACCGATCAGCAGGTAGCTGGTCAGTCCCACTAACTCCCAGAAAATGAAGATCATGAAGAAGTTGTTGGCCAACACCAAGCCCAGCATCGAAAACAGGAACAGAGAAAGGTAAGCGAAGAAGCGGCTGAACAGGGGATCACCGTGCATATAGCCGACGGAATAGATCTCGACGGCTGCGCCGATGGTGGCTACTACTACCAGCATAACGGCAGCCAGCGGATCGATCAGGATACCGATCTCCGGCACGAATCCGGCCAGATCGAGAAACTTATAGTACGCCTCGTAGGCGACACCGTGGCGGGCGATGGTCTCAATCAGGACCACCACCGACATAACCCACGAGGCTAAGATCGACATAATCGAAAAGGCGGCCGAAAGCTGTTCCTTCCAGCGCAGGAAGAAGACAATCATGACAAATGCCAGAAGCGGTAGCAGCGCGATCAGGAATGAATATTCGGTCATATCTTTCCTACCACTTCATGACATGAATGTTGTCGGTGCCGATGCCGCGCCAGTTACGATAGATCAACAGTACGATAGACAGCCCTACTACAGCTTCCGCCGCCGCTACCACGACGATGAAAATGGCAAACATCTGCCCGACGAGTCCGTCAGTGGCCACGAATCTGTTGAAGGCGACGAAGTTGATATTGGCGGCGTTGAACATCAACTCCAGCGACATGAGGATGCCGATCACGTTGCGGCGTGTCAGAACACCGAAGAGACCGATCGAAAAGAGGACCGCCGACAATGCCAGGTATGGGAACATCAGGAGCGCTCCTTTCGGGCCAGGACGACAGCGCCTATCAGGGCTGCCAGCAGCAAGACCGACACGACTTCGAAGGGCAGCATGAACTCGGTCATCAGATACTTACCGATCGCCGAGACGTTGTCGAAGGAAAGGCCGAAGGGGGAAATATCCCAGACCCTGGTCTTCTTGATGAGGAACATCGCTACGGCGGCGAACATAACACAGGCAACGAACGCGATCGTCGCATTCTCGTTGGTCTGAGTGATCTTTCCACTGGCCAGGTCGGTGGTGAGCATGACCGCGAAGATAATCAGTATTGCCACCGCGCCGACATAGATGAGCACTTGCGCCGCCGCCAGGAACTCCGCCTCTAATAACAGGTATATGCCCGCCACCGCGAAAAGACAGACCACCAGAGCTAAGGCGCAGTGGAAGATATTCTTCAGACTGACCACCAGCATCCCGGAGACAATAATCACCACCGACAGTATCCAGAAAACAACTCCCGCCTCGGGTACTTCCATTATGCTCCTCCTCCCTCCGGTGGCCGCCCGCCCTGGTCTTCCTCTGGCTGCTTGTTCTCTTCAGATGGCTCGCCTGACTCCGGCCTCGGTTCTGATTCCGCCGCTGAGGCGTCGCTTTCCTGCGTTCCGGTTTCGGTGGACTTCTCAGCCATCGGTTTGAGCCTGGCTTTCTTCTTCCTGCGTGTGTCTACGTAAGGAACGTCACGACCCACTTCCTGCAGGCGGTCCTTGTCCCAGATCAGTTCGTCCTTGTTCCAGACCGAAAACTCATACTTGGTGGCCATCTTGATCGCCGAGAAATTGCACGCTTCCTCGCACAGACCGCAGAAACAGCACAGGCCGTTGTCAACGTCGAACAAATCGAGCACCTTCTTCTTGTTCTCATCGCGATGGAACTCGATCTTGATGGCGCCGCTGGGACAGGCTTTCATACATAACTCGCACGAGGTGCAGTTGAGTTCGCCCGTCTCCTTGTCCGACAGAAGCACCACGATCCCGCGCGACCGCTCCGGCATGGTCCAGCGTTCTTCCGGGTACTGAATGGTGATCGCATGTCGTCCCAGGTGCTTGCCGGTTATGCCCAGCCCCTTGACGAGGTTTTTCAGGTCTTTGACGACACCCATCAGTTATTCACTCACTCTCACCAGTACCACCCGGCATACTTGAACCAGCCGGCCACGACCAGGTTGGCAAACGTCACCGGTACTAAGAACTTCCAGGAGAACTCCATCAACTGATCCACTCGCAGCCGTGGGTAGGTCCAGCGGAAAAGCATCAGCAGCAGGACAATACACAACGTCTTGCCTAAAAACCACAGCCAGGAAGGCAGGAACGGGCCGTTCCAGCCGCCTAAGAAAACCGTGGTGGCGATAGCCGACACCGTGAACATATTGACAAACTCCGCCAGGAAGAACATGGCGAACTTCATGCCTGAGTATTCGATATTATATCCCGCCACCAGTTCCTGTTCGGCTTCCGGAATGTCGAAGGGAGTACGGTTGGCCTCGGCTGTGGCGGCTACGATGTAGGTCAGAAAGGCTATCGGCCCGAAGGGGACGCGAAAGATAAACCAGTTGAAAATCATCCCTGACTGCGACCTGACAATATCGACCATCGAAAGCGAGCCGACAAAGAGGATTATACTCAGTATCGAGATGACCATCGGCACCTCGTAGCTGACCACCTGGGCCGCCGAACGCATCCCTCCCAACAGGGCGTACTTATTGTGCGAGCCCCAACCGGCCATGAGGAGCGAAATTATCGTGAAGGTGGTCACCGCCATGATATAGAGGATGCCGATATTCAGGTCAGCCACGATCAGGCCATCACCGAACGGCATCACTATGTAGGCTAAGAACGCGGCCACAAAACCGACAACCGGCGCCCAGAAAAACACCACCTTGTCACGAACGGCGATTCTGACATCTTCTTTCTGAAGCAGCTTGACGGCATCCATGACCGTCTGGTACCAGCCGTGCCAGCCGACCCGCATGGGACCGAAACGCTGCTGAATGTGCGCGGAGATCTTCCGCTCCCACCAGACCAGAAACAGCGCCAGCAGCGAGAGCACGCCGAACACTACCAGCCCGAGAACGGCGTAGGTCACAACGTCAAGCCAGGGTTGCGGCAGCCCGGTTTCCTGCAGCTTCTCGTACAACCACGCAAACAGCCCTTTCAACTCGCCAACCGCAACTACCGGGGCGATCATCGGTCTACCTCCGGCATGATGATATCGAGAGTGGCGAAGATCATGACCAGGTCAGCAATCAGGACATCGGTGGCGATCTCCGGCACCACCTCAAGATGGTTATACGAACTGCCACGAAGCTTGACCCTCAGAGGCTTGGTAGTGCCGTCCGCCTGGATGTAAACGCCCATCTCTCCGCGGGAGCTCTCTAACCGGGAATAAACCTCCCCGGCCGGTGCTTTGAACCTGGGAGATATCTTCTTCTTGAAATCCCCTTCGGGAAGGCCGTCCAGGGCCTGGCCGATGATCCTGATCGACTCCCTGATCTCGTCCAGCCGCTGCACAAACCGGTCATAGCAGTCACCATTGGGTTGGGTGGGGATATTGAAATCGAACTTGTCGTATATTGAGTAGGGGTCATTCCTGCGGATATCGTAGTCCACGCCCGAGGCACGCAGCACGGGACCGGAAGCGCCGTAGGCGATGGCCATCTCAGGCGACAACACTCCGACGCCTTTTGTCCTCACGAGCCAGATAGGGTTCTCATTGAGAAGCCCCTCGTAGTCGCTCATTTTCCCGCTGATTATCTTGAGAGCCTCACGACATTGCGGCACAAACTCGGGTGGGATATCCCTGGAGACACCGCCGATACGGATATAGTTATAAGTAAGGCGCTGGCCACAAGTCATCTCAAAAAGGTCGATAATCAACTCTCGTTCCCGGAGTCCGTAAAGGAAGGGTGTGTAGGCTCCCCCGTCCATGGCGGTAACGCCCCAGAAAATCAGGTGCGAGGCGATCCGGTTGAGCTCCACCATGATCACCCGCAGGTATTCCGCCCGCTCCGGCACTTCTACCTCGGCCAATTTCTCCACCGCCAGCGCGAAGGCATGTTCACAGGCCATCGACGTTACGTATTCGAACCGGTCCATAAGCGGGACACACTGCGGGTAGGTGCGGTTCTCACATATCTTTTCAATGGCCCGATGCAGATAACCGATGACCGGTTCGATGTGGACCACTTTCTCGCCGTCCATAGTCAGGATCAGGCGGCACACACCGTGAGTCGACGGGTGGTGCGGTCCCATGCTGACCACAAACTCTTCGGTTCTCAAAGCAGCCACAGTCACTCCTCGCTCAGCCGGACGAAATCCGGGGCGTCCCAGTCCTTGCGCATCGGGTGTCCCTGATCCCAGTCGTCGGGCAAAAGAAACCGCTTCAGGTTGCCGTGGTTTTTCACATCTATGCCGTAGAGCTCCCACACTTCGCGCTCGTGCCAGTTCGCGGCTGGCCAGATCTCCTGCACCGACTCGATTTCAGCCTTGTCATAGGAGAGTGTCACCTTGAAATCGAGCCGAAGGCTCTTCCCGATCGAGGCAACGGAATAGACTATTTCAAAATGCTCCCCGGTATCGACCGCGCCGATATTGCACAGGAAATCGAACTTCAACTCATCGTCGTCGCGCAATCCCCGGGCCACATCGAGCAGGTCGTCGGGCCGGACTTCGAACATGGGATCGAACCGGCCGGTATCCAGAGGCGTCAGCTTGCCGTTGAAGTGTGATTCCACATGCCGTTTCAGTTCGTCCCTGGTCATACTATTTCTCGTGCCAGTCGGGTAACTTCTGACTCTTGATCTTTTTCTGGAGATTCAGACACCCCTCCAGCAGCGATTCCGGGCGCGGAGGGCAACCGGGCACATATATGTCCACCGGGACAATATGATCGATCCCCTTCTCCACGGCGTATGAGTCATAATAGAAGGGACCGCCGTTGATCGTACAGCCGCCCATCGCTATCACGTAGCGCGGCTCGGCCATCTGGTCGTACAAGCGGCGCAGCCGGGGCGCCATTTTCTTGGTGATAGTGCCCGCGGCGATAATCAGGTCAGCCTGACGTGGCGTGGGCCGGAAAATCATACCCAGGCGGTCGAAATCGTAGCGCGAGGCGCCGGTGCACATCAACTCGATAGCGCAGCAGGCGGTGCCGAAAAGAAGGTACCAGACCGAACAGGCCTGGGCGTGGCTGAGTATCCCCTCTAAGCTGGTCGACATGATTCCACCGCCGGGAACCTTGTCCAGGTAGTACGGAACCTTCTTGATTACACCCACTTCAGCACTCCCTTCCGCCAGGCGTAGAACAGACCGAACAGGAGTATGAGGATAAAAATGACCATCTCAACCAGCGCGTACAGCCCCAATTGACCGAACGCAACCGCCCACGGAAAAAGGAAAACCGCCTCGACGTCAAAAACGACAAAGATCAGAGCAAAGATGTAGAAACGATTGTGGAACTTGATCCACGATGAACCCACCGGGAGCTCGGCGCATTCATAGTTGAGGTTCTTTTCCGGGTAAGGGTTATGGGGTCTCAGAAGGCGGGCGAAGAAGAACGTGAAAAGGACCATTCCTGCGCCGACACAGATGAAAATCAGAATTGCCAAGTACTCTGACATATCCCCTTGCCTTCAAACGCGAATTCGACCGCATGTGACTGAATTCACAAGTTTTGAAGGCCCAAAAAAGCCGGTCTGGGGCCAAAGTCAAGCTTTTTCGTCAATTCGGAGGTCTGAACCCGTTAGTTGTCAAGTGATTTCATCACGGCTTACGGTTGCTTGCCGTTCTCACGGCGTTTCAGATCGCAGGCGCGAAAGGTCCAGCGGTGTCGGCGGATGCCATATATCTTTGGTGGGGGGTGGGAGTGTATATCTTTCTAATTGAGCATACTGATGGTTTTATCCGGCGCGCTCGCTGGATTCTTAAGACAGCTATGTGTATCAAGACAGTAAATCCACACTACAAGCGAGAATAGGCTTGATTGTCGGCTTTCTTGTGTTATATTAGGAAAAACCGGGTGCAGTTTCTCCATTAGGGAGATTGAGCCATTTAGAATGATGGGGATTGCATGAATACTCTCTCACTTATCAGGATTCAGGTATTGGCTGCTTCGCTGATTCTGTTTTCAGCAGCCAGTTCTTTCGCGTCTGATCCGATGTTTGACACAAAGATCGATTATGACACCGGAGATCGTCCTCAATCTGTCTTTTCGATTGATCTTGACGGTGATGGTGACAATGACCTGGCGGTTGCGAACGAAGGCACTGAAAATGTCTCAATACTGCTGAATAATAACGACGGGACATTTCAAACCGCGGTTGACTATGGTGTTGGGGATGGTCCGTTGTCTGTCTTCTCGATTGATCTTGACGGTGATGGTGACAATGACCTAGCGGTAGCGGACTATTCCTCTGGCAATGTCTCAATACTATTGAATAACGGTAACGGGACCTTTCAAACCGCGGTAAACTATGACGTTGGAGGTATGCCGTTCTCTGTCTTCTCGATTGATCTTGACGGTGATGGTGATAATGACCTGGCAGTAGCGAACTTTAGCTCTGGCCATGTCTCAATACTGTTGAATAACGGCGACGGGACCTTTCAAACCGCGGTTAACTATGGCGTTGGAGATGAACCCCGGTCTGTCTTCTCGATTGATCTTGACGGTGATGGTGATAATGACCTGGCAGTAGCGAACTTTAGCTCTGGCCATGTCTCAATACTGTTGAATAACGGCGACGGGACCTTTCAAACCGCGGTTAACTATGGCGTTGGAGATGAACCCCGGTCTGTCTTCTCGATTGATCTTGACGGTGATGGTGACAACGACCTGGCTGTAGCGAACGTCAGATCTCACAATGTCTCAATACTATTGAATAACGGCGACGGGATCCTTCAGAGTAAGGTTAACTATGCCGTTGGATATTGGCCATCCTCTGTCTTTTCGATTGATCTTGACGGTGATGGTGACAATGACCTGGCGGTAGCTAACTTGGGCACTGACTATGTCTCAACACTGTTAAATAACGGGGACGGGACTTTTCAAACCGCGGTTCACTATGGCGCTGGAGATTCCCCTCGCTCAGTCTTCTCGATTGATCTTGACGGTGATGGTGACAATGACCTGGCGACAGCGAATTATGGCTCTGATAATGTCTCCATACTCTTCAATCTTACTGGTCCATATGGCTGCTGCCACCTCCGTGGAGACGTGGACCACAGCGGCGCTCTGCCGATTGACATAAGCGATCTGATATACCTTGTTCACTACATGTTCCAGGCTGGGCAGGAACCATATTGCCGCGAGGAGGCAGATGTCAACGCCAGTGGATCAGATGTGATCGACATTGGCGACCTGATCTACCTGATCGACTACATGTTTGGAGCCGGCCCCGAACCGCCGCCGTGCCCGTAGGCGGCATTGCCGCGTATGGTGACCTTCACTGTCTAGTTCCCTGGTAGAATACCGGAGAAAACGCATACTCCCGCTTCAGTCGTATTCTCCTCTCATTATCTGCTATAAGTTCCGGGATTAAGTTGACGTCACCGGCTGCCGTCACGAAGAGTCGGGCGGGCGCTCAGCCCTACCGTGCTACTTCTTGACTATGGTCACCTCACCGCTGGAGATAGCCTTCAGACCGCTTGCGGTTTCGATCACTATGCAGCCGTTATCATCGATGTCAACCGCCCAACCGGAGGTAATCCTCCTGCCGACCGCCAGGTTAATGTCGTGTCCGATCAAAGAGGAATAACGCCGCAACCTCTCGCGCGAGGGTTTCAGGAAGCTCCGCTGGTAGCGGTGGTACTCTTTCTCAAGGTTGACCAGGAACCTCTGAAGCAGCTCCACCCGCCGCTGCTTCCTCCCGGTTACCCGCCGTAACGAGGTAGCAGTGCCGCGCAGCTCTTCCGGGAAATCGCCGGTCTTCTGGTTGACGTTTATGCCCACGCCTACTATGAGATACTCGATGCGGTCCTGTTCGGCCGTCAGTTCGGTAAGAATGCCGGCGACTTTCTTTCGGGAGACAAGGACGTCGTTGGGCCATTTTATCTGTACTTTGCCGGGAAACATGACGTCGAGCGTCTCGGCCAGGGCCAGGGCGGTCATGATCGACACCGCCGGCGCCCGGCTCGGCTGAAAGTCCGGACGCAGAATGATCGACATGTAAACACCGCTTCCCGGCGGCGAATGCCAGACCCTGCCGAACCTGCCGCGCCCCTGGGTTTGCTCTTCGGCGACAATGACAGTCCCCTGCGGCGCGCCGTCGGTGGCTGCCCGCGCGGCAAGGTCATTGGTGGACCTGACCGACTGATACGCGAATATCGATCGCGCGAACTTCTTCGTCTTAAGTCCATACGAGATTTCAGTCGCCGAGAGAATGTCGGGCGCTGAGACAAACGTCACGTTGGATCGACTCAGGCGAAGCCTGTATCCCCAGTCGCGCACCAGATGCAGGGCGGACGTTACGGATGATTCGTCCGTCCGAAAGCGCCTGGCCAGCGACCGCACGCTCACTGCCGTGCCGTGCCGTGACCGTATCCTGAGCAGAAGATCATCCGCCAGCTTCTCAAGTCCGGCAGTGCCCGTCATGCTACTTGAGAACCTTCAGAGAAAAATCACAGGCGGGCGCAGAATGCGTGAGAGCCCCAACGGAGATGAAATCGACACCGCAGGCGGCTATCTCGGCCACGTTATCGAGAGTCATGTTGCCCGATGCTTCCAGCCTGACCCGGGGGTTGAGTTCCTTGGCCAGCCGGACGAGACGCCTGAGAGCTTCCGGCGACTGGTTGTCAGCAAGCAGCCGCGCGATTCCAGCCTCAATGGCCTGGGTTACCTCCGCCTCGGTCGTGACCTCCACCTCGATCTCAACGCTCTCGCCGGTATTCCCGAACTGAAGGCGGAAGTCCCTTGTGGCAAGATACTCACGTGCCTGCCTCACAGCGGCCGCAATGGAACCTGCCGAAGCGATATGGTTGTCTTTGATCAGCATCATGTCGTAGAGACCGAGGCGATGATTCATGGCGCCACCGTGTATCACTGCCCGCTTCTCGAGGTAGCGCCAGCCGGGGGTCGTCTTGCGTGTATCAAGAATCCGACAGCGACCGTCGACGCCTGCAACCGCCCTGACAAAGCGATTGGTCAGCGTCGCCACACCGCTGAGATGCGCCAGAAAGTTGAGAGCGGTCCGTTCCGCTGTAAGGATGGTCTGGTTCAGGCCTTCGATTTCCATGATCAGGTCACCCGCCCGGAAAGGGTCACCGTCGTCGAGTTGTGCCTGAACCGTATTCGCCGAATCGACCGTCTCAAAAGCCAACAGCGCCGGCATCAGCCCGGAGATAACGCCCTCAGACTTGGCGACGATCCGGGCCTTGATCGTGTCGGGTTGAAAACAGGCTAATGACGTCAGGTCCCCGCAGCCGACATCCTCCTCGAGGGCCTGTCGCACTAATTTGATCACCGCTTGCTCCATTGCTGTCAAACAATATGGTGGTTGGCAAATGTCAATCGGCAATTTATATTTTCAACATGCGAAGATATCAGACTGCCGCTAAGACTGTCGTAATAATCGGCTACGGATCGCAGGGACGAGCCATCGCCTTGAATCTGCGTGACTCAGGTTACTGTGTCGCTATCGGCCTGCGGCACCGGTCAAAATCCCGGATGGCCGCCAAAAAGGACGGCTTTGAAGCCGTACACACGATTGCCAAAGCGATCAGGGTCACTGACCCGTCCTGCATTTGCTTTGCGTTCCCCGATCACCTGCACGGCCAGGTGTACGAGGAACATATCCGGGCCAATCTTCCATCAGACAGGCCATGCCGCCTGCTTTTTCTGCACGGCATGTCGGTGCATTTCGGTATGGTAAGGCCGCCTTCCAATTGCGACGTTATCCTCCTTGCGCCGCACGCCCCCGGAGACGCCGTCAGAGAGAAGTATCTGACTGACAGGTCGCTGTCGGCCTTCTATGGTGTGCACCGGGACGTCTCCGGCCACGCCCGTCGGGCCGTCATTGAGTTGGCTCGCGCCATCGGTTTCGATAAGAAGCGGCTCATTGCCACGACCTTTGAGGACGAAGCCGTCGGTGACCTGTTCGGGGAACAGGCCGTGTTGTGCGGCGGTCTGGCCATGCTCGTAAAGACAGGTTTCGAGGTCCTGATTGAGAAGGGCCTGCCCCCGGAAAACGCCTACCTGGAAGTGGCCTATCAGCTCGACCTGATTGTGGAAATGATCAAGAAGCATGGCGTCGCAGGCATGCTGGAGCGGATCTCGGTTGCAGCCCGTTACGGTTCCGTTCTCTCCGGGCCGCAAATAGTGGACAAGGCAGTTAAAGAGCACATGGAGAAAGTCTACGACAGGATCAGGTCGGGTGAATTCGCGCGGCAGCTTGGCGGTCTGGACAAATCCGGTGTCGCCGGGCTGAAGAAGGCAGTTCGGGCGCTGAGCCACCCGCTATTGGAAAAGGCAGCCCGCAAGTTTGCGCCATAGCCGGGAGTGCCGTGAGCTTCCGTCAGGAGGTCGCGCACCTGCAGTCCTGCAAGCAGCGGACGGCATCTTGTGCGGAGTGTTGCACTATTGTCGTCCTTGTGCAGCCGACCAGGTGTTCATTTTCTGCACATTGCTGCATAACGAAGGTTGCCGCCGGTCAAGCGACAGAACCTGAACGACATAACATTGATCCGTAAATGTGCTTGTGATGGGATGCCGGTACCCCTAAAGGCACGGTCTTTGCTTAATAGGCCTGCGACAGAAAACAAAACGGTACCAGACCAGTTCTGTTAGACCAGACCCCTGCCTGACCAGCAGGGGTATTTTTTTGCCGAATGGGATGCTTCCAGACCCTTCGCCGGTGCGTCGCTGACAAGCACAGACCTCATTGGCCCGAGAGGTAGGCGGAAAGATGGATGCACCGGTAGCCTTGCTAAACCCCGTTTTCCCGACATCCGGACACCTCCTGAATGAAACATAGTGCCATATTTTCTACGTGTCCACTGAACGGGGGAACTTCAGTCTTTCTTCCTAATCATCTCAGCATACGGATGTTTCCTCCGCAAGGGGTTTTGTCAGTTGCAGGCAAGATATCGGAAACGGATCGATTCGTCCAGGTTACCAGATCCGGCGCGCGCACCACTTGTCAGGACACGGCGCCGCTTAAGCTTCCCCCCAGGTAACCCGATACAGTGAAAGATAGACCAAAAACACGCTCGGGAGCAGTATTGTGTCCAGGATAGACGGACTTTTCAGGATCGTGAAACAGGCCGATCACTCCGCCTTCGGCCATATCGTCGGCGAACTGGAACCGGAGGCGGCTGAAGCCTGATGAGCGTGGACTCAAAGAAAATCCGGCTGGACCAGCTCCTGGTGCGCAAGGGTCTGATCTCCGAGGAACAGGTCAAAGAGGCGCTGCTTCACCAGAAGGCTCACGGCGGAAAGCTCGGCTCGCAACTTCTGTACCATCGCTATATCGACGAAGCGGGACTGGTGAAAGCCCTGGCGACCCATTTTGGTTGCGAGGGAGTCGTCCTCTCGGAGTTGGAGGTTCCGGAGCCTGTCATAGGGTTCATCCCGCCCAAAGTGGCCATAGCACGCAAGGTCATGCCGTTCGGCTATAGCCCGGACGACAATATGCTGCACGTAGCCTGTGAGGATCCGACTGACGAAAGCCTGATAGATGAACTTCACTTTGTGGCCCGCGGGAAGAATATCAAGCTGTTCGTGGCCGCCGAACTGGCCCTGAACACCTCCATTGCCCGCTACTACCTTAGGCGGGACACCTCCCTTGACGACAACCTCCTCCTGGAGATACCGGAAGAAGCAACCGAAACCGGCAAGTTACCCACACCGGACAGCAGGGAGGCGGACGAAGCTGAGTCGTCTGAGCAGCCTGCCGTGCTTCTGGTGACCGACGAAGAGTACTCCGGGCCGCTTTTGCAGTCGCTGCTGGAGCGTGATGGTTTCAAAGTTGTGGTGACCGATTCGGCCGACGACGCCATCGATATCATCGGCGAGACAACCTACCATTCGGTTCTGATCAAGGATAGCGTGACCGGAGACTACATTGACCTTATCGACCGCCTGCGAAAGACCTCGCCGCGCACGACCGTGCGATACTACGAGTCGGCATCCTCGCTTCTGCTGGGTCAGGAAACGGTCACGGCGGAAAACCAGCTTCTGCTGCCGAACCTGGAGTTGTTCACGTCCCTGCTGTCGCTCAGGGAGAGGCTGACCGCGAACCACAGTGGCGCTGTCGGCCAGTACGCCGGTCGGCTCTGTCGCCAGCTCGGGCTGCCCGAGAAAGACCGCTTGCTTATCGCCAACGCCGGTTACATTCACGACCTGGCGCGGTTCTACCATCACCCCGATGAGGGACTCGACCAACAGGAGCTGATCAAGCTGACAAGGAAGCTCCTGGCTTCGCTACACTACTCACCCGTGGTGGTGGAAATACTCCGCAATATGTACGCCGACCTGAGCGGCAAATATACCAGGCGTTTGCCCATTGAGGTTCTCGGGGGCAACATTGTGACCACCGTGGACCTGTTCTGCGAGACGGTCGATCAGAATGAGAAACTGTCACTCGACAGGTTTGACGCCATCAAGAAGAGGTACCGCTCTCTGATCGGGAAGATGTTCCTGCCCGAAGTCGTTGAGGCGTTCCTGGCACTGATCCAGGATGAAATCCTGCAATCCCAGTCCGCGGAGAAACCCTGCCAGGTTATGATCTATGCCGACAACCCCGGTATTCTGTCCCCGATCGCAAATCGCGTGAGGAATGAGGGGTTCCGCACCCTTTCCCAGTGCTCGCTGGATTCCTTTGTGGAATTGTACGAGCGCAGTCTTCCCGAAATAATGATCCTCATTCTCCATCGCGGGAAAGACGAGATAGCGGTCTTCGTAGACGATCTGGAGCGTCGGTCCGTTGCTTTCGACAAGGTCCCGACTTTCCTGATCGTGGATGGTCCTTCCGGCGGGGAGTTGACGGGATTGCTTAATCGGGGTTTTGAAGACGTCATGTCGCTCGAAGTCAATATCGACATTCTCATTGCCAAAATGGGCGAAATCCAGGCCGCCATACACGAAGAAGAAAGGCACCTGCACAAGGCCACCCATGATGGAACCCACGGACGCCTGGCGGATATGAACCTGACTGATCTGGTGCAGACCCTCGGGTCGAGCCGCAAAACGGTCAGGATCACCGTCCACGGAGATGAGACCGGAGGACAATCTCTGGTGATCTGTCTCAGGGAGGGAGAAATCGCGTTCGCTCAGATGGGAGATCTGCTCGGTGCTGAGGCGGTCTATGAGGGCCTGATGTGGCCCGAGGGGTCCTGGACCGTCGAGCCGGTGTCCCCCGATGCTTTTTCGGAACCTAACAACCAGTTATCCAACGAGTCTATCCTCCTGGAGGGCTGCCGGCGGCACGACGAAAGAGTCCGCTCCGGTCAACTCCTCTGATACATCAAGCCGCCTTCCCGTTGCCGGGCGACAAGCTATCATCTACCGGTCCCGAGGGAACGGTTGACGAGACCAGCCTGGCGTAGAGAAAACAGATGGCGCGATCAGATAGCTGCCTGGCCTGGAACAAACCCAACCAGGTCCACCGACGATTCTGTGGTAGCCGTCACCACCATCGCCGGCCCCAGACGGTGAAACATCAGGTGGCAGCCCCCACAGTCATGGCCGAAGTAGGTGATTCCGTCCCTCTCGACCTTCCCGGCGACTAATTCCGGTGTCATTTCGAAGTAATCCGCAGGTACCAGGAATACAGACACGGTGGCTGGCCCATCCAGATAGACGAAATGACCTACCTGCGTTCCATTTAACTGTTCGAGGCACCCGCCGATGAGCCGGAACCCTGAAACATGCGGGGCAACGGCATAGGTCAACTCCTCACGGCCGAAGGCAATGGCGCCGGTAGTGCTGCCGATATCCCGGAAGGCGTTCGGCGTCCGGGTGGCGGCCCGATGGGATTCAGTCAGACATGCAAAGGATTCAGACTCCCCAATGAAATCCGAGCCAAGCAGAAACACGGCTACCACAATTATCGCTGCCGCTGCGGCAACGAGACTCCTGGTGAACGGGCTGAAAGGCCAACGCCCTCTTGCCTCTCGGGGACGATCGATTGCGTCCAACTCGGAAAGAATCCGTGATTTCAGCGGTTCCAGCCGGGGTGATGGAGGGATGTCCCGTACTTTCTCCGCGATTAAATCCTGAATCGCTCCTTCAAACCGGTAGATGTCAAAACACTTGCGACACTTGTCGATGTGTTTCTGAACCCGGCGGGTATCGACTTCCGAGGCTTCTTTATCAATTATCTCATAGAGCAGTTCCCGGGCTTCCTCACAATTCATCTTGCCTTTTCCTTGATGTATCCATTCGTGACGGCGTAATCATATAGTCGCTTTTGCAGGAGTTTCCGGCTGCGATGCATCCGGGACTTGACCGTTCCGATCTGAAGATTCGCGATTTCCGCGATCTCCTGGTAGGAGAAACCCTCAAGAAACGAGAGAACCGCCACCAGCCTGAAGTCATCGGGCAGGCTCTCAATCGCTTTCCTCACGTCATCGTCGAGGATTTTGGCGAACAGTCTCTGTTCCGGGTTCTCAGCGGGCTCCATGCCAGCCAGTTGACCGTACAGGTAACTGTCATCAATGTCCTCGATGCTGGCCACCACGGGTGAGCGGGATTTGGACCGGTATTCGTTGATGAAGATATTGGTCATTATCTTAAACAGCCAGGCACGACAGTTTGAACCGGGTTCAAACCTGTCCCAGAAGCGATAAGCCTTGGTGTACGTTTCCTGCACCAGATCCTCAGCGTCGCTGCCGTCTTTCGTCATCCGCAGAGCCGTGCGAAGCAAAGCATCCATGTGCGGTAAGGCCTCAGCCTCAAAGTTGTTCCTTTTCTCCTTATTCCCGGTCTTGAGGTTGCGCATCAATTCACCCCTCGAGCCATCGCCGCAACCTGCAAACCGAGCGCTGGGCTTGTCATAATAACATAGGTTCCATCCATGATGTTCCCGACAAAGATGCCGCCAGGAACCATCCCCCCAGACGCCGTGAAAAAACTCCTGCGCAACAAAGGCGACATATATTCTCCCCTTACCTGAGTATCGTCTGCAAAGTACGTACCGGTGGAACCGTTGACAAGTTTTTTGTCCCGTCCGGTTTTCGCGCAGATGCCCCCCTCAGCAGGTTGATGGAAAAGCGTTTTGTCATACTTGGAAGTCGGCATGGCCGGGTCTGCTCGTCTTACAGGATTGTGTTGTGCGCCGCGTGACCACCTGATCAGGGTAGCCGGGGCCAGTGAGACGGGCTGCGGCGCGCGTCGGAGGAGTTCGTTCACCATCTGTGGACTCTGTAGACTACATGGGGGTGGAGGCGTTCTTTTCACCCCTCAGGAGTGACGCTTTCAAGGCCGGGGGAGTCACCAGGGTAGTTATGACAACCATGATCACGATGGCCGAGTATACACTGGCAGATATGACCGGTTGCCCGTCGAGAATGAGCTTGGCGCCGATTCCGGCAAATATCAGCCCCACCTCACCGCGTGGAATCATACCCAGACCGATAGCGATCCGGTTGGTTTTCCGGTCGAATATGGCCAGCGAGCAGGCCTGTTTGCCAACGATTGCCGCCAGCGTCAGCACTGCCGCAAAGCCGAGGATCTCGATATGGACAAAGGTGGTCAGATCGACCATCATTCCCATTCGCACAAAGAATATCGGCACTAAGAATACCGAGATCGGTTCAATGAGATGTTTGATGTCACGCTCCCCCTTCTCCCGGAAGCGGGTGTATTGTATTTCATCCAGGATCAGCCCGGCGGCGAATGCGCCTACAATCGGGGCCAGACCCACCTTCCCGGCGATAAACGCCAGTGCGAAGCAGATCAACAGACAGAAAGACAGGAACACTCCCTTGACCCTGAGTCTGATCGCTAAATTGAAATAGGTCGGCAGGATAACGGAGCCGATGACGATGGCGCCGACGACAAACAGCACGGCCTTGAGAATAATCCACAGAATCATCCCGGAACTGGCGCCGTCACCGTGGCCGGAGCCCACTGCCGCGATGATTCCCGCCACCACCGCGAGTATCACCAGTCCGAGAATATCGTCAATAACGGCCGCTCCCAATATGATCTTGGCCTCCCTCGATTTGATCTTCCCGACATCCTGGAGCACCCGGGCCGTGATTCCAACCGAGGTCGCGGTCAATGTAGCACCGATGAATATGTGAACGTAGATCGAGGCGTCAGGCAGAAAGACGTAGCCGACACCCCACCCCAGGAAGAAGGGGGTTATGACACCGAAAACGGCTACCATGAATGACGCCAGCCCGACTTTCATCATTTCCCGAACTGACGACTCAAGTCCTACCTCAAAGAGCAGTATTATCACGCCCAGTTCCGCGAGGACTTCCAGCGTGAGGTCATGTTTGAACGGTTCGAAGATGTCGATGCCCACCAGGTGGAGATTACCGATCAACATGCCCAGGATGAGTTCGCCCAGTACCGCCGGTTGCTCGAACCGCTCGAAAACGTCGCCGCCCAGCTTGGCTGCAAGCAGGATTACTACCAGACTGATCAGAATCCCAAGAACCGGTCCGCCGTGGCCGGAACTGTCATCATGGGCGGTATCCTCGGTCACGGTCTGCGTATCCACGACTTCGCCGTCGGAGCCGAAAGTAAGGCCGCAGAACATGAAGGCAGTAATTACGACCAGTATCAGCAGAAAGCGTTTCGAAGTGAGAATGCGCACGAGTCCTCCATCAGATTTTCTCAGAAGTCCTAAGCTGAGAACAGGAACGAATTTACGAGGCTGTATCACCGGGAGCAAGCTTTTTGTGATGCCGCCCCGGCTGATCCGGCCTGGTGCAGGCGATTGCCTGGCTGCACGGCCGGGTTGCGGCAGCCCTGCGCGAGCCGGATGCCCATCTGCCGCCCGAAAACGGCTCCGTGTCACCTCAGGGATATTCAGGTTTGCGGCCAAGATGTCGAAAACACATAACAGTAGGCTGATTGCAGTAAGTACGTAATCACAGGTATTCCTGGAGAAGGCGGGAGATGTTTGCTCTCATCGGGGCGGCGGTTGTAATCGGTTCCGTGCTGGGTGGCTACATGTGGCACGGTGGTAAGATATTGGCGCTCAACCAACCCAACGAGGTGTTGATTATCGGCGGGGCGGCTCTCGGAGCGCTGCTTATTTCGACCCCGATGGGGACGCTCAAGGCCATGATCAGGCAGGTAATGAGTGTTCTTAAAGGAGGAGGATACGTCAAGAAGGACTTTCTCGATCTGCTGGTCATGATGTTCGAGATATTCATGGTTGCCCGCCGTGACGGCCTGGTGGGGCTGGAAAACCATATCGAGCACCCGGACGAAAGCGAAATCCTTCAGCGCTACCCCAAGTTCCTGAGTAACCACGAAGCCATCGCTTTTTTCGCTGATACGATGCGGGTTATCATCTCCGGCGCCGTACAACCCCACGATCTTGAAGACTTGATGGACTGCGATATCGAGGCTTTACACGAGGAGGAGATGGCACCCCCAACCGCTCTGAACACTACTGCCGACTCGCTGCCGGGTCTTGGAATCGTGGCCGCCGTCTTGGGAGTCGTGATAACGATGGCCAACATCGACGGTCCTCCGGCTCAGATCGGCCAGAACGTGGCCGCTGCCCTGGTCGGCACCTTCCTGGGAATCCTGGCCTGTTACGGATTCGTGGGCCCCCTAGCGGCCAGCCTCAAACGCCGCGTGGAAGACAAGACTCAGTACGTATCCTGCATGAAACACGCTCTACTGGCATTCAACAAGGGTGTAGCCGGTGTTATTGCCGTGGAGTTCGCCCGGCGCGCCCTGGCCACTGAAGTACGGCCGGGCTTTCTGGAGCTTGAAGAGGCCTGCAACGCTACCAAGAAGAGGTAAGGTCTCATGGCCAACGGCTCGGATCAGCAACAGCCAATCATTGTAAAGAAAGTCAAGGGAGGCCACGCCGGTCACCATGGCGGCGCCTGGAAAGTTGCCTTTGCCGATTTCATGACGGCCATGATGGCCTTTTTCCTGGTCATGTGGCTGGTCGGCCAGAAACCCGAAGTGCGGGAGGCGGTGGCCGGCTTCTTTCAGGATCCGGGCAACTACATGCGGCGTGCCGCCGCCGGCCGCGAGACTGGAGGTACAGGAGTTCTGAAAGGTTCATCTTCGGTCATACCCTCCGAACATCCCGAAATGGGGCGCAAGAGCCAGAAGTCGGATGAAGGCGCCAGTGGCCCCTCGGATGCAGAGAAGAAACAAATGAGTTCGGCAGCTAAAGCCATCTTAGATGAGCTTCAGAAACAAGAGGCTTTCCACCGGCTGAAGAAGAATATCAAGCTGCAATTGACGTCAGAGGGGTTGCGAATAGTGCTCAATGAGTCGGAGAACTCCCCGGCTTTCTATGAGCCCGGTTCGGCCAAACTCCTGCAGAAAAGCGCCATAATCCTTATAACCATCGCCCGCGAATTAGGGCGAATCGACAACCGCCTGGTAATTGAGGGCCATACCGACGCCGCATTCACCGGTGGCCGGGACTACACCAACTGGGAACTGTCGACCGACCGGGCCAACGCGGCCCGTCAACTGATGGATGTGTCAGGCCTCGCACAGGGACAAGTGCGCGAAGTCCGGGGTTACGCTGACAGATTTCCGATGATTGAGGACAATCCGCACGACGCTCGCAACCGACGGATATCACTCCTGGTTCTCTATCGGTCTGTCGAGCATGGCTATGACCAGCTCGAAGTCGGTGAGGACCTCATGTCTGAGATTGAGGCTGACGGTGGTTTTTGACACACTATCATCCATGCCGATGCTACGGCTGCCGTTTGCGAAGCCGGCGGCGTGACGGTCATCATCCCCGTGTCGCACTGGTATCTGCAGCAGGTTCCCGACCATAGCAGGCTGCTCCAAAACTCGGAACACAATACAAAACAGTAACTTCATTACTCATGGAAGAGATTGCCACATCGTCCGCCCAGGCGGACTCCTCACAATGATATGGTCATGTTTTTCTATGGATAATCCTGGCTGCATGGGCAGCCAACTTTGTTTGAAGTAACGAGTTAGGTGTGGTGGACAGACTGAATGCGTTTGATTCGAGTTCTTGCGCCGGTTAGGCACCCGTTGGTGTGGCGGATCGTCAAGAAGGTCATGAAGTGCAGGATATCTGGTTCCTCTCATCGAAATGCCACGAACGCGACTCGATCCTTTTTCTGTTAGGTCCTTTGCAGCAGTACATGACTTCGCTTTTGGCAACCGCCATGCATTCCTCAACTCCCATAGAACCACTGGCATCCACCACACAGGTGAACAGAGAGGAGGCATTTTGAGGATTTCCTGATCGAATCCGTAGAGCAAGGGAGAATCAATCGAAATACTTATTCGAACCTGCTTTTCTCCCGTGCTCGTCATTCTTCACTCGACTGTCGCGCAGCAGGCGCTGCCGATGATGGAGGCTGGTGATATTCAGGGCTTCGAGGTCGATCCGGTATTTTACGATAGCGAGGCGGATCCCCCTGTGTCTTCATTGGGCCGTGCTGATAAAACGGTCATAGATAAGCTGCGCCATCCTGGGCACGGTCGCGCTGACCTCGTCGGAGAGCTCCATCTGCATTTTGTCAGGAATCATCTTGGATTGACACACCAGGATCGAGACCTTGATATCCTTCTTTTCCTCCTTGATGGTTCTGAGTAAATTGGCAGTGGGGGCGTTGTGCATGGTGAAGTTGTCGACCTTTTCCTTTGGGATGTCGGTCAGTTCTATCTCGAAGAATTCGCCGGGTTTTCGACCTTTATCGACGCAGTCCACGATGACAAGCGTTGAAGGATAAATCTCGCTCAATGAGATGTCGAAGAGCATCTCCCGGATACCGGTGCCGGCGTCCTCAATCAGGACACCATCTGGAATCCGGTAATTATCGTTGAGGTAGCCTGTGACCGCCGGTCCGAATCCGTCGTCACCGAACAGGATATTCCCACAGCCCAAGACCAGTGTCTTAGCTGTGCACCACGGCGATATTCTTTTGTTATCCATGTTTCATGCCTTATCGGTTATATCTTTTACCCAACCGGATTATAGATGATAATCCAGTGAGACGGCATTGATGAACAAGGTCTGTTTTCAGCAAGTTGCTGCAGATGAAATCAACTAGCTGTTGGTAAGCGTATCCAATACCTTGCCATCGAAACTTATGATCTCAATCTTGACCGGTATCGATCCGTCCAACTCATGCGTGGCGCAGGACAGACACGGGTCATAGGCGCGAATGGCCATCTCGACCTGGTTGAGGATGCCCTGGTCGTATTTGCCGTCCTTGATCAGCGCCATGGCAGTACTCTTGACCGACATGTTGATCGGCGCGTTGTTGTGCGTAGTGCCCACTACGATGTTGGCCTTGGTGATGAGACCCTTATCGTCGGTGGTATAGTCGTGGATCAAGGTTCCGCGCGGAGCTTCAACCACGCCCACGCCGTGGCCGGATTTGGGCTCGAGCTTGAGGCGGATATCCTCACTGGTGATCTCGGGATCGTCGACCAGCTCGAGAGCCCGCTCGGCCGAGTAGATGATCTCGATCAGCCGAGCCCAGTGATACAGAAAAGTCTGCTGAGCCGGTCGGCCGAATTTCTCGCGGAACTCTTCCAGTTCAGCCTGGGCCTTGGGGGTCGAGATCTTGTCGACAACGTTGACCCGCGCCAGGGCGTTAGTGCGGTAGATACCTTGTGGGTTATCCAGGTCCATACTGAACCCGCCGGCCTTCCTCTGGTACGGGAACTTAAGGTAAGACCATGGCTCCACGTGCTCGGCGATGTAGTCGGCGTACTTATCGCAATCGAAGTCCTCAAACGAGCCGTCGGCCTGCATCATGCGCAGCTTACCGTCGTACATCTCCATATTCCCGTCTCTGGTGAGACCGAGAAACCCGGTCTTGAGGACAGCGGTATTCTTCACGAAGTCGAGATAATCCGGGAAGACGTGGTTTTTGATATAATCCATACCGAAGATAGAGAAGTCGTAGACCTCCCGGAACATCTCTTTGACTTCCTTGCGCTCCTCCTCGGTGATCGGTTTGGCCCAACCGCCCGGAACGGCAACGTCAGGGTGAATGGCCTTTCCGCCCAGTTTCTGGGTGGCCATTTGGGATAACCAGCGGTTACGTACTACTTTCTTGGCCACGTCCGGGGCTTTTTCGATTACACCGAGCACATTGCGTTTGGTATAGTCGGATGTCGGGCCCATAAGAAAGTCCGGACCAGCCATAATGTAGAAGTGTAGAATGTGACTGTGAAGCATGTGACCCATATAGGCCAGCTCTCTAATCTTTTTGGCAGCAGGGGGAATGTCCGCACCAAAAACAGCGTCAGCCGCCTTGGCAGCCGCCAGGTGGTGTGCCCAGGGACAAACGCCGCAGATACGCGGCACGATGCGAATGATTTCCTCGATCGGACGACCGATGGCAAAGCGCTCGAATCCACGCAGCTCGACCACTTTCACCTGGGTGTCCTCGACATTGCCGTTGTCGTCCAGCATTATCTTAATTTTGCAATGTCCTTCAATTCTTGTGCCTGGCTCGACTATAATTGTCTGACCCATGATTATTACCTCCTCTGTGGCAATGGACGGAGCCGTCCTTGCGCACCGACGAAACGGTTGAACATTGCTCTGCGATCCTCAATTTGCCTCGGGTTGAGGCCGATCGATGAAAGGGCGGTCATCATGTCCACTTGTGGATTAGCACCCTCGCGGATCAGTCCGAAGCAGCCGCGACAAGGCATGTGGGCTTTGATGCAGCGCGGGATCTTCTCTTCACCGCCACAGGCCGAGTGGGTGACCGGCCCCAGACAGAGGTAGCCCTGCTCCATCAGGCAGCGCACCTCTTCAATTGGTTTGTCTGCCGGCCAATTGGGTTTCTCCAGCGGGCGTTTGATGTCGGTAACCGCTTTCTTTTCACGTTTCATGGGACAGTCGTCGCAAACGCTGCGCTCCGGCAGCTCGAAAACCTCTCCCTTGAGCAGGGCTGTGATAGCCTGCACATAAAGCTCGGGCGTGGTCGGGCAGCCCGGCAGAGCCACGTCGACCTTTACTACTTCGCTGACGGCAGATACACGCTCTTCCATCTTTGGAAGGTCGTCGTCCGGCACCGGGTGTGCATCGGTGGTCTCGGTCTCGTCATAGGCCATCTTGATGATGTCCTCGACGGTGTACATGTTGGCCAGGGCTGGAATGCCGCCGAAGTTGGCGCAGGCGCCCACAGCCACAAGCGTGTTGACCTTCTTGCGCATTTCCTCGGCAACATGGCGGTTTTCCTCGTGCCGAATTCCGCCGGAGATAAAACCGATATCGGCTTCCGGAATCACGAGGGTGCCCGGGTTTTCACCCGCCTGCCCGGAGTATTTATGGTCCATGAGAACCGGCATATGGACGAACTCCAGTTCCGGCAGGATCTCCAGGAGAGGCTCTCCCACGTCGAGGAGCGTGATTTCGCAACCACCACAGGTGGTCAACCACTCCTCAGCAACTTTAACGGACATGTTTTTTTCCTTTATGTTAGTTTGTAGTTTTAACCGTTAACCATTCGTTACCATGCTTACATCGGGGCGCCTTCCACCACCACCTCGGTCACTACCCGACGGGTATAGACCAAATACTTACCGTTGTAAGGCACCACCTGGACCTCAAAGTCTTTCGCACGGTATTCCTCTTGCTTCTGTCTGGCGTTATCCTCGCCGGCATACTCCTCACCATCCCACATGAATTTCTTTCTGTCAAAGTACCGTACCATCCGTTCATCCATAATCGTGTCTCCTCTACGCGAATGGGTTGGGACCGAGCTCCTTGATATCCTTAACGAAGTTATTGACCACCTCGACGAAGCGTGGCGCCTCTGATGCCGAGACCCACTCAAGGCGGAACCGTTCCGGTTCAATGCCGAAGTCCTCTAAAAGCATCTCTATAGTTGCCGCTCGTGATTTCATGCGCTCATTGCCGTCAATGTAATGACAGTCGCCGATGTGGCATCCGCAAATAAGCACACCATCGGCGCCCTTGGTGAGGGCGTCGATCACCAGGTTGGGGTGGATCATTCCGGTGCACATAACCCGCACGACGCGGGTATTGGTGGGATACTGCAGCCGGCAAGAGCCGGCCAGGTCAGCACCGGTATACGAGCACCAGTTGCAGCAAAATTGGACTATCTTAGGTTCGAAATCTCCGTTGTCGCTCATCTTAACTCTCCAGCAGCAAAGCATCGACCATAGCACCGATTTGGTCGAGTCTGAAGTGGTTAACCTTGATACCTTGCTTGGGACAGGTCGCCTGACAAACACCACAGCCCTTGCAGGCCGACGGGTCACTCTCGACAGTCTTTTTGATGTCGCCTTTATGCATGAATTCTATCAGTGTAATGGCATTGTAGGGGCAGGGTTCAATACAGTAGGCGCAACCGTCACAGTTTTCATCGATGACCTCGGAGATGGCGGCCGGCAGGGTCACGCTGTCCTTGGACAGGTAGGTACTGGCCCTACCGGCGGCCCCCAGGGCCTGGATGATGCTCTCGTCCACCGCCTTGGGCGAGTGGGCCAGTCCGGCCAAAAAGACGCCATCGGTGGCGAAATCCACCGGGCGAAGTTTCATGTGTGCCTCGAGGAAAAACTTGTCGTTGTTTACCGGAACCTTGAGCAATTGAGCGATATCCTCGGCATCGTCGTTGGCGATTATCGCCGTCGAGAGCACCAGGCTGTCGGCAGTGAGCTTGAGGTCAGTGTTGAGTATGGGGTCGTGGACCGCGATCTCGAATCCGTTTTCGCCCCTGGTCACCTCGGGCTTTTTGTCCTGTTCGTAGCGCAGGAAGATCACGCCCTTGTCCCGGGCGTGGCGGTACCACGACTCGCGAAACCCGTAGGTGCGCACGTCGCGATAAAGGATATACACATTGGTGTCGGGTGATTTCTCTTTTATCCGGAGCGCATTCTTAATGGCGTGAGTGCAGCAAACCCGGCTGCAGTAAGGGCGCTCTTCGTTGCGTGAGCCTACGCACTGGATCATGACCACATTCTTGGCAGAAAAGACACCGGACGCCAGCTTCTCTTCGAGTTCCAGTTGGGTAAGGACACGTTCGTCCCGGCCGTAGAGGTATTCGTCGGGCTTGAACTCTTGGGCCCCGGTGGCCACGACTACGACGCCGTGTTTGATGGTCTCTCCTTCGGAGCCGTTGCGGGACTTGAACGTGGTTTCGAAGTTGCCCAGCGATCCGGAGATTGATTCGATCCGGCGGTCGAGGTAGACTTTTATCTTATCGTGGCTCTGCACCTTTTCGACAGTCTCTTTGAGCTTCTTTTGCGGATCGTCACCGTCGACCAGGTAGTGCAGTTGGCGCATGTTGCCACCCAGCTCCTTATCGCGCTCGATCAGGTGCACCGGAAATCTCTGGGAAGCCAACTCCAGGGCCGCGGTCATGCCGCTTATGCCACCACCGATCACCAGCGCACTTTTGTTGATCTTGAGCTCGCCTTCGTAGAGTGGCTCGAGCAGGCGCGCTTTCCCGACAGCCATGCGCACCAGGTCCTTGGCCTTTTCGAAGGCCTTTTGCGGCTCGCTTTGGTGGACCCATGTGTTCTGATCGCGGATATTAGCGAACTCGAACAGGTAGGGATTGAGCCCGGCCTGGCGGATGGAATCGCGGAAGAGCGGTTCGTGCGTCCGCGGCGTACAGGCCGCCACGATGACACGGTTCAGGTTTTGCTCCTTGACTGTCTCGGTGATTGAGGTGATCGAGTCCTGGGAACAGGTGTAAAGTTTGTCGGTCGCATAGTGCACGCCGTTGAGACCCTCGGCGTACTCGGCCACCGCCTTGCAGTCGATCACCCCGCCGATGTTCTTGCCGCAGTGACAGACGAACACACCGATGTGCGGGTCCTCACCGGTAACATCGCGCTCGGGCGGGTATTCCTTTTTGGCCGTGCGGGTCCACTTCACCTCGTTGAGTAACGACATGGCCCGGGCGGCGGCCGCGCTGGCCTGCATGACAGTCTCGGGGATGTCCTTGGGCTCGCTGAAGGGCCCGCAAGTATAAATGCCCTCGCGAGTCGTGTCGACCGGAGCGATGCGGCTGGTCTTGCAAAATCCGAAATCATTGAGTTCGATGCCCAACCTCTGGGCAAACTCTTGTACACCCTCAGGGGGATTGAGGCCGCAGGAAAGCACCGCCATGCTGAAGCGTTTCTCCTCCTGTTTCCCCTGGTCGTCCACGTAGCGGATGATCACATCTTTGGTCTGTTGATCCTGCAGGATCGCCGACGGGCGACAGCGCACATAACGCACGCCATTTTCTTTCGCTCGCTCGTAGTACTCGTCGAAGCCCTTGCCATAGGCCCGCAGGTCGATATAGAAGATCGAGCACTCCAGGTCGGGCTGGTGCTCCTTGGCGATTATCGCCTCCTTGGTCGCATACATGCAGCAAACCGACGAGCAGTAGTTGTTTTCCACCGTGCGGGAACCCACGCACTGGATGAAGGCGATGTTTTTGGGGTGCTCGCCGTCGGATGACCGTTGGATCTCGCCCATTGTCGGTCCGCTGGCAGAGAGCAACCGCTCGAACTCCAGACTGGTAAGCACGTTGGGGAAGCGGTCGTAGCCGAGTTCCTTGGTGCTGTTGGCATTGAACAGCTCGTAACCAGGGGCTACGACTATGGCGCCGGCATCCAGAGTGATGATCTCTTCGCGCTTCATGTTGTGATCGATTGCCAAGGCCTCACAAGCCTCAAGACACATCAGGCACTCGCAGCAGGCGGCACAATCGAGGCAGCGTTTTGCCTCGGCGACAGCGGTCTCTTCATCCCAGCCGAGTTCGACTTCATCGAAATTACCGGTGCGCTCTTCAGTCGAAATTTCAGGGATCTTTTGGCGCGGAATTATCGGTTCGCCGTCGATATTACGCTTCGCGAGGATCTGCCTGGGTTCTTCGCGACCGGCTAGCATATCTTCCTTCTTCAGGTAACGGTCGATCGATTCCGCGGCGCGCTGACCGGCGTTGATACCCTCGATAACCGTAGCCAGACCAGAGACCACGTCGCCGCCGGCGAAGACTCCCGGTACGGAGGTTTCGAGCGTGATCGGGTCGACCGACAGTGTTTTCACAAGCGTAGTCTTGGGCTGAAGTTTATCTCCGAAGAATGTCAGGTCCGGTTCCTGGCTGATGGCGGGTATCAGCACATCGGCTTCGATGATGAACTCAGAACCTTCAACCGGAACCGGGTGCCGGCGGCCGCTCTCGTCCGGTTCACCCAACTCTATCCCGATGCACTCGACCCCGGAGAGCTTATTGTTCTCATCGGCTATTAGCCGCAGCGGGTTGGCCAGAAACTTGATTTCAATACCTTCTTCGATCGCGGCACGGACTCTGGATGGGTTGGTTGGCATCTCGTGCTGCGAGCGGGGGTAGACAATGGTGACTTTCTCAGTATCGAGGCGCTGTGCAGTACGGGCCGCATCGATAGCGGCGTTACCGCCCCCAACCACGACGACCTTCTTGCCGATACTCTTGCGATCCTCAAGGTTTACTTCTCTGAGAAACTGCATGCAGTCGTACAACCCGCTGATCGTATCCTCGCCTTCGAGTTTCAGCGAGCGCCCGCGGGGGGTACCGGTAGCGACGAATACAGCGTCGTAGTCATTTCTTATCTGATCGAAGCTGATGTCCTTGCCGACACGGGTGTTGGCCTTGAGTTCGACTCCTAAGTCGAAGATCTCCTGAATTTCCCACTCAATCACATCCCGCGGTAATCGGTAGGGCGGGATCCCCGATATAAGCATGCCGCCCGCCTTTGGATTGGCTTCAAAGATAGTAACATTATAACCCTTGAGCTTAAGCTCCCTGGCGAGGGTGAGTCCTGCCGGCCCGGACCCGATCACGGCCACCTTTTCAGATTTTTTATCTTCGGTCGGCTCGAGGGGCTTGCGGCCGTTCTTACGCTCCCAGTCTCCTAAGAAACGTTTGAGCCAGCGGATGGCGACCGGATGGTCCAGATCACCACGGAGGCATTCCGACTCACAAGGGGCGGGGCAGATCCGTCCGCAGATGCTGGGGAAGGGATTGCGGCGCTTTTCAACTTCGAGTGCTTCTTCGAAGCGCCCGTCAGCAATGAGCGCCACGTACCCGTGAGCGTTGACTCCCAGGGGGCAGCCGAACCTGCACGGCGAGACACCTTCCTTTTCGATGGTAAATCCGCTGGGAACGGCTTGCGGATAGCGACGGAAAATAGCCTTACGCTGTGCCATCCCCATGTCGAATTCGCTCTTCCTGGTGATCGGGCATTTCTCAGTGCAGAGGCCGCAGCCGGTGCACTTATCAAGGTCGATATAGCGGGTTTTCTGTTTTAAGGTGACCTTGAAATTGCCGGCCTCGCCCTCGACCTCTTGGAGGTCGGCGTCGCATATTGTCTTGATGTTGAGGTGCCGCCCGACGTCGACCAAACGCGGTGAAACAATGCACATGGAGCAGTCGTTGGTCGGGAAGGTTTTGTCCAGCTGGCTCATCACCCCTCCGATGGCCGACTCCTTGTCGACGAGATAGACTTTGATACCCGCCTCGGCTAGGTCGAGTGCCGCCTGCATTCCGCCAACACCGCCCCCGAGTACTACCGCACTGCCCACATGCTCCGTTTTTTGATCGCTCACCGCGAGTTCCTGAAGTACATCCCCATGCATTATGCTATGCCCACCTCACTTAGCAGGGGCTTAGGGTCGACAAGATGTTTTTTCAGCCCGAGTGCTTCAATAGATTCACCAAATGCAAGCCCCATGAGTTGGGTAAAATAGAAGATTGGAAGCCCATACTCTTCCTTGTAAATCGTTTCGGTTTCTTGTTGTCGGGTGTCGAGATTTGAATGGCAGAGAGGACAGGCAACAGCGATTGCGTTTGCACCCACTGCTTTTGCCTCCTGGAAAATATCGCGGATCAGCTTACAGACATGATCGCTTTTGGTAAGCGACAAAGAGGCGCCGCAGCAGGAGGTTTTGGCATTCCAGTCCAGCGCCTCAGCACCCAAACCGGAGACTATGGTATCCATGCTCATCGGGTACTCGCACTCATCAAAGTTCGTCACCTTCGGAGGGCGAGCGAGCAGGCACCCATAGTAACAACAGACTTTGAGTCCTTCGAGCCTTTTCCTTACAGCATCCGCGATCCGGTTCGACATTTCTTCGCCGATGAAAAGCTCGAGAGGGTGAACAACCTCGGCCTTATTCCCCAGCTTGCGATCCAGTACCTGTTCAAGTGTTTCGTGTAAACCTGGACAATTACTAACCTCGTACTGAGCGGTTTTCAGACGCTGAAAACATGATGCACACGGAACGAGAATCTTTTGGAACTTCGCTTCTTCGGCCTGTGAAATTACCCGGCCGGAGAGTGCCAGGGCCATGAGATGCGAGGTCGAATGCGCCGGGGTAGAACCACAGCATGCCCACTTGGGGATTTCCTCAATCGCCACCTGGAGCGTCCGGCACACGCTGCGAAACGAGATATCATACTCGGAGGCTGTTGAATGCAGGGAGCAGCCCGGGTAGTAGGCATATTTCATTTTCTCTGACCTTCCAGCTTCTCTACTCTCTTTCGCATTTTTCTGATCTCAGAGGAGTCGGAAAAGAAGGGAAAGAGTGTTGGGGGTAAGAGCTTCAATTTGCCCTTGCCGAACATTTTCATCCCCAGGCCGACATCCTTGAATAGATGACCGGTACGCAGCTTGAGCATCGCGATCAATCCCAGCTCGTACACCCGACCGAAGCCGAAGATGGAACCCATCATGGTCTTATAGAAGGCTGATATATCCGGTTCCGATGCCTTGATACCCCTGCGTTGGGCAATGATCTTGACAGCATCGAGAGCCTTTGCGATGTCTAAACCCTGCGGGCAGCGGGTGGTACAAGTCTGACAGGAGGCACACAGCCAGGACGTCTTACTGTTCATCACCATTTCGTCCAGCCCCAAACGAATGGCGTGCATCAACTGCGACGGGGTAAAATCCATCGCAAAGGCCATTGGGCATCCGGACGCGCATTTTTGGCATTGAAAACAAAGGTTCACATTCTCATCGCATTCCTCCAGGACTTCTTTCGCAAGCCCGGGGATTTGCGGTGCTAGTGCTTGTTCTCTCATCTGGAAAAGCTCCTGCTTGCTTGAATATATAGATTCCCTATATGCAGCCTTAGCAATGAAACAGGCAAACATCCTCCGGGGGTTCCCGGAAAGACTGAGCTACGCCGGGCGTATTTAAGATTGCAGATCAAAGATTCCTCAACAGTCAGAATTCTCGCAGTGTATATTCATGGACTAAGTTACTCCGCTCTTAGCGATAAGTCAAAGTGAAAATTTTAGGCACGACTTATAGAGATTATTTATAGCAAATCAAGCACTGGCCGGATCCGGCGATTTTTCATCTATACAGGCTCGCCACTCATTACTGTATTGTCGCAGGTGTTCTACAAAGGCCTTTGTGGCTCGACTCATACTCATGTCTTTCCATTTGACCAGTGTGATTTGCCTGCTCAGCGGTGGATCAACCTCAATACGCCACAAGTTTCCAGCAGTATTGCCCTCACATGGAATATCTCGTTTGGTAACCATATCTGGTAGAAAAGCTATCCCAAGACCTGCCTCGACCATTTTTTTGACGGTCTCCACGTTGTTGGTGATGGCTACTATTTCGATGCTTACCCCCAAGTGTGCGAGATACTTACGGATTAGAGAACCACTGGGAGTGCCCAAAGACAACGCAGCGAACTCCATCCCCTTGAGATCACTGGTCTTAACGGTTGGTACACCGAAAAAAGGATGTGAATGGCTGCAGACTAATGACAAGGACTCCTCTATTAAAACTTCTTGCTCCAGGCGTCGATCCGACCCAGGGTTGGCAAGAATCGCCAGGTCCAATTCATTTGACAGAAGCGCTTCCATGGTATCATTAGAATTACGATAGAAGAGCTTGGGACGAACTGCTGGATACATAGAGCGCACGGTTCGGAGAACGGGTGGCAGGAAATAGATTCCCACGCTATCAACCGTGCCAATGCGTATTTCTCCCGTTACCCCTTCTCCAAGCTCTTGAATGGCATGTTCGGCTCTACGGACACCAAGTATGATTTTCTGAGCATACTGGAACAAAACTCTGCCTGCCTCAGTAGGGCTAACCCCGCGAGGACGACGGTGAAAAAGCGAAACTCCCAACTCTTCCTCGAGCTGTTTGACATGATAGGAGAGGGCGGGTTGTGTGATGTGAAGCCGCGTGGCGGCACGCTTAAAACCACCTTCCTCCACAGCGGTTTGAAAACAACGAAGCTGGTATAATTCCATAAAAATCTACTCCCAGCATGAAGATCTTTCGAGGACCTTCATTGGAAAATGATAGTTGAAGATATGTCGTAGTCCTTGTTGATCTCTTATTATCCCGGAGAATCTCCTTAACTTCAGCAAATACGCGGTAGTTGTACGCCGGTGGGAACAGCCAGGACGCGTTTGCCTCCTATTTTGGTGCGCATGATGACCGGGGGCGACTTTTTTGAACACACCTCGCCGATGATCCGTGCCTTGTGTCCCATGGGATGGTTCCGCATGGCATCGAGCACAAGGTTTGCGCCCTCGGCTGGAACGAGGGCAACGAGCACTCCTTCGTTGGCCAGATGCAGGGGGTCAAGCCCCAACAGTTCGCAGGCACCCTCCACCGATTCGGTAATAGGTATGGCCGACTCCTCCACCTCGATTCTAACCCCCGACTGCTCAGCCAACTCGTTAAGGGTGGCGGCGAGCCCGCCCCTGGTGGGATCACGAAGGCTGTGGATGCCTTGATAGGCATATAGCATCTGGGCCACCATGTCGGCCAGCGGTTTTGTGTCGCTCTTGCAAGAGGCGACGAAGTCGAGGTCTGAGCGCTGGGCCATCACCGCGATCCCATGCTCCCCTATCGGGCCGCTGATCAGTACGCGGTCGCCTACCTCTCCATAGTGGCCCGAAAGCGCCACTCCCTTGGGGATAAGCCCGACGCCGGCAGTGTTGATAAAGATCTTGTCGGCAGCTCCGTGTGCGACCACCTTGGTATCGCCGGTCACGATGTGCACTTGTGCCTCCTCGACCGCTTCAGCCATGGAACGCATAATACGCTTAAGGTCGGCGATGGGTAGCCCCTCCTCAAGGATAAAGCCGGCGCTGAGGAAAAGCGGTTTTGCGCCACCCATAGCCAGATCATTGACCGTGCCGTTCACCGCGAGCTTCCCGATGTCGCCACCGGGAAAGAAGATGGGATCGACCACGAATGAGTCGGTGGTGAAGGCCAGTCGGGTCCCTTCAAGTTCGATCTCGGCGTGGTCATCGAGTCGCTCCAGCACCTGGTTCTTCAGATAGGGAACCATGAGTTCCTCCACCAGCCTGCGGCTGGCGAGACCACCGCTGCCATGTTCCAGTAGTATGGTGTCGGTCCTCATAACTCCTCCTCAATCCGCCCGTAGCGATAGGTCGCTGCACAGGTGCCCTCGGATGAGACCATACACGCGCCCTGCGGCGTCTCCGGCGTGCACTCTTTTGCAAAGAGATCGCATTCAAAGGGTGTGCGCTGACCACTAAGAACCAGGCCACAGATGCAACCAGGGACCTCGTGTGTAGGCTCGACCTTTACCTCGATAAGGAATGCATCGTGTGCCTCGAGTGCATCGGGCAAGGCCAGGCCCGATCCTTCAATTCTGCCGATCCCTCGCCATTGTGCGTCACTCTCGATGAATGCCTCCTTGAGGATACGTTTGGCCTCAGGGTTGCCCTCCGGCTGTACTGCGCGTCGGTAGGCGATCTCCACCTCGGCACGGTGCTCAGAGACCTGCTCCAGTAGCATGAGAATGCCATAGAGAATATCAAGTGGCTCGAACCCTGCGATGACGCACGGGATGCCGTGCTCGTTTACCAGCGGCTCGTAGGGTTGACTTCCGATGATTGTACTTACGTGGCCCGGGCAAAGAAAGCCGTTTAGCCGCAGGGGACCGTCCTTAAGTAGCGCCTCCATGGCCGGAGGAATGACCTTGGCTGCGCTTAGAATTGAAAAATTTTTCACTTCAGTCCGCTTCGCCTCGAGGAGTGTGGCTGCCAGGGCCGGAGCCGTAGTCTCAAAGCCCACTCCAAGAAAAACGAGGTGCCGTGGTTGCTCCTGAGCGGCGATGCGAAGGGCATCGATCGGGGAGTAAACAACACGGATGTCACAACCACGGGCATGCTCCCGCTCTAACGATGAGGTGGAACCAGGCACACGCATCATGTCGCCAAAGGTAGCGATGGTCACACCGGGTAGACGGGCCAACGCGATCGCGCGGTCAAGAAAGGCATTTGGCGTTACGCAAACCGGACATCCCGGGCCGGAGAGGATGCGTATATTGGGCGGAAGCAGGCGGCGGATACCGTAGCGATAGATCGACATAGTATGGGTGCCGCATACCTCCATGAAGCTTACCTCACTCAGAGAATCGGCGACCTTTCGGATCCGGCGTACGAGCTCCCTGGCCGCCTGCGGGTCTCTGAACTCACTCAGGAACCTCATCCCGTCTCTCCGATATCTCCCTGGAATTCGGCAAAGAGCTGGAGCGTTTCTTGGGCCTCCTTCTCGTTGAGTATTTGTATAGCAAAGCCCGCGTGGACGATGACGTACTCACCAATGCCCACCTCGGGCAGTAGAGAGAGCCGGACCTCGCGCTCCACGCCGCCTATGACGCAGGTGGCGCGGTCATTTTCGATGGCGATCACCTTCATCGGTATTGCTAAACACATGGCTGAATCTTAAATCCTTGTTTTGTGTTCTTTCCAGATGCTGTCAAGCTGCGATGTGCCGCCACGACGGCTTGTCCCAATGACAGCCCTCCGTCGTTGGCAGGTACCTGTTCGTGTAGAAGGACATCGAAGTCTGCGATCTCGAGCTCATCTACGATACTTTCCGTAAGAAGTCGGTTCTGGAAGACACCGCCCGACAGCGCTACTTGATTGAGACCGGTCTGCCTGCGAATAAGTACGCAGGCCGAAGAAAACGTGTGTGCCAGAGCTGCATGAAAGCGGCGCGAGACGGCACGAGCTGACAAACCACGCTCCATGTCCCTCACAACGCCGCGGATGAAATCCGCCGGGTCGATCAAGATCCCATCATTACCAGCGCGGGGTTGTATCTCGTAGCCGCCACCCGCGACGTTCCTATCGTGCTCCCCGGCGACCATTTCGAGATGCATGGCTGCCTGACCCTCAAAGGTCACTTTGTGATGGAGGCCCAGGAGCGCAGCAATACCGTCGAAAAGCCGGCCGCAACTCGAGGTCCAGGGGGAATTAACGCCGCTCTTCATCATTTGGATCACAGCCCGCCTTTTTTTTGCGGGAATGCGGCCCATATTCTCAGGTAAATGCTCCTCCCAGGCATGGCCAAAGGTGTGAAGGAGGTAGCTGAGCGCCATACGCCACGGCTCGGCCGCAGCGCGGTCTCCGCCGGGTAGCTGAACATAGTCCAGGTGGCCTGCTCGCTCGAAGCTGGTCAGGTCACAAACCAGGATCTCCCCTCCCCAGATCCTGTCATCGGTGCCGAATCCCGTGCCGTCCAGGGCCACTCCAATGACCGGTCCCTCGATTCGGTGCTCCGCCATGCAACTGGCGATATGTGCGTGGTGATGCTGGACCTTCAACACTTGAAGCTCTTGCTGCTCTGCCCAATGCGTGGCCGCATAGTCCGGGTGGAGATCGGCGGCGATCAACCGGGGCTTAACATCGAGGATACGACTCAGGCGCTTTACCGTCTCGGTGAAATACTCGACAGCGCTGGGGCTTTCCATGTCGCCGATATGCTGGCTGAGGAACGCCATCCGACCCCGTGTGATGCAAATGGTGTTCTTGAGATCTCCCCCGACTGCAAGAATCGGGGGTGTCTCATGCTCCAGGATCACCGGTAACGGTACGTATCCACGCGATCTGCGTATGAAGCTCGGACGACCCGAGATTATGCGCAGGACCGAGTCGTCGTTAGGAACCAGGATGTCCCGGTCGTGAAGCAAAAAGGCATCGGCAATTCCTGAGAGCCTGGTTAGCGCTTCCTCGTTGTCGATGGCAATCGGCTCATCTGTTAGATTCCCACTCGTCATAACCAGCACCGGTGGTGCATGGGCGAGAAGGAGCACGTGTAGCGGCGTGTATGGCAACATGATACCCACGTTGTGATTATCCGAAGCGATACCGGAAGCGAGAGGGTTCGGGTGACGCTTGGGTACGATGACGATGGGACGATGCCCCGAGCAGAGCAGAGAGAGAGCCTGCTCGTTAATATGAGCCAACTGCTTGGCCTCAGCGAGACTGCGGCACATGACGGCCAGCGGTTTTTCTTCGTGATGCTTGAGCTTGCGCAACCTTGATACCGTATCATCCCGGGTGGCGTCCACGGCAAAGTGGAAGCCTCCAAGGCCCTTTACAGCCAGGATCTGCCCGGATTCGAGCCGGCGGCCCGCCTCGCGCAAGGGATCGTCACAGAGAATTTCGGTACCGTCGGCCGCAGAGAGCCACACCCTGGGACCACATACCGGGCAGGCATTGGGCTGGGCATGAAAGCGACGGTCATGTGGGTCGTCATACTCGGCCTGGCACTTAGGGCACATGCTGAAAGAAGCCATAGAGGTTTTAGGGCGGTCGTAGGGAATGTCGTCGATGATGGTGTAGCGGGGACCGCAATTAGTGCAGTTGATGAAAGGGTAGCCGTAGCGACGATCATCGCGATCCTCAAGCTCACGCAGGCAATCCTCACAGACTGTGATATCAGGCGGGATGAGCGCCGTTCGCTTTGGAAGGGATCGGCTGGGACGGATATCCATGACGGTCGCACTTCGCGCGGGCACGTTGGAAACCTTCAAATCAGACAGGAACGATAGGGGTGGCTTTCGTGCGGGTAGCTCGGTAAGGAATGCATCCACTGATTTCGATGAGCCCTCGACCTCGATCTCGACACCATCTGAGTTGTTGGCAACATACCCCAAAAGCCCGTGCTCGACTGCGAGATTGTAAATGTAAGGGCGAAAGCCGACTCCCTGTACCACCCCCTGGATGTCGACCCTTATACTTCTATGTTTCTCAGCCGCCTTCACGTTTCTCACCAACATGCTTTTTAAGCCAGGCAAACCAGGTCTCGAGACCCTCACGAGTTTTACAGGAGATGGGAAAGACCTCCATCGCATTGTTTAATGCTCGAGATCGCTCTTCGATTACATCTACTGAGCAGTCCACGTACGGTAGGAGATCCACCTTATTGACAAGCAGCACGGCGGACTGTTGAAACATGAGAGGGTATTTTTGAGGCTTGTCGTCGCCCTCGGTAACGCTCAGAAGCATTACCTTGGCATCCTCGCCCAACTCAAACTCCGCTGGGCAGACCAGGTTGCCGACATTCTCCACGATGAGCAGGTCGAGCTCCTTGAGGTTAAAATCGTCGAGGGCCGGGCGGATCATATTTCCATCGAGATGGCACGCTCCGCCGGTATTTATCTGGACCGCCTTAATACCCAAACTTGAGATACGCTCCGCATCGATGCTGCTCTGGATATCGCCCTCGATAACCCCGATTCGCAAATCCTCACGGAGAGCCTTAACTGTCCATTCGAGGAGGGAAGTCTTGCCCGCTCCCGGAGAGCCCATGAGATTTATCACATACAGACCGGCCTCGTCGAATATTACCGAGTTTTGCTCGGCTATCCGCGCGTTGGACTCCAGGATATCGGCTATCACCTTTATTCTAGTCATTCGATTTCCATCTCCGTTATCATAAGTTCCTTACCTGAAATGGTTTCTCCACCCGCGCTATTACATTCCGGACATATTGCGAGACGATCATGGACCCGGTACTCCTTCCGGCAGGAACGGCATCGAATGCGCCAGGGAACCCGGGTTATCTCCAGCTTTGCACCCTGCGCGCAGGTGTCCTGGGAGATAATCTCGAAGGAGAAAGTTAGTGCTTCGGGTACAGCAGTCGACAGCTCTCCGACCTGGAGGTGTATCGCAAGTACCGTGTATGCCTTGTGCGCCTTTACTTGCTGCCGGGCCTCGTCCAAAATCGCTTGCGCCATTGTGAGTTCATGCATCTTAAATGACAAGATAACCACAGAACGTTATACAATCAAGAATTTTTTTGTCTTCGTGCCTTCACTTATAAAATAAACAAATGAACCGTGTAGCGGTGCCCGTCTGGGTTGATTATTGGTTGACGTGTAAAGGGAATGAGTGAGCCGAATCGTGTGTGACACCGGCAGCGCTGATGATCCAACTTCGGGTACACCTGCGACACGGCACCCCACAAATCCAAGGCGCCATCACCAACGAACAAGGCCGGATTCTTAAGCCGCCAGTGCTTCAGGTTCCGAAACAGTTCTGACCAGCACGAGAGAAAAAAGCACCGCGATCTTCACCCCCGCGACAAGAGCTTGCGCGACACCGTAATAGCTGCCCATGACAACCCCGTACGCGAACGAGAGCGTTAGCAGCAAGGCATACTGCCCGAAGATACTGATCGCCAGGCCGTCGTCCTGGGTTATTTTCTGGAAGAACTCTTCCCGGTTGGACAGGGTCGGGAAGAACTCCAGCGAGAACAGCCTTCTTATGGTCATGACACTCAACCCTCCGATAATGTTGTTTGCTGCTGTTATATATGATAACAAGGCTGTTTTGTCAAGTGGTTTATTGTTTGTTGGTGTTTGGTGGTGGCAGCTGGTGGTGGGTAATGGGTCAGTTTGAGGGTTTGCACAAAAACAGGTCGATGGATGGGCGACAATACCACCGCGAGGATTATCACCATTGAGTAGGTTTGTGGAGGGACTTACCTTGAGAATCAACGACGGGGTTGTCAAGCTGGCTTCTATTAAGGTGCTTCCCCTTGATGAGCCTACAATGGCCGTCGGGAAGCAATCGTAGAAACGGGGCTGGGGCAATTTCAGAGGGAATAGCGACCCTGATTTCCTTATCTGGAAAGAACCGCTTGAATATGTCTATTACGGGGACGAAATCCGTATGGGCGGACACGAGCAATGCAATATCGAAACGGTCAGTTGTAGCAAGGGCGATTATCTGAGAGGCAAGGCTAACGTGTAGGGTTCACATAGATCGTTTCAATTCTCTAAGCCTCAGATCGTATCTGTAGT
>CBFDBU010000015.1:0-66117 GCA_965603125.1 uncultured bacterium | reverse complement strand
TCGTAGAATGGCAGCCAGAGCGGTATTGCCACCACCAGCTTCTTTGAACACATCTGGTCGGTGGCCAGCCAGATCCGCTTGAGGGCCGCCAGAAGCTCTCTTGATCGGTAGAGAGTTTTTCGGCGCGGTCGTTTTGTCGGCCCTGTTTTCCGTCGATTCAACAGCCGGATGGCATGCTTGCGATGGTACTCACAGACCTCACAGAACTCCCGGAGGATAAGCCCTTTCTCCTCTTTGGAGGCCTGAAGATAACGTTGTCGGATTGCAGCAAGGTATTCTCGCTTGGAATCTCCACCCATAATCGTGTCTCCTTGCATATTCCGAGCCATTCCGCCACCCGATTCCGTACCATGCCGCATCCCCTCGGGCACCGGGCGAAGATCATTCTGCTTGCTGCCGATGGGTTCACGAACACAGCCATCGCAGATAAACTCGGTCTCTCCAAACCCACTGTCGGTCTCTGGCGGAGAAGGTTCCTTGATCAGGGGCTTGTCGGACTGTATGACGAACTCAGATCCGGAGGTACCCGTTCAATCAGCGGTCGGAAGATTGCCGCACACATTCGCAAGACACTCAAAACCAAACCCAGAGACGGAACTCACTGGACGTGCCGTTCCATTGCAGCGGAGACGGACCTGTCCAAATCCACGGTTCAGCGGGTCTGGAAGGCCTTTGGGATTCAGCCCCATCGCCAAAAACATTTCAAATTGTCCACCGATGTAAACGCCGCCGTCGACATCAGGAGTTTCTGCAGTTCCTACGACATATTGACGCCAACGTTCTCAAATCTCGGCCGTTGTTAAGGATTGCAAAGGCTGATTCGATCCTTAAAAAGACCGGCCGACTTTGTCAGGCTATTGCCGGGACACTACATTAGGAGTCCTTCGTGGGTCTTGTTAACCTGTTTATCCCCTCGTGTATGCGTTCACCGATCCACCGCAGCACCTGCAGGGAGCCGATGGGCAGGTCCTGGATCTCCCTCGTGTCAAAGGAAAACGTCTCCCCTCCGATGGTGTGGCAATAGCTCATTTCGATGTCCGGATGCCCTGCAAGCAGGGTCAACAGCGTCTGCGGGATGTCCCCGATGGGCTTCATGTCGATGTGGCTTCGGTGAAAGGTTGCCTTCACTTGGGTACCCTTTCCAGGAGCTGACTCGACGATCAACTCACCGCCGGTCGCCTTAGCGGACTCCGAAATCATCGACAGCCCCAGGCCGAAGCGTCTCGTCTTGCGGGTGGTGAAAAACGGATCCATCGCTTTTTGCAGTGTTCGGGCATCCATCCCCTTCCCGTCATCCAGGATTTCCAGGGTCAGCAGGTCCCTCTCCAGATCCTCATCGATGTGAACTTCTATTCTCCGAGCCTGTGCATCAACGGAGTTTTCCATGATATCAAGTATGTGCAGTGACAGGTCTTCCATTATTATCGCAGGATTGTTCTGCCCTCCTGCCCCCTTAATGCTTTTCTGATTTCCCCAATGTTAGCATCATCAATGAGAAAGCGGGTGCAGCATCGTCCAATATCATCTTCCTTATGAGCGTCTGACGATTGAATCAATGGCAAAGATGGAGAATACTTACGAACGGCATCCTCATAGGAAAGAGCGGGGGATATTTCCAGCGCGTCGAGGGCCAGATCGTCTGGTATAAAACCTAACTGGCTGATAAGACTGAAGCTTTCCCTATCGACATGAGCCGCGATGGCGAGCCCTCCCAAAGAACGAATGTTATCTACTATCTCCTCCACCGGGAGTGTCGTGGCCCCAATCAGAAGCCTCCGGTTGAAACCGAGCACCTCGTCGTCGGCGTTGGCGACCACCTGCATGCCGAAGGCCTCCTCATCGTTCTCGCCCGGCAGATACCGGTACACAATCTCTTGAAGCTGCCTGACCGGCTCCAGCGCATCGAACAGGGCCAGTAGATGAACCTCCTCCGAGGAGGTCACCTCCATGCCGGGAAAGACATGCACGCCGTGCCTGCCTGCCGCCTCCAGCGCGGCCGGAGTGTTCTCCGCTGAGTTGTGATCACAGATGCCTATGATATGAATACCGCGAGATTTGGCCCGCTTCACGATCGTTGCGGGGGACATTTTCACTTCG
Organism: uncultured bacterium; assembly: GCA_965603125.1. Classification (GTDB taxonomy): domain Bacteria; phylum Zixibacteria; class MSB-5A5; order GN15; family FEB-12; genus JAJRTA01. The sequence goes on along the minus strand of CBFDBU010000015.1, from coordinate 64,020 downwards.
GCACATGGAGAAAGACAAGTGTGGACGTGCAGGTCGGCCTTGTAGCTTCTCAGCATCGTGGATCACGGCTTTTCCAGCAACTGATAAAGCTGTCCGGAGATGCTGAAAGCCGACTCGTCCGTGCCCAAGACCGTAACATGCTCCTCGTCGGCTTTCCGAATGGTTTCCTCGTCGGAACGGCGACCGTTTACGAATACTATTCCCGCCAGGTCTTTGAGCTTGGCGACCGCCAGGACGTTCCCGTGCGTCTGCATAGTGATCCAGATATTCCCCATCTTACTGTTGCCCATCACGTCGCTGAGAAGATCACACGTGTAACCTCCTGTCACCGTGGTATCGCCCACCCCTTTGGACGTCAGGACGCGGAGTCCGAGTTTTTCGACAACCTCTGTCAAAGTCATAACTTCTTCCTCCGTCTTTCTTTTCCCGGTTTCCACTCCTTGTCTTCGTCCATGGAGTCGAAGCTGTCCAGAAGTTTGGACAGCTCGCCGGTCAGTTCCCTGAATCTACTGGGTACGTTGAAGATGCAGTCGGATAGTCGCGTATTCCCCTTGACCACATCCTCCGCGAAGGTTAGGCACGTCGGGGCACCGCAGATCCCACAGTCTACCTTGGGCAGGGACTCAAATATCTTTTCCTTTTTGTTCCGTTTCTCGATGGCTTTGCCCAGATCCTCGTCGAGCGCCTGGATAGGACGAGGCTCGTATTTTTGCTGCCTATGGAAGTACTTCTGGCGATAACGTTCGCGGATATCCCGCTTGCCTCGGCAGCCTTCTATGTTCTCCTGTTCCAGCGTCTCGAGCATCCGAAGGATCTTATTATAGGAAATGTAGCGGTTCTCCACCGTCAGAGATCCCCCTACGCAACCCTGTGGACATGTATACGGTACGACGAGGTCGATGTTCTTTAGCTTGCCCCGTTCAATATCATCAAAGGTTGTAATGATATCCGCAATCCCGGAGACATCGAGGACATTCTTGAGTTTCTGGGTACGGTGCATTCCTCCGGACACCGCCCATCCGATGCCGAGGATGCAGATGCTTTCCAGGCTCTTGCGGTAGTTGCCCTTATCCTTGCTCTCCAGCACCGAAAGCAGCGGGCCGTAAATATCGGCTATGGAGATGGCTCCATCCAGGTAGCATTCTTCTTCGGAAGAAGGCTGCTTGATGGCGATCATCTTGACGGGGCAGGGCGTGATGTAGAACGTCCCGATCTCGTTCGGCTTGAGTCCAAGCTCTTTCGATTTTCTCTCCTTGATCTCCTTTGCGGCGAGCCTCTTGGGAAGCTTGATGGGAATGATGTGATCGACCAGTTGGGGGTATCTCACCTGTATGAGGCTCACGACGGAGGGACAAGCATTGGAGATGAGCGGCTTGGGACCATTGTACTCCTTCAGGAAAAGCTCTACTGCCAGGCTCGTATCCCCACAGGTGATGGCCAGATCATAGGCATCATCGAAACCGATCTTCTTCAAACCAGCCAGAATCTTGTCCGGCAAAATGGACCTGCCGAATTGGGCATAGAGTGCCGGGGAAGGGATGGCCACTGTATACTTGAACCTGCTCCGTTCACCGAAGGGGTCGGTCAAAGCCACGATGGCTTCATTCGGGCAGGCGGTGATGCACTCCCCGCAATCGATACATTTCTCTTCAAGGATAACGGCTTTTCCACCCCAGATCCGGATAGCCTGAGTTGGGCAAACCCGCAAGCATTTCCTTCGGCCATCACAGTTGTCCTCATCGACACTGACGGAGTGATAGTACTGGCTCATGTTCTCCTTATCGGTTTCAGGAAGATGACGATGTTGTACGAGGTACCCTTCCCAACCTGGGACTTCAACTCGAACACATCCGCGTTTTTCTTTATGTTGGGCAGGCCCATGCCAGCACCGAATCCCATTTCCCGTATCTCATCGGTAGCGGTTGAGTAACCTTCCTGCATGGCCATCTCGATATTCTCGATTCCCGGCCCTTCGTCCTCTATCGTGATCCGGATCAACATGGGATTCAGCCTGAGAACCATCTCGCCTTTATCAGCGTACATTACAACGTTCATCTCGGCCTCGTACGCAGCGATGGCTGCACGCCGGACGATGGCCGGATCGATGCCAAGCTCCCTGAGGGTTTCCTTGATGTTAATTGACACGGAGCCGGCTTTGCTGAAATTCCTTCCCTTGATTCCAAAAGTATGTGAAAGATCGTGACGAGAAACCATTATACTGTTCAACTCACTACTGATTTCCTACTCCACCTATCCCCCGGCTGTAAAGCAGTCCGCACGCCTTGTACATGAAGAATTTCGTCGTTAGTATGGGAATGTCTCTCTCCTGAGCCAGTGCGATTCCATCTTTGTTGGGCTTCTTGCCCCGTACATAGACGATGGCCTTAGCATCAATTACGTCGGCGGTCCTTACAGACTGGGTGTTTGCCAATCCAGTCAACAGGATGATTCCCGGCACACCGAATGCCAGGACGTCGCTCATGAGATCCGATGCACCGGCACATTCGAATTCTTCATCCAGATGCTGCTCCCCGGAAATCACTTCCGATTCCAGAAGATCAGTGAGTTCTCTCAGCGTCATGTCAGGTCACCTATCCTATTGTCCAGTTTGACGTTGGAACTAATCCAGTGTAATACTCAAGATAAACCATTTTTCAACTTAATTTAACAAACATGAAAAGGCAAGTGCATTTCTCAAGGTGTGGCATTTTCCCACAATCTGATTTCGCTGTGTGGACACTGACTTATGGACACAGTAGCCTTTGCCGGTTTTCACGGTTGGCAGAAGTTGTGGAGGAATCCACCAGTCTACACCTACGGATACCAGCGTCCAATCTTAACTCGGTTGACGCAGGACTTCATTAGGCGAAGGGGTTCAAACAGTTGCACCGGCAAATATCCGTCAACTATCGGTTGGCAAAGGAATTGCTAAATACAGAAGTAATAGCATGGGAAGCTCAAGGCGTGAAGCTTTGGAAGTCGTGAAATGATACAGAGAAAGGATGCAGTCATGAAAGAAGCAGATTTCAAGGCGGCGAAGACTGAGGGCAGATGGAAAAAGAATAGTTGTATTTGGCAATCATCCGGTGTGGTGTCCTGGCAGATGTGCGAGTCTCGTCCCGAGGACTGTGCGGGATGTCCGGTAACCACCGCCCTGACCAAAATCGCCTCGCACAAGCAAAGGTATTTTTTCAGCAAGGACTATTTCGACCAGTGTTATGTTAATGCCTGTGCGGTCCCGGGCAAATCTTGTCCGTTCTCCGGTCTGTGCATACCCAATTGGTCTCGCACGAACGCCGCCGCATCACGGGTGCTGACCATATTGGGGATCGGGCGCCTGTCTATCGGCAACAACGCCTCTCTGATCCAGCAAGTAAGTCGCCGGACCGGACTACACGTGGATCTGTTGAGCCGGGTGTTTGAGCTCCGCAACCTCGGACATATCACCCCGGATGAAAAACTCACCCCGGATCATCTGGATCTGCACACCATTGAGGAGCAGTTCGCACTGGTAGCGTCGGCTTCGTTTCTCGACTGTCTCGACTTATTAGATCTTGAGGTATTCGCCGAGTCGATGTTCAGGAAGGCACTGCTGCCCCACGGTCTGTTAAACTCGGTCTCCGAGGAACGAACCGGGGACGAGCGGCGGGATGCTCTTCGGGCCATACAGGGACTGGCCATCCTCGATGTCCTCTCGGCCTTTGACATCAATGTGCTCAGGGAATTGCACGATGCCATCGCAACATCTCGTTATTTCTCGATGAGCATGGCGCAGATGGCTCTCGTCGTTCAGCGGATCCTCAAGTCCCACACCTACATGCCTGTCAGTCTAACTAACGAGACGGTTGAACGCGCGGCAACACTGATCAGCTTCGCCGGTGGGCTGCTCGGTAAGGTGTACAACGGATTGTTGGTTACTCCTTCCGAATTGGCGGGAGCGGTTGGTATTGGTCGCGTACTTGAAGCCGTCCCGGAGGATGGAGTATTCCACGCAGGTCGAGTACTTACAGACGAGGTGCTACGCATGATCGACACAGACACTCTGGACCTGGCTGGTGCACAACCGATACTTGCCGGAATTGTAGCTTCCGGCCTGGTTCTGATGCCCAGTGAGCGGACATTGATCTCAAAAGCGGTGTTGCGTTCTTTCCAGGGACAGTTCAAGAAGCTGGGTGACATGCGTGCCGACCCCGCTTCGCTGCTGGCTGTCATGGGTGCCGACAACCTCGTGCGTGATGCCGACCAGTTCGAGTCTCTTGCGTACGCAGAGGTACCAGAGGAGGAAGAGGAGTTGGATCCGGCGCTGCTCGGCTGCAACATGCCCTCTGACCTTTTCTACTATCGTGGACACTCTTGGGCGCGCTCCGAAAAGGACGATTCCATCCGCGTCGGGCTTGACGATCTGGCAGCCCACTTGATCGGCAACGTTGATGCCGTCGAGATGCCCAAACCGGGCGAGAAACTGCGACGGGGAAAACCGGCGCTGCGCCTGATCCGCGACGGTCAATCGGTGGAAGTGTGTTCCCCGATGGACGGCGAGGTGATGGTGGTCAACGAATCGGTCGTCGATACACCCAGAATTCTTATTAGTCAACCGTACGACGATGGTTGGCTGCTTATGATTCGTCCCCGGGTATCCGAGGATAACATCTCCGGGCTTATGTTCGGTCAGAACGCCCATGACTGGCAGAGGAGCGAAGTGGTTCGGCTGGACAGAATGTTTCATGACAGGATTGCAACCGCGGCGGACGGTGCCACGCTCGCCTATGATGCCCTGGCAGGCATCCCCGGCGTTCGTTGGTCCAAAGTGCTGCGCAAGTTCTTTAGAGGCTAAAGAGTGTGATGCCGTATCATTGAGATATTCAGTTCTTTTCCAACTCGTCTTTCAGCATGATCCGGCAGTAGTAGCACAGTTGCGTGGATTTTGCGTCGATGTGCGTCAGGTCAAGCGAGGCGGCCATCACACAGGCAGGATCGTCACAGTGCGTGAGGCCGAAGGTATGGCCTAACTCGTGGATACCTTCCTTAAGCACGCGGCTGACAAAGACGGAGCGATCGCGCGGGGGGGCACCTCCAGGTGGTGCGATGCTGAGTCGGTACGTCGATACCAGGGCAGCTCTCCCTTCGAGCATCGCCTCGCCGAATACGTAACGCAAGATCGGCGTGAAGAGGTCTACGGTTGTTATTCCCACAAGCCGGAAGGAAGTCCGGTTGGAGGCAGCCAGGTGCTCGAGGATCCGGGTGGAGTGATATTGCCCCCTCATTTCGTCAAGGACTCCAGCCGGCAGCCTCTCGGCGGCGCCAACCTGGCACGGGAATGGGAATACCCGTGTGATCTCCGCAGCTAAGGCAGACATGAGTCTCTTGTCCGTGATGTTTAGGGGTACGATCTCCACCACCCGGTGAACCATGACCGTTAATACCATTTTTTAGTTGTCATGTGACAATGCTCTCACTTTTGCCCTGCGAGGAGCAAGGGAAAAGTAAAACGTGTGGTTCAAGCCAACTACAAGAAAACGGTATAACTCCTGCTTGCTGCTCTCAAGACAGCCCGTACTTTGTGATTTTAGCGTACAATGTTCCCCTGTCGATCTCCAGCGCCTGAGCCGTCCGGCTTATGTTCCACTCGTACTGCTCGAGCTTCCTGGCAATGTAGTCCCTCTCCCAGGAATCGAGAGACTCATCGGCCGGCCCTTTGCCGGGCTCCTGCAGCACGATGGGCAGGTCCTCCGGCATGATTCGTTTTTGCTTGCCCACAACCAGCGCTCGCTCGATGGCGTTTTCCAGCTCGCGGACATTGCCGGGCCAGTCGTGGTTGACCAGGTACTGCATGGCTTCGGGGGAGATCGAACTGGTCTTCTTGTTCAGGCGCACGCGCAGCACTTCCAGGAAATGCTTGGCCAGAGCCGGGATATCCTCCCTGCGTTCCCGCAACGGTGGTATACGAATCTGCACGACGTTCAGCCGGTAATAGAGGTCCTGTCGGAAGCTTCTCTCCTCAATGGCTTCCTCCAAATCACGGTTGGTGGCCGCGAGCATCCTGAAGTCCACCTCCTCATCCCTAAGTCCCCCCACCCTCCGGAACTTCCGCTCCTGGAGCACCCTGAGCAGATCGATCTGCATCTTTGGGCTCGCGTTTCCTATTTCGTCTAGAAAGAGTGTCCCTCCGGAGGCGATCTCCAACAGACCCTTCTTGGACGTGTTGGCTCCTGTGAAGGCTCCCTTCTCGTACCCGAATAGCTCGCTCTCCAGGAGGGATTCTGTGAAAGCACCGAAATTGACGCCCACGAACACGCTGTTCGACCGGGGACTCTTTTCATGGATCGTGCGCGCCAGTACCTCCTTGCCGGTTCCACTCTCGCCCGATATTAGCACCACCGAGTCTGTGGAGGACACGTCCTCGACGAGTTCGAACAATTTCAGCATGGCTGGCGACTGGCCGATCATCGGTCCATAGCTGCCGCATACTCTCACCTGGTGCTTGAGCAGCTTATGCTCGCGCCGCATGAGTTCGTTCTTGAAAATCTGCTTGACGAGCGTCCCGATCTTCAGCGGGTCGAATGGCTTGACCACGTAATCTATAGCGCCGAGCTTCATCGCCTGGACCGCAGAATCGATAGAGCCATAGGCAGTCATCACAACAACGGTGGTGTCGGGATCGTCCTCCCTGACCCTCTCCAGCATCTCCAAACCGTCCATACCGGGCATCTTGACGTCCACCATCAGCAAATCGAACGACTGCGCCTTCAACATCTCCAGCGCCGACTCGGCGCTCTCGGCCACCTCCACTTGGTATCCATCACGTTTCAGCAAATCTCCCAACGAGATGCGGATGGAAAGCTCGTCGTCGACGACAAGTATTCTGAATTTCTTGCGCATTGTTTAGACCTCTTTCGTCAGCAATCCGGTGTCCTGCAGCGAGGCGATCATCCGGACGCCACGGGCAGGGTAATGGTAAAGATGGTACCCTTGCCCTCCTGGCTCTCCACCTCCATGGTTCCACCATGCTTGCGGACGATGCCATAGCTCACACTCAGGCCAAGACCTGTTCCCTTTCCGACCGGTTTGGTCGTAAAGAACGGGTCGAATATCATTTCAAGGTGCTCTTCCTTGATACCACAGCCGGTATCCTCCATTGAGATCAGCACCTTTCCGTCTTCCTCCGAGGTGGAGATCGACAGTACGCCACGCTCAGGCATGGCTTCGCAGGCGTTAAGAGAAATATTGGCGAGCACCTGCTGCAATTGATTAGCATCTCCATTTACCTTGGACAGATCCTCGGTGAATTTTTCCTCGATGGTTATATTCTTGAACTCCTTCTGGCTGCGTAGGAGCTTTAACCATTGCCGAATCACCTCGTTGACATCCAGGGGTTTCATCTCCAGGGAGGACTCACGGGCAAAATTCAGCAGTCCCCGGACGATCTCACGCATCCGGGAGGTCTCGTTGTACATGATTTCAAGGTATTCCTTTCCCTTGTCGCTGAGACCTTCCTCACTCTTCAGCAGGTGCTCGAGGGTCAGCAGCCCGGTCAACGGGTTGTTGATCTCGTGGGCGATACCCGCCGCCATCCGGCCCACAGATGCCATCTTCTCACTCTGCCCGACCTGTCGACGAGTTGCCTGCGCAAGGGCTTCCTCTCTTTGTAGCACAGCGTCGGCCATCTGATCAATCGCCAGGCAGAGCAGGCCCATCTCACCGGGCGGCCGCATGTTCACCCGGGCCGATAGATCGCCTGCCACGACTTTGTCGGACATCTCGATGATCCGCCCGATGGGACGTAGGACATTTCTGGTCGCGAGCGCCAGCAGTACCAAGCTGATTACGGTCGTGAAAGTCACCACACCAAGAAAAACCCATGCCGCGAGTCTCTGGTTGTGGACGAACGGCTCTTCCCTTACGCCGACTCCCAGGATTCCAATGACCCTGTCTTCGGGATCTCGGATCGGTCCATAGGCGGTGATGTACCAGTCATCGATCACAAAGGCTCGGTCGGTCCATATTTTCTCCATTTCCACCACCTGTTCATAAACCGCAGTACTCACCCGGGTGCCAACGGCTCGCGAACCATCCTTCCCCATTAAGTTTGTAGAAATACGGACATCTCCCTGGAAAATCGTAGTAGCTCCGACATCCATGCCCTGGTAGCTCTCGTTCCTGTACAAATCCTCTTTGATCTCATCGACAATCTCGGAACTCTGGTTCAGGAGTTTTGCTCCATACAAATATCCCACGATTCCCTTGTCTCTTCGCAGATCTACCAGGGGAACAGTTGCCCCAATGACCATTCCATCACGGTGAATCTTCCTCTTTCCGGACTGATCGACCTCGGTGGATTTTATCTCGAGAGATACCTTGCGCAACATATCGGGACATTCTCTTTCCAACTCTTTGTACGTCACGACTGCCGTACCACGAACACATATTTCCTCCCTAAGGGCACGGGCCACTATCGGGTTGTGCGAGATATCATCCCCCATCTGTCTTGGGTTATGTTCGCGGTAGACAACCCGGCCATCCTCGTCCAACAGGGAAAGAATGTCCAGATCCCCTGTTTGCCAGATGCTCCGCAGGAGTCTGTGCAGATCCTCCCTGTCCCAGCTTTCAAGGGGTACGGGGACATTGCGGCGCGCTGACGTTGCCCGGAGGAGGAGACAAATATCGTCTATGTGTTCCTTAAATACCTTGTCGGCGGAGTTGAGGTCCATGCACACACGGGTCTGCACCTCCTCAATGATGATCTCGCTAATGCCGAATAGGGTAACCAGAAACAGTACGACGTTGGCCACCAGGATGATCGCAATGAAGCCTGCGTTCAACCGGAACCATACTGCACTCTTCCAGTTCACAACAACACATTATCCCGATAGCATGTTTTCCTGATCCGACAAATGTAGCCTTATCGCATGGTAATCCTACTCAGAACACAGGTAGCGGACGATCGGGCTAACATCAGAACTGCACGAGCAGCTTCACCTCACAAAAACCGCGTCCTGGTTGCAAACATCTCGACAGATACCGCACTTGATGCACAGGTCGGGTTTTATCGTATGGAGCTTCTTTTTTTCACCCTCAATGGCGTCCTGCGGGCATTCTCGTGCACATAGCATACAGCCGTTGCACTTCTCGGGGTCGATGTAATAGGTGATAAGCTCTTTGCACACACCGGCAGGGCATTTCTTGTGCTTGACGTGGGCATCGTATTCGTCTCGAAAGTATCTAAGTGTACTCAACACGGGATTCGGCGCGGTACCGCCCAGGGCACATAAGGAGCATTCTTTCATGGTGTTGGCCAGTTCCCCCAGGAGTTCCACCGTTCCCTCTTCGGCTTCGCCCTTGCAGATGTCATTCAGTATGGAACTCATTTGTGTCAGGCCCTCACGGCAAGGGACGCACTTGCCGCAGGATTCGCTGGAGAGGAAGTCGATGAAGTAGCGAGCTATGTCCACCATGCAGTCGTCTTCGTCCATTACGATCATGCCGCCCGAGCCCATCATGGAGCCCACCTTGATGAGTTGATCGAAATCCACCGGCAGGTCGAGCAGGCTTTCCGGGATTACACCCCCGGACGGTCCCCCGGTCTGTACCGCCTTGAATTTCTTGCCGTTGGGAATCCCACCACCGATGTCGAAAATGATCTCCCGTAGAGTGATCCCCATGGGGACCTCTACCAGGCCGGTGTTGTGGACCTTGCCTACCAGTGAGAAGACCTTGGTGCCCTTGCTGCCGCCCCAGGGGTTGTCGGTTACGTCACCGGTCCCGATAGTGGTAAACCATTGAGAGCCGCGCAGGATGATGGCAGGTACGTTGACAAACGTCTCCACGTTGTTGATGATCGTAGGCTTGCCGTAGAGGCCCTTTTCGGCTGGAAACACGTATTTGGGTCGCGGCTCACCCACCCGTCCTTCCAGCGAGGCTATCAGACCCGTCTCCTCGCCGCAAACGAAGGCACCCGCCCCCTGGTGAATGGAAACGTCGAAGTCGAAACCCCGGTCGAAGATGTTCTTACCCAGAAGGCCGTACTCGCGCGCGTCGGTGATGGCTTTTTTCAGACGCTCAAGGGCCAGGGGGTACTCATGACGGATGTATATATATCCTTTATTGGACCCGATAGCATAGGCCGCGATTGTCATACCTTCCAGCACGGAGTGAGGATCACCCTCGATGATACTTCGGTCCATGTAAGCACCGGGATCACCTTCGTCCGCGTTGCAGACGATGTACTTGGGTTCTCCGGGTGCCTCGCGACAAGCCTTCCACTTCACACCGGTGGGAAACCCCCCGCCTCCGCGCCCACGAAGCCCGGAAGCAATCGTCTCCTGGATGACTTCCTCGGGTTTCATCTCGGTGAGCACCTTGGCCAGGGCCTTGTAACCATCCCTGGCAATGTATTCCTCAATCACCTCCGGGTCAATTAGGCCGCGGTTGCGAAGTGCAAGAAGGCGCTGCTTTTGGAAAAAGCCAATTTCGCTCATCTTGGGCACGGCAGTCTTCTCAGCTGGTGGCGTGTACATGAGCTTCTTAACCGGTCGGCCCTTAAGCATGTGCTCTTCGACCAGGTGGGCGATGTCCTTCTCGGTGAGAAATTGGTAGAAGATTTCGTCCGGCTGGACTACCATAACCGGCCCCTGGGCGCAGAAGCCGTTGCATCCGGTCATTATCACGGCCACCTCGTTGGTGAGATTATGTTTGGCCAACTCGCGCCCCAGAGCATCTTTGATCTTGTACGAACCGCCGGAGACGCAACCGGTTCCGGCACAGAGCATAAGATGCATGCGATAGCCGCCCAGCTCCTCCCCGACAAGTGACTTTCCATCTATGTTGCCATTCGGTGTCGCACTCATGATGTTCGCTCGCTTCCTATGGCCAGGGCATAACCTTCAACGACATTTCCTTTCATGATATGCTCGTCGAAAATCTCACTCACCTTCTTCTTGTCAAGATCCACGTACTTTACAGGGGCCTGCTCGACTACCTCAACAGTCATCATTGGCTCACGACTGCAAAGTCCCGCACAGCCGGTAGTGGTGACGATGATGTCGCTGGCGCCCGACTCGTCTACGCAGCGCATGACCTCAGCCATTATATTCCGTGCACCGGCCGAGATCCCACAGGTACCCATGTGCACCGTGATTTTAACGCGGCCGGCACCATCTCTCAGGGACGTGGTTTTCTTCTGCCGCTGCACGATTTTGTCGAGGTCTTCTATTTTTAATTTAGGCATCAATTGCCTCCAAAAAAGATGTTATTGTGCCTGCTCTTTTTTCCGTTTTCTGTTAAGGATTCTCTTCATTTTCACCGAGGATGTGCTGCCGTATATCTCTCCGTCAACGGTCACCACCGGCGCCAATCCACAGCATCCCAGACAGCGCACCGATTCCACGCTGAAGAGCTGGTCCTGGGTTGCCTGACCCTCCCTCTCCACACCCAGATCGCGCATGATGTTCTCGAGGATACGTGTCCCCCCCTTTACGTGACAGGCCGTGCCGGTGCATACGCAGATGGGATACTTTCCGCGAGGCTCCAGTGTGAACCCCTTGTAGAAGGTAGCGATGTGGAAAATGCGGTTCATGGGCACATCCAGCTCCTCGGCGAGTGTGCCGGCAACCTGTGGCGGGATGTGGCGATAGTGCTCCTGAACATCCTGAAGCATCTCGATAAGATTGCTCTTGTCACGCTTCCAGTGGGTCAATATGTCGTCCAGTTTGGCTTCCTGTACTTCCATCTAATTCTCACTTTCTCTTCTTGGGGATACCCCTTCATGCTACTTTCTTCAGCTTCGCCAGCAGGAACTCGCCTGCTATCTCGTTGATCAGATCCTTTCGCCAGGTTGTATTCTTCTCCAGTTCTCGGATACCCTCCTGTTTGCCATCCCCGCCTACCTTACCTCTGATCCGTTCAATCTCCCGCTCGATCCATCTTCCGGCTCTTCTACCATACAAAAGGTTCACCAGCTCAGAGTTAAGATCGAAAGGCTTCATTGTAAATAGCCACCCGTTGGTGTATGGGGACTCATTCATCAGCCCCGGTTGCTCCGGCAGCCTTTCGTTTGTTGCGATAACCCGTCCGGATACCGGTGCCAGGAGGTCGACCCGCCCGGTATCGAGGCGGATCTCGCAGGCCGGTGTACTCTCGAAGACGATCTCGCCGGCGCCCGGCAGCCGCACCCCCTGAACGGAACCCACCAGCCACTGTCCGAAGTCATCCAGGCCCACGCAAACATTACCGTCGTGTTCCACGCGAATCCAGGTATGGCCTCTATGATAGTGCATCCCTTGTGGAAGGCGGAAACCCTCAATCGAGTATGAATCAATGACGGGGGAATCCCAGTCCGTTTCCGCCGCATCCGAATCCTCCATCATCTGCTGAACAGAGCATTTGGCACAGTTGAATCCGTTAATGCAGAGCTTATAGGAAACTTCTCCTGTCAACATGTAGTGACACTTGCGAGCAGAAGCAGGTAATTTTCCGAAGAACTCTTCAAACTCAGCACGTTGCTTCTCGACCTCCGCCCCGTTCAGGGGTTGGGAAGCACGCTGCGGAACCAGAACCGGCCCATCGACCAGCGCCTGATGCAAAGAGCAGCGCTCGCATTCATAGTTAAGTGTGCAGATCTTGTAGGAGATAACACCTGCGTCAACCCACACGCACTGTCTAGCCGATGTGGGTATCGGTTGCGGTTTCTTCGCTCGTTTTTCAGACATGATTCACCTCCTGAGCGCCTTAACCGGATTCGCCCCCCGAAAAGAACATGTTTGTAATCCGCTCCCAGTCTCTCTCCTCAAGATTTTTTGAGAAGTTGTGCACCAACACACCATCGTCGGATAACGCGGCGCTTCCGGATTCTGTCAGGACTCGTAACAGGCTGTCCGATTCGTCCTGTGTCCACTGGCCGGCTTCGTCCGGGCCAATGAGATTACTCTTGTCTTCGTAAGGATTCAAAGGTTTAATTTTGTAGAGCCAACCCCGGTCGTAGCAGTCCTCGTTGATCAGCGAGGGATTGTCCTCCAGGGCGGGATTGATTTGGATGATCTCGCCTGAGACAGGGAAGAGCATAGTTGCACGGTGCCCGTTGTTGGACGCGTTCAAAGCAGGATCTCCGCGACGCACCACATCGCCCGGTCCGGCTCTGAGCGTCACCCTAGAGATATCTCCAATGACTTTCTGAGCAAAATCGTCCAGTCCCACACGTGCGTGTTCTTTCGAAAGTTTCGCCCAGGTGTGGCCCCGGAAGTAATTGCGGTCTTCTATTAGAGAGAAATGACCGACCTGCTTGGGCTGTCTGCGCAGTCCGGGGGCCAAGGCCAGAATCGGATGCGTCCCCAACTCGTCGAAGAGGCGCTGGTCCACCTCGCAGGTGGCGCAGTCAAAGTTGTTGGGGCATACCTTGTAGGAGACCAGTCCCATCCAGGAGTACCGGCAGAGCCGTCGGCCTTCTCCAAGCTCCTTCCGCCACAGCTTCTTGGTCACCGCCTCCGTCTGCATGGCCCCTGTCGGGCACACGTAGGTACAAGCTCCGCAAGCGATGCAGGAATCGGGGTCCACATACCAAGGGGTCCCGACCACCCGTTGATTACCACGACCGATAAAGCCCAGCGCCGATGCGCCCACGATCTCGTCGCAAACGCGGACACACAATCCGCACAGCACGCAGTCGCTCGGCTCGTCGACGATCTTGAAACGTGATTTCTCCACGCCCACCGAAGCTGCGATCTCCTGTACCTTCTTGATCTCGGGACACCTGGCCAGGAGAAGCTCGGCCATTACCCTTCGGTGCTGAAGCACATTTTCGGTGTCGGTCCGGATCTCGAGACCTTCACCGGCAGGGAAGTTGCAGGATGTCACCAACCTGGTACGCTTGCCTCGGCGCACCTCCACGATACACATGCGGCACACGCCGTAGGGTTCCAGACCGTCCATGTGGCACAAGGTGGGAATATCGATGCCCAGATCCCGTATGGGCTTCAGAATTGGTTCCTGATCCTCTGCTTTGACCTCGTGATCGTCTATCTTCATGGTTACCAGTGACATTTTGTTCTCCTAATTAACTTTCGTTCATATTCCCGATAAAGTCAGGCAATTGACATGCCAACACTCGGTGTGAGATATAAAAGCCTGGAAACAAAGCGAAAACAGCTTCGTGGCTTGGTTTTGTGGTTGGGTGGTGGTAGCGAGCATCTGAGCCTGAGAACGTTGTGGTATTGTTAATTGTCGAAATATTCTACGGTACTGTCGCGATCTTCACACACCTGCTTGATCCGGATCAGACGGTTCTACTCGAGCATCAAGGATAAAGACTGGAGCGACAACCGGGACAGAATCTGGTCGATTTCACATCGGTCTGAGCCGGGCTGTCGGAAGCGAATATTACACAGTTGCGATCCAGGCAGAGCTTGCCTGAAGGCTCGCACGTCGGCATCGCCAGACGGGTTCTATCAACGTCAGTCTTTGGGTCTGGACAGGCCGTAGTTCTTGATCTTATTGTACAGCGTAGCCCTGTCGATCTCAAGCATATTGGCGGAACGGGTGACATTCCAGCCGGTCTCGTTCAGAACTTGCAGTATGTGCTTCTTCTCCGCTTCCCTCAGGCTCATCGTAGCTTTCTCTTCAGGGGGCTCCTGACCGCCCCCGAAGGGCATATCCTGCAGTTGAACCAGCGGCCCCTTGCCCACCACCACAGCCCTCTCGATGGCGTTTTCCAACTCGCGAATATTGCCCGGCCATTTGTGCCTCGAGAATATCTCGATTACTCTGGGAGCGAATCCCTCCTTCTTTCTGTTCATCTTCATGCAGAACTTCTTCAGGAAGTATTCGGCCAGAAGGAGGACGTCATCTCCTCTTTCCCTCAGCGGGGGCAGGTGAATTCCAACGACATTAAGGCGGTAGTAGAGGTCTTCGCGGAAAGTGCTCTCCTCGATATTCTTCTTCAGGTCCTTGTTCGTCGCAGCGATTACCCTCACATCCGTGTGTATCTTGCGATTGCCGCCCAGCCGGTAGCAGGCTTTCTCCTCCAGTACCCGAAGCAAGTCGACCTGTACCTTGGGGCTTATGTCGCCGACCTCGTCCAGAAACAGCGTGCCGCCGTCGGTCAGTTCGAACCTTCCCATGCGTGCATGGCTTGCCCCTGTGAAAGCGCCCTTCTCGTGTCCGAACAGTTCGCTCTCGACCAGGGTATCGGGCAACGCCCCGATGGAGACCGCCACAAACGGCTTATACCGGCGCTTGCTGTTGGAGTGGATGGCTCGGGCGATCAGCTCCTTGCCGGTTCCGCTCTCGCCGGTGATAAGCACCGTGGCGTCGCTGGCAGCCACCGAGCCGACCATCTCCAGTACTTCCTGCATGGGTTTGCTGTTACCGATTATCTCGTCGAACTCGTAGATGGCATCAATCTTCTCTCGCCGCATAATGTTTTCATTTGTAAAATTCTGCGTCTCGATGATCTTCTGCACTTTCAACGCCAGCATGTCAAGATCAATCGGTTTGATCAGGTAGTCGTAGGCACCAACCCTCATCGCCTCAACCGCTGTTTCAACCGTGGCATAGGCCGTAATGATGATGACCGGGAGGCCCGGTTTCACCTCCAGCGCCTTGCGGAGAACCTCGATTCCGTCGATGCGGGGCATCTTCATATCCACAAGCAGGAGACTCCACTCCTCGCGATCCAGGAGATCCAGCGCCTGCTGGCCACTTTCCACCGGTATGACTTCGTAGCCGGACTTTCGAAGCCACACCGAGAGTGATTCGCGGACGATCTCCTCGTCATCCACCACCATGATCCGCACCGCTGGTTTCATTGGGTGTCCCCGCTATCGTCTTCCTTTTTCCGCTCCCCTTCGCGTCCCAGAAAGATGCTGAATGTAGTTCCCTTTCTCCTGGAGCTAACTATACAGATGTCGCCTCCGTAACGCCTGATGATTCCGTATGCCACGGCCAGGCCGAGTCCGACCCCTTCTCCCTTTTCCTTAGTCGTGAAGAATGGAGTGAACAGTCTGCCGATGTTTTCCTCGGCTATCCCGCAGCCCGTATCCCAGCGGCTTTGTTCCATAGAACAAGGTCTCTCATTTATCCCCCTCGAGCCACCCACAAACCCGATGATGCCCTCTGCCATTTTGTCCTTCAGTTCACCGATCACCGGGCAGGTGTCACGTATGTAACGGTTCACTGCGCTTGTTTTCAGCGCTTTCGCTTCTTTCGGGGTTTCTCTTCCGCTTAACAGAAAGCCTTGACAAGAAAACTGGAGATATCGTCAATCTCCAACGTCTCATCGGATACCTCTTTGAGGGTTGCCATGCAGATCGGACACATGGTAGCCACGCTTTGTCCGTCGGCATTCTTGAGCTGCTGCACCCTCTTCTTGCCGATTTGATGGGCTATCTTGGGGAAGAGCGACTCTACGGGACCACCACAGCAATGGGTCAGGTCCCTGTTGTCCTCCGGTTCCTTTACTGTGTAGCCCGCTCGCATCAGCAGTTGTCTCGGCTCCTCGATGACGTCTTCATACCGCGAGTATACGCAGGAGTCGTGGATCGTGATTTCCTTATCGATGTTGTGGAGCGGCTGAAGGCTATTGGTGGCGGCCAGTACCTCCAGATAACTTTTGACCTCTATGTCGTAGCCATTGATGATGGTCGGGTACACGGAGCGCAGCATATTCGTGGTGTGGGGATCGATAGTGATCACCGAGCGGACTCCGTGCTCCTTCAGCAGATTGTAAACCCGTCGGGCCTGTAATTGAAAGGCGTCGTTCGCGCCCAGGTCGTATGCCAGAGCGCCGGCATAAAGCTCTTTTTTATACAGGTAGCCGAACTCCACTCCCGCCTGCTTCATCAGCATGGCGATGTTACGGATGATCTGCCTGTAGCGTATCACGTTGGCCTTCGAGGGTATAGACATAAACGCTGAGACGTTGAATATTCTGTTGAAGAACCTGCCCACACCCACGAACTTGCCGAGAAAAGAATCCTCTATGAGTCCCATATTCTTCACCGCGGCAACCATGTAGGGCAGTAGCTGATACAACGAACCGGTATAGATTACTGTCTCGCCACCTTCGGGAATATCGAGTCCTTCGGCCCACTTAATAGATTTTCTGAGTGAGATGGGAAATACAGTTTTCCTCTTCTTAAGATTGTCCACCATGAGTCCGATCACGTTGCCGGTGGGAAGAGGCATAAGATTTCTCCTTCGCTAAAGCTTGAATATCTCTTTACTGATGTAGCTGCGCAAGAATCTAACGTTCTCAGCGATGTGTACGTCGGCCGTGCAATTCACCTCGCACATCTTGCACAGCAGGCACTGATAAATAACCTGCTTCTGATCGAGTACCTTGTCCTCCAGACCCAGCAGGGCGTACCTGAAGAGCTTACGGGGAAGTAACTCGATCTCCGTGGGGCATACGGCGGTGCAGATACCGCAGTTCATGCAGGCTTCGGCATTGAATTCCCCTGACGTCGCCACCTTCTTTATGAAATCCGGGTTTACCTTCGCCATCGCTGTCACCATTCTACTTATTCTCCACCAGCATGTACTGGTAATAGTCGTCCTCGTTCGGTTCCTTGCTTTCCTCGATGTAGCCGTACTTTCTCGCGGCCATGACCCAGTACATGACCTCGTGTACGGGAGAACCCATGACCTCGGCGATCTCCGGCACGGTCTTGGGGCCGTCGTGCAAGGTGGCCAACACTCTGTCCCGCATGAGCATCTCCTCTCTCATGACCTCGCGGGGATCGCGTACCTTGTCATTCATAGCTGGCCTCCATAGCATCGATCATCGCCCTTACCTGTAAATCCGTGTAGCCCTTGATCTGCAGGGCGTTTTCGGGGCAGACAGGCACGCAGCATCCGCACCCCTTGCACACCGCCGCGCTGATCTCGGCTATCTCCTTTTCTCCGAAGCTGATCTTCCCGACAGCGGAGTAAGGACAGGCTTCGGTACATTTGTCGCACCAATTACAGGCTTCTTTGTCGACCATAGCGATCAGCGGCTCCAACTCCACGTAGCCCTTTTTCAACAGGGAGGCGCTCTTGGAGGTGGCGGCCAGCGCCGAGGCCACACTCTCGGCGGAGTTGCGGGGAGCTTGGGATGTGCCGGCGATAAAAACTCCGTCGATGACTGTCTCCACTGGCCTCAGCTTGGGATGAATCTCCTTGAAGAAACCGTCCAGCGAGATCGGCAGCTTGAGTACATCGTTAAGGGCTTGGTTGGGGCGGGGTTCCATACCGGTGACCAGAACAACCAGGTCACTCTCTATTTCGAGCTCCTCACCGTAGGTCAAGACGTCCTTGACCTGCACCTGAAATCGCCCGTTATTCTTCGCCACCTGGGGAGGTGCGCTCTCGTCGAACTTGATGAACAAAGCTCCCTTCTCGCGGGCTTCCCCATAAAGGAGTTCGTACTTCCCGTAAGTTCGAATATCTCGGTAGAGATGGAACTGGCGCAATCCCGGTGATAAATCGTTCGCGACCAGAGATGCGTGCACGGCAGCGTTGCAGCAATATCTGGAGCAGTATTCGTGTGCCTTTTCTCCCGGTTGCTCTCGGCTGCCCACGCAGTAGATGTAGGTAACGTCGTTCACAGGTTTGCCTTGGTAGGTGAGTTCTCCCTGGCAGTTGTCCAGCAACTCCTTGAATTCGGGCAACGTCAGCACACCGCCGGTCCCGTATGCATATTCGTTTTCAGCGGGCTGATACGAGTTAAAGCCCGTACTTACGATGATCGCGCCAACGTTCAGGGAGACCTGCTCGTTCTTGACCTTGAGCTTCAAGTCGAAGTCACCAACGCTTCCGGACTTCTCCACCAGTTCCGCTTCGGTGTAAACCTGGATATTATCCCTCTTCTTAATTTCCTCGTCGAGTTGCGTGATCAGTTCGCTTCCATACCTATTGTGAGGGTACATTCTTCCAAATCCGGCGGTCCAGCCCCCGATGCGATCGGTCTTTTCGGCTACGTAGGCGCTAATGCCGAGGTCGGAAAGTGCCAGGGCCGCGCGCAGTCCTGAAATCCCGGCCCCGACCACCAACGCTCTGGGAACTGTGTCAATCCTGGTCTTCTCCAGAGGCTGGGTTAAACGCGCTTTGGCGATGCCGGCCTTGACCATATAAATCGCCTTCTCGGTGGCCTGCTTGGGGAGATTGGTGTGCGCCCAGGAGCACTGCTCCCTCAGGTTGACCTGAATGTATAAGTAGGGGTTCAGTCCCGCTCGCTCTGCCACCCCGCGGAAGGTAAACAGGTGGAGTGTCGGCGAGCACGAGGCGACTACCATGCCATCCAACTTTTGTTCCCGGATGTCGTCTATTATTTCCTGCTGGGCGGCATCGGAGCATGCGAACATGGTAGTCTTGGCCACCGTTACGCCCTTTTCTTTCTCTACCGCATCCCGGACATGCTCGCAGTCCACATAGTCGGAGATGTTGCCGCCACAGTAGCAGATGTAAACGCCTATTCTCCTCTCACTCATGTCTTCACCCTCTCTACGTGGGCGGCAGCCAGCGCTGCGGCTGCCCCGGAATGCAGGATGGTGTCGGGGATGTCCATCACTGCGGAAGATGATCCCGCCACGTAGACGCCTTCCAGGCTCGTTCGAGCGGGGCTGTGATCCTCATCTACCTCCTTGACGAAATGATGGCTGTCCGCCTCAAGCTCACCGCCGGACAAGAGGCTCAGGGCTTCTTGATTGGGCAGCATCCCTACGGAGAGAACTACCATATCGTGCTCCGTCTGCTCCACCTTTCCACCACCGTCGATGTTTTCATGGTGGAGTATCAGGTTCCCGTTATCGGCTTGGTTGATTTTGGCTATCTTGCCCTTGACGAAGTAGATACCCATTTGCTTGGCCTGTTGATAGAACTCCTCGAATTCCTTGCCGAAAGCACGTATATCAATGTAGTAAATAGTCACATCCGCCAGAGGTAAGGTCCCCATGATCAGTTGTGCCTGCTTTATGGAGTACATGCAGCACACCCGCGAGCAAAGCTCGTTGTCCACCTGGCAGTCGCGCGAGCCTGTGCAGAGAACGTAGGCAATGTTGTCGGGGATTTTTCCATCCGACGGCCTGAGGACGGTGTTGTACGGCCGGGTCGGTGAGAGGAGCCGGTCCATTTGCATAGCAGTAATCACGTTCGGGAAACGGCCGTATCCGTATTGGACCTTGCGGCTCGGGTCGAAAAGCTCGAAGCCGGCCGAAATCACTACCGATCCCACTTCCAGCTTCTGGTTCTCGTCGCGCATGCTCATGTCGATAGCATCGGCCGGGCAGGCAGCGACACACTGGCCACATTCCGCGCATCCGCCGCAGTCAAGGCACCTGCCGGCGCTGTAGCGGGCCTCGTCTTCGGTCAAGGGCAGTTCCACCTCGTGGAAATTCTTCACCCGTTCCTCCGGAAGCAGCTTCTTCCTCTCGGACGGGAAAAACTCTCGGTACTCCTTCTGCCTTTCGAGCACCTCTTTCTTTTCGATCATGGGCAGTGGTTGTTTGAGAGGTTCCCCGGGGAATTGCTCCCCTCTCAGATAGCGCCCGATATACTCGGCGGCGCGCGCTCCGGCGTGTGCCGCTTCCACCACGGTAGACGGCCCGGAGACTACGTCACCACCGGCAAATACGCCCGGTATACTCGTTTCGAGCGTGGTCGAGTCAACCACCAGCGTATTCCAACGCGTCAGCATCGGCTTATCATTTTCAGCGAGAGCAGCGAGATCCGGCCGCTGACCAATTGCGACAATAGATAAGTCCACTTCCATACTGCTCTCGGAGCCTTCTACGGTTACAGGCCTCCTCCGGCCACTTTCATCCGGCTCTCCGAGCTTCATGTCGATGGACTCTACCTTTGCCAGCTTGCCGTTTTCTCCGATGAATCGTACTGGGGTCTTGAGATACTGGAGCTCGATACCCTCCTCGATCATATCCTCGATCTCGTCCTCGAAGGCGGGCATCTCCGCCCGACTCCGTAGATATTGGATGAAAACCTTCTTCGCCCCCAAGCGGCGAGCCACTCTGGCAGAGTCGACGGCTATATTCCCACCCCCGACCACCATCACGGTCTTACCGGTGAGATCGATCTTATCTCCTCTATTTACGCCCTTGAGGAAATCGACAGCGCCTTTTACCCCTGTCAAGTCCTCTCCCTCAATTTTCATCTTTACATCCTGCGTTGCTCCGCAAGCCACAAATACCGCGTCGAACCCTTCTTCTTTGAGCCCGGCAAGACTCTCCACACGGCGGCCGGTCTTTATTTCCACACCGAGAGAGGTCACGTTCTTGATGTCGCGATCCAGCACCTCCCGGGGAAGCCGATATGATGGAATGACTACCCTCAATATGCCGCCCGGCTCTTCTTCGGCCTCGAAGATGGTCACCTGATAGCCGCTTTTGGCCAGATAGTAGGCTGCGGTTAGCCCTGCGGGACCACTCCCCACCACCGCCACCTTCTGGTTGAGTTTCTCCTCAGGGGGGCCGAACTTGGGTTGAGGATACTTGTCGTAGTAGTAGTCCGCAGCGAATCGCTTGAGCTTCCTTATCGGGATCGTACCTTCAAACTCCACTCGTGTACATTCCTTCTCGCACGGCGCGGGGCAAGTGCGTCCCAGGCTCCCCGGGAAAGGAACGAATTTGAGGATCCGCTCCATTGCCTCTTCGAAGAGACCACTTCGGATGAGAGAGACATACCCATGAGGCTTCATACCCACCGGGCATACGAAACTGCATGGCGACGAGCCGTGCTTATCTAATACCGCCTTCTTGGGAACGGCCTGGGCAAATGGAATGTATGCTGCCCGCCGAGCCACCATACCGAAGTTGAACTGGTCCGGTATCGCCACCGTACAGGCAAATTCGCACTTCTGGCAGCCGGTACACTTGTTGAACTCTACAAAAGTAGATTTCTTGTTGAGGCTTACCTGGAAGGTACCCTGCGGGTCCTTGCGGATGTCGTCCACCTCGGCGTAGGTCATGGTGGTCACTTGTGGATGATGGAATGTAGCGGCCATCTTGGGAGTTGCGATACAACTGGCACAGTCCAGGGTAGGAAACACCTTGCTCAGCAGGATCATCTTGCCGCCGATGGTGGGTTCTTTCTCCACTAGGAGTACAGAGTAACCCATGTCGCCGAGCGTTAGCGCGGATTCCATACCCGCAATTCCACCTCCCACAACGAGGATGTCATAGTCCATATTAGTTTGCTCCCCCTGTTGGACCTAGCTCCTTGAGGGATTCCTGGAAATTGTTCATGTGTTTTACGAAAGGCTCTGCGCACACCGAGCAAATGGCCGCCATCTTGAGACGCTCTGGTTTGATATCGTGTTCTTTCAGCAACTTCTGTCCATCATCCACGATCTTTGCGGTCTTATTTGTGCAGTCGGGGACAAACGGGCAGTCCGTCCCGTCAGCTGCGACGAACACCCCATCAAAGCCGTGTTGGAGTGCGTACAGGATCCACTCCGGCTTGATGCTGCTGGAGCAGGGAAGAGGAATAGCAATGCAGGACGGCGGATAATGCTTGTGCGAGCTGCCTGCTAAGTCGATGCCAATGTCGGAGATAAATACTGTCGAGAAGATGAGAATTCTCGGGTGGAATTGTTCCCCGGCAGCATCGCCGCCTTTTTCCATGGTCACTTACCTCTCTTGACAAAGATACGCCAGTAACCGGCCTCATCGATTGTGCCAAGGTACTCGTGACCAATCTTATTAGCCCAGCGGGGAATATCTTTATTCGTACTTGCATCCGCGGAGAGCACTTCCATCACTTCACCAATCGGCAGCGAGGTAATCGCTCGTTTTGCCTCCAACAAGGGACCCGGGCAGGGTGTGCCCCTCGCGTCTACTTTTTTGCCTACCGTGAGCTGATTAAGTTCTTCTGAAGTTGCCATTATACTATTACCTCCATTGGTTTACCTTCTTTGCCGCTGGTTAAAACCTGCGGCTGTGATTGCTTCTTTGGCCAATTGGCCACAAACTCATCGGGAATCGTCAGCTCAGAACGTCAATACGATATCTGCTTCTTCCGCCTCGTCTACGAATGTCGCCACACCGCCACATTCGACTCCCTCAATCAGATCCTCTTCCTTGCAACCGACGATCGAAAAGGCCGCCGAACAGGCCACGAGCTCGGCGCCACCCTCACGGACGATATCGATGAATTCCTGCAGCGTCTTGGGCGCTCCCTCGAGCTTAATTTTTTCAGCGCCCCCTTTCCGGACGATATTTAACCCATTCATGGTGAAGAACATCATAAGTTCCATGTCCATGGCCAGAGCACCAACGCCCAGCATGAACGGGGGTAATGCCTTCTGAGGCTCGTCCGATCCACAAAAAACCACCATTTTCTTTGCCATCATCTCTCCTGATTGATTAGTAAGGAATAACTACCTGTCTTCAATCTAATGCACTGATGCAATCTCACTGACCTCTTTGAAAAGGTAACAAATTGCGGTGAATATAGGTTACCGTATAGATGATTGTCAAGACCAAAATAGCAGGAATTTCCCAAAAATACTGTCTTTACAGAATATCGTTTTTTCTGTTGCCGTGGTGTTTTGGAACGCGTATTTTTAGCAGTGAGGACTTGTGGGGTTTGCGGGCTTTTTGCCTGGATTCTATAAGTCACACAACGTGTGTGCCCCCGTAGCTCATTTGGATAGAGCATCTGCCTTCTAAGCAGAGGGTAGCAGGTTCGAGTCCTGCCGGGGGTATTTTTGAACGTGCGTTGTCGACCAATTTGTCGAAACCACAGCGGTTTTGATCTTGTGCCTGGGGGAATCGGTGACGTTAGTCCTGATCATTCTCGCGCTGATCTCTGGAGTCGGTCTTGTTGCAAAGGAGTTTCTCAGCAAGCCAACCAGCCGGAAAAAGCTCTGGGCCTGGCGGATAAGTGTATTCTGCGGAGTAGTTACTCTCATAACGGTGGCTTTGGCATTCTTTCCAAGCGATTCTCCCCCTCTCACGAGACAAGATACAGCAAGTCTCCTAGATTCGGCGGTGGACCGCATTCAGCAGACCTACTCTTGCGACAGAGATTCCCTCTGGGCTCTTTTGGATCAGATTGCCTCCGGCATTGGAAGCGACAGTGCTTGCCGCATGTTGGCGCATGAACAAGCTGCCTGCCTCTCTGGCATTGTCACAACCGCCATTGATTCTTGCATTGTGGCCATTGGTCTCAGAGATTACAAGGTCGCTCTCATGCACGCCGACTAC
This sequence comes from uncultured bacterium, assembly GCA_965603125.1. Taxonomy (GTDB): domain Bacteria; phylum Zixibacteria; class MSB-5A5; order GN15; family FEB-12; genus JAJRTA01. The sequence goes on along the minus strand of CBFDBU010000015.1, from coordinate 39,835 downwards.
GCGTTGATGGCCGCTACAACAGATAGTGCCAAGCACGAGGCTTTGATGAGCAAGGCAATGACGTACCAACTGATGGCAGGAGATTTAGCAAAGCAGGATTCGGCTGATAGCTCCCGACTTGCATATCAGCGAGCCGCTGATGCCTACCAAGATGTAATATCTGTTGCTCCCTCGGATTCCGATGCGTGGTTCCTTGCTGGCTACTGCGAGTCCCGGATCGGAAATCATTCAAAGGCTATCCACCAGCTGACAAGCGCGATTAATCTATTCAAAAAACCTGAAAACAGGGCTACCGTATGGTACCGTATTGCTCTCACCTATGCCGCATCTGGACAACATCAGCTTGCAGTCCAAGCGTTTGACACCACTCTCACATACGACTCCTCAAAATCCCCTGTTTGGGGCGAAAGAGGGATCAGTCTATTCGAGCTCAGAAGGATACCCGAAGCAGTGACAAGTTTTACTGAAGCACTCACGATCAATCCTGAGGACACCAATGTATGGTACAACAATGGGTTCGCCTATATGGCCTTGTCGCTGGCAGATTCGTCAGTTTTCCCGAACAACACAGTCGAAAGTTTCTCGCAACTCGATTCAGCAATCCGTTATCTTAAAGGGGCACTTGACAGAGGCTGCGACCCCGGCCGCGTGTACACCGCACTTGCGTTAGTATATGCCATGACGCGTGACTTTTCAGCTGCCTTACCTCTATGTGATAGCGCTGTCAAATACGAGACACCGTACAAGTCAAATATGCTTCAACTTAGGCAAGTTCTATCAACCCAGCATAGCCGGTAGGACTGTATTGGGAGGCTACTATGACCATTGGCAGAGAATCGGTGGTCGGTCACAAGCCTTCCCTACCCGTGGTGTCAGCCTATCATCAATAGACTGTCCACAATCTCGCCCAACCTGCCGATATTCATAGAAACGACAATTGGAAATCATACGGCCAAAAGGGCAGCCCGGACGGCCACAAGGCAGGAGGTTTATGACTATGAAAAACAGGTTCACGATCACAGTAATGGCGGCGGCTGTTCTTCTGGCCGGCGGCAGCAACGCAACAGACATCGATGCCGGTATCACTATCGGCGACGGCGGCATCAAGGGATTCTACCTGGCCATCGGTGAGCACTACGACGTCCCCGAGAAGGAGATAGTCGTCGTTCGCAAGCAGAGTGTCCCGGACGAGCAACTGCCGGTGGTCTTCTTCCTGGCGCGTAAGGGCGGGGTGTCTCCTGAGACGATCATCAAGCTGCGCCTCGGGGGCAAGAGCTGGATGGAGATCACGGCTCACCTGGGGCTGGCCGCGGATATCTTCTACGTACCCACAAAGCGGCCGCCCGGACCGCCTTACGGCAAGGCTTACGGGCATTTCAAGAACAAGAAAAAGGACCAGTGGCACACGGTCAAGCTGTCGGACGTGGAGATAGTCGATTTAGTCAATCTGAGTTTCATCTCGGCGCACTATGGCTGCTCGGCGGACGATGTCATTGAGCTGCGCGCTGCCGGCAAGAGCTTTGTGGACATTAACACGCATGTCAAGGCCAAGAAAAAGGCTAAGGCCAAGGCACCCGCCAAGACAGCCCCCAAGCACCCTGACAAACCCAAGGGCAAAGGCAAGAAGAAGTAAGGCACGAGAATGGGGCAAAGGGGGTGGGGTGGATATGTTTGGCCTGTTTGAGGACGAGTAATGCCATAAATGTATAAACTTAGTCCCTGACACAGCGAACCGAAAACCCGTAGTGCTTATAGAGGTTGTAGCGGGCGATGTCCGAGAGACTGCAACACACGAATCGGATCCACGCGAGGCTACTACTGTACTCCGTGGAAGACCAAAAGTATGCGCCGTGACCCATATTGGAGAAGTTACCATGGGTGTAGCGGTCACCGCCGGGCAGCGCGGTAAAACCACTTTCGTTGGTGGCGCCTGTGTTTGGATCGTTCCAATGCGTTGTGCCCTCTTCTTTCATCTTCCCGCCGGCAATTGCATAGCCGCCAAGATAATCGACTAATGTTTGCCATTCGGCATCACTTGGCACATGCCAGCCTGCTGGTGCTATATTCCGGCTGTCATCTACTGCATACCAGTTATACAATCTGCCATAAACAGCAATATGGCCTTCTTCATTATTATAATTGCAATAGGCTCCTGTAGAAAGACCCACCCATGTGAGACTGTCGGTCACATTGGGTATGGCGTCGCCATTGCGGTAGTGGGTTACCTTCAGATTTTCAGCCATCCACACCTGTGAGCCGATAGTTACCGTCTGATATACATTGTCGTCAATATCGAATACGGTACTTGAAAAAGCTGCTGCGGTGAACGATATAGCGCTGCCATAGCCGGTACCCGCACTATTAGTGGCATAAGCCCTTACATAATATGTTGTGCTGGCGGCCAACCCGGTGATGAAGCTGGTAAAACTGCCCGCCCCGTCGCCATCGGAAGTTTTGCTATCAGCTACCGTAAGTGTTGGACTTGTACTCCAGCATACTCCACGAGCGGTTACCGTTGCTCCGCCATCTGATGTAATAGTGCCGCCGCACTGTGCCGTTGTTTCTGTTATTTCAGTGACAGCCGCAGTAGTTAATACTGGCGCAGCCGTATTATCAGGGCCAGTGGGATCATCATCTCCACTACAGCCGACAACCAAGAGAAGGATAAATGCCGTTAGAAACAACGAACGAACTACATTCGATCTCTTAAACATAAATATCTCCCCATAAAAGTTTTATAGCTTTGAAACTTCTTCTCTGAAGAAATACCCACAACACACATATTGATGCCTACAAACAATCCAAAGTCAAGTATATTTCTAGGGTGGGTAGTTTTTCAACGAACAAGAAAGGAGGGGTTAGTGGTCACGCTGCGCCGCTGGCCACACCCCCCCCTAATGCGGTTTGCGTTTGAGGCGGGCGCAGAAGGAACCGTCAAGTCCGTTGATCGTCGGGTAGGTCTTCACAAAACCGCGCTCGCTGATCAACTCGCTGTGGAAAAACTGCTCGCCCGACTCAAGCTCGAACTCATCGTGGCGCAGCAGGAACTCCTCCACCACCTGGTCGTTTTCGTCGCGGATGATAGTGCAGGTGGAGTAAACCATCACCCCCCCCGGCTTGACCAACCCGGCGGCGTGGTCGATCATGCGGTTCTGTATCCTGACCAGGTTCTTGACGTCATCGGCCGTCTTGGTCCATCGCAGATCGGAGTTCTTGCCGGCGGTGCCCCACCCCGTGCAGGGCGGGTCGAGCAGCACGCGGTCGTAACTGCCACTGGCGAACTCCAGCATGTCACTGGCGACCGGCGCAATGATTTTGATCCCTAACCGCCGGGCGTTCCTGACCACCACCTCTAATCGTGAGTGCGACTTGTCGACCGCCGTGACGCGCCCCCGGTTGCGCATCCGTATAGCGGCATAGGTGGCTTTGCCCCCCGGCGCAGCCGTGAGATCGATCACGTGATGATCCGGCCGGGGATTCAACAGGCGCACCGCCAGCCCCGCCGATTCGTCCTGCACGAATACCTTGCCCGTTCTGATCAGTTCGTTCTCAAGAGGCAGACCGGCCGCGTCCACGTGGATAAACTCCGGCAGGTACTTGCCGAACGAAAACTCGATACCGCCTTCCTGGAGCAACCGCGCGACCTCGTCCGGTTTCGACCTCAGGTAGTTAACCCGATACGTCACGCGCGGAGCCGGGTTGTAGGCCTCAAGGAGCTTCTCAGTCTGCTCGTAGCCGAACTCGCGGAGACAATGGGCAACGAAGTGATCGGGGTAGCTGTAATAATCGCCTAAGTACTTGACCGGGTCATCGTCCGCGGAGACGTACTTTACCTTGTCAGGTTCCCGAATGCTGGTTCTGAGGACGGCGTTGACGAGGCTCGCGCGCGAACGGTCGGTCATGACGTTGGCCAGATTGACAGATTCCGAAACGGCAGCCGCCGCGGGAATGCGGTCGGTGTAGCGAAGCTGATAGAAGCCGAGGCGAAGAATGTTGGACAGTTTCAAGGGGAGTTCAGCCGCCGGTCGCGAGAGGTAGAACTTGATCTCATGATCCAGCCGCCGTCGCATCTTGGTAGTGCCGTTGACCAGTTGCAGCAGAAAGCGCCGATCAAGCGGTCGGAACTCCCGTCCCTGCGTCACATGATTGACGGCCATGTCGGTCTGCTCACCCTGCTCGATGAGCACAAGCGCCTCGACGGCGGCGGCACGCACGGGGTCACATTGTTGAAGCGCAGCTTTGTTCTGTGTACTCATTGGCTACTACAAGTCCATAGCGCGTATGATATCCCCGCTGCTCTCCAGGCGATAAAGGTCCTTGCGATGAAACAACAACGATACCACACTGACGTTATCGACGCCGAAAAGCAGTTGTGCCACCTCCGTAGGGCGCGCATAGCCACCCTCGCCGATGCCGAGAACCATCTCAAGGCCGCCATCCTCTATGACAAAATCAAAGACGGCGGGGCGTATGTTGATCGTCCTGGTCTTTTCTTTGGAGGTACGTTCTATTGTGATCGAATCCATGTCAAGTAGCTCCCGGACTCGCGCCGCGACCTGAGTTGCGTCCGACCCGTCCGGAAGGTCCAGGCGGTACACTACCCGGTTGAGTCCTGCCGAGAGCGACTGGGACTTGCCATAAACCGCTTTCGCTTCGAGGATGTTCATCCCCTCGGTCATCGCCTGTTTCAGATTGTCGATCATGTACGGCATCAGCGTGGTTTCGAGGCTCACGTCCAGGAATTCCGCATCCGAGGTAAACCCCAGCGGCAACGGCGGACCGAACGAAAGCTTCATAGTGGGATTGAAACCCTGACTGTAAGCCACCGGCACACCTGCCCGCCGCAGGGCGCGCTCGATGAAACGCATGTTATCCAGGTGTGACATGTACCGGTAACGGGCCGTTTTGCCCCAGCGCAGGCGGACCCGGTTCTTGGTCGGCGCGGCAGTGTTACGAGAGGCTAACCTCTTTTTGCCCCGGCCGTAGCTGGGAGAGGCCGCTTCAGGTTCCGGTGAGACTTCCATGCCGGACGTTTGTGGCACGAACTCCCGCAACTGGGTGGAAGTCCTCTGCCGCTCCCGCTGAAGATGTTCCGCCGATGGACCCTTGATAATATGCGACCACGGGAGATCCGCCCCGAAGGGAATCGGCTGCAACCGCTCGTTTATGTCGACGCCGTTCGCGTCAAGAGCCGCCAGCCATTTGTCGGGCTGAAAGTGCTCACTCCACCCATCGAACCGGCAACCCTGACGATAGACCGTCTCGATCACGTCGGCCATCTCTCGTCCCCCGCGACCCAGCAAACCCTGCAGAAGCGAGGATTCAACGCTGTGATACTTGATATTGACCGTTCGTTTTCGCAGGTGCCGTTTGAGAAACTGTATCTTGCGCAGAGTTTTCTCGACGGAACCGATCCCATCCCACTGAAACGGCGTGTGCGGTTTGGGCACAAACGGTGAGATTGTCACATTGAGTGTCTTCCGGCCCGGGTACTCCCTGCCGATATCGTGTATGTTCTTGACAATCGAGACGATTCCATGAAGGTCTTCCTCGGTTTCCGTCGGCAGGTTGATCATGAAGTAGAGCTTGAGCGTCGTCCAGCCCTTTTCGTACGCCAGCCGCACCGAGTCATAGACGGCCGAGTCGGGAAAGTCCTTGCGAATGAAAGCACGCAGCCGTTCGGTTCCCGCTTCGGGGGCGAGCGTAAGTCCTGACCTGCGAACGCGCCGGACCGCATCCAGCAGCTTCGCGCTGACCGTCCCTGGTCTGAGCGACGGGAGCGATATGGATATTCGATTCCCTTCCAGACGACGAGCTAGGCTGTCGGCCAGCTCGTCAATGCCCGGATAGTCAGGCGAGGAGAGCGAGACGAGAGAGACCTCGGCATAGCCGGTACTTTTCAACTGCGTGTCGATCTGCTGCATGATGTCAACCTGACTTCTGGCCCGCACCGGACGGTAGATAGGACCCGCCTGGCAGAAGCGACAGCCCTGGGGGCAGCCGCGCATAATCTCAACACCGAGATGGGCGTGAACAGTGTCAATCAGGGGCAGGAGCGGTTGCCGGGGGTAGTGTTCCGGTTTCAACTCCCGAACGGTTCGCGCCCTGATCTGTGCGGGCGCAGACGACGTAACGTGCTTGCGGTCGGAATCATAGAACTGCGGGACATACACGCCCTCCACCCGCTGAGCCAGAGCTTCCAACTTCTCACGGCGCGACCGGCTTTTGAGTTCGTAGAGAACGCTCAGCATCTCCGGCAGACCCTCCTCACCGTCGCCTACATAGACGACGTCAAAGAACTCGGCCACCGGCTCCGGGTTGTAGACAGCCGGCCCACCGGCAAAGATCAGCGGGTGTTCCTCGGTTCTGTCTCGAGAGCGCAGCGGAACTCCGGCCAGATCCAGCATTGCCAGAACGTTCGTGTAGACCAGCTCGTAGGTCAGCGTGAAGCCTATAGCGTCGAATTCGATTGCGGGCCGTGAAGATTCCAGCGAGAAGAGCGGTATCCCCTCCCGGCGCATGAGTTCCTCCGCGTCCACGTCCACGGCGAAGACACGTTCGGCAAGAAACCGGTCATCCCGGTTGACCACCTGGTACAGGGTCTGCAACCCTAAGTAGGACTGGCCGAGTTCGTACTTGTCGGGGAATGCGATCAGGTATTTGAGGCGGTCGGCAGGCTCCTTGACGATCTGTCCGGGCTCCCCGCCCGCATATCGTCCGGGCTTGATGATATAAGAAAAGAATTTTCTCTCAAGTAGCGCTCTCATACTGACCTATGTGCTACGTTTTCAAAGGCTACCGGTGCAAGTATAAGAACTCTGCCGCCCGACGCAAGTACGAAATCGCGGGTGGGGTTGGAGCGGGAGTTCGGCCGGGTCGGGTCACGACCTGAAACGGGGCGTGCTATGTCAATCGGGCTGCGCCGGCTCATACCTGTGGGCCGGGCGGGGTTTGCTGTGGCCGTCAGTGACCGGCAGCGGCCTCTTCTTTCACGCTATCCTGATCGTCGACGGCCTCGACGGCCTCCGGAGAATTGTTGCCGGCCCAGTGGACCATGCGCGATTTCAGGCGATCAGCCAAGCCTCGCACCAGAGTTGTGTTCTCTTCGGGTTCTCCTCGCGGCCGGATACTGGATATCTTGCCTGCATCCCGGAATTCCGACGATACCCGCGTCATGTCCAGTTGATAGGACATCGCCTTCCGGTATTTTTCTACATTCTCCTTGAGGGCCACGTCGAGTTGCTCGGCGTCGTCCAGTTCGACTTTCCCCAGTCGGCGAGCCATGTCCTGTCTCACGCGGTCGAGAATGTAATCGGTGTCATCAGTAATGTGGCTACCGGCAAGAGCCATTATGATGACAATCAGATCGATGGCGATAGCGAGCAGGAGCGAAAAAGCCGCCAGGTGGTCCATCTTAAACAGGTCACCAATGACGAGCATGAAGGCCTGCTGTCGGCTGGTGGGGCGCTCGATGTAGTCCGACTCGGCTGGAAAACTGATCAGGCGGGGTTGTTCCGCCAGTACCATGGCTACCTCGCCGTGTGGAAAATGGACCGAGGCCAGGTTGACAAGCTCTCTCTGACGCGTCACCGGCAGAGCGCTGGTCAGGACCATTGATACCGAGTCGATTGTGCCCACGTACCCTTTTATCCTCTCAAAGGCGTTTTGTATGGTACCGATGCGGCTTTCCAGGAAGTTCAGGATTATTCCCCGCCCGCTACCCTGCTGGTATTCAGATCCCCGGTTTTCCTTCCAGGATTCAACCGTCCGGCGGGCGCCTTCAATGGTCGACTGGATGAATTCGTCGTCGGTGCCTTCGTCGACAACGGTGGCCCATCCTCTTTCCCTTTCCATCTCCAGCAGTTTACCGAGCCGTTCCTGTTGATAACCAGCCTGCACCAGGGCCTTTCGCGCTGTGGCGGAGTATTTGGCCAGCAGAGGCTTGACAGCCGCCGTGTATTGCGCCCGCGCCTCATGGGTACGGGTATCGGTTTTGAGGGCGGAGTCGAAATTCGCATAAGAGAAGAACACGGAGAAAGTCGCCGCCACTATGAATACCGTAACATACACGAACCGGTTCCCGCGGGACTTTATCAGGTTCCAGGCGACACCCAACATGGCTATCTGCAGGCCGAGAGAACCGACAATGGCCAGCCATCTGTCGACCAGGATCGCCAAACCGTAGTATGTCGTGAAAAACGACAGGATGGACAGAAGCAGAGTGCCCAGATATATCATTGTCGTGGCGAATATAGTAAGCCTGGAGGTGTTCATTATACTTTCCCTTTTCTGATGACGCCGCTTCTGCCTGCCCGACCTCCCGGGCCGACCGCTCTGATACCTATAGTAGCAAGTATCGGCCGCCCGGCGGGAATCCTTACGAGTGGCTTCCTACAGCAACGACCGCGACTGCCGACGGCGTAATCCTGCCATGGAAACACAGAAACGCGGGACACTTTTTTTCCAACCTGACGGGCCGTCCGGGGTAGAAAGGGGGAAGCTGTTTGTCTGACCAGGGAGACGCTATGATCAAGGCTCATGCCGCCTCAGTAGGAGCGCCGACCGCCGTCGGCGATTACCTGCTGCGAACCGACAGGAAACACCGTGTAGCCGGTACAACTCAGGCCGTCCTTCCCCGCGTGTTGCTGACCTGCCCGGTTTCCGAGGCATCCATGAACGTCAGCGAACGGATGCGGCTCTGGTCGAATCTTTTCAGGGACCAGCGCTGGCTATACCGGGTTTGCGCCGTAGACACAACTTCGGGAGACGGGCTGCGGGCGGGCAGGGTTTTCCGGAATGTTATCGCACGGCGCCGCGACCTGTGGCGTTACGGCAGGGATATCGTGCGGGCGATCGGGCAGTTCGATATCGTGCACGTCGTTCTTCCTGACGGTACGGATATGACCACGACTGCCTTCCTTCCGGTCTTCCTGGGACGATTCTTTGGGAAACGAATCATCATAGACTGCCGTGGCAGCCTGGCCGAGTTTCAATCTCGGGGACCGGGGCCGTTGCTTGTTCGGATCCTCCGTCTGAGTGACAGGGTGGTGGCGTCGTCGGATTCAATCGCCGGGCTTCTGAGACGGGAGCAGATCGGGTGCGAAGTCCTCGGCGAGGCGTTTGATCCTCTCGATCTCAAGCCACGCAACATCCAATCGGTGCAGCCCCGTATCCTTTGTGTCCAGTCACCACACGCGGAAAGCGATGCCGGGTTGCTGATGAAAACCTTCAAACTGGTCAAGGAAAAGTATCCCCGCTCGGAGATGGTTATCCTGGGCACAGGCTCCCGGCGAACCGAACTCGTCGAGTCGGCAGCGGCGGCCCGGCTGAGCGGCCTGGCCTTCGAGTCAAAGACCGACACGGCCGCTATACTCCGCCATCTCCAATCGGCCGACTTATATATCGAAACGAGTTCCCCCGGAAGCGACAGGACTTCTCTGCTCAGAGCGCTTGCCTCCGGCCTGCCCGTGGTGGCCGAAGTCTGCGGGGCTTCTGACGTCATCATCGACCGGGTCAACGGTCTGATCGTCCGGGAAGGCAACCCCGCATCCCTGGCTGATCGTATTATCGAACTGATCGAGTCTCCCGAGTTAGTGAAACGGCTATCGGAACAGGCGAAACTTACCGCGCAGAAGTTCGCCTGGTCACAAGTCAGTGGACAGTGGCTGGACATCTACCGCGGTCTTTAGCAATCCTGATCAACGCCCGACGCTGACAGCGTACCTCCCTGAAAAATGCAGTTATCGACGTGATTCCGCATTCCATCCGTGGGCAGCAGCCCTCGGTCTGCCCCGGATTTGGTGGTAGCTTGAGACGCCTCGGATGACGCTTGATATGCGGCAAATGAAGCGTACCCAACAGTGGAATAATGGATAAGTATGCCGATAAAGGAATCATGATTGCGCTGAACGCCTTTCAGCGAAAAGGGAACGGGGTGCTTTATACGAAAACCGGATAAACACCAATTCACTGGAGGAACAAATGGACAAAACCTTTCAGCGCAAAGGTGCCAAAAGCAACACTCAAGTAGGCCGGGAGTTTGAAAGAAAAGTAAAAACGTATTTTGCCGAACAGGGCTTGAGCTTAGAGGAAAATCAGTTGACAGCCAGTTATCAGCGTTAGACGTATTAGGAGGAAATCATGCAAGATTGGAAAGAAGTAGAAGAACGAATACAAAAACTAGATTCTAAACATAGGGGCATCCTCAAGTGCTTCGGTGAGGACAGGCGAGATATCCTCTCAAATGATGGTCAGACTATTACAATGGACGTGGGCGACAAGACAGTCCAAAGAAAATCTATTACCTACAACATGATACAATACGCGTATGACCGGCTGAGAGGTGGGTGTTTCTTCGACTCTATCTACTTCTGCAAGCACTACCAGACGGAGTGGAACAAAGGACCCTGTATATTCTCAATGACAGGCGGTATCCTCGTGGAGTTGAAGCTTGCCGACCGGCACCAAAAGGACGGTAGGAGTTGCTTTTACGTTTCGGGAAAGGGTCGATGGTACTGAATGAACAAAGTTTATATTCCATCTAAAAAGGCAAAGGACTGGAAGCAGTTTCTTGCAGATCCAAAAAAACAATGGAAGCGGGGTTACTCCGCAAGAACATTAGCACATTGTTGGCACGATGCGGATGGTATTCCAAACCATGTAAAAAAGGTTCTATGTCGAGCAACAGAACTGGCGGGTTTGGAAACCCTGATTGTAATTCCCGAGTATAAGGTTCCTTTGCCCGGTGGTGCCGGACCCTCCCAAAATGATGTATGGGTGCTTGGCAGAACGGAAAATGATCTTGTCTCAATTGCTGTAGAAGGCAAAGTTTCCGAACCATTTGGCCCCACTATTGGCGAATGGGGTCCAAATTTATCCGGTGGCAAGAAGGAAAGGTTCGATTTTTTGTGTTCTGTACTGGGCTTGCATACCAAACCTTCAGAGAACATCAGATATCAATTATTACACCGCACAGCTTCTGCCATTATTGAAGCCAGGCGTTTCCATGCAAATCATGCGGTCATGTTAGTTCACTCCTTCGGTTCAAAAAATGAATGGTTCGCAGACTACGAGTGTTTCATTTCGCTTTTTGGAGTATCAGCAGCCATTGACGAAACCGTGTCAGTCGGAAAGCGTTCAGGAGTGTGGTTGCATTTCGCATGGGTAAAAGGTGAAGAGCAGTATCTGAATGCATAGAAGGGCACGGGCTCTCAATGGGAGGTTGTCTGGTTTTGCCTGTTTTCACTATCGATGGACACAGAGTAAGTACACGCGCTGTTATACAGAGCTGGCGACCGATGGATGGCCAGGAGGACGAGTCGGGTGGCCGTTTCAAACTTGTTTGGAACGGGAATTCAGCCCGGGAAGAGACACCCCCAAACAAGTGAGGGTGCCGCCCGGACGAGTTTGCGCCTAAGCAGCGAATGTCAATCCTCTAGGCCTATGTCCCAACGATACCTCTCAACACCAGGCTTGTCTGACCACGAGAAAACAGGGATACTATCGATTATCTCTATGTCCGCTTTTAGATATTGGATTAGCAGTGCGTTGTACTGATGTCCAAAAAAGTCCTCGTACTCAACATACTGATACGGGTACAGGACTATGGAACTGTCAGAGTAAACGTACTGATGCCACTCGTCTTTAGACATGTACCTCCGATAACCCAATTGAGGCGCAGGTTCGGAAGAGTCTCCGGGCAAGAGAACGAAATCAGTGTGAAGCGTATCAATGGTGCCCGGTAGTTTGAGAGTTTGTATGAGATGTTCGTAGTCCTTCCCGTGCTTCTCCACCCATTCACGTTGGGAGAGAATAGAAGCAACCGAGGTTTTGATGCGAAGAGGCGTTTTGCCAATGTTGATGAATATCCCTAATCGCGGCACGAGAAATCCGATGCGCCTTACCGCCATGTACTCAGTCGATCCTAACGGAATGGAGTCAATACTTCTGGGCACATTATCGATCGCAACGCTGTCACCCAAGTAGTACTGGAAACCGGCCGAAGCTGGCGCTTGGACGATGTGGCAGTAAGGTCGCCACTCCATTTCAGTAGACTTTTTCTGCTCCTTAATAAGTCCCCTATAACCCCAGTAGGCCAGTCCCGCTCCAATCAGGCCAACAATAACAAGTGCCCAAGTAACCCGGACCAGCGACTTTGTCAGTTTTGTACGCGCATCGGCTTGTTCATCCATAACATCTCCCAGCAAAATCCATAGCATCCCTTGTGCTCTCCACCCTAATTCAATTAGCGCATCTTTATATGCGGATGTCAACAGATATCCTCGATAAGGCCAATGACAATCTGGACAAGTCGGGTGGCCGTTTCAAACTTGTTTGGAACGGCAGGCAAGCCTGTCTTTTGCGCTTCGCGCGAAAACCGGCGACGCCGATCTGCCCCGGTTTTGGTGGTAGCCTGTGACGCCTCGGATTCAATAGACTCAAGTGTCAGGACCACAGGGGTCCTGACCTACGGGGACTGACTCAGCCTGCTTCGGGCAAGCCGCGGTTTTTTGTTGTCGGGCAGGTGAGATCGTTCTATAATTTGCCCGACGGCCGTTGCACGGCGGCGGCGGTCCGTTGTGCCATAAGATGGCGTGAAACACACCTGTCGGAAAGGATTTCGGTCCCGTGGCGTCCAGCGATTCGAAATTCGATATCGCCATCGTTATGCCCACTCTGAACGAAGCCAAGTTCATCGGCAAGACCCTCGAGCAGGTGTACATGCAGGACTACCCGATGGACGCCGTCGAAGTCGTGGTAGCGGACGGCGGCTCCACCGACGGTACGCGGGAAATAGTACGATCTTTCAAGAACCGGTTCGGCTCCCTGCAACTCCTGGACAACCATCCCCGACGCCCCTCCTCGGGACGCAACATCGGCGTCAGGAACAGCAGCGCACCCTACATCCTGATTCTTGACGGTCATACCAATCTGCCCGGCAAGACCCTCCTGCAGGACATGGTCGACATCTTCAAAGAGACCGGGGCGAAATGCCTCTGTCGTCCACAGCCACTGACACCGCCCGATCTCGGCGAGTTCGAGAAGTCGGTGGGTCTGTGCCGGAGCTCGATATTCGGTCACAAACCCGGCTCCGAGATATACTCCACTGTTGAGGGCATGGTGGACCCGACGTCATCGGGGGCGATGTACCACCGATCGATCTTTGACGAAATCGGCTGTTTCGACGAGGCGTTTGACGCCTGCGAGGATGTCGATTTCAACTACCGCGTACACCAGGCCGGCATCAAAGCGTACATCTCGCCCCGGCTGCGGGTGTTCTACTATCCCCGCTCGAACCTGGCCGGTCTCTGGCGACAGATGGTTCGATACGGGAAGGGACGGTTCCGATTCTCACACAAGCACCGGCTGTTTTCCCCTGTTCAGTGGCTGGCGGGCGCAGGTGTGGCGGGCTTCGTTCTACTTCTGCTGCTGTCGCTGGTTTCGTCGGGGGCGGCCTCCTTATTCAAAACCGTTGTAGGGGTCTATATACTGGCAGCGGTTTTCTTCTCGGCCTACCTGGCTCGCAAGGAGAATCACCCGGGCTGCCTGCTTTTTGGCCCGCTGATCTTCCCGACTATCCATTTTGGCCTGGGCTTCGGATTCCTGTCCGGGCTCTGGGACCATTACGTAAAGCAACACCGGCCGAAGCCGCCTAACGTTGACTTCGATCTGACGTAACGAAGCGCACAGAAACGTTGAACACCACATGAGCGTATACAGCCACAGCAAGCTCGCCAGTTTCCGCAACTGTCCCCGGCAATACAAGTTCAAGTATGTCGAGAAGGTGGCCGTACCCAAACGGGTCAGCCCCGACGCATATCTCGGCAATGCCGTGCACCGTGTGCTGAGAACGCTGTACACTCACGGGGCTGACGGCGTTCTCGTGCCGCGCGAGGATGCCCTGGCCATGTATCGGGCGGAATGGGAAAAAGTGGACAGGGGAGCCATCAAGCTCACCAGGGATTACTACACCGTCGACGACTACATCCGCCTCGGTGAACAGATACTTGCCGGGCATTACGACCGGCACCAGCCATTCGACCAGGGTACCCTGCTCGGTACGGAGCAGCACCTTACTTTTCAGCTTCCCGACACGCCGTTTCGGATTCACGGATACATCGACAAACTCTGGAAGCGGGACGACGGCATTGTTGAAATCTGCGATTACAAAACCGGGCAGCGAATCGTCCGCCCCCAGGAGCCGCAGTTCTTCTTCCAGATGGGGATTTATCAATTGGCCGTTCAGGCCAACTACCCGCAACTCGAACAGATTGAACTGACCCAGTTCTTCCTGCGGCAAAACGAGGTAGTCCGCCACCGGATGCGCCCTGACGAACTGGATCACCTTGTCGAAGAACTGCGGGCGGTCATCTGCAAGATACTCGACGCTGAGCGTCTGGACAGCTTCCCCACCATAGAGGGCGGCCTGTGTGACTACTGTGATTACAGCGACATCTGTCCGGCCAGGCGGCATCGGAAGATGCTCGACGCCGCGCCGGAGGAGGCAGCCGCGCCCGGTGACTCCGAGGCCGCCCGCCTGCGGGAACTGGCCGACACCTACGTGGCTGCTTACGGGCGGTTGAAGCAGGTGGAGAACGAGCTCGATGCTCTCAAGCAAGACGTCAAGAAGGCGGCGCAAGACCATGACCTTACTGTCCTTACGGGAACTTACGGCGACGTGAACGTCAAGCTGTATCGGGAAGAGAAGTTCGTCACCAGGACAAAGGATGCGCGCGCTTTTGCCGAATTGTCACACCTGGCCCGTGAGTTGGAACTCAACAACTATTTCGCTCTTGACGGCCGCGCCTTGATGAAGGAGATCTACCGCAAGAGGCGGCTGCCGCCTGAGCAACTCGAGCGGCTCAAGCCGTTCGTTACGAAAGAAGACAGCGGCCGCGTTACGGTAAAGCTGCACCGGGACGACGGTAAGGACAACGAAAACGACGATAGGTAGCGCTATCGCGAAGGAGTCTGCATCGGACGAACGCCTTACTTGCAGCTACGGTTGAGACCGGGTATATTGGCACTGAAGCAAACCTCGGCGGCGAATTGAACATGAAGCGACGCGAGTTCATAAAGAAGACCTCTTCGGCCGTGGCGCTGGCGATAGCTACCGGCGGTACGGCGTTGTTCTTCGACAGGCGGGAATCATCAAGATATGTGCAGCCGGGGAGGAAGACACGTAGTTTCGAGGTCGCTCCGAAACCTTCGATACCGCAGATCACGCTGTCTCGGGATGAGGACTCAATCGCCGCGCTGCACAAGGCGTTGGACGCCGTTGGCGGAACCGAGCGGTTCGTTCAACCGGGAGAACGGGTGACGATCAAACCCAACATCGGCTGGGATCGCACGGCAGCTCAGGCTGCCAATACATCACCCGTACTGGTGGGGGAAATGGTGCGGTTGTGCATTGCCGCCGGCGCAGCACAGGTAGTTGTCACGGACATGAGTTGCAACGAGCCCCGCAGGTGCTTCCTGCGTTCCGGTATCGGCGAGGCTGCCGAGAAAGCCGGAGCCAGAGTGATCATTCCCTCAGAGGACGATTTCGTGACCATGCACCTGGGCGGAAAGCTCCTGACAGAGTGGCCGGTGCTCAGCCCTTTCGTCAATACCGATCGACTGATCAACATGCCGATCGTGAAGCAGCACTCGTTGTGTTCATGTACCATCGCCATGAAGAATCTCTATGGAATCCTGGGGGGGCCGCGCCATCAGCTTCACCAGCAGATTGACCAGTCCATTGTCGATCTGGCGGCATTCTGCCGACCCACCCTGACGGTAGTGGATGCTACCCGCGTGCTCATACGCGGTGGGCCGCAGGGCGGCTCACTGGGCGACGTCAACATCGAACATACGGTCATTTGCTCCACCGACCAGGTCGCTGCCGATTCCCGCGCCTGCGAGTTCCTGGGACTGTCGCCCAGCCAGGTAGAGCATATAGTCCTAGCCCAGAAGGCCGGACTGGGGAGTATGGACTACCAGGCAGTCGGTTACAGAGAGATCGCCTGATGACTATCGCCACCGTCAGGAACCTTCGCCGGATCAGCCAGGTGGTCTTCTTTGGCGTTTTCTTCTGGTTGATCCTGAAAACGAATTTCGAGGCCGCTTTCGAAGGTGTGAACATCTCGGACATCTCGCTGCCCTACCCCGTATCCATAGCGCTCCAGTTTGACCCGCTCGTAGCGCTGGGTACGCTTCTGGCCAACGGCACTCTCCACAAAGGTCTTCTATGGTCGCTGGTGATTCTGATTCCCACCATCTTTCTGGGCCGGTTCTTTTGCGGCTGGATCTGCCCCCTGGGGTCCTTGAATCACTGGATATCGGAAGTCAAATCGGAGCGGCGGAAATATCGCGGCAAAGGGAAGATTCAATCGAATCGTTACAAGAGCTATCAGAAGATCAAGTTCTACCTGTTCTTCTTTCTGATTACCGCCGCCCTGGCGGGAACGCTCCAGACCGGCCTGCTTGATCCGTTACCGCTGCTGGCGCGATCGCTTGGCACGGTGGTGCTGCCGACAATGCACAGTGCGGCTTTGGGGCTTGTCGGGTGGGCCAAATCGCTTGGTCTCCCCTACGTCGGCGGAGGCGCCCAGCGTGCCTACGATCTGATCGCCCCCTTCCTGTTGAACTTCCGGCTGGTACACTTCCACGGGATACTGACTATCGGCCTGCTCTTTGTGGCGATCCTGGTTCTCAACCGGGTTTTCACCCGCTTCTGGTGCCGTGGCATCTGCCCTCTCGGGGCCATGCTGGGTCTATTTTCACGATTCGCCATCTTCGGCCTAGAGAAGGACGAAAGCTCGTGTGACCACTGCAACCTCTGCCTTCTCCACTGTCAGGGGGCCGACAACCCGGATATAGGCACCCGGTGGCGTCAGGCGGAGTGCCACCTCTGCTTGAACTGCCAGGCGGACTGTCCGCAGGGTTCGCTCAAGTTCAAGTTCTTCCCGCAGCAGGAAGTGACCGTGAAAAACCCGGCCTCAACACCGGAGATCAATGTCACCCGCCGAAAGACCGTCGCCTCGCTGGCCGCGGGTCTGGCTCTTTACCCTTTGCTGCGTTCCGGTGATGCCTTCAAGGCTAACTCTAACCCGAGACTGATCCGGCCGCCGGGATCAATTGCCGAAGAGGCCTTTCTGGCGCGGTGCATCCGCTGCGGCCAGTGTATGCGGGTTTGCCCCAACAATGCCCTGCACCCGACTTTGCTCGAATCAGGGCTGGAAGGAATCTGGACACCCATTCTGATTCCGGCCATTGGCTATTGCGAGCCGACCTGCACCCTGTGCGGTGAGGTCTGTCCTACGGGGGCCATACTGGAACTTACGACCACGCAGAAAGTGGGAGACGAACAAAACCCGCCCAACCGTATCGGCACCGCCTTCATGGATCGCGGTCGTTGTCTCCCCTGGGCCATGGCCAAACCGTGCATTGTCTGCGAGGAATGGTGCCCGACGTCGCCCAAAGCTATCTACCTGAAGGACGAAACTGTACTTGACCGCAACGGCGTGGAAGTCCGGGTGAAGCGACCATATATCGACCCCGAACTCTGCACCGGTTGCGGCGCCTGCGAGTTCGCCTGCCCGGTAACGGACAAACCGGCTGTATACGTGACCGCCATCGGAGAATCACGCGCCCCCGACAGGCAACTTTTGCTTGAGAGAAACCTGAAACAACTTACGTGAACCATGGAGTGGTAACATGTTTGCTGCGAAGAAAGAGGTAGTTGTAGTCATTGCGGCGGCGCTGTTGCTCTCGTGCGGCGGCGACAAGCAGGCAACGAGAGAGGCAGCCGCTGACTTCCTGCCCGGGGAGTTCAGCGCCATCAGTCTGAAACGGACCTCACAGGTAAGGACCTTTGAGGGCCAGAACCTCTGGGAATACATCAACGGTGGTGCGGAGCTGTATCATAACTACAGCTTCATGGAAGTGGCGACCGCGGACTATAAGAAGGACTCGGTGGAGATAGTAGCGGATGTCTATCGGTTCAACTCCGGTGTGAACGCCTACGGCCTCTATTCCATGCTACGACCGGAGGACGCCGAGGTCATCAGGCTCGGCACCGAGGGCTACCTGTCTCCGTCCAGCATTCAGTTCGTCAGGGGGCCTTACCTGGTAAGAGTGGTCGCCTATGATGATTCCGACGAGACCAGCCTGGCGCTGGTCAACCTGGCCTATGCTCTCAACAAGCTGTTTGTCGCTGCCCAGACGCCGCCCGAGGCCTTCTCGCTTTTTCCCGATTCGGGCAGAATCGCACATACCGACAAGTACTGGGCCAGGTCGTTCCTGGGCCAGACATTTCTGACCGGCGTCTACAGCCGGGAACATATACTGGACACAACGCACGTTACTTTGTTCGTATCCCCGAGCGAGGCGGACTCGAAAGCGCTCGCATGGTCAAATCTGGCCGGGAAATTGCAGAAGTTGCAGCCGGCGCCGGATGGTCTGCCGTTCGACGGCGATTCGGGTTTTCTCACCGAGGACGGCTATTACGGAGAGATCGTAGTCGGCATACGTGGTGGTCGACTGGTCGGCATGGTCGGTTACCGGGACGATTACAAGCCGTTTCTGCAGCAGTGGCTCGGCGGTCTCATGTGAGCACGGCGAGCGGTTCGATTCACCCGCCTCTCGAGGTAAGCAGGGAGCCGAGCAGCGCCAGTCCCAACAGGATCGACAGCGACACCAGAAGCCACACCAGACCGATAACGGGCAGCAGCACCGTCATGGTTAACAGCGCCCCCACCGATGAGCCAACCAGTTCCACGGCGTAGCCTGCGCCGCGGTTGCCGAGAAGAACGTCGCCATAGAGGCGCTCCGCAGCGGCCACAAAAAGCGAGCCGGTAGCCAGAGCCACCGCGAACAAGAACATGAGATGGTAGTAGAGTGCACCCTGAGGCTCGACAGACCGAAAAGTGAAAAGGAACGTCAGTGTCGACACCAGCAGCACGGCCAGGGCAGGGTACTCAAGATGATCGCACCCGGCTTTTCGCGAGAAATATGCCCCTATCGCCAGCCCCGCCATGAACACGCCCACCAGCGCCGCCATCTCCGAATACAGTGACCCGCGCGTAGCCTGAAGAACATAGAAGGAGATCAACTCCAGTGACAACGACACCAGACCCCCGACGAGAAAAAGAAACAGCGAAAAACGCTGCCTCTTCGTCCGCCCGGTGAGAAGCACCAGCCACAACCCGATCACTATTACCGGCGCAGCCGCCAGCCATAAGGGATGCTGAAACAGCGCCGAGAGGACCTTGCCGTCGAACCCGTCCATGGAGCGGTAGACAGCCTGCAGGGTCGGCAGCACCGGCTTCTCCAGGGAATTGACCAGCGGCGACGGATCCCGCATGACCATTTCAAGACGCGCGATTTTCAGTTCGCCCAGCCTATCGGCCAGAAATGATTCGCTCAGGTAGCGTGGTTCATAACCAAGGCCTGCTACTCGGGCCAACAGAGAATCCACGGGAATCTCGGGCGACTTACCCGGCGAGGCAAACAACAGTGTAGTCTCCCCCGGCCACATCCAGACAGCTTCAAATGACTCTCGCAGACCCCTGTGAATCGTGGCCAGTATTGCTCTTACTTCAGCTGACAGGTAGCGGTCCGTGTCGTAGTCTGTCACGATGACGGCGATCCCATTGTCCTTCAGACGCAAGCGCAGCAGTTTGAAGAACTCAACCGAAAGAAGCCGACTGAGTTTGAAATTATCCGGCTCACCCGGACGTACAATGATGGCATCGAATCGCTCGGCGGCGGCGCGGCCCACGAGATAGGAAACGGGATCGTCATCCCGCCTGACTACTCCCCCCTCAAACCGGATGACGTTATCCACAACACGCGACAGCGCCCACCGGGGATCGACCGCCGTCAGTTTCAACTGCGGCCACCGGCGCGCCAGTTGCGCCACTCCGAATTCGCTGCGACCGATCAACAGGATATCGTGAGCCGCAGGACGGTACAACAGCGGCGGAATCAGCAGGTTCTCGGCCTCTGCCGGACCGGGGAAAACGGCTTCAACTTTGTTGTCCGTCATAAGGATTATGAGGCTGTCCCGCGACATGATCGCCTGATGCCCGTAGGGGGTATCAAACGACTTCTCGACGTCGTAGGAGGAGTACTTGATCCCGTCCAGGTGCTTTTCCATAACCTCGCTTGTCGCGCCGACTACAATCAGCAGCAACACGGTTACGGCCGTAATCGCCATGGTTGCGCCGAGACCGTGTTCACGGCAGGACAGGAAAGCGAACGAGACGGCCACAATCGCCAGCCCGACAGCCACCGCCAGGCTGCTTAGGATACCGCCTGTCAGTAATGCCACGGTGACTCCGCCCGCGAAGGCGCCAATCCCCTCCCACAGGTACACGGTCACAACGGCGTCCGCCGAGCGCCACCCCTCGTTGGCGATAGCGGCGAACAACCAGCCGGATACCAGCCCAGCAGGAAGCATGACGACAATCGAGACCAGGGCCGCGGGACCGAAGGCAACCGCCTCACCGACAACACCCGAGAGCACCAGGGGCGAGAACCTGGCCGCAAGCAGCATGACTACCAGCATCAGCGCTCCCAGCCCAAACAAGCCAATCGGGCGCACGGCGCGACCAGGACGGCCCCCAATCCACGAACCCGCAGACACCGACAGCAGCCATCCGAAAAGGGCGGTGCCGATGAACAGTTCGTCGCCGTTGAAAGAAGAAATCAGTTCCCGCAGCAGGAGGACCTGACCTCCGATAGAAAAGAACCCAAGCAGGAAGGCTTTGCTTTTCATTTAGAACAGTCCGGGTATGACCCTGCCGCACGCATGACATCGGTTCCCGGAAAGGTTGTTCTGAAGAATGCGGTAGCCTTGGCGCTGTATCAGGATTTCCCCGCATCCTGGGCAATAGGTGGACTCGGCCGGGTGGCCGGGGACGTTGCCAAGGTAAACATACTCCAGGCCTTCGGCACAGCCTATGGCATGTGCCCGCTCCAGCGTCTTAGTCGGCGTCATGGGCAGGTTTCTCAGCAGATACTGCGGATGAAAGCGCGTGAAGTGCACAGGGGTGTCTGTGCCCAGATTGGCTTTCACCCAGCGGGAAAGCTCCGTGAACTCAGCGTCGCTGTCGTTGAGCGTCGGCACGACGAGATAAACGATCTCCAGCCACACTCCGGCCTTCTTTGTTTGCACCAGCGCATCCAGAACCGGTTGGAGCTTGCCGTCTACGATCCGGCGATAGTAGTCCTCCCGAATCGCCTTGAGATCTACCTTGACCGCGTCAAGCTGCCTAAGCAGTTCGGCCAGTGGTTTTTTCTCGATGTAACCGCCGGTTATCATGACCGACTTGACGCCGTTCTCGCGACCGAGGGCGGCGATATCGTACATGTATTCGTAGAAGACAACCGGCTCCGAATACGTATAGGCGATAGTCGGTACATTCCTTTGAAGGCAGATGTCAACTACCGCCTTGGGCGGCAGATCGATGTTGTCAAGCTGCTCCGGCCGTGACTGCGATATTTCCCAGTTCTGACAGAACTTGCAGTTCACGTTGCAGCCGGCCGTGGCCAGGGAGAATGCCGTCGTGCCCGGATGAAAGTGGAACAACGGCTTTTTCTCAATCGGATCGATATTGACCGAACAAGCCAGGCCATACACCAAAGTGTAGTAGATATCACCCCGGTTCTCCCGCACCCCGCAATAGCCCCGCTCAAGGTCGGTAATGCGGCAGCGCCTGGGACAGATACCGCATTCAATCCCGCCCCCTTCGATCTTCCTGTAATGCCGCGCCTCAACACTCGACAACTCCTTAGCCAGATCGAAAGCGCACGCATTCTGGACACCGCCCAACAGCTCAGGTATCAGATCCGTGTGACAGGTGGCCGTAACGGCGGCTCCACAACCGACACAACGCAGAAATCTCCGGCGATCCATCAGAACAGCCTCCCCGGCCGAACCTGACCACCTTCGTTCACGATCCTCACGCTAAGGTCGATGCGGTCCATATCGGCCACGCCTAATCCGATCTCCTGGGCGGAAGCGAGGTATAGCACCGGCCGCCCGGCCTGTGCAAGCGAGGGAAGCCCCCGCGCCAGGCGAAAGTGCTCGAGCACTTCAAGCCCCACGCGATCGGCTGCCACCGGATCGCCGGAAACGATAAGTCCATGATAGTCGGCGATGTAGTCGGTGCTATAACCGGGACCCTGGTCGTACTGCACTCTAACGGCATCCATGATCGTCAAGCGATGTTTCTCCCTGATCGGCTGCAAGTTCGACACGTGGGCCACGAACGGATTGCAGTTGTTGTCGTGGTACTTGTTGGGGTTGTTGATGGCGCCGAACATATTCTTGAGGCCGCCGGACAATCCGGCCAGAGAGTGGTCTTTCAGCACCGGAAGGCTGACATTGTGATCGACCATCTCAAGCAGAATCCTGCTGATCAGGCTGGCGACGTCACCAAAGCTGTAGAATACGTGACTGTATCCGACGGACCTGGAATCGGTGCCCAGACAGCGCCTGCCGAAGCTGGAGGCGTTAAGGGTATAGCCCGCCTGTTGCAACTCCCGGTTGGTGCGCTCCCAGACAACGAGATCATTGCCGTCAAACCCGGCATCCTCCAGCACATCCAAAAGCGCTTCCGTCAGGGCAACCGGCGTGCATGTGTGTCGTCGGGTCAGGCAGTTGACTTTCATCCCCACCCGTCCCCCAGGGAACTGCTTTTTCACGGCCGTGGAGACATCGTCAGTGCCGGACAGCATCGGCAGCGCCGCCTCAAGAAGCGCGCGATAGTGGTCTTTGGTGAACTCGCCCCCGGACTCGGCCCCGGATCGCTTTACCACCACAACCTTGCTCATAGAAGTTATACTACGACTTGCCGTGAGACTGTCAACCCTTTTCGTTCCCGGGAGCGGGATCGAGAACCCTTTTGAACTTGACGAGAGAAAGGTGGGGTGCTATTGTGACCTGAGGCGAATACTATGAGAGTGTCAGGGATACTGTTGTCCATATTGCTGGCGATTGCTGCTCTGTCAGGCAGCGTCAACGCCGAAGTGCGCCAACCGGCCGTGGCGGGCACCTTTTATCCCGCCGACAGCACCACTCTGATCGAGATGGTCAGAGGCCACCTGGCGCAGGTGCACGACCTGCCGGAGATCGACGGTCGGATCCTGGCGCTGATTGTCCCCCACGCGGGGCTGGTTTACTCCGGGCCGATCGCCGCCTGCAGCTTCAAACTGCTGGAGCGATCAGGTGTGAACCGGGTGGTGCTCTGCGGACCGTCGCACCGGCACGGTTTCAGCGGCGCATCGGTTTACGGCCCCGGTATCCGGTGGCACACACCGCTCGGTACGATTGAATGCGATGACACCTGGTGCCGGAAGCTCCTCGGCTATGATAACGCCATCGACGTCATCAGCCAGGCCCACACGGCTGAGCACTCGCTCGAGGTGGAATTGCCGTACTTGCAAGCTGTCCTGCCCGCATTCAAGATCGTGCCGATCGTATTTGGATACCCCGAAGAGAAAACCATCGAAATCCTTGCCGCGGCGCTCAGTTTCCTGCCGGATGACCCAAACAGCGTTATGATAGCCTCGACCGACTGGCAGCATTACAAACCCGCTTCGGTCGGTCGCCGGATGGACTCACTTGGAATTGCCTGCATAGAAGACCTGGACTGCGAGAGACTGCTCAAATACCTTGCATCCGGTGAAGTGGAGATGTGTGGCGGCGCTCCGGCGGTGGCGGTCATAAAGGCGGCTCTCGCCAAAGGAGCCAACCGGGCAAAGCTGCTTCGCTACGGCGACTCCGGGGACCTCACCGGGGACAAGAGTTCGGTGGTGGGCTATGCGGCGATCGTTATCTACAAATCAGGCAACGGCAGCAGCGATTCGGACTCGACGGTTGTATCCGAACCGGGAACTGTCGGTTCACCCTCCGACTTCGCCCTATCCGATGATGACAAGGAGCAGTTGCTTCGAATCGCGCGCGAATCTATCGACGCCTATCTCAAGACCAGGGTTGTGCCTGAGTTCGATGTCCCCGAGAATCTGCGCCTGCCCGGGGCGGCTTTCGTGACGCTCGAAAAGGGCGGGCGGCTCCGGGGATGTATCGGCCACACGATGGCGGTTGACCCGTTGTACAAGACGGTCGCCACCTGCGCGATCCAGGCCGCTTTTGCCGATCGACGCTTCCACCCGGTGCAGGCGGAGGAACTGCCGCAGTTGCACATCGAGATATCGGTCCTCACGCCGCTGGTCGAAGTGAGATCGCTCGATGAGATCGAAGTTGGCCGCCACGGACTTATGATCGTCGTGGGAAACAACCGTGGCCTGCTCCTTCCCCAGGTCGCCGCCGACTACGGCTGGAGCCGCACCCAGTTCCTGCAGCAGACCTGTCAGAAAGCCGGGTTGCCGACCGACGCCTACCAATCTCCGAAGGCTATCATCTACAAGTATGAGGCCCTCATTTTCGGGGAATAGCTGCCCCTGAAAGCTGACTGTATGTTCTATCGCTGCCGATGATCGGCTCTTCCCGGGCTGAATTCCCGTTCCAAACAAGTCTGAAACGGCCACCCTGCCGTCTCATGTCATGTTAAAAAAGACCATATAATCGCCTTTGTGTGTGCATGCAAAGACGAAGATTGCAGACTCAGTCGCCTTTGGGACTATTGAAGCAGCCCAATGACAGTCAACCAGCCTGCACGTTGCATAGATAAGCTGTTACATATCTTATGTATCAGGAGTGAAAATGTCAAGTATTAATTTCCCAGCGCGCTGGAAGGGAGTGGGGCTTCTCCTGGTTCCCATGCTCTGCGTGGGAACCCGACCTGACCGCTCTGCGGTCGTCCCCTGACACCCATTATCCATCTTCTACCATGCCTGATATCTGGCGTGACGCAGGGCATCAAAAAAGGATACGTCGTGCCTGCGCTCGTTCCGACGCGGAGCATCGGAACGAGAGGAATCTGCCCTGTCCGTACCCCTCCCCCGGTCTGCACCCATCCCCTCGTTCCCATGGTCTCCGTGGGAACGGGCAGGCAGTGCTCCTCAGGGATGCTCTGCGTTCCCTCTAATGCCAGTCGGTCTCAACATCAAGCAAGCCCCGTTGACCAGCGTAGTCGGTAGCACTCGAGTATCGCCAGTACACCGCCTCCTCGACATAGCCCCGCCGCACAGGATTATTGTGAATATACTCGATCTTCTCTCGCATGACTTCCGCATTCTGAATCTGCACCGGATGTGAGCCTTCCTGCCAGAATTGATATTGCCGATCAGTCTTATGCGCCAGTTTCTGTGCTCTCAACTGTTGCAGCAATGAATGCATTCCCACTTCACTCAGGTGGTCAATGATCCGACGCGCGGTGTATGATTTGAACGTAGCGAGTTGGCGGCTAAGATCTTCGGCGACAGCTACCATGTGGAGGTGATTCTCCATGATAACATAAGCGTATAACGTCAGTCGATTCTTCTCTTGCAGGTAGCTCAGGGATTCCAGAACGATTTCCGCGACTGACCGCATACCTAGAAGTGGCAGCCAGTTCACCACTGTACACGTGACAAAGTGGGGACAGCTATTGTCGAATATCCTGTACCTGTCTCTTGCCATACTGCTTACAGGGCGTGACGCAGAGCGTCACATTCTACGTTCCGACGCAGAGCATCGGAACGAGGGGAATTTACCCGATAGGCTTGTACAATGCATTTAGTCTATAAATTCGTACCACTACCACATTGCTTACGTCTGGAGGCTGCATCAGAGCCAAGTAGTATGCTTGCTGCCCAACCTCGCATTCGAACTTATCCCTACCCACGGCCAGCTTGAGAGTTTGTTGGCCGATCGTCTTCCATCCCGGACCTTGCAAGTTGTACGGTATGCCGCTAACTTCGTTCTTGTACATTCCGACCGCCACGGCGCCATTCCTTGTGAGCTCACTAAACGAGAACTCCACTAGCCCACCATACATATAGATCGGATTTCCAGTTGACTCCTGCGCTTTGCCTGAAGAATCGAAGAACACAGTATCGATTCTCCAAATCTGTGGTTCGCGTAGCTCGCCTGCTAGCTTGATGGCATTGTCAAACGCGGAGCCAACCTCGGCAAATGACAGCTCCATGACCTCCACCTGTCTGCGGTAGGACTCCAGTTGAGCCTGATAGTGGCTCCTTGCCCAATACCAAAGCCCCGTCGCCATAGTCAAGAGGACTACGAATGTAGCCCCAGCGGTCTTAACCTGGCGTATCAGGGCGCGAAGTTGGTAATCGTACATACGTGGTCACTCCCCATGTTCTCGCTTGATGCGTCCACACCGATACAATCCAAATACAACCCCCCAGCCTAGCTGCGCGAAGTGCACGCCCTGGAGAGGTTTATGCAGGGTTGGCGCACACGGGCGTGCGTCAACCTCAATAGTATGTTGCGCATACGATCGTTTGCTAATGCGTCTCTTGATACTCCCTCAGCACACCGATAACGTAGTCGATATCAGCTTCAGTATGGTCAGCGCAGACCTGGAATCTTATCTCCTCGTCCCCCTTGGGAACCACGGGGAAATTCAAACCGGTGGCCAACACGCCGTTTGCCGTCAGGTGCTTCACGATCTCGTTTGTCTTCTGTGTGTCCCGCACCATTAACGGCACCACGGGATGGGGACCTTCGATGGTCTCATAGCCGGCTGCCTTGATTCCATCCTCGAATCTCCTGGTCATCCTGCCGAGATGTTCCAGTATTTTGAGACCTTCCGGGCTGTCAAGAATCTCCACTGCCTTCATGGCGGCGGAAGCTTCCGAGCAGGTGATGGGGTTCGAGTAGATATACATGGGGGCTGTTTCACGCAGGTACTCGATTATGGTCGCCGAGCCTGTCACGAAGCCGCCGTTAATTCCGAACGCCTTACCTAAGGTGCCGATAAGAACGTCAACCTTCGTATTCAGATACTCTTCAGTGCCTCTTCCCGTCTTCCCAAGAGCGCCAATGCCGTGGGAATCATCGACAACAGATATGACGCCTTCTTCAAACTGGGCGTCGTATTTCTTGCAGATCTCAACCAACTCGTCCAGGGGGGCATTATCGCCTCTCATGCTGAAAATGCCGTCCGTGACCACCAGGACTCTTTTCCCTTTGCCGATACTCTCTTTCAGCCTGGCCTCACAATCCGCCATGTCATTGTGCTTGTATATCGCCTTGGACGCCGGCCGGGAAAGCCTCATCGACTGGATGATGCAGTTGTGGTTCAACTCATCACTGACAAAGACCGTTTCACTTGTCGTCAACGGCACGACGACACCCATACTTGTTACGTAGGCTGAGCTGAAAAGCATGGCAGCTTCCCGGTCGAGGAATGTCGCCAGTTTCTTCTCCAACGCAATATGTGCTGCGTAGGTACCGCTTATGAACCGAACCGATCCCGGTCCGGCGCCGAATTTCTTTGCGGCGTCCTCCTCTGCTTCTATGACATCTTTGCGAAGGGACATTCCCAGATAGGAGTTCGCGTTCATCTTGATGAATCCCTTATCCCCCTCGCCCTCGACATAGTAGCGAGGACCTCTCTTACCTTCCGCCGGCTTCACGGCGGTAATGATCATCTCTTCGCCTTTGGCGGTGCCCTTTGCTTTGAGTTCACTCAAGGCCTGCTTCAGGGCGCTATTCAAGTTTTTCACCGGCATTGCTGCTCCTGGAAACTAATGTGTTAGAGTACCTGGTGCGTATTATCGCGG
Organism: uncultured bacterium; assembly: GCA_965603125.1. GTDB lineage: Bacteria > Zixibacteria > MSB-5A5 > GN15 > FEB-12 > JAJRTA01. Next base: position 12,157 of record CBFDBU010000015.1, on the reverse strand, counting down.
TTCATCTATTTCTGCACGAGTTTTTTCGAGAGCACCTCGATCATGTCTTTTGTCATCACGGGGAGGGTGTATTCGGGTTCCCACCCCCATTCTTCTCTGGCTGCGGAATCGTCCATGTTGTTGGGCCAGCTATCCGCGATTCCCTGCTTTACGGGGTCGACGTCATAGTCCATCGTGAAATCCGGTATCATCTTTCTTATTTCAGCGGCGATAATCTCCGGGTCAAAACTCATGGCGGTTACATTGAACGCATTTCTGTGCTTCAACCTGGCCGGGTCTGCTTCCATCAGGTCAATGGCGGCTTTGATGGCGTCCGGCATATACATCATATCAAGGAAGGTTCCGGCACCAAGATTGCACGTGTATTTCTTGTTCTTGATAGCCTCGTAGAATATCTCTACTGCGTAATCGGTAGTGCCGCCCCCTGGTAGCGTCTCGTTGGAAATGATTCCGGGATAGCGAACGCCGCGAGTATCGACACCGAACCGTTTGTGATAGTAATCACAGAGCAGCTCCCCGGCAACCTTGGTCACACCGTACATCGTATTGGGGCGCTGAATCGTATCCTGGGGCGTATCATCCAGAGGAGTGGAGGGACCGAAGGCGCCAATCGAGCTTGGAACAAAAACAGCACATTTGTGTTCCCGAGCCACTTCCAGGACATTGTAGAGTCCGTTGATATTGACATCCCAGGCAAGCTGCGGTTTGGCTTCCGCCACCGCCGAGAGTATCGCGGCAAGATGAAGGATGGTATCAATACGATGCTTCCGGACCACATCCCTCACGACATTGATGTCGGTGCAGTCAACGACTTCAAACGGTCCTGAATTCAGCAGTTTCTCACTTGGCTTGGTTTTCCTCCCTCCGGCGACAACATTGTCATTGCCGTACCTTTTGCGTAATTCCATTGTCAGTTCCGACCCGATCTGTCCTACCGATCCTGTCACCAGAATGTTTTTCATCTCGTATCACCTCAATTGTTACAATAACGTGTATCCGACTTCAGACGCCGTTTCCCGATCGCGCGAAGCACCACAAAGCGCGATGGGTAATTCTAAGCAGCAGACTTGAGATTGTCAAACGAAAAGCGGGTGTCCCCCCTGCCCTTCCTGCAGAATCTAACCCGGTGATTTGCAGGCAATTGTCGGAACTGGCTGGGCTTACTACCTCGGGTATTGTACAGAGAATCCTTCGCTCCAGCGGTGACGATAGCAACGCAGCTCAGCCGAGAATGTTTCGCCGTTTCAGCGCCATCAGAAGCGGCAGGCCGATCAGATAGCAGGCAATCAACTGTCCCACGCCCACCATCTGTACCGAGAACCAGTAGTTGACACCGATCAGAGGCGCTAAGTAAGCGGAGACGCCAAAGGCATTGAGCAGGACAGGCGGCAGCGGCGCGATGAGAAGATTGGGATTGCCACCAGAATAAGAGACCCTGGCCAGGAGTAGAGCCGCCAGCCACGAAGCCACCAGAGCAAGTCCGCCCACTGCCTTAAGCCAGGTGTCATCGGTAACCTGCAAGAGCGCAATCGAGGTAATCGCCGCCATGAACGACAACACATGGAGTACGCTCGACAAACCTCCCGGTCTCGCCCGCAGCTTCTCAGCCAGCGCGACTACGACAAGAGACAACGCCGACAGACCGGCGCCGGTCAGAGTGTTCGTCGTAACGGCCAGACCCCTGAGAAGACAGACCGCCCCCGTCCACAACAACACCACGGGTAAGACAGCGAGCAGGCTGCTGCCTCGGTGTCTCGAAAGGTGATATGTGCTCCGCGTTAAGAAAGCCGCCCCTAACGTGATCAGCGGCCCGAAGACTATGTCCAGCCAGCCCATGCCGCCGATGATATTAGCCAGCAGGCAGCCAACGTACAGACCGGGAATAGCTGCCCTGGTCAGAAAGGGCAACACCGTCAGAGCTTCAGCAACCCTGACCTGGTAGACGGCAAACGAGATTGGCGCCAGAACCAGACTGAGAATCGCGTAAACCGACGCAATCAACCCGGCCGCAGACAACTCTCTTGCAGTAAACCTCGCCACCGCAGCAATTACGGAAGATTCTGGGAAATGGTCAACCTAATTCTTCCTGACCGATACGGCAGAACGGTCAGGCTATGTACAGTTGAGATGGGATTCCTCGCGACCGACCTGCAGCACGCATCCAATAATTGAAAGCCGTTCGCTCCGGTCGGCTTATTCGGTACCATCCGCCGGGTGTTCCGTTGCGCGTGCCGTGCTCGTGAGCGTTAAGCCTGGCTTTTTCGATACGTCGAATCCAGGTAGCGTCCGATCAAACCGAGATTTTCGCGGAGTTCCGACGGTTCGATCACTTCGGCTTCCGACCCGAAACCCAGAATCCATCGCTGGATTTCTTCTATTCCCCTGGTAGTCACGGCGTACTCAACCTCATCATCGCCCGTCCGCCGAATGGTCTCCTCGGCGTGGTGGTACCCCATTGAGACCACCCGCGCCGCCGCTCCGGAAAAACGCACCACGACCTTCACCGGCTCGCCCGAGTAGATCAGCCAACTCTTCTCGAAGTAACTGTCCGGCGTGATGTCACTGCGTTTCATGAAGACGTCGTCGGTGAGCTCGACATTCTCGACCCGGTCAAGGCGAAAGGTTCGGAATTCCCGTCGACTGTGACAGTAGGCGACCAGGTAGAAAGCTCGCCCGCGAAAGATAATGAAATACGGCTCGACAACCCGCTCGCTCAGACCGGACTGGATCGAGTTGTAGGTCAGCTTCAGGCAGCGGTGGTTCTCGGCCGCCTCCTCAATCAGGCCATGGAACCGTTCGCACTTATCCTGCTCCTGCGAAACAGGGATCTCCAGATGCGTGGTCGGAGGCACAAAGCGGCTTTCCTTCCTGACTGTCTCAGGAAGCCGCGCCTCCACCTTGGCCCTGACCTTCTGCAATATCTCACGATACTTGCGGGTTTCGTTCAACGGTGAGGACTCGATGACCATCCTGATACAGAGATACTCCTCAAGGTCAAAATTGAGAGGCGGCAGGAAACTGTCCGAGGCGAGCTTGTAACCGTTGTCATAGTAGATCGGGACGTTGGCCTCCGAGAGGGCGATAATGTCCCGGTAGATAGACCTTTCGTGGACTCCGCACTCCACGGCAAGCATGCCGGCGTTGAGATTCCTGCGGCATCGTAACAAGTTCAGAATATGCAGGAGTCTGTCGTACTTCGTCATCCCCATAGCATCTGCTCCGGGTTTCACCTAAGTATACGAAAACGGGCACTATTAGTCAATATGGGGATTGCCCCACTGATCCTCGGTAACAGGGGACGCTGGGCAGTATGGGGCCCTATCCCCTGTCCGGGGCTTATCTAGTCCCCCGGCAGCAACTTACCGCGCCCAAACCCGCCGGCATCTCCTTTGCGCTTCGCGAAGGCGAAACGGTCCTGAACGCTAAGACTGGGGGACTTATGAAGAGAAGAAAGCCTACCAGGCACGCTGCCAAAGAGACGACTTTCGCTGATCGCCTTGCTCTCAAGCTCGGTTCCAAGCTGCTGTTGGGACTGGTGATCGTCGTGGTCGTCCTGACTATTGTCCAGTGTTCGGTGGAGAAACCCGAATCGCCGCAGTGGACCACGAATCTGACGGTCCCGGTCATCAATCGCACTTACCAGATGGAGGAACTGATCTGCAGGATTGACCAGGACGGTATAGAAATGGACACCGCCGGCAATATCACTTACAGCATCAGCGAGGAGCTCGACACGGTCTGTCTGGACGCCGACAACCTGGCGATTGGTGACCTCTCGTATTCAATGTTCGAATCTCTCGGCATTCCTCCTTCACCGGAGACACCGGTTCCGCCGGCCATCTTTTCGTTTTCACAGTCAATCGCCCTGGCGAGGGACGAACGCATAGACACGGCCGGTTTGTCCACCGGAAGTATCGAGTTCGTCGTCGCCAATGAGACCAACCTGGAGATTGTCCTGAGCCTGGAACTTCCGGATTTCCAGCTTGCGTCGGAGCCGCTGACCCTGTCGGATTCACTCGGGCCGCACGAGCTTGATACCATCGGCGTTTCCCTTGCCGACTACCGGTTGATTCCCGTCGACCAGACGGTACCGCAACTTCTCAGCATAAACGCCGTCGCGACAACTCCGGGCACGGCGCCGGGCGAGAGGGTTGAGGTTACCACACTGGACGGCTTCAGAGTCGACGCCGGGCTGACCGGCTTGACCTTCGATTTCATCACCGGTCTGTTTGACGGCCTCCAGGTCAGTTTCGACAGCATCAGCGTCGGTATCGATGTGCCCGAGGGGTTTGACGGTATCGCACTCCCGACCTGTAGTTTCACCCTTAAGATCGACAACGGGATCGACATGGTGGGTTCGCTCGATCTCCAGCTTACCGGGAGCAACGGTAAGAGCCTGGTTTTCACCGAACAGATCGCCGCCCGCGGTGCTTTAGCGTCGGCTACCAGTTCAATCACGAGAGAAACCGACTTCCTCTCCCCGGTGTCGGATACGATCACCGCTGGGGGCACGGTGCAGTTCGGCGATGGCATCACCGTCGGCACCATCAGGGCGGGCGATTTCGTGGTCGGTAGTGTGGAAATCGTCGCGCCGCTGGAGATGATCATCAGCGATACGGAGATAGAGACGGATATAGAAAGTGAAAAGATCGACCAGGAAGATATCGATCTCATCACGGACTATGTAATTGAAGCACGCTTTATCTTCAATGTCACCAGCCATCTGCCTCTCGGCACGAGTGTTGAGATTTTGATGGGCGGCGATTCGGCTACTTTGTTCGCAGAGCCGGAACTGTCCATCGGCCCTCTCGTTATCAACGCCGCCCCCACGGATTCCATCACGGGGCTGGTAAGTGATACGGCGTCAACCGGCTGGCAGGAACTCGTCCTGACCAACGAGGACATCAGGGTTCTTGAGAACGATACGCTTTTCATCGGTCAGAACCTGATCCTGCTGGGATCGGACGGCCAGAGAGTCAAACTCACAGCCAACGACTACCTGACGATCACTGGTCGCTTCGAAGTGGAATACCACTTTGACGGCGATCTGTAAGGAGGCGGCCATGAGATGTTTCCTGTCACTCAGAACGAATGCTGCCGGCCGCCGGCCGCGGCGAACCGACACCATCGCCAGGACCGTCCTGCCCTGTCTTGTCGCGGTCGCTGTTCTGACTACCGGTCTTGCTCCATCAGCGGCCGGCAGCAGTCAGTCATCGGCCAGATACGTAGCCATGGGCGGTGCCTGCATCGGTCTTGCCTCGGGCGTTAACGCCGCCCGCTACAATCCGGCCAACTTAGGGCTCTCGGGGTACAACAGACCCGGTCTCGAACTGGTCGGAGTCGGGGTTGCCATAACCAACAATAGCCTCTCACTGAACGATTACAACAGCTACACCGGCGCCGTCCTGACGGAATCGGACAAGGACGAGATCATGGGCAAAATCCCCAGCGAGGGTCTCAAGCTGGTTGCCGACATCGAGGCGGCCGCCCTGTCTCTGTCCCTGGGTTCGGTCGTGCTGTCCGCGCGCGGCGTGGGCGTGGCCGAGTTCAATCTCAACAGGGACCTCCTCGACCTCGTTCTCAACGGCAATACCTTCGGCCAGGAGATATCGATCACCGGTTCCTACTCGGAAGCGGTCGCCTACATCCAGACCGGGTTGTCCTACGGGCGGCCCATATACTCGCTGGGCAGCCGCCAGCTTTCAGTGGGAGCAACGATCAAGTACCTGAGGGGCTTCGGCACGGAATCGATCACTGAACTGGACGGCGGCATCACCACCCTCGAAACGGGCTTCACCGGGGCCGGTCACCTGATCGCCCGCACCGCCACCGGCGGTTCCGGGTGGGGCCTCGATGTCGGCGCAGCTCTCAAGTTAGATGACGATTACACGGTCGGGCTTGCTGTCCGGGACATTCTCAGTTCCATCCATTGGTCTCAGAGTCCCGAAGAACACGGTTACCAGTTCAGCTTTGACACCATGACCGTGGACAACATGGGCGAAGACTATATTGTCTCCGACGACTACACGCGGGAGATTCCCGCTTTTTCCACCAGCCTTCCTTCGGTGATGACAATTGGCATAGCCAACACCTCCGGCTCTCTTGTTTGGGCGGTGGACTGGGAACAGGGGTTCCGACGCGCAGCCGGGGCTTCGTCAAAACCACGGCTGGCGGCCGGACTGGAGTGGTGGCCGATCAAGTCGGCTCCCTTGCGTACGGGCTTTGCAACCGGCGGCAGCAAGGGAACCGGGTTTTCTTTCGGATCGGGGATTTACCTGTCCGGTTTCCATCTTGATTTCGCCGCCGTGACCGGTTCGTCCTTCAGCCCCGGCTCCACCCGGGGTGTGAATTTCGCCGTCTCCACCAGTTTGGACTTCTAAGGAAGGGGGTGACAGGATGAAACTGACGACTACCATAACCGGATCGATTCTTGCTCTTGCCGTTTACGGTATGCTGATTCATATCCCTGCCGCGACCGTTGAAGCAGCCCCTCCTCATCCGGGATTACTGCAGCGAGTGGCGGCGGGAGAAGCGGCGGCGCCCTACTTCATGAGTAACCTTGACGCCATGCGGGCCAAAGGCATCGGCGTGCCGTCCGCTAACACTGCGGCGTATGAGACATCACCGGGGCGCCTCGCAAAGGAATCGCCCGGCTTCACCGGCCCCTTCAAGATACTTGCTATCCTGGTGGAGTTTACGGACAACGGCAGCACCGTAGAACCGGCGTTCTACGACAGCCTCATCTTCGGAACCGAAGGGAACACCATTAAGGATTACTACAGTGAGATTTCCTTCGGGCAAATTGACCTGGTTACCGTAAACCTGCCTTCCACTACCGGCTGGCGCACCGCCCCACAAACCTACGCCTACTACGTCAACAACAACAACGGCACCGGCAGCTACCCGAACAACACGCAGAAACTGGTCGAGGACCTCGTCGACCAAGTCGATCCCCTGGTGGATTTCGGGGAGTATGACAACGACGGGAACGGTTCGGTGGATATGCTGCTGGTCGTTCACACCGGCACCGGCGCCGAGTACAGCGGCGGCAATGATGATATATGGTCGCACATGTGGAGTATCAGCCCCAGATACAAAGACGGCGTCTACATCTCCGCTTTCACGGTCCAACCTGAGTATTGGGCTTCGCCCGGTGACATGACGATAGGCGTTTACTCTCACGAACTGGGACACGGGTTCGGTCTTCCCGATCTCTATGACACCGATTACTCGTCCACAGGAATCGGGAAGTGGGGCATAATGTCCTACGGAAGCTGGTTAGGCCCAGGCGGCCTGGGCGGCTGCCCGGCGCACTTCTGTGCCTGGAGCAAGATACAGATGGGCATCCTCACACCGGTCAACATCTCGGCCAACACCTACTCCCTGGCTATCGCCAATGCTGAGGAGAATCCCACGGCGTACCGACTCTGGAACGCCGGGGCAGCCAGTGATGAGTACTTCCTGGTCGAGAACCGCCAGAAAATCGGGTATGACAGTTACCTGCCGGGCTCCGGGCTGTTGATCTGGCACATAGACGACATCAAGGACGGCAACGATGAGGAATGGTACCCAGGGTTGTCGGCGGCTCAGCACTACGAGGTGGCCCTGGAACAAGCCGACGGCATCTATGAAATGGAGAAGGATATCGACAACGGCGACGCCGGGGATCCTCACCCCGGGTCTTACGAGAGGACTTCATTCAACGCGCTATCAACACCTAATTCCGACACCTATTCGGGCGTAACGTCATTTGTAAGCGTGGAGGACATTTCGGCCTCGGCAAGCACCATGTATGCGGACCTGATGGTTGGATTCTCTGCCGAAGCCGACAGTGGCGATGACAGCGAGGGTCCGAGCCTCCCGGCAACGTCTGAACTGGCGCAGAATTACCCCAACCCCTTCAACCCGACCACGACTATAACCTTCTCCACAACCGACGCGGACCGCGCGACGATCGAAGTCTTCAACGCCTTAGGAGAAAAAGTCGCCACGGTATTCGACGGTTTCGTATCGCAGGGGATAACGACTACCACCTGGGACGGCATGAACGACCGGGGACGCCAGGTGGCGTCCGGAGTATATTTCTACAGACTGAAAGCAGGAGAATCCGAGCAATCACGAAAGATGGTGCTGATTCGCTGATATTGATACCCAGAGCCACAAAAGACCCCTCGGACTCAAATCGATCCTCAAGTCCAACTCTTTTGACGGACGGATCTGTTCGATTGCTGTCGATGAATCGAGCGTCATTGTTGACGTGTCTTTCCACTATCGGCAACCGTGCCCGGACGGGCTGGTTTCTGTTCTCAGGCCCAGTGTCGGATGTTGGTCGAGAATTCCTGCCGTATCGCCGATATATTAAACATGGGGATTCCGATCTCCGCGAGTTATTGGGACCAAAAGGAGGTCAAACCATGTATGGGTGGTTGAAGATTTCTTCCCGGATAAGTCTGCTTGTTTTGTTGGTATGGTGTTTCTCTGGTGGGAGCCCTTTGGATTGCACCGCCTACGGCATTTCCCGACAGATTCTGGATGAAGGTGGAACCAACTGGCTTGCCACAAGCAACTACAGGCTCTGTTCATCTTTGGGTCAACCTGTCATAGGAACTCAAAATGGAGAAACCAATAATGTATCTACTGGTTTCTGGAACACGCAGATTATAATTGGCCTCAGCCTTGACGTGGAGGAGCAGGAAGATCTCAATCCACTTCCCAGCGAGTTGTGCCTGCACCAGAACTATCCCAATCCGTTCAACAGTACTACTACCATCGACTATGCTCTGCCCAGGGCCTGTGACGTTAAAATCAGGATTCATAATATCCTGGGGCAGAAGGTGAGGGATCTGATAAATCAACGACAAACAGCAGGATATAAGACGATCCTCTGGGACGGTAAAAATGACAAAGGAGCTGAAGTCAGCTCCGGAGTGTACTTTTATCGAATCGAGGCTGGAAACCTGGTGAAATGCAAAAAGATGGTTCTTCTGAAATGAGGTCGGATCGAGGGTCGGGTCTCAAGGTCCTTTGGTACGAACTGAGTCGTTTACAATAGCTGCGAAAGCCGGCTTGTCCGGATTACGTTGGGGGATCAAGCGTTAGCATTATCTGAGGTCCTGCCGAGGACGGGACACACCAGAAAATTAAGGTTTTTTGGCTCATAAACATAGTTGGAGGAATTGATGAGAAAGTCCATGACCTTATTGGCGCTGGGGGCACTTATTGTCCCGCTATTGGTTCTTCCGGGATCATCTGTCTACCCGGCAATACCTCATGTGATCAACTACCAGGGGATGCTGACTGACGACTCCGGCTATCTTTTGACCGGGTTTTATGATCTCACCTTCGGGATTTACGATGATTCCACAGCCGGGAATCTCAAATGGAGTGAGACTCAAAGCGGAGTACGAGTTCAGAATGGGTTATTCAATGTGGCTTTGGGAACAGAGACCCCTCTTAATCTGCCATTTGACGAACCGTATTGGCTGCAGCTTGTAGTGGCAACCGATACCATGCCACGCTTGAGAATCACCAGCGTAGGTTACGCCTACAGAGCTTCAGTGGCGGACAGTGCCCTGGTGGCAATAGCCGATATTGACACACTGGCCACCAAGATTCTTGTCTCACCGACTATCACCACCTCCCCCACAGCGGCCGGAGCTACCTGGACTGACCTGGGAACGGTGACCACAGCCGATATCAACGGCGGCACCGTAGACGGCACGACCTTAGGTGCGACCACACCTGCCGCCGGGACCTTTGCCGCCCTGCAGACCGGTTCAGACGGAACCGACGGCCAACTTACCGTCTTCTCCGAGCAGGGTGGGACTGATTACTCGGTGGTCCTTAAGCCCAATGCCGCCATGACACAGATCACCACCTATACCTTGCCGGTTAATGACGGCGATGCCAATCAGATACTCGCCACAGACGGTGCCGGCGCCCTGAGTTGGACCGATGCCGGAGCCGGGTCAGGAGACATCACTGCTATAGGCGATGTGGCTACCGGCGCTGCCTTTGACGGTACCGGTGGGAATGCCTTGCAGTTCGAAGGTGCCACCGCTGACGGCTTTGAGATCACCCTGCAGGGAGCCGATCCGGGCGCTGACTTTACCCTGACCCTGCCCGCAGTTACCGATGTCCTGGTAGGAAAAGCCACCACCGATGTCCTGACCAACAAGACGCTGACGTCGCCCACGATCGGCACCTCGCCCACAGCCGCCGGAGCTACCTGGGACAATCTGGGAACAGTAACCACAGCCGATATCAACGGCGGCACGGTAGATGGCGTGACCATAGGTGGCACCAGTCCGGCCGCTGGGTCTTTTGCCGCCCTGCAGACCGGTTCAGACGGAACCGACGGCCAACTCACCGTCTTCTCCGAGCAGGGTGGGACTGATTACTCGGTGGTCTTCCATCCCAATGTTGCCATGACGCAGACCACAACTTATACCTTACCGGCTAACGACGGCGATGCCAGCCAGACACTGGCTACAAACGGCGCAGGAGCCTTGAGCTGGGCTGACGCCGGGGCAGGCGATATCACTGCTATAGGCGATGTGGCTACCGGCGCTGCCTTTGACGGCACTGCCGGAAATGCCCTGCAGTTCGAAGGTGCCACCGCTGACGGCTTTGAGATCACCCTGCAGGGAGCCGATCCGGGCGCTGACTTTACCCTGACCCTGCCGGCAGCCACCGACGTCCTGGTAGGCAAAGCCACCACCGATGTCCTGACCAACAAGACGTTGACGTCGCCCACGATCGGCACCTCGCCCACAGCCGCCGGAGCTACCTGGACTGATTTGGGAACAGTAACCACGGCCGATATCGACGGCGGTACTATTGACGGCGCAACCATAACCAGTCCGGTTCTGAACACTGGTGTTTCCGGTACGGCCGTTCTCGATGAAGACGATATGACAACCAACAGCGCCACCCAGTTAGCTACCCAGCAATCGATCAAGGCCTATGTCGATGGCCAAGCTGGCGGCGATATCACTGCTATAGGCGATGTGGCTACCGGCGCTGCCTTTGACGGCACTGCCGGAAATGCCCTGCAGTTCGAAGGTGCCACCGCTGACGGCTTTGAGATCACCCTGCAGGGAGCCGATCCGGGCGCTGACTTTACCCTGACCCTGCCGGCAGCCACCGACGTCCTGGTAGGCAAAGCCACCACCGATGTCCTGACCAACAAGACGTTGACGTCGCCCACGATCGGCACCTCGCCCACAGCCGCCGGAGCTACCTGGACTGATTTGGGAACAGTAACCACGGCCGATATCGACGGCGGTACTATTGACGGCGCAACCATAACCAGTCCGGTTCTGAACACTGGTGTTTCCGGTACGGCCGTTCTCGATGAAGACGATATGACAACCAACAGCGCCACCCAGTTAGCTACCCAGCAATCGATCAAGGCCTATGTCGACAACGGTGACTTCGCCGACAATACTTTCACTGTTTACGACGAGGGCGACAACACCAAGATTCTGGCCTTTCAGACCTCAGGGATCACCACAGGTAACACCCGCACCCTGAGCGTCCCCGACTACAACGGCACGGTCGCCACACTGGCCGGTACCGAGACCATGACCAACAAGACGCTGACTTCACCCACGATCGGCACCTCGCCCACAGCCGCCGGAGCTACCTGGACTGATTTGGGAACAGTAACCACGGCCGATATCGACGGCGGTACTATTGACGGCGCAACCATAACCAGTCCGGTTCTGAACACTGGTGTTTCCGGTACGGCCGTTCTCGATGAAGACGATATGACAACCAACAGCGCCACCCAGTTAGCTACCCAGCAATCGATCAAGGCCTATGTTGACGCCCAGGTTGTCGGCGGTGACTTCGCAGACAATACCTTCACTGTTTACGATGACGGCGACAACACCAAGATACTGGCCTTGCAGACCTCGGTGATAACCACCGGCAACACCCGCACTTTGACCGTCCCCGACTACGACGGCACAGTCGCCACACTGGCTGGCACCGAGACCATGACCAACAAGACGCTGACTTCACCCACGATCGGCACCTCGCCCACAGCCGCCGGAGCTACCTGGACTGATTTGGGAACAGTAACCACGGCCGATATCGACGGCGGTACTATTGACGGCGCAACCATAACCAGTCCGGTTCTGAACACTGGTGT
>CBFDBU010000014.1:0-80918 GCA_965603125.1 uncultured bacterium | reverse complement strand
GTGGCCATGACGACGTACTCGTCCGACGGGAAGTCGCGCACCTTGCAGAAGGCGGTGACGGCCTCACCGCTCTCCATGCGGCACATGTTGGCGATCGGCTTGCCCTTGGCCAGTTTGCCGCCCGTGGGGATACTGTGCACTTTCACCCAGTAACAGCGCCCCTTGGTGGAGAAAAAGAGGATGTATTCGTGCGTGGATGCGATGAAGAGATGCTCGGCGAAGTCGTCCGATTTGGTTTCGATACCGATCACGCCCTTGCCGCCGCGGTGCTGGCGACGATACGCCGAGACCGACAGCCGCTTGATATAACCCAGGTGCGAGATGGTTATGGCCATCTCCTCCTCGGCGATGAGGTCCTCGACGGTGAGATCCTCGGCGGCTTCCTGTATCTCGGTGCGGCGTTCGTCGCCGTACTTTTTATCGATCTCGACCGTCTCTTCCTTGATGATGTTCATCCGCAGCGCCACCGATTCGAGGATCGCCTTCAACTGACTGATGTTCTTGATCAGTTCGCGGTATTCCTCCTGGATCTTTTTGCGCTCCAGGCCGGTGAGGCGCTGCAGCCGCATCTCCAGGATGGCCGTGGCCTGCTTTTCGCTCAGCTTGAACTTTTTCATCAGCCCTTCGCGGGCGGTCGGGGCGTCTTTGGACTTCTTGATCAGGGCGATGACGGCGTCGATGTTATCCAGTGCAATACGGTAGCCCTCTAAGATGTGCGCTCTTTCCTCGGCCTTGCGCAGATCGAACTCCGTCCGCCGGGTGACGACCTCGTGGCGGTGATCGACAAAAGCCTGGATCATTTGCTTGAGCGGCATCAGCTTCGGCACGCCGTGGTCGAGCCCCAACATTATCACCGAGAACGTCACCTGCATGGTGGTGTGCTTGTACAGTTGGTTGAGAACGATATCCGGCTGCTGCTCTCGCTTGAGTTCGATGACGATGCGCATACCGTCGCGATCCGATTCGTCGCGCAGGTCGGAGATACCTTCGATGGTCTTGTCCCGCACCAGGTCGGCGATCTTCTCAAGAAGGTTGGACTTGTTAACCTGGTAGGGGATTTCGGTGATGACGATCACTTCCTTGCCGCTTTTCATTCGCTCGATACCGGCCCTGGCGCGAACGAGAAGGCGCCCCTTGCCCGTCTCGTAAGCCTGCCTGATACCGGCTTCGCCGTTGATAATGCCCCCGGTGGGGAAGTCAGGCCCCGGGATATACTCCATCAGGTCCTGGTTGCTGCAGTCGGGGTCGTCGATGACCCTGAGGATGGCCTGCGACACTTCGCTCAGGTTGTGGGGGGGAATACTGGTGGCCATTCCGACGGCGATGCCGGTAGTACCGTTGCAAATTAGGTTGGGGAACCTGCCCGGCAGCACCCGCGGCTCTTTTCGAGTGCCGTCGTAGTTATCGATGAAGTCGACGGTATCCTTGTTCAGGTCGGTCAGTATTTCAAGCGCGATAGGTGTCAGTCTTGCTTCGGTGTATCGCATGGCGGCGGCGCCGTCGCCGTCAATGGACCCGAAATTCCCCTGACCGTCGACCAGAGGATAACGCATGTTGAAATCCTGCGCCATTCGCACGAGCGTAGGGTAGACCACCTGTTCCCCGTGAGGGTGATAGTTGCCCGACGTGTCACCCGCGATCTTGGCGCACTTGCGGTGGGGACGACCGGGATTGAGACTCAGATCGTTCATGGCTACGAGGATGCGGCGATTGGAGGGCTTCATGCCGTCACGGATGTCGGGCAGGGCCCGGTTGGTGATGACGGACATGGAATAGTCGAGGTAGGAGGACTTCATCTCCTCTTCAAGGAAGATTTCTTCAATTCTCTCGCGTTCGAGCGGCATAGCGGCGGGTTCCTTTGGTTGATGCTAATCCAACTTGTTATCCAACATCTCAAGTTAGGCCTCACACGCCCGTAAATCAACTAAAAAGGCGCACCCGTCGGGCATTGTATGTCGTTGTGTGTTAGCGTGTTACGAGAGTAGATCAGTCGCGGGTGGGGTCGCTTTCCGTGCTCTTTGCGGATGTGGTTGTGTCTGCAAGAAATGCCCAGTGCCAGGGTTCCCAACCAGCCGAGTCCTCCCCGGCCGGCGGGAGTGTTTCCTTGAACCCAAACCGGTCGGCGTTGCGCGACAGCCACCGGTACGCCTCCGTGTCGGCAAAACCGGCGTTGCTGGGCACAAGGTCGAAAGCCCGGCCCGTATGATGCTCGGAGTATCCTGGTGGAGCGACTAAAGTCATGATCTCCGCGAAACTCTGTCCCCGTGCAAGACGGCGCGCGATGATTCGCGCCTGGTAATCCACGGAGCGGTACCCGGAGTCGACTATCAGAACGACACTGTCGTTTATGGCGTTTGCGGCCATTTGCACAAATGCCCGTCCGGCGTCCGGCGCCACGTAGATCCGGTAATCCTCGAAAGTCAACTCCCGGGGCAGGGGCAGAAGTCGGTCCGGTCGGGCCATCTGCTCGGGGTCGATTCTCTTTCCGCACCAGCGATCAGAGACAGTGTATTCCACACTGTCGATCAGCACGGTCTCGTCGCAACCCCGAGCGGACTCGATAACCGACAGGCCGATCAGAGCCAGGCACACCGCCAGCAGGATCGCGTGGCGGCGAAGGGAGCAGGGACCGCCTCTCATATGGCGTCTGCAGAAAGGTACCACAAGTCAAATATAGGTCACCGCCGCACAGGACACAATTGGTCTTCCATGCAGGTGCGGCGTCCGAGCGGTTTCAGCTCATCGCCGGGCGATGCCTTCGGCCTGTCCATGTTCATTCCTCGAATGGATGTCGCCGGAAGAAATCGGGGAGATAGTGACTGGGGCTCGACAGGTCCTGCCGCCAGCCTCGATGCAGACCCAGGTTCTCGAACTCATCAAGCACTTCGTCGTACTCATCCCGGGTGAGGCCTCGCCCTAAGGTGGGGTGGTGTGCGACCGCCGGGGTCGGGTGGTACTGGGACATGAGGGATACGTGGACGTCCGGCGAGAGCTCCCTGGCGATAAACCGGAGCACCGCCTTGCTGTTGTCAACCTGCCCCGGAAGGACCAGGTGACGGATAATCAGGCCGCTGGTGACCAGGCCGTCCCCGTCGAGCGTCAGCTCACTGCCCTTCTGGCGAAACATCTCCTTGATAGCTGCCGTTGCCGTCGCCATGTAATCCTCGACATCGGAGTATCTCAGGGCGAGAGCGTCATCCATGTATTTCAGGTCGGGCAGGTAGACATCGACGAGACCCTCCAGTGACGTTATCGTTTGCCGGCGGTCGTAGCCGTTGGTGTTGAAAACGTATGTCGGCCGCCTGCCACGAGCACGAAGAGCATCCATGATCGTCAGCATCTGCGGCACGAAGTGCGACGGAGATACAAACCCGACACCGGTCGCGCCTGCGTCGAGAATGGTCTCAACCTGACGGATGATTTCCGAAAGCTCCATATCGTAGACGGACGCAGGTATCCGGTTAGAACTGATATCGTGGTTCTGGCAGTAGATGCACTGGAGGTTGCAGTGGGCGAAGAAGATGTTGCAGATACCGTGTGTTCCGGAGAGGATCGGTTCCTCTCCCCGATGAGCGCAGATCGAGGCGATGGCGAATCCGTTTGGGGTCTCACAGTAGCCGAGTCTGTCGGACGACCTGTCGGCCCCGCACTTGCGGGGACAGGCTGAGCAGCCCTCCGAAGGTCCATGCTGTGAATGAACGCCGCGCCGTTTGTTCCCTCTCGAATCCCGGTTTCCGTTGCCGCTTTCCATCATCAGCGTCAATATAGTCCTCCAACCGCGGAATGCAACGCGGCAGGGTTTCAAAATGCCGGGGCAAAAAAAAGAAGCGAGGAACGAATCCTCGCTTCTTTATTCATTTGATCGACAGTAGCGTCAAATTAGAACGCCCAACCCGATATCGGGCAGCCGCCATCGCCGAAGTAGAAGTCGATCATGAAAGTAACGTCGCCGGCGTCAACACCAGGTGTGCCGTCAACGTCACCGCAGTGCATGAACGGTATCGGACCCGGACCATCAACATGGACGTAATTGTTCAGCCAGACTAAGTCTGCCAGGTTAATTGCGCCATCGTCGTTGACGTCACCGCGACCAAAACCGCACCACTTATTGGCCAGAAGCGCTATATGACCGAACTCATCGGAAACCGTGGGATCGGTTACGCCGTGCATCGCGAAGTGCGCCACCGCAAACACGTAGGTCTCCAGACCTTCGAAGTCATTCTCGGTGATCGTGCAGAAGAACTCCTGGTCGTCGGCCAAGGAACCTGTGATACTGTGGCCGTAGGCGCCGGGATCCAGTGTCATATAGTGGTAAGCGGAATCCCAGAAGAAGTCACCCCACAGAGCCTGACCGGCATCAATCGCAACCACGTTCTTCATCGGCTCGAAGTTGTAGTTCTCGCCGTCGGCTTCACCACAACCAAACGGTAACTTGATGACACCCCAGACCACGTCGCCGCCGCCGCCAAGGGTGTAAGCCCAGGCGGTGGAAACGTCGCGGTCAATGTCGGCCGTGTCACTACCGATATCGTAGTCAATGATAGCGCCGAACTTCCAACCGAGGACTTCCGCGTCGTTACGCTCGGTAACCTCCATGATTTCGACCGTGAAGTCGTCCAGGGCAGCTATCCCATTAGCACCAACAGTGCGCGTGTTGAGAAAGAGGCCCATCGTGGAGTCGTTATCGAACGGAGAGTCGTAATTGTACCAGACGTATACGCCGGTGCCGTCGTCAAAGTTCTGACAGGAGTCGAGGTAACTCTTGCACACAACAGTGGCATACACCGGGTCGTACGTCTCACCATCGCTGGAAATCTCACCAACCTGAACGTCTTCGGTCAGGTTCGGAGCGCACATGCCGTCACACCAGTTCGGATCAGCCTGCATGGACAGGTGGAAGCCGCCGCGGCCCCGCCAATCCGGAGCAGCCGTCGCCAAACGGTGCTGGGTAATAGCATAGACGTACGATCCCTGGAAGAACGAGCCGGCGTCAGCGTTGATCGTGAAGCCCGGACCATCGTCGGCGTCACCCAGACAACCCGTGTTGTAGACCAACTGAACGTTGTCTGACGCCTCACCGAACTCCAGTTCAGCATACTGCCGCAAGCAGCCGCCGACGAGAGTCACGGAGATCGACGGGAAGTCGTTGTCGCCCGTCGGGGCCGGGAAGGCGCCGCTGTTCAGGTAGAAGTCGGGGTCATCACTCTCAACTTCGATACAGAAGTACTGCGGACCACGGGAGATCAACGATTGGTTGACGTCGAAGGTCACCGTGATCTCTTCATCCGCACCCAGGGCGTAGGGCATCACAGGTAAAAGAATGGGGGGATCGTTCAGGACGTCCGGAAGCACCATCGCGCCGGCGTTGAGTATCTTCTCGCCGCGCTCGGAGCGTACCGCAAAGTCATCGTCCGTAAACTCGGTCATGCGTGGAGCCTTCGCCTCGAAGCCCTTGGTGAGCTTGTCGGCAATGCTGGACGCACGATCCATCACGTCAGGGCGAACCGCCATTGCGGAGAACTCAGGAACGTAGTTGTCGTCGCATTCCAGATCGACAGTGATGGCGGTGATCGTGAGATCAGCACAACCACTGTTGTAGAGAAGCGGAGGCGTCTCTACGGGGAGGTTCGTAGCAGCGCCAAACTCAACCGCCATCTCAGGATTGTAGGTCTGGATCTGCAGACGCGGACGGTCACCTTTAGTAAGGTCCAGACTCAGGCAGGCAAGACCGCCAAAGTTATTCTGGGCTACCAGGTCACGGGTGGCGCTCAGCGCCAGACCACAAGACCTCGAGTAATCGCCGTAGTCAAAACGACGACGGAAGATCTCGGTGCCGTCACTGGTGTTGACGCAACTCAGGAAGCCCTGGTGACCGTTGAGAAAGAGGTGGTCAGGATAGCCATATGGCTCACAGGTGAGCAGGGGGTCGCACCAGTAACCATCACCCCCGGGCGGCTCAAAAGCCCACAGAAACGCGCCGGTCTCTTTGTTGAAGGCGGCCGCCTGGCCACCAATGGGCGGGGTCACCCAGTAGGAGAGGTAAGCGCAATAGATCCTGGCCATGTCGATAACAGGCGTACCGAACCACACACGGGCCGATGCGACCGCCCACTTGATCGACAGGTCAGCCGTGTTGATGGCATAGAGAACACCATCACCCGGATGATCAGCATCAGAGATACGGCTATTGGCATAGATAATGCCGTCCTCATAGGCGATCCCACCAGTGAAGCCTTCGCCAACCTGCGGGCCATCAGGATAGACAGTGGTGGCCTGTAGGCCGCCGCCATGGATGACAAGCGTCTCGTACGCGCCGGTGGCGCCGTCGACCTTGAAAATGTCACCATCCACGACGGTGGCCGTGTAGGCGCCGAAGTACAGGTACTCACCATCGGTGCAACCTGACTTGTTGGCTATCGGCATGCCGACGTTGACCGGGTTGCCGTTGGGGCCGGCTGTCCAACCGGCGTACAGGGCGCCGGTGGCGGCTTCAGCCGCCATGATGTTGCCGTCCTCGGTGGCCCAGTAAAGAACCTCGGTGTCGCCAATGGTCAGAACCGTGAAGGAACTGTATAGAACATAGCCATACATGGTGGACGGACCGGTAACAACGCGCTCCCAGATCAAAGAGCCATCGGAGAAGTCGTGACAGGCCACGCCCTGAGATGTACCGCCGGCGATGAAGATCACCTCCGTCGGTGTGCCTTCGATGTCGATCACGGCCACGGTCGGAGTACTGCGACACGCCCCGAAGTTGGGACCCGTGAGCGTGTAGAGCTCGGAGCCGCTACTCAGGTCGAACACCTTGTAGTGTGAATCAAAGCCGGTAGCCACTTTGTCGCCAACGATTACCGGGCTATTGTATAACGACATATCGGACGGGTGCTCATAGTACCAGTTCACGTTCAGATTACACTCGGGGTGCTCGCCAACAGAGTTGTACGAAGCACCGCTGCGAGCATAGTCGTGCTGGTAGGTGAACCAGTCCTCACCCGCGCGCTCATTTTCGAAGCAGTCACGTTCGCTGTACGGGATACAGCAAATCTCCGCCTCGATATCAGCCGCGGCGGGCTCGACCCAGCCAAACGGGTTGTTAAGCCAGCCACCAAAAGCCGGAGCATAGCACCAGAGGCCTCCAGCGTACTGGCCTTCACCGTCAGTAGCCATAAGCAAGCGGATACCATGGTCCTGGTCCGGGGCCAAGGACCGCAGCTCGATAAAGCACTGGCCGGGAGGAACGATTATGTTCAGGTCGTATATGCGAATAGGAATAAAGCCGAAGTAATCGGGGCCGGTGTAGCCTGCATCGGCGTAATCCTGTGGTGTCAGGACTATCTGACCAAGCAGGTTACCGGGCGCACCGTCCACGTCGGAGTAGACGTTGACCTCGGAGTTGTAGGTGTACATGTCCGGCCTTTCGGCGTCACCAACGCTATGGCGGTACATCCAGATCTCGATATACCGAACCGCGCACTCGTCGCCTTGTGTCGGTATTGCCTGACCCCAACCGAGAATCGGGTTGGCGTCCGGAATCGGGTAAACAGAGCCGCCATAGTAGCCGGTCCAGTAGTACTGGCACTCGTCAAAGGCGTCGGTACAGACATTGACAAAGATGCCGTAGTCATAACCGCTGACGTACCAGATGTTACCGCCACCCTCGGTGTCGTGGGTGTCAAACCAACCCGCTCTACCCGATGGAGAATCAACGTTTATCGCGATGTACTCATAGGTGAGGCCCGCGATACCGCTCGTGGAGATCACGATATGGTACATTTGACCGGGTTCAAAGACGAAGTTGTCTCCGCCGTTTTCTCCCAGCATGTCAAACTCGATGTTCGACGGGAATAACGGATAGGTGCCACCGGGCCAGGTGACCATCGATCCGACCTGAGCACCGGGGAAGCCGGCGTTGTCGTCGTAAATCGCGACGGACACGTCGAGGCTGCCGTCACCTTCACCCGGATACAAAGGATCAGCCGCCCCGCCGTAGACGGACACTTCCACCGAGTACAGGGTTTCACGCTTGGTCGCTATGAAACTCTGATAGCGTTGCTCAGTGAGGGTGCCATAGTGCGGGAGGGCAGTAATATGGGTGATCCCTTCGAACTCCGTCTTTTGATAGCAATCGGAAGGCGGCGTTTCCCAGCCGCAGTACTCGATGTCGATCCACTGGCAGAGCTCTGCTCCGAAGAAATCGAACATCGTCCCCCAGACATTATCGCGCATCATGACGCCGCGCTTCTCGCCAAGATAGGGGCCGTCGGCGTCATCAGAGATAGTACCGATGACGTCGTCGACACCGGATTGAGGATCCTGGACGGTTTTCCACCCAACAAGGTATGATTCACCCTCGTCGAACACATGCCAAAGGCCTGTGGAATTGCTGGCGGGAGAGAAGTCGACCCCATGCCACCAGGCGCCAGTGGTCGTTGCTGGATCCATAATCAGTCTGTCCACGGAATCCAACAGCGTGCCGGGAAGCCCGAAGCCGTTGTCTTCCCACAGGTACCAGCGCATTGTCGGATTACCGACGCTTAGGCCCCCGCTCCCGTAGTACACCACGCCCCAGGCGTACGTCAGGGTACAGCCCATCTGGCCCTGAGGCATCACGAACCGGTTGGCGTAGACGGAATCTCCGCCGTCCGGCACAAGCCATAACCAGGAGTAGCTGCCGTAGGGCACCTGTGCGCCGCAGAACCAGCCGGAACGCTCTCTGGGCATCAAATTAAAGTCGTCGCCGACGTATAGATGTTCGGCCGGATCAAACTCTTTATACAGAGCCTGAGCCTGCTGGAACTCCTGAGGCACGTCAGCATCGACGACTGGAGCCACGTAAGCCGGTTCACTCCAGTCTTTTAGAGCGCTGTCTGAGATTGCTGTACCGTTTAGGGTAAAGAACAAACCCAACACGAATACTGCGAATATCAGTCTTTTTAACATTTATTTCCTCCTTAAAGTCAGGAAAAGCTCAAACTCGTCTTTCGAAGCCGGCAGATCGCCGGACCAGCCGTCATATTCATGTCGGCAGTCATGAGGCGTTCCGCCACATCCCAAGGAGTGTCTAGGGAATGCCGGGATGGTAACTTCGGTCAACGAATTCATATTCTTCCTATTCTTTTGGAGTCGGAGCTTACAGATGTAAAGCCCCGTCTTTGCCGTAAGTAATATGTCAAGTCTTCCGTACTCTCATTTTCAGTTTCTTGTCTATTTATTACCTCCTGATTGTAAACCACCAAAAATAAGTGGGCAGTTGTTCAAACGGTTAGGGCAATGGATAGAAACTGTGGACGGAAACTCTCAGATGTAAGAAACCGCAACTCGCCGGTCGCTCTCTATCTTTCCGCTGAAAAACAGCAGAAATGTAAAAAACACACCAACGCGCCTGAGCCTATACGGATTCAGGTTGGTTTCAAAAACATTATCGAGTTTACATAAAGCAGGTACTTGTTGTCGCTGCACTCTTGAATCAACAAGTTGGCTCTCGGACTCAGAACGCAACTGACACACACTCAAACAATAAATAACACTATTCCGCCGTGTTGTCAAGAGAAAAGAGCCTTTTTTCCCACATTTTCCATATATTTCCACCCCCGCAAATCCACGGCGACCGGTCTCGGCGGCAGGATAAGCAGTTTCCGTGGGCGGCAGATGCCCCGTCTGCCCCAAGAATGCTTGACAGATGAGCCGAAAATGCGGTACATAAGAACTTGATATGCGTCTGATGTCATTGACAATCAGCAACTTCCGGGTGATCAGGAATGCCCGCCTCGGTTTCCCGGACCGGGTGATCGGCATTATCGGCCCCAACGGGGCGGGTAAATCCTCTCTGGTGGAGGCGGTTGCCTGGGCTCTCTACGGTAACCAGGCGGCCAGAAGCGGCAAAGACGAAATAAAGTCGCAGTCGGCATCGGCGAACGACAATTGCGAGGTTGCCCTCGAATTCGGCCTGGCTGACGAGAACTACCGCGTGGTCCGTCGCCTGGTGGGTCGCTCCGGCAGAGCAGAGGTGAGCCTGTATCACAACGGGGCCCCGGAATGCGTGGGAGTAAACGAGACCAGGGCCTGCGTACGCCGGCTCTTAGGTTTGGATTTCAGGGGGTTCATGACTTCCTTCTTAGCTCGCCAGCAGGAACTCAACGCCCTCTCCGATCTCCAGCCGTCGAAAAGAAGGGACCACCTGGCCGGGATGCTTGGCATCGAACGGCTGGACAAGGCCGTCGGCCGGGTCAAGGAAGATACCCGACTGGCAGCCGAAAAGGCAGCCTTCATGGAACGGCAGTTGGCACAGTCACAGGAGGTGCAGTTCCGAATCGAGCAGTTGAGCGAAAGCCTGGAGCAACTGAACTCCCGGAAGGAGACTCAGGCCGCGGCGCTGAAAGAAGCTGAGAATATCCTGAAGCAAGCCGTCTCGGGGTTCTCAAAGCTTCAGGAGACAAGGTCAACCTGGCTGCAACGGGAAGCTAAGATCGAGGCTGAGCAAACTGCCCTGGCGGCACTCGATGAGCAGAGGGACAATCTGACCCGGGAAGCGGCCGAGTTGGCTACCGCGGAGGGGGACTTGAAAGAACTCGAAAAGCAACTGCGGGATCTGCCGGTCATCAGGGCAAGCCTGGAAAGACACAAGGAAAACAAGAGCATGCTTACTCTCCAGTCGGGTTTGCAGGTACAGGCCAGGGAAACCCGGCAGGAGCTCCAGCAAACGCAACAGGTAACAGTTTCCAATAAGGACCGCCTGGGGGCGCTCGAAACCGCCGTCGGCCGGATTCCCGCCGACATTGCCGAACGCCTGAAAGACCACGAGGCTATGCTTGAACGGGCCAGAGAGGAATACTCACACCTGCAGGGCGCCAAAGTGGCTCTTGACAAGGATCTCAAGCGGCTCGCCAACCAGATGGAGTCTATCGCCGAGTTCGGGCCGGATTCCGTATGTGATCGCTGTCACCGTCCCCTGGGCGACGACCTGCCCGCCATCCGCGAACATCTTGAACGTGAACAGTCCCAGATGACAGAGAGCCTTCAATCCACGGCGGCAAAGCTCGAAGCGAAACTGGCAGAGGGCAACAAACTGCGGAACCTGGTTCAGGAGTTGAAAAAAGACGCCCATGCCAGATACGAGGCGGTCGTCAACCGCGACGCGCTCTTAAAAGAGAATCGCTCACTTCAGCAGAGGGCGGCAGACATTTCGCGCCGTCTGGCAAGTCTGGACAAGCAGATCTCGGAGTTGGCCGGTCAACTGGAAGAAACCGAGTTTGACCAGAGGGAGTTCGATAACCTCACGACCAGGCTGGCACACCTTGAGGAAGCCGAGTCAAAACGCGACCGGCTGGCCGGCAGTCTGACTCGAAAACCGCAGGTGGAAAAAGGCCTTCAGGAACTCCAGCGCAAGCTGAAAGCGAATCGGCAGTCGCTCGACATGCTGCTCGCGGAACGTGAGAACCTCAATTACAGAGAAGAAGCATATGAGGCGGCCACGACGAATCTGGAAACAACCAGAGGGGAGACCGAATCCGCTCGCAGCAGCCTGCTCACCATTTCCAAAGAACTCGAACTGACCCAGCGGGAATTGGAAATAAAACGCGAACAGAGAGACTCGCTCAGGAAACTCGAGGCCGACCTGGAAGAGACCCGTGGCGCCCGCTACTATGGTGAGAAACTGGCCGGGCTTTTCGGTGAGTTCCGCAAGCATCTCATTGCCCGTATCCGACCTACCCTGGCCGATCTGGCCGGTGGTCTGTTTTCTGAGATGACCGACGGCAAGTACAGTCTGGTCGAACTGGACGATAACTATGATCTGCGAGTCATGGACGGCGGGCAGTTCTTCGGCGTGGAGCGGTTCTCCGGCGGCGAGAAGGACCTTGCCAACCTGTGCCTGCGGCTGGCGATTTCGCTGGCCCTGACCGACTCGGCGGGTCTGAGCCGGTCGTTCGTTATCCTCGATGAGGTGTTCGGTTCCCAGGATTCGGAGCGCAAGGATCTCATTATAAAGGCTCTGGGGAATCTGAAAAACCGGTTTCCCCAGATACTGCTGATAACACATATTGAGGATATCAGGGACCAGGTCGAGGAACTCGTCGAAGTAAGGCCTACCGGCCGCGGTTATTCGGAGGTGCGCGTTGATGGCTCAGTCGTATAACAGGACAGTCCGGTGGACGAGGGGACGTTTCGCCAGGTGGGCCGCGGTGGTCTTCTCGGTGGGGCTGATCATCGTTTTCCGCGTGGCGCAGAATCCCAAACCGGAAGTGAAGGAGGATGACCGGTTGACAATCATAGAGGTAATTGACGGCGATACCGTGCGGCTGCGGGGAGGCGACAAGCTCCGTCTGGCGAACATAGACGCTCCTGAAAAAGGCTCACCTTTGTACGATGAAGCGACGGCGTTTCTTGAGAAGATGGTGCTCGGAAGACCGACCCGTATCGAGTTCGCCGACAGGCGGCGCGATAAATACGGTCGCCTGTTAGGATTCATCTATGTCGATTCCGTCTCCGTGAGCGAGGCCATTCTGGAAAACGGGCTGGCCTATCTCCTCCTGTTTAAGAAGAGCGAGCTTGACCGTCCCCGGATAAAAAAGTTTCTGGCTGCCCAGAGGTGGGCGATGGACAACAAGGTCGGCCTGTTCTCGCTTACTCGCGAACCGGAGAGCCACTATATTGTCAGGCACGGGCGTTTTCGTCTGCACCGCCCCGGTTGTCGCTCCGTGGCCAATCTTGAGGCGGGCAGCTACCGTGTTTTCCAGACGCGAGAGGAGGCGATCTACGAGGGTTACAGTCCCTGTCGCACCTGCCGCCCATAGGGGGGGACGACACCGGCCAGCCTGACTAATCCAAGGCTAAATTGAAGCAGTTGGTGATGTCAACGAACGGGTGTACATCCTGAGGGGAAGGAATGTGCTTGTCAAGCATGCCCGTAAGCTGTTCCAAGTCACCTTTGCGCATGGTGTCCCATTTAGCGGTTCCACCGTGTTCTTTGGCGAGTCTATTGATCACAGTCTGCCAGGAGGCAGGCCAGTCAGTGTCGATGCAAACCGTGACCAGTTCCTTGACATCAAACGGATACCTCACCGAGAGCGCAATCCATTTCGTGAAGACAGGTTTCGGGGATCCTGTGGCTGGAAAACGCCTAAGATAGATATGACGCGCCAATAAGTAAACATTCCAGAAACGAACGACCTGTCGCGGGGACATTTTCAACCCATCTTTGAATAACGGATCAACGGCAAGTTGTTCGTCGTCCGTTACAGCCATTTTCATTTTCTCGTCGATGGTTGCCTGAGCCTTCGTGGGCTGTTTTTCCTTGGGGCGCACACCGGTCGGAGTCTCGGTAGACTCATCGGGAGGTGTGTCTTCCGGCTCTGACGACGGCTTCTCGTCCGAGCCCTTTCCCTCAGGAGCCGCTTTGATCGGCTTCATGATATTGTTCAGCAGTTGATCCTTGAGGTTCTCCAGATCTGACCGAGCAAGCTCAGGCAGATAAAAGGGAATCTGTATTATCTTCTCCAGATAGTCGTGGCCGATCTTCTCACGTTCATCGGCGGTCTCAGTCATAAAGTCGTAATGCCCACCGACCGCCTGTCTCACCACTTTGGCATCCATCGCCAGCACGAATACGAACTCTGGCATCTCCAGAAACAGCTTGATGGCCTCCATCATCTGCATGACTTTGTTTGGTTGAACACGATCAATATCATCTACAAATATGACATATCGGCTTGGCATCTTACGAATACCTTTGATGCCGACCTTTTCGCGTTCAAATTGCCGTTTCAGCCAGTCCATGACACTGTCAACGTAGGTTACAACGTCTGCCTGCGTGACCGGAAGCAGATCGGTGCCGGTTCTCTTTACCTTGCCCAGGATACGCCTTGACAGTGAACGACACAGACCCCAGATCGTACTAATCAACCCTACAAGGCAGGCAACCAGTGGGATCGCTTCTTTCAGGCTCAGAGAGCCAAGCGAAAAGAACGGCTCTGCCGACGGTTTGGGCTGTCTTGTAATGAGGGTCGTGGTGGAGTCGGGTGTCGGACTGTTCTCTATGACGGTGGTGATCTCCTTCAGTTGGAGTTCCTGCCCTCCGGTTGTAGCGACGTTCTCCGGTGAAAACAGGGAGTATGCCAGAAAGGCGAGCGCTGCCACCAACATCGCCGCTCCGGCCCACCACGCGGCGAACCGGACCGGATGGGTTTCTTTGGCCACGCGACCGCGAAATAAAAGACGTCTTCCGCGACTCAGCGACTTCTCGACACTGGCGAGAATCACGCTGTAAAACGCCGCCCATATCGCCTCAGATTTGGAGTACTTCCAGGCGTTGAAGTCGATCTTGACGTATCTCTCTCCCGACTCAAGACCGATTTCATCAATACGCTTCTTGATATAGTGCATCAAGGTGGTCTTGCCCATTCCCCAATGCGCACAAATCGCAATTGCGAGCGGTGTCCCCGTATCTGGGTGCGTGATCAGGTCCCCCAGAGCGTTGGCATAAGTCTCATATCCGAGAGCGTCTTCGGGTGTGCCGTATTCACTCGCCGCCGCCGCCACTCTGGCGCCAACCGGACCGGCAGGCGGCTCTGTTGGGGTCGACGGGGCAGGTTCATTCTCATCGAGCTCCTTTCCCCGCTCTTGCTGGCTGATGTTGGGTCGCCAGGACGGTTCGGCTCTGATACCGGGATACTCCCTCGGGATTGCCTCAAGTACCGTCTCAATCGCGCTCAGGAAGGCATCGAGTTCCGGTTGGTCCTTCCTGAATTCCGGTAGCTTCCCGGAAGTCAGAAATGGAAGTGTGCCGGATGATATGTAGGCCGACCAATTGCCAGGTCCATGTTGTGGCAGTTCCATAGGAAACATATCCGGTAAGTGACTTCGCAGTTCGTGGTTAGCGATTGCAGTCAGAGTGAAGTACACGTGTACAGGAACGTCTTTGGAAATCACACTACGCAGAGGCAAGGCCCCACGACTGACCAGAGCATAAGGATCGAACTGGAGAAGCGGCCCATCGGTTCCGAGGTCTTCGAGAATCACTGTGAAGGCATCTCCCTCGAGCGGTTCGCGCTGAAACAGATGGAAGGATTCCTTGCTATAGGGCGGCTTCCCCTTCCAGACTGGTCTGGCTTCTCCGGCGTACTCGAAGCTGATATGACCCTGTCGAGTGTTAATGAAGTCGACTACCTCCTGGCCGCAATAGACGAGCGGCGAGGAATAAAGCCGGTAGTGGTATTTGTGCTCTGATGCCTTCATAGTATGCCCACCATATGACTGATGGCAATTACTCTTCGGCAGTACCGTGTGTCAACAACTTTGTCGCTGAGCGGTCGGATGGAACTCCCTCAGTCCTACTCCCCTCGATCTTCGTCACAGGCAAAGCAAAGCCCGCGTCCACGTGGGAGGCGGGCTTCGCCGTCATGTAGACTTGGGGCCTGACAGCGCCCCGATTATTGTCAGCCGTCATCGTCGTCGAAGAACCAGCTCTGCCCCCAGCCCATCTTGCCCCGGTGACCCTTCATGCCTGGGTGGCCCTTCATACCGGCTCCCTTTCGAATCTTGCACAGATCGTCGAGTTTGTCCAACTGCTCAGGGGTC
This sequence comes from uncultured bacterium, assembly GCA_965603125.1. Lineage (GTDB taxonomy): Bacteria > Zixibacteria > MSB-5A5 > GN15 > FEB-12 > JAJRTA01. Next base: position 65,345 of record CBFDBU010000014.1, on the reverse strand, counting down.
AGAACGGCGCGGATTTCCTGATGATGACCGTAGCGCGCCTTCTGCAAATCGGCACGCAGGCGCGAGACGTCATCAATGGCGGACGCAACGTCCTTCTCGTCGGCGCGGTCACGCATCAGCGCTCTCTTTTTGATCTGCGCCTTCTTGACAGCGCCTTGCAGGTCGACCATCAGGGTCTGGAAGGCGACCGTCATTTTCTTGAGCTTGTTCTCCTGGTCATCGGTCAGGCCGATCTCGTCAGCCATAGCCAGGATCATGGCCGGGCCGCGTCCTCCGTCTCTCATGCCCTTGCCTTCGCGACAGTGCCCCATCATGGGGCGCGGGCCGGGTCCGTCGAACTGCCCGCCCATGCGTGGATGTTGCATGGGGCCGTTACCACTCCCTCGATCGCGCCATCCGGGACCGGCGGCAGTGACACCGGCCAGCAACAGGAGGGCGATCAGCGTAAGGATTGTGAACTTCTTCATGGCTTCTCCTTTCGTTCTCATTGCTATCGTTTCAGTTTTACCTGTTTTCAAACGGTTCATTCGATGGGCCGGGGCTTCCCGGACCCATTCCTCTACGGCCAAGCTTGCGAAATCCCTGCACTCTTTCGAGTAGTTCCAGCTCGAACCGATCCTGAAATACGACCAATCTGCCCAACTGTGACGCCGAGAGGATTTCGCGGGCTTGCTTCAGAAAGGCGTCCATCAGTTCGCGTTTCTGCAATTCGATGGCCGCGATTTTGTCGATCAGATCGTACGTCTGATCATCGGAGATCGTCTGCTCGCGCAGGCCGTCGGCAAGCTGTTCCGTAAGGGCGACTCGCCGGCTGTCCAGATCGCCACCATCCCGCCTCATAGAATGAAAGGCAGTGATAAATGTGACTTCCTGATCTTGATCAAGGTCGAGCAGTTCCAGCAGTTTTAGCAGCCGCAACTGCGCAATGTATTTGCCCTGCCGGTGCATTTCAGCCTGCTCTTCGTGTTGTCGTTGCGCCTGTCGCCGGCGCTCGAGTTGACGCTGGGCATGTGCGTTGTCGAGTTGGGCGTACACCGGGCTCCCGTTTCCGTGTTCTCCAGGAACCCGTGACTGGTGTTGTACACCCTCTTTGACGGCAGCCTCCCGGCATGGTGCCACGGGAGCCGCAAAGACCGCCACCAGAATCAGAACAGGGGCTAAGAGCTTCATAATATGTCTCCTATGTCAAAACTGCTGTTGAGATACTCGAACTCCTCTTCACTGATATCATCAAGCAACCTCTCGCCGATGTCCAGGTGCTGCCCTGCCGCGAAATCCTCAAGAAGGGCATCGAGAGTGAGGCTGTCCGGTTCCTCCAGTTCGGAATCGGCCAGGAGGATATCGAAGGTATCAGCGGTTGGTTTCTGCGCGGCCTGGTCGACGCCGGTGGAGAGACCGGACAGGTAGGACATCCAGCCCACGGCCACGACGAGAGCGACGGCGGCGGCGGCCGGAAGTGCTCGCTGCCAGCGGGTGGCAAGATCGAGCTTTTGAAGCCACGAGCCGCGTTTCGGTAGCGCGACGGCCGATTCCGTAAGGGCGTTTTCGACTTGCGAGACCAGCAATTCGGTGGATCGTTCATCAGGATGGAAGGCGGCGTCATCCGGCAGGACTCTCGCCAGGCTGTTCATTTCTTCCCACAACGACCGGCAACTCGCACACTGCCGCAGATGGGCGGCCAGCGATTCGGGAAGTTCTTCCTGCCCGAAGTAGAGAGCGAGTTTGTCCTGAAAGTCAGAGCAGTTCATGATCTCCAGCCTTTCTCCCGGGCGTGCCGGCGGAGTTTGGCCACCGCCTGGCGGTAGTGGGTCTTGACGGTACCTTCGGCCCTGCCGACAGTCCGGGCGATCTCCTCAAACGGCATGTGCTGATAAAACCGCAGTTCAAAGACCAGCCGCTGCTGAGGAGGAAGCTGCCGCATGAAATCAAGTATATCGCCGATCAGCAGCTTGCCGGCGGTGACCTGCTCAGGGTCGGGGAAAGCCGAGGCAGTCTGTGCTACCAACTGCGGGGCAGCATCCTCAAGCGCCGTAGATCTCGTAGAGGCCGACTTGAGGTGATTGAGGGCTTTGTTGGTGGCGATCCGGTACAGCCAGCCCTTGAAAGATGCTTCGCCCCTGAAAGTATTCAACTTCTCATAAGCGGCCAGGAAGGTGTCCTGGGTCAGGTCACGGGCGCTTTCGATCTCTCCCGTCATTCGGTATGTCAGCGCGATCACTTTGTTCATCATCAGCCGCACGATCTGCGAGAAGGCTTCGCGGTCACCCGCTCTCGCTCTGGTCGCCAGTTCGTCAATAACTGCATTGCCATCTTTGGCCATACGCTTCAACTTTCAAATGTAAGACCACCAGCCCAATGAAAAGATTAATGCCCGCTGCAATCCAGAACAAAAAAAAGCCGGGCGATCCCCGGCCTGTAGCTCCGGAACGGATTTCTACTCAATCCCGGCGGCTCTTCTCGAGCACCTTCTGGTAGGCGGAGAAATCCTCGAGCACCTTCCCTGTCCCGCGGACAACACAGGTGAGCGGATCTTCAGCCACGTTGACGGGCAGGTTGGTTTCCTGGCGCAGTCTCTTGTCAAGTCCCCTCAGAAGAGCGCCGCCGCCGGTGAGGATTATCCCGCGTTCCAGGATATCCGAGGCCAACTCCGGCGGTGTCCGCTCCAGTGCCTGGCGCACGGCCTCCACGATCTTGTCGATCGTTTCCGCGAGAGCTTCCCGCACCTGCACCGAGGACAGTTTGAGATTTTTCGGCACCCCGGCCACCAGGTCGCGGCCCCTGATATCGGTGGACAGCTCTTTGTCCAGCAGATAGGCCGACCCCAGTCTGATCTTGATGTCTTCGGCGGTCAACTCTCCGATCAGCAGGTTATAGTTCTTCTTGAGGTACATGATCATGGCTTCGTTGCACTCGTCACCGGCGACCCTGATGGAGATATCGTTGACAATCCCGTTAAGGGCGATAACGGCAATTTCGCAGGTGCCGCCGCCGATGTCGATAATCATGCTACCTGAGGGCTGCTCGACCGGCAGGCCGACTCCGATCGCGGCCGCCATCGGTTCGGCCAGCAGGTAAACCTCGCGAGCGCCGGCGTTTTCAGCCGAGTCGCGCACGGCCCGCTTCTCTACCTCGGTGATGCCGGACGGCACCGATATCACCACTCGCGGTTTCATAAGATAGCGGTGCCTGACCACGCGGCGAATGAAATCGGCGATCAGTTTTTCGGATATTTCGAAATCGGCAATAACGCCGTCCTTCAGCGGGCGGATGGCTGATATCCCTCCCGGCGTGCGACCCATCATCTCCTTGGCCGCCGAGCCGATTGCCAGCACTTTGCCGGTTGACTTCTCCACGGCCACGACGGAGGGTTCATTAAGCACGATTCCCTGGTTACGAACATAGACGAGCGTATTGGCGGTGCCCAGGTCAATACCGATGTCGTTGGAGAGAATGTCGAAAATGCCCAAGCTAAATCCCTTTAACTTCCAGCCACTTGTCGAGCCGATCACGGCTGCGATTGCGCCTGCGGTTCGTCCGCATTGTCGCACTTGTTGACTATATCGAAACCGACGGGAATAAGTTTACCGCGAAAAGGAGACAAGTGCAATCTAAAATGCCGCTCAGGATGTTTTTTGCGTCAACAGAGGCTGCCCCGGTTAACTCAGACAGCAAGCGTTCCTATAAACCACACTCCGCCGGGCCGGAGCCGCATATTGCCCCGACCCGCATTGCCACAAGGTCTACTGCTGGGCGTCTACGACGGCAATGGCCGCCATGTCGACGATTTCATTCACATCGAGCGTCCGGTGCAGCACATGGACCGCCTTGGAGAATCCCACCAGGATCGGTCCCACCGCCTGCAGGCCGCCCAACCGTTGCGCCAGCTTGTAGCCGATGCTCCCGGAGTTTAGATCGGGGAATATCAGCACATTGGCCTCGTCCTTCAACTGCGAGAAGGGGTAGTACTTCTGCCTGAACTCCGGCATCAGGGCGGTGTCGGCCTGCATCTCACCGTCAACAATCAGATCCGGAGCCTTGCGCTTGATGATCTCGGTCGCTCGGGACACTTTCTCCGATTCGGGACGACGGGCGGAACCGAAGTTGGAGAACGACAGCATGGCAATCTTCGGGGTCAGATTGAAAGCATGAGCTGTATTGGCCGCACCCAGGGCGATCTCAGCCAGCTCTTCGGGCGTCGGATCGGAATTGACCATGGTATCAGCAAAGAGGTAGACCTTATCCTTCTGAATCATGGCAAACAGTCCGGAAACCCGCGTGATCCCTTCGTTCAGACTGATTATCTCCAGAGCGGGCCGAATTGTCGAGGGGTAGTCCATAGTTGCTCCGGACAGGACGGCGTCACAGTCACCTAACTCCAGCATCATGATACCGAAGTAAGTGCGTTCGTGCATCCGGCGCAAAGCGCGCGCCAGGGTCACTCCCTTGCGAGAGCGTTTCTCGTAGTACTTGTTGGCATAGACCTCTATCTTGTCGGAGGCCAGGTGATCGAGAAGTTCGATATCGTCCAACTCGATTTCGTGCTCACGCGCCAGAGCGCGGATGGCGTCTGGCTTGCCCAGAATAATCGGACGGCCGATTCCCTCCTTGACCACAATGTGAGCGGCACGGAGAATGCGTATGGAGTCACCTTCGGGAAAGACGATCCTCTTGGGATCACGCTTAGCTTTGCCGGTCACAACGCGCATCAGGTTGCGTCCCTGGCCGATCCGGGCGGCCAGTTCGTTTTTGTACTCTTCGATATCCACCTGACGCTGGGCCACACCCGTTTCCATGGCCGCCTGGGCCACGGCTGCTGCTTCCCATACCAAAATGCGATGATCAAACGGTTTCGGGATCAGGTACTCCCGTCCGAACTTGAAATGGTCCACTCCATACGCTTTGGCGACCTGTTCGGGTACGTCCTGCTTGGCCAGTTTTGCCAGCGCATTCACGGCGGCGATTTTCATCTCTTCGTTTATGGCCGTGGCGTGGACATCCAGGGCACCGCGGAATATGAAAGGGAACCCAAGCACGTTGTTGACCTGGTTGGGGTAGTCGCTTCGCCCGGTAGCTATGATAACATCCGACCGGGCGTCAACGGCATCGGGGTAGGTGATCTCAGGATCGGGATTGGCCATGGCAAAGATGATAGGGTCTTTTGCCATCGACTGGACCATCTTCTTGGTGACAATGTCCTTGACCGAGACGCCGACAAAAACGTCCGCGTCCACCATAGCCTCGGCCAGCGTGTGCGCCTCCGTCTTGCGCACGAATTCCTGCTTGTACTTGTTGAACTTGTCGCCGCGGCCCTCATACATAACGCCCTTGGAGTCCACCATCAGGATGTTCTCTGGCTTCACGCCGAGAGAGCAGTAGAGCCTGGCGCAGGCGATACCGGCCGCGCCCGCCCCACTAAAGACGACGCGGATGTTGCCAATATCTTTCTCCAATAGCTCCAGAGCGTTGATCAGCGCCGCTGCGGAGATGATCGCCGTGCCGTGCTGGTCGTCGTGAAAGACCGGGATATTCATGGTCTTTCGAAGGGTCTCTTCAATATAGAAGCACTCCGGCCCTTTGATATCCTCGAGGTTGATGCCGCCGAAAGTCGGCTCTAAGAGTTGGCAGCACTTGATGATTTCGTCCGGGTCTTCGGTCTCAAGCTCGATATCGAACACATCAATATCAGCAAACCGCTTGAAGAGCACCCCTTTTCCTTCCATCACGGGCTTGCCCGCGGCGGCGCCGATATTGCCTAAACCGAGTACGGCGGTGCCGTTGGACACCACCGCCACCAGGTTCCCCTTGGCAGTATACTTGTAAACGTCACTGGGATTTCTATGGATTTCCATGCACGGATCGGCGACTCCGGGGGTGTACGCCAGGGAAAGATCCAACTGCGTGCGGCAAGGTTTGGTCGAATTGACTTCAACCTTGCCCGGTTTGCCCCTGCTGTGGTAGTCAAGAGCCTGCTGTTTCGTTATCATTTCACTCGTCTCCCGTACTGTACTAACGCCGTTCGGGTTGGTTTCTCAGGGCCGCTCAATATGGGATGTCAAGCAGGATAGTCAAGCGGTTTTGGCGACGCTACGGCATACTCGGCACGGTTATGGTTCGCAAGGCCGTGACCATCCGCCGAAAACCGACGAAGCGGTTCACACTGTCAGTTCCAGTGCACGCGGTAGACCCGCTGTCCCCCGGAAGGAGTAGCCCCCCGTCCCCTGATCCTGAGCACGAGCTTCAGCACTCCCCAGCCAAAGATGAAGCCCCCCACGTGCGCCATCCAGGCCACACCGCCTCCGGTGGCGCCGCCGCCGATCGACATCAGCAGTTGATAAACAAACCATATGCCCAGCACGACCTTGGCGGGCAGGGTCACAAACTGGATAAAGAAAAAAACGATCAGAACGGTAATGCGCGCCCGGGGATGCAGCAACATGTACGCCCCCATCACACCGGCGATGGCCCCGGAAGCCCCGACCAGGGGAACCTGCGAGTCGGGGCCAAAAAGCGTGTACAGCGCAATGGCGGCCAGACCGGAGGCCAGGTAGAAGAGCAGGAACCTGACCGGGCCGAAGTAGTCCTCGACGTTGTTGCCGTAGATCCACAGAAACAGCATGTTGCCGATCAGGTGCAGCCAACCGCCGTGCATGAACATGGAGGTGAACGGCGTCAGGTAGACCGAGGCGGGAATCTGCGGGGTCAGTTCCACCGCCGAGACAAGCTCGCAGGGAATGAAACCATACTGATAGGTAAAAATCTGAAACCCACGCTGACCCAGGAAGACCGAGTACAGAAACACCAGCGAATTGACCACGATCAGGGTCACCGTCAGGTATGGCTTGCGGATGGTGGGAGCGTCGTCCCTTATGGGTATGAACAAATGCAGCCTCTCGATTTACTTGCGGCTTTTGCTTTCCTCGGTACCCTTAACGTAGAAATTCAGGTATTGTTCGGTGAGGTTTCCTGCCCGATCGTAGACCATTATTCCCAGATGGTGCTTCCCCGGACTCAGCGATTCCAGCGGCCTCGTTACGCACCTGCGGGTGTTGGGGTCGTATTCGGGAATCATCCACTTGCCGTCGAGCTTGATGAGAAAATCCTGGTCATCGTCGATTCCGGAGAGGGTGTCCACCGCCAGGAAACTGATCAGCGGCCGGGGATCGCTGTAGGTCCGGCTGTCCCGTATATTCAGGTGGCGAATCTCCGGCGGGTCTAAGTCGAACAAGGCCGCGAACGACCCCCCTCCCAGTGACGCGGCCTTCAGGGTGTCGCCGTGAAGATTGTCGTCCAGCCAGACCCACCGGTTCTTCTCCTTGTCCAGCCAGCAGATTCCGCTGGGAAACTCCCGGCTGCGTAGATCAGCGGTACGCAGGGCAAGCGTGAACTCTTTCCGGCAGGCGAAAGCCTCGGGTAATATCCGGTAGTGAGCGGAGTTCAGCCCCAGTGTAGTCCACATGTAGGCCCAGTTACTGTGCAACTCAATGAAACGAGGCTCGTAGAAGTTGCTCCGATCACAATGCAAGGTGAAAGAACTGTCCAGCCTGATCTCCTGCTCAGTCTCATACCCGACAGCGAAAATGTTCAGCGAGTCCAGAAAGATTCTTACCGGTCGGGTTGTATCCCGGGTCATGGCCGCGCCGACCCGGTCAATCCTGCCGTAGTTCGGTCGCGGCGGAATGAAACAGAGATGGCGATTCATCTCGAAATACTGCGGATACTCAATTCCAAGCAGCGAATCCCCGGAATACAGCTCTATCCGCGAGTGTGATCCGCGCTTGTTCGGCGACTTGACCGTGATCAGCAAACCGTTGTCAATCACCTCATAGGACAGTTCGCATCTATCGGGCTGGCTCTCCTGGATACCGTTGAACAGCAGATCACGTATCAGGGCGCCGCCCTCGGTGACCAGGAAGAGGCGAAGCACCGCGACCTCTACTCCCCCTCCTACCGCTACACACTTGAGCCGGCCTTTCTTGAGTTGCCTCACATGTACCGTCGGTGGTGGTCCCCAGCGTCCGTGCACATTCAGAAGGGCCAGTACGGAATCGATCCGGAATTTCTCGTAGCCCGCTATCGGCGTAAAAAAGAACAGACTGGTGTCGGCCGGGCGTGTCACAAGGGAGTCGAGTTCGTAGACGTTCTCGCGGGGGCACCACAAGAACCGGAATGAAAGCTCCGCCCTGTTGCCGGAGCAGTCTTCGGCTACAATCCGGACCTGGTGAAGACCGACCTTTTCGGTACCCCCCCGGCCGAACACGCCGCGGCGTCGGTCGCTGCCCCGGCTTCCGGCGAAGCGGTTGCCCGGACTCTTGAATAGCCGCCGCACCCGTTTGCGGCCGTCTACCGCCTCGAGATAGGCATACTCCAGAAGGACGGCATCGGTCGTCTCAAAATCAAGCGAGTCATATCGGGACTCGTAGAATAGCTTGCCGTCGACGTATACGGTCAGATCGTAGATGGCCTGTCTCATACCGCCCACTCTTATGAGATCGTAACCGTCGACCAGAATCCCAAAAGGACGATTGAAATACAACAGCGTGTCGATTGTGAAACAGCCGGTCTTCTTTTGCCTGACGACGTCGAGAAACATGCGCCGCCGACCGTTGAGGAACAGGGAGCGATCATCGGTCATCTGGAAACCGAGGCGTCGGAAAAAGGGTCGGACATTGTCGGGCAGATCAAAGCCATGCGTGAGAGGATTGACGGGAACGTTGGCGGCGCTCCGAACTTCAAAATGAAGGTGCGGCGCGGTGGCGCCGGTCTGCCCACTATGAGCCAGGAATTCGCCCTTGCTTATCCGGATCGAATCGGGAGGGTAGTAAACGTCGAGATAATATCGTCGAGCGGTCACCTGGGCCGCTTTGACGGCGTGATCGATCCTGCCGGCAAGCACGGAGAGATGTCCGAAGACGTAGATATGACCGTCGTCCCCCATGATATAGAGGCACTTGCCGGAGCCGTAGTAGGACATCTTCACCCGCCAGACGTAGCCGTCGGCGGGCGATAACACGATCGTCCCCACCTTTCCCCCGGTCCGGATGTCGATTCCGCCGTGGAAATGCCTCTCGCGGATCTCGCCAAAGGTGCTGGAGAGATCAATGGCACCGTCGATGGGCCACCGTTGCGCACCTTCCGCCGACGGAGTAACCATCAGCGAGGCAATCACTAAGACAGCGGCTGATATGGTCGATACCCTGATCATAGAAGTTATACCATCGGTCGCCAAGATATTGCAATCCGGGCTGAAAAGACAAACCTTTTTGTAAATATCTTGTCGGTTACTATTGAAAATTCGCGAAGCCGGCGTATATTGGTTGTTTAATCAGTTACGGCACGAGAGCCGGAACGACAACGAGAGCGTTCTCTCATTTGGCGAAGGAGTAAAGGCGAATGTTTGACGCATTGCGCAAAATGATTCTCCCGATTATTATTATTGTTCTGTTCTTTTTCGTGGCCATGATTGTCCTGCAATGGGGGATGGGCATGTCCGGCCGCAGCGACTACGCAGGCTCCAATGTGGCCGCCGTCATAAACGGCGAGGAAATCTCCTGGCAGGAGTACAACCGGATCTTCAGCACGTTGCTGCGCTCCGAAGCCGACAAGAGCGAAGAGGAACTGCCCGATTCGCGGGTCAGGCAGATCCAGCAGGATGCCTGGAACCAGCTTCTGCATGACCGTCTCATCATGCAGCAGGTGGCCAGGCATAAGCTCACGGTCACCGAAGAAGAACTGTACGGATACCTGCGCATGTCACCTCCTCAGGAGTTGCAGCAGACGCCGTATTTTCAGACAGAGGGCAAGTTTGACTATCAGAAATACGTGAACGCCATGGCCGACCCACAGATGGCGCCCTACTGGTCTTCGATCGAACCCCACATCAGAAACGAAATCCTCAAGCTGAAGCTTCAGGAGGCGGTCGTTCAGGCTGCCCACATTACAGAGGCTGAAGTCAGGGATTATTTCATCACCTCCACGGAGCGAATCAAGGCGGGCATGATCAATGTCACCTACGCCCGCTTTTCGCGCCCGCCGCCCAAGTTCACTGACGAGGAGACCCGAGCTTACTTCGCCGAGCACCAGGATGAATACACCGTCGCAGGTCGCGCTGCGTTGAGCCTCGTGAAGATCGAGAAGAAGCCCTCCCCGCTCGACTGGGAGAATATCTACCTCCGCAGCAAGCAAATACATGATTCCCTGGTGGCGGGGGCTGATTTCGCCGAGATGGCCAGGACCTATTCCGAGGACGGCTCGGGAAAGGACGGTGGGGACCTCGGCTGGTTTGCGCAGGGACGCATGGTGCCTGAGTTTGACGAATTGTCTTTCTCGATGAAAGAGGGCGAGTTGTCCGAACCGCTCCGGACCCAGTTCGGGTGGCACATCCTCATGCATCACGGCTACAAGGAAGAAATGGAGGAGGTCGCCGGAAAAGAGAAAAAGGAGAAGGTCAAGAAAGCCCACGTTTCGCACATACTACTCAAGGTGGAGGCATCGGAAGAAAACCTGGCCGGGTGCTTCAACACCCTCAATGATTTTCAGGCGGCCGCCCGGGATCAGGGGTTCGCCGAGGCCGCCCAGAGTATGAATCTGGTGGTCGAGGAGACCGGCCTGTTTGTTCGCAACGGCAACATCCTGTACCTCGGCGCCGATCGGGCTGCCAGCGACTTCGCTTTCGAGAACAAAGTTGGTGACGTGTCAGAAGTTCTGGAAAACGCGTCTGATTTGTTCGTTGTCCGGCTTGATGAACGTCGCCCCGCCGGGCCTGCCGCCTATGAGGACATGGGCGAGAAGGTGAAAATGGATATGGTCAAAAGCTCGGTGGCCCAAATGTGCCGTGATACGGCCAGCGCCATCTGGGCTGAGATACAGAGCGGCGCCAACCCCCGAGACGCGGCAAAGAAGTACGGCGAGGAATACAGGGTGCCCGACGAGTTCCGGCGGAACTCCTATATCAAAGAGTACGGGCGCGGTCCGGCAGGAATAGGCGCCGCCTTTTCGCTCACGGAACCGGGTCAGTGGACCGGCCCCGTCGATCACGACAAGGGTACGGTTATGTTCGAACTCCTGGGCCGCAAGAGCGCGGATATCTCCGAGTTCACCGAGCAGCGCGATTCCCTGCGTACCATTCTCCTGCAGACCAAACAGCAACAGTGCTATGGTCGTTGGTATCAGCATCTGATGGAGGCCTCCGACATCGAAAACAACGTCGAGAAAAACCTGCGCAGATCAGATTACATGTAAGCGACTCTTACCGAGCCGCGCAAAGACCGGTAAGCTCCCTGCCCTGCAGGGAGCTTTTTCATGACGACAACAGGAGCCTCGCCGTCACCACCCGAATCATTCCGAGTGTCGCGATAGCAAGTGTTCTTTCCCGCCGGGCACACCACGCCGCCGGTGCCCGGGATCATCGGCAGCCGCCTGAGGCCGCCTACATGTTTTCGTAGTTGGGGCCCTCGCCTCCCTGGGGCGCTACCCAGCGAATGACCTGGTAGGGATCGACAATATCACAGGTTTTGCAGTGCACGCAGTTGGAAGGCGTCAGTTGAAGCTTGAGCTTCCCCTCCCGCTGAGGGTCCTCGACCATCTCGTAAACCTGCGCGGGACAGAAATGCTGGCAGGGGTTGCCGTACTCCTGGGCACAACGATTGTTGCAGATGTCATAGTCGGAAATGACCAGGTGCGACGGTTGTTCCTCTTCGTGCTGAGTGCCGGACTTGTAGACGTCGGTGAGCTTGTCAAAGGTGTACCGGTTGTCCAACTTGAACTCGTCCCTGGTCGGATATCTGCCGGTCCGGCGTCCGTACTCGTCGAGCTTGCACATGTACTCATGGTCCGGCTTGTTCACGCGGCGCTCGAACAGCCCTCTGCCGCCAGTGACCATCTGGGCCACCCCATGGAAAAGGCCTGAGGCCAGGCCTCCTTTGAACCCGGTGTGGAAGTTGCGAGTCTTGAACAGTTCCCTTCCGGCCCAGCTTGCCTCGAACCGTTCCTGATAACGGCTGAGTGACAACGCGGAGAAATCATTGCTCTTGAGGCAGTCAAACACTGTTTCTGCGGCCATGATACCGGACTTGATGGCCAGATGTATTCCTTTCAGCTTCTGCGGATTGAGAAAGCCGGCCGAGTCACCACACAGGAGCAGGCCGTCGTGATAAAGGCGGGGCATCGAGTGGTACCCGTTGTCGGGAACGGTCTTGGCGCCGTAGTGAAGCATCGAACCGCCCTCGAGGATCTTCCGGACAAACTGATGGGTCTTGTAGCGCTGGAATTTCAGATGCGGGTCGTTGGTCGGGTCGGGAGAACTGAGCCCCACAGCATACCCGACGGAAACGAGACTGTTGCTCATGGCGTAGATCCAGCCGCCACCATACTCGTTGCCGGGCTGGGGCCAGCCAATTGTATGATAGACCTGTCCGGCCTTGATTCGCCCTTTGGGGACCTCCCAGACCTCCTTGACGCCGGTGAGATACGCCTGGGGCAGGCGATCGGCTGTGAGAGCTGGTATCTTCTCAAATGCCTGCCGGGTTACCGAGCCACGCACACCTTCGCAAAGAATCGTCACGGCGGCTTTAACAACTGATCCCGGTTCGAAATTGGCCTTAGGGCGACCCTCCTTGTCAAGACCCATGTCCACTGTCTGCACGCCACTCACGGCACCATCGGCCATGACCAGTTCACCGGCTGCCAGTCCCGCGAAAACGTCGATCCCGCAGGCTTCGACCTGCTCGCCCAGCCAGGCGGTGAACTTGTTGAGCGAGACAATATGGTTACCCCGGTTGCTGAGGGGTGGGGGAGTAAACGGGAATCTTATGTACGCTTCCCTGCCCAGGAAGTACATGGCGTCGGAAGTAACCGGTGATTCCAGCGGCGCCCCTTTTTCCACGAAGTCGGGAATCAATTCGGCAATGCCCCGGGGATCCATCACCGCTCCCGACAGCGAATGGGCGCCCACGTGAGAGCCTTTTTCCATCAGGAGAATCTCCGGCATTTCCATGCCGCCGTCAGCTTCGATCAATTTGGCCAGCTTGTACGCAACGGAAAGACCGGCCGGGCCGGCGCCCACTATGAGTATGTCAGTGGGAAGAACCTCACGCTCAATATCCATGCCTTTACCTTCTTCAACGATCCAGAGTCAATGGCATAAATATAGCGATCGGGGGAACGAAATCAATAGTGAAGCGAGGGAGCTACTTCTTGCTGGCGCGGGGGACCCGCTTTGCCTTGGCGGACGACCGGTTGAAGTGGTTTGGGGCTTCATTCACGCGCGTCGACTGGCCGTCGGCGCTTATTTGCAGCATCTCGGCGATGCGGCGATGGTCATGGCCGACCGTCACCAGACGGGACGATTTCACTATCGGGCGACGGATCAAGGTGTGGTCCTTGGCCATCAGGCCGATGACTTGTCGCCGATCGGGAAGGTTCTTGTCGAGACGGTACTTGGTGTAAGCGTCCGACAGGGTATTGATGAAGTGAGTGATCTCAAGGTGCCCGATCAGCTGCGAGAGTTCCTCTTCGCTCAGAGGGTTCTCACCAATGTCACGGATCTCAAGTATTACTCCGGCGTCTTCGATGAGTTTCTTTATCTCGGTGCATACGTCATCGTTGCCGCAACAATAAAGCAGCGCTCTCTTGGGAGCCATACAACCTCCTGAAGAACCTAAGGCTTTCCTCTAAGTACACTACGAAGGCAAAGCCTCGTGAATATGTGGCACTCTAAGATCAATCCCTGTACAGGAACACCCCTCGACGATCAACAGACGTGCTGTTACGTCAACGACATGACGACACGACCGACCACTAAGAACTACATATAAACTAATCCTACCAGCTTTTGTCAACAAGTTTTTGCTGTTTCCCGGCAGTAATTGTTTGCCGCCATGAGATACTTAGCCTCGGACATTGTGGCCCAAAGCCGTCTCCCTGAGGACAGACACTTAAACGGTGGTGAAACCGTAGTCGATGGAACCCTTCTATAACCGTGAGTCTTGTTCCGGAATGGCGAATACGACAACTGCAATCGCCTTCAAGCAATACCCTTACCGGGAGTATCGGCGAACGATCAAGCCACTTTAACCATCCGCATCTCCAGACTTATGACGTAACGATAGTCCATTTTGTTCATTACGGTCCGGGAAAATCCTGCATGAAAAAAGATCGCGTGGCTCCTGTTTCGTTCCGGGAAAGTCATACCTCGGTCAGGGCTTATTGAAAAACGTACTCCACGGGGTGACCTCGGTTGTCCCCGCCCGACGCCTCTATGGATTCGTGCCAATGCCAGGCAGAGACGCCCGGCAGCACCATCATCAATGCTTCGGAGGCCCGCTACGGTGACTTTTTCAACAGGCCTTTCAGCGACAGTCACAGTCGTACACTCAGGCTGACTCCGTCCCTGACGGGCATGATGGTGGTGAAAAAGCGCCTGTCCCGGTACAGGCGACGAGTGAACTCAATGATCGCTCCCGTAGTTTTGTCGGGCTTTTCCCGGCAAACCTTCCCGGACCAGATCAGGTTGTCGGTTATAAACAGACCGCCCTTTCGGAGTTTGGGAGCGACGATGTCGATAGTCTCGGGATACTGATCTTTGTCGATATCGTTAAGGATGATGTCAAAGGGGCCGTCCGTATTCTCAAGAATCCGCCGGGCGTCACCTACGAGGAAATTGAACCGGCTTGGGAGAGCGGCCCGTTTGAAATAGTCCAGCGCCCGAGGCTTGTTGCTCTTGTCGCCGTCGGTCATGATGATTTCTCCCCGCGAACGGCAGGCCAGCGAAAACCAGTAAGCTGAATAGCCAAAGCCGGAGCCCATTTCAAAGATCTTTCCGGCCTCGGTCACCAGAGCCAACTGGTATAAGAGTCGCCCCACCAGGGGACCGATGATGGGGAAACCCTGTGCGGAGGCGTAGGCCTCCATTTCCCGGAGCACGGGCGGCCTCTCTGGAGTCATCTCCATAAGGTACTTGTGTACTTCCTTAAACATCACTAACCCGCTCCATCTATGCTTGTGCGGCCGGACGGCCCTACTGCCAACTCCTGTCTCGGAGGGCGGCCGGAGTCTACAACTTACCGATTGTGTCCCGGCTCCACTGGTCTGCTCGTTGGCCCAGCCTTGTGACGCAGGCGGTGCCACCGGAGATTGCGACCAGCCTGTCGATAACCTCTTCCACGAGGAACTGGGGTGTCGAGGCGCCGGCGGAGACGCCCACTTTGTCTACATTCTCGTCTTTTCCGAACCATTCTATTCTGATATCGTTCTGCGACCCTATCAAGTGCCCTCGCCCCCCGGCGTCTCTGGAGATATTCACCAGCCGATTGGAGTTGGCCGATGATCGGGACCCTACCACAAGGACCAGGTCAACCCTCGGCGTCAACTCCAGGACGGCCGTCTGCCGGTCGGTGGTAGCCTCGCAGATGGTGTCAAAGACCTTGATATGCGGCCACTTTTCTACTGCCAGGGCCTTGGTCTCATCGAACACAGTCACGTGGGCGGTGGTTTGCACTGTCAAGCCCAGCTTCCGATCGGGCCAGTCCGGCAGCGCCAGGAGTTCGTGACGATCGGCAACCAGTGATATTCTCGACGGTGCATGCCCGAGAATACCGGCCGTTTCATCATGGTCCGGATCACCGAGGTGGATAATATGGTACCCCCTGGAGATGATTCTTTCGATAATCCTGTAGATGCGACTTACCAGCGGGCAGGTGGCGTCGACAACCTTCAGTCCCTTGGTCTTCGCCTTTTCAATCACCTTCGGGCCGACGCCGTGCGCGGAGATGATCAGCGTGCCGTTCGGAACGTCATCCACCGACAGCGCCTGTCGCACTCCTTCGTTGCGGAATTTTTCCACAACAGCTTCGTTATGCACGATCTCGTTGAGGATAGTGACTCTCTCGCCAGGCTCCCGATTCCGGGCCGTCTCCTCGGCGATCTTAATGGCGCGTTTGACGCCCATGCAGAAACCCTGATGGCGGGCAACAACGATTTCTCTCAGCATTCCGTTCCTTGCCTATACGTCAAGTCGAATCCGTCGGTCTTCTCCGGCACACATTCGGTACGCCCGAGGATCTCCTCGGGGAAGAACAAACTCCCGGAGGAAGTATTTCAGCAGTCGCGTGTCATCATCCAGTTCCGGATGGAAGGAACTGGCCAGCAGGTTCCCCTGAGATACCAGGACAGGCGTCCCGTGGTACACTGCCAGGCATGAGACCGTATCTCCCATCCGCGTGATCCGGGGGGCGCGGATGAACGTCGCCGGAAGATCAATCTCGCCCTCGCCGAGATCGACCCGGAGGGTATCTTCAAACGAGAACATCTGCCGTCCATATCCAACACGGACGATATCGATATCCGTCAGCTCCAGCGGCTGAACACCTGACCAGTTGTCTTCCAAGTGGCCGGCCAGTATGATCATGCCGGCGCAGGTTCCCCAGATCGGGTGCGATCGACCATACCTCAGCAGCGGCTTGCGAAAGTCGAAGCGGTCTATCAGGTTGTCCATGGTGGTCGATTCGCCTCCGGGAATGATCATGCCGTCGATTCGCTCAAGGTCCCCGGGCAGTCTGACCGGCGCTGACTCCACACCCAGCAAAGCGAGTTGGTGGCAGTGTTTCTCGAAATCCCCCTGAAGGGCGAGAACGCCGATCCTTGTTTCCTTGAACTCCTTCATGGCATCGTTCCGGTCCGGCAGACCGCCGAACCGGCGTTCAATAAAGGGGAAATGCCCGCAACGGTCAATCGATTTCAGCTAAAGGGCGAGTCGACCCTGGAGTTGAAAGTCCTGAAGACCGGTGGGGACTTCGTCGTAGAGCTTTCCGTTGAGAAGACGTCCGGAGCGTTTCTTGTTTATACCGCCCCATTGCTTGAAGAAGAAGGGCACTTGCTGCTCACGGCACTGCCTCAGGATTTGCAGCACCCATTCTCTTCTGATCGGGCGGGCATGCGGACCCGACTCGCCACCGACAATCACCCAGTCTATCCCCGCTAAGTTCAGATCGGGCAGCGGTTCGAGAAGTGGTTCCAGTGACAGGAACTTCGTGGTGGCGGTGGTCATTCTCAGGTCATCGATACGGTTGTAATAGCGGCTGTTTTCCACCGTAACGCCCATCCAGATGTTCTTCGGCCAGGGAAGGCGCGCATCCAACTTGAGAAGGCGGCGTGACCTCTTGGTTAGAATCTGAAAGACGTGGGCGGGCGCACGCACCATGACGTCAAACAACTGCGAGATGAAATCGAACGGGACGTCCTTATGGAAGAGATCGCTCATGGAGTTGACGAACACAACCCGCGGCTTTCTCCATTTCAGCGGCGCCCCAAGCACCTTGTGATGGAGCGTGACCTTAAATCCGTTCCTGTAGTTGGGAGAGCCCATTGCCTGCAGACGGCGGGCCATACGCTCGGCGTAACAGTTGACGCATCCGGCGCTTATTTTGGTGCAGCCGGTGATCGGGTTCCAGGTGGAACCGGTCCACTCGATTTTCGACGTAGAAGGCATTACTGCATACTCAGAGGAAGGTGACTGTACGCTTGTCTCCCATGGTTATCTTACCGTCTTTATTCTTAGGCCGTTTCTGGCGCGGTACATCAACAGACAGAAGACTCCTGACTTCTAACACGTCCAGGGCACTCTTAATGTTCTCGGTCGTGTACATGTAACCCTTGCGATGACAAAGATCAACCAGTTTTCGTACGTTAATTACCTGACCCGTAAAATCACGAGTGAGAGAGCGAAGCAGGTTATCCATCTTCCCGGCGAATTCAAATTCCAACTGCGGGACGTTGGTGAAGAGGTACAAGGGGATATCGTTCTGATCCTTGTAACTTCGTTTCGCCATGATGAATTTCATAATTTCGAAGCCCTTAGGATGCTTGGTCAGAAAGATCAGGTAATGGCTAATCATGTTCCTTCGGTCATGCTCGACAGCGAATGGCAGGAAATACATCGTGCGAGGTTTATTGTGCCGTTTCAGTGCCATTTGCAGCCGCTCGACAACAAGTTTACCAAACGGTGGACGGGATATACGATGTTTCACGTGCTCCCGCAGAACCTCCAATCCATCGCAGCCAAAAAGGTCGGTCAGAGCATCTGTCTGCGACCTGACCTTAACGTTTCTCCTAATCCCGCTAACGGAGAGATAGAACACACAGTCACTGCCCCAGTTCTTGAGAACTGAGACCAATAATCTCAAAGATACGCCCTTATAGCCAAAAGGGTCGATGAAACAGAACGTACAGTCATCAATTGGTAATTCGTTGATCAGGGCCGGATTGACCTCTTTGCGCTCTACTATGGGCCTGTGGGCCAACCATCTGCTGGCGGGGTGATTCTCCACGCTTTTCTTCAGTTCATCGAAGTAGGCTCTCGTTTTCTCGTAGTATGCAACATGGAGTTTCTCACTCAAGCCGGGTTGCTCCATCGCTTTACTCAAGATGAGCAATGGTGTTGACTCGGTGCCATCCTTATAGCGGCCTGGTCCCGAACACAGGTCCAGGTATGTCAGCTTCTGACGCTTCCTTTTCATGATCCCTGCCCACGCTGCGAAGTAGTCCACAACGATCTCCGTTTTCACCTTCGAATGCTCGGTCTGCTGGTCAAAGAAGTCCTTCGTATCTGACATAGCCCTCCTGCTTTCTTTTCACCACTTCCAGTAGAACATTAAGACTTTTTGGCAACACAGTAAATCACATTGTGTGGAAAGAACAACCCGTCTGCGTTTTTTGCTCGGTACCCGGCAAAACACCCGCAACCCACCGGGCTTAAAAATCGCTTGTCCCGTAAGCGTCTGTCCGATAGTTTCATGCGCATGGCTTACGCAACAATGTTGTATCTCCGGCAAATGACCGTTCTGCTCAGAGAGTATGACCAGGTACATTGAGAAGCATCCCTTAGCCACGGTGATGGTGGTCGCGATCGTCCTGCGCCTCGTGGCGGTCGTTTATTCCAGGGGATTCATGGCCTCCGACGATCTCTTCCAGACGGTGACGGTCGCCTATCACTGGCTGCATCACGGAATATGGAGACCTGATGGTTTCCTTAGCTGGAAAGAGACCGGCCAGGTGTCCCGTTTCCCCCTGTACGTTCTATCGTTGTACCTGAACATGAAGCTCATGCTCGCTATGGGTTACGATGCCCTGGACAAGATCATGTACGGAGTCCGGTTGAGTCACGCGCTGTTTTCGCTGATAGGAGTCTGGGCAGTTTACCGTACGGTTGAGTTGGTGACCGGCTCGAAACGATGGGCCATGGTGGGCGGGCTGATTATGGCCGCTCATTTTGCGCTGCCTTATCTGGCCGTGCGAAACCTGATTGAGATGGTGGGCGGGATTATCTGGGCGGTAGTTTTCTACTGCTTCGCCCGGCACGATAAGGATGAACACCCGCTCTGGCTCGTCCTGGCCGGAGTAATCAGCGGGCTGGCCTGGATGGTTCGCTTCCAACTGCTGTTTGCCATCTGCGCCGTTCCCGTAATCCTGTGGTTTGACAGCCGCAGGATCAAGCCGGCTCTTTATTACGGTGTGACCGTGCTGGTGATGTTTCTTATTGCAGGCATCGTGGATTTGAAACTGACGGGGACGTTTATGGGAACTTCCCTGGTTCACGTCAGCTTAGGGGCCCAGGGAGGCCCCACCTATGCGACCCATTTCCTGATCTACGTGGCGGTGATATTAGGGTATTTCATTCCGCCCTTTTCCCCGATCGCGTTCTACCTAATCGCTCGCAAACGATTTTTTGTGCGATACAAGCTGATTGTGTTCAGCAGCCTGTCGTTTATCCTGATTCACGCTGTGATCCCTTACCGCCAGGAACGGTACATGATTCCCATCATCCCGGTGCTGGTAATTATGATAGTGCTCGCTCTTCATCAGCACTATGTCGAGCGTGGTTTCTTCTTCTCGAACAAGAGACTGCGCAACGGCGTCCTGGGCTTTGCAATCGGCCTGAATCTGATCCTGCTCGTCCCCCTTACGGTGCACTACGGCCACAAGGGGATTGTCGAACCGCTGGCCGAGATTGAGAGGCTCTCAAACACCAAACCGACGGTGCTGTTTGTCACGCCCAATGCCTACCGGTGTTTCCCCTTTGTGTACGGCGGTTTTGACACTATCAACCGAGGCTACATATATGACTGGAGCGATCTCGATGTCGCTTTCCCCGAGGACATGGGCAACATCTATGACTACTTCCTGCTCTACCCCACGAAACGCGAGGATGTCAGTCTCTATTCAGACAGCATCTCCAGCCGCATCGGTGCTATCGAAGAAGCGTTTCACGTCGAACCATCGCTGGTTGACAAGGTCCTGCATGCAATGAACCCGAATCATAATCTCACCAACGAAGTCTGGGTATATCGACCGGTCGGTAGATGAACCCGGTGCGGGGTCGCCGGGCAGGCCGGCTTGGAAAGAAAGGCGTAAGGCAACCGGATGCCGCGCTTTGTCACGGATCAGCATTCCCAGCGAGTCATACCCTCACCCGGGCCTGTTGAAAAACTCACAGCAGCCGGCCACCGAAGCATTGATACTGGTGCTGCCGGGCGTCTCTGCCCGGCAGTAGCACGAATCCATAGAGGCGTCGGGCAGAGACACCCGACGCCACCGCTTGGAGTACGTTTTTCAACAAGCCCATCCGCAGCAATGCCGCAATTATGATCTGCGATAAAAAAATAATTGACAACCGGGGTTGGCGTGATATAATCGGGCAACTTCTGGTTACCACTGTCTTACTCAAGGGAGATTTGTACGTGCCTTATCAGGAAGGGATCATTAAGAACACGGAGTTCATGACCACCACCGAGCTGGCCAAGAAGCTCAAGATGAATGTCCAGGTTATCACGCGCAAGGTGCAGGCCGGCGAGATATTCGCCTACAAGATCGGCAAGGACTGGCGCATCCCGGAACAGTCAATCTACGACTGGCTCGAGGCCCGGTCCAATCACAGGACATCGTCCCCGCAGAAAGCAGCCCCACCGGCGGGCGACGGCATAGATATCAAGGCCCCGTCGGCGCGTCACAGCCGCCGCCATCTGCTGCAATACATCCTGGCCCAGTTTGAACCGGACAGAGCCTACGCGGAAGAGGACGTTCATAGAACCATCGCCCGCTACCACGACGATTATGCCGTCATTCTGCGGGAATTTCTTGACGAGAAGATGATGGACCGGGTGAACGGGACCTACCGCCGCAGGGTCGGTTACAGGTTCTCCGGTTGAACGACCAACCGCAGGCGGCCCGGATTCGGCCTGCCGTTCTCGCGCAATAACAAGAACCCCCGCCCGGGTACGTGGGCGGGGGCAGTCTCCTCGGCAGGAGGCTCAATTCGCACACCCGGCTTACGGGGAGGAAGTTCCCGCCGGTCTCGAATAGCCGCGAAGCTGCTGATAAAACCCGTCGTTCTGGTTTATCTTGTACTCGGCATACTGATCCATCACTTTCTGAACATCGCCATACCTCCCGGTACGTGTCAGAACCGTCACCAGTTTGCGGAAGGCGTAACTGGAATTTCGGTTGCCCTCGAACGCCTCAAGGGCCAGTTCGACGCCTTCGTCGATCATGCTGGAATCTTCACGCCTCCGGCCCAATTGTACTTTGGTGAGACCGAGATCCTGGCGATAGAACAGGTTCCCGGGGTTTGATTCAAGGAAGGACGTGAGGCTGTCGTGCAGTTGAGTCCAGAGCTGTTCGGATTCGGCGCTGTCTCCGCTGTTGTCATAGCGTTCCACCAGCAGCAGATAACTCTGCCAGTACTCAGGGTATACTTCGACCATCTTCTTAGCCAGTTCAACGGCTCTCTCCTCGTCTCCGGCGGCGATCAACTCGTCAAAAACGCGCGTGGAGTTCATACCGATCGTCACAAAGACACCGGTGGCGTTTTCATCACGCCACACTTCGGAATTCTCGTAACCGTCGTACCGGTACTTATTCATGAACAGATCGTATCCCTTCTCACGATCGACCGGGCGATCCGGGGGATGCCAGTCCAGCTTGTGCAGGACTCCGACTGAATAAGTATGCTCGCGCAGTTTCAGCGGCGACTCGGCGTAAGGCGGCGAACTGAAGTATATGGGCTGTTTCAGCTTGAGACTGTCGCCTTCCTTGTACGTGCTTTCCCAGACGATCTCATCCATCATCATGTCCTGGACTTTCACAATCCGATCCCCGTATGGGGCGGGCTGCAGGTAGGTTTGCCGTTTGCGCGCGCGGTCGTGGAACCTCTTGAGCGGACGGTTGCCCTCAACGCCGGGCACCACCTCGTAGGGGTGCCACAGTATCTGTTCGTCGGTAAGCGATATCGGCACCCCGTAGCGGTTTTTCATCTGCTCCGTGTACCAGTCCGTGTTCAGGAGGGAAAGATTCACGACGCGCACGTCAAGCCGATAGCCGTACACCTCCTGGATACACCACAGGGGGAAGGTGTCGTTATCGCCGGATGTGAAGAGCACCGCGTTGGGTTCGCATGTGTCCAGGATGTTGGCTGCATAGAGGTACGGGATGACGTTCTTGGAACGGTCGCTGGCGTGGTAGTTGTGCGCTATGGTCACGATGGGCAGGAGTACCAGCACGGCCGAGACCGCCAGCACCAACTGCTGCCGGGCGGGGTTGGCGGCCGCCAGGCGGTCTCTGAGGAATTGCATGACCGCCGAGACACCCATGCCCATAGCGATGCCGAAGAAGACGAAGGCGGGCGTGAAGAAGTAATCACGGTTACGCACCTCTAAATAGGCGTCACCGGTCTGGAAACTGTACTTGGTGCCGTCTGCGAAATTCATGTACAGGATAAGACCGATAGAGCACACTAAGAAAAGCGTGAAGAAGGGAAGTCCGATCTCGAGCCGCTTTCTTATGGCCGCTATCATTCCGATCATTCCAAGCAGGAAAAAGGGTACGAACCACCCGGCCTTTGAATACTGCTCCTCAAAATAGGACCAGTAGCCCATGTGCGGATGGCGACCGAACTGGTTCGACCACTTGGCTCGCCGCTGGAACATCCGATCCACCATTGAAATCTGCTGGTACTGCTTACGATCCAGGAAATTCTCAAACGTCCGCCAGTCCCGGGAAGGGTTGTTCTCGTCGATGCGTGGGTTGAGCGAAGACCGGATAGGTATGTAGCCGTGGATCGACATTCCCAGAAAGGCCAGTACCACAACCGCCAGCCCGTTCTTCCACTGCAGGTTCCATCCCTGTCTTTTCGACAGCACGGCCAGCAGGAGCAACACCACCACTGTGCCGACGGTCGCTTTCTCGTATAGCGTGAACTGGATCATGACCGTCGATACGGAAGCAATGGCGAGCAGTATCGCCCAGTTGATCCGGCGGTACAACGTGACCAGCAGAAGGACTCCCAGGAGACCGGAAACGGCATAAAAGGCTCCGCCGCCACCGCGTCCGTTGCTGAAGAGTATGATAAAGAGAAGTTCCAGGATGAGGAACCCGCACATGTACAGCCAGTCTCTCTGGGTGGCGTCTTTCTTCAGGATGAAGAATATGGCGCAGATCGGCACCACCAGAAAGACAGTCATGTGAACGCCGATCCCCAGTGTAGCTAAGAAGAACACCAGGACCATGGTTTTGCTGGCGGTCGAGGTCCCGCGCTGTTCGAAATACCTCAGGGTCAGCCAGACAATCGCTACCGACAGGGCCAGGGCCAGCCCGTAGACCTCAGCCTCGACCGAGTTCGCCCAGTTGGTGCGGGAAAAGGCGACAAACAAGCCGCCGGCCACTCCGCCCACGTAGGCAATAAAACGATTCGGACGGGAATCCCGTTCCGAGGCGGGAAAGAAGTACCCTACCACTCTCACGATCAGGAGATAGGAAAACATGGCCGTGAAAGCCGATGAAATCACCGAGAGATAGTTGATGCGATAAGAGATATCTTCGACAAACGGTATCATGCTGAAGATCCGGCCGATGAGAACAAACAGCGGGGTTCCTGGTGGATGGGGGATACCGAGAGTATAGGCGCAGGCAACGAACTCACCACAGTCCCAGAAAGAGAAGCTGTGCATCACGGTCAGGGCGTAGAAGACAAACGATACGAGAAGGACACCGATGGCCAGCCAGGCATTGGTTCTGTCGAATGTCCGGCGGTCCGGGACTGACTTCTGGGTCAAAACTACCTCCTTAAGCCATCAGGAGTTATACCGATAATCAAGATGGCTGTCCGTTTTTTTGACAACCGGATCAGAATATAACACGAGCGTCAGGAAAACAACAGCACAATCTCGGCGGGCGCCTTGCTCGCCGCAACAAGCAGGAGGAATGACATGTTTATCTGGTGTGCCGTCCTTTTCATCTTGGGCATTGCGGCTTTTATCGATTCTATCTTCAACATGGGGGAGATTTTCAGAACCGCCAACTCGGTGCTGTTTCTGCTGATCTCACTGGGATTGTTGATCCGTACCACGACCAAGATGAAGACCAAGAAGATCGAAAACTACGAGGAGCGGATCTTCAGCCTGGAGCGCCAGGTGCGCGCGCTCCAGGAAGGCCAGAAGAAACTGGCCGAGTTTTAACCGACACTCCGGTCAATCTCGAGTTCGCGGAGTTTCTTGCGGATCTCGGAACTGAAGGGGTAATCAGCATACTCCTCCAGGAGCTGACGGTAGATGGCCCTGGCCTCGTCGAGCTTTCCGGGCCGAGCGAGATACAGGTCGGCCTTGGTCTTCAGACCAAACGGCACGTAGTATGATTCCGGGAACTCACCGACCAACCTCTCAATATACTCCAGCGTCCCCAGCGAGTCGTCCCGCTCCAGGCTTACCTGGGACAGGCGGAAGAGGGCCGCGTCGGCCAGCGCCTTGTTCTGGTTGCCGGCGACCGCAGTCAATGTGGCTACTACCGAGTCCGGCAGGCGGCGCTGTTCAAACAGGACGGCCCGGGCATACTCTCCCAGCACATCATCGGAAGCGCCTTTCGCCTTGTCCATCACCATCAGGTACTGCATGGCGTCGTTCACGTAGAAGCCGCGCGGATAGTCAACCATGAGACGGTGGAACGCCACCCGGCTGGAATCGAAGTTCTTTCGGCAGAACTCAAGCAAGGCCAGATAGAAATCGATCTTTTCGGCAACATCTTCATGCCACTGCTTCCCGGCCAGTTGCGTGAACCGGTCGGCCGCTTCGTCGAGGTCTCCCCGGCGCAGATAGCAATGGGGAATCGCCAGACTGGATCGCAGCGGGCCGGTCCCTTTCGGGTAGTATATCAGAACCGAGTCGAAGCAGATCAGGGCGGCCGAGTAGTCGCAGAGGTACTCAAGCTGTATGTTGCCGATGTGGAAGAGGGCTTCGCCCTTTTCCTGAAGGCGGGGGAACCGGGCCACGATCGAATCGTAGACGGAGATGGCATCGTCGAATCGCCCCAGTCGGGTGAGCGCTTCGCCGTACATGAAGTACGCCTCGGCAAGGGCGGGACTTTTCCGATAGCGCTCAATTATATACTCACCCATCCGCGCCGCCTCTTCATAGAGCTTGCGTTCACGGCAGGTGCGCATCAGAAAAACCAGCGATATGCCCTCAGCGCCTTCAAGGGAGTCCTGCAGGACTGCGAACTCAAGAGCGCGATCAAGGCGACCGGACTTGACATAATGGTGGGTCAGAAGCTTCAGAGCCCTGGTGTTTGCCTGGGTCGCAAGCATCTGTAGCAGCACCTTTTCGGCGTCGGGCGACGACTCCTCAAACTCAAGCAGGTCCAGAAGCCTCTTTTCCGCCTCTTTGCCGCTGCTGCTGGTGTCATCCAACACCGAGAAGAACTGCCCGGCAGCATTGTCATAGGCCTTTAGTTTCCCTAAAATTATTCCCCGCTGCAAGGCAAAGGCCGCCTTGTCCCGGAAACTCTCGCCGAGAGAGTCGAGGGCCGCAAGCGCCTCGGACTCCAATCCCACTTCCATCATACTCCGTATCACGGCCAGGTACTGGGCATCCGCACGCGCCAGTGTGATCGCCTTCAGGTAGGCCTCAAGTCCTTCGTCAAACCGTTGCTGTCTGGTCAGCACCAGCCCCAGATCCATGCGGATGCTATAATTGTCAGGATGGCGCCCGAGAGCGCGGCGCGTCAGTTCCTCCCACTTCCCGTGCTGGTCGAGCTTCCGGTAACACTCTTTGAGCAACCGGTAGAGACTCAGGTTGTCCGGGTATGTGGGATAGAGGGTCTCAAGGAGAGAAGCGGCGCCGAAATAATCACTGTGCTTCATCAGCCTGCGGGCGAACTTGAGACCGGCATTGAAACTCTCGGGATTGGCTGCCTTTTCGTGAATTACCGGGACAGCCTCGGGCCGGTCTTCAGCCCGGGCAGACCCGCAGCAGGCACATGTTATCGACCACACGAAAAACAGCGCCAGGGTGGCATATCGGTTCATGGCCGGGCGGACTCCACTGACGGCGGGGTGTTCCCGGGGTGCGACTCGATTTGAAGCAGCGCCTTGAAATAAGCTTTGATCTGCTCTTCATACTGAGGGGGATACTCGTCGGAAAGGTAGCGGCGCAGTCTGTCCTCTAACTTAACGCGATCGTCCCGAAAGTCGGCCGAGAGGCCCGGTGGAAGGTGGAAGATGTCCGAGGTGGCGGTGACGGCCTTTCGCTGCTCGGTGAAATCGCGCCTCTGGAGTGAGCGGGATGCTTCCAGCATACGCGAGTATATTTTCAACTGTCGTTCGGTGGTCTGAAGGCCGGCGTCACCGCCGGCCAGTTCTTCCTCGACCTTCTTCATATCGGCGGCAATATCATCGAGACGGCCGAGGATTTGCCGCGAATCGCCGAATTCCTCGCTGATCTGTTCCAGGGACTTGCGGACGGCTTCCTGCTCACCGGCCAGCCGCTGCAGAGTTTGTCTTCCCTGCTCGCCAAACCTGGGATTTTCCTCGCCGCCCGGTTTTGAGCACTCGCGCTGCGTCTTCCGGTTAAGGCTGCTCTGTTTATCACATAGCGACTGGAGTTTGTTGATATTCTTGTCGCAGTTACCACCCTTCTTGCACTGGTTCTGCTGCTGGATCGACTCCATCAGCCGGATCGCCGCCCGATTGAGATTGACCATTGCTTCGCGCTGTTCCCGGGTAGCCTGTCCCCCCTTCTTGCACTCGAATCCCTGGGTGGCCAGATCCATGCGCCGGGTGGCCTGTTGCACAAGCGACTGCAACTCAGCGGCGACAAACGGCGTTTGCTTGCCCAGCTCGGAGACACGTTGTTTCAGCCCGTTGCAGGCGCTCTGCAAATCCTGCTGGGCCGCCGCCATGTCGCGCAGCACGACCGATTGCGGGTCGATTAAAGACGCCTCGTCGTGAAGCTGCTCCTGGTTCTGTGACAGGTAGTTGCAGTCTTCAAGCGCCATCCGCATCGCCTTCTCGACCTCGCTCTCGTCCTCGCCCTGCATGGCGGCCAATTGCTGCTGCATCTCATCAAGCATCTCAAGCAGCTTCGAGAGAGCCTCCCTGCCTTGATCTGCGGCCTGCTCCTTTTGTTTTTCCTTGAGCGCCTGCGACATCTCCCGCATGTCGTTGTCGGCGTCGGTCTCCGTGAGCGCCTTCGAGAACTTCTGAAGCTCCGGTGACCGGCTCATGCGGGCCTCCTGGGCAAGGTTCTCCAGTTCTTTGACCTCATTCTTGAGATCCAGAAGCGACGATTGGATCTCATCCTCCTTGTCACTGAGCCCAGGAAGCTGATCCTTGCCGGTGGAGTCGGTCTTCTGGTTGACCGACTCCTGCTTCCTCGCAAGTTCCTCCGCCTGACGAATCATGGCCTCCATCTTCTGTTCCAATTGCAACTTTTTGAGCAGGGCCAGCGTTCTCTCGAGGCGTTCGAGCAGCTCTTCCATCGACATCTGGTAATCACTGATCGCCTTTTCCAGGGCCTCGCGGTCCATGCTCTTGAGGGCTTCCATGAGCTTCCGCTGAGCCTCCTTCATCTGGGGGGTGGCCACTTCCTCGAACAGCTTCTGGATCTGAACCAGCTTTTCGAGGATTTGCCGGTTCATAAGGGAGCTCTCCGCCAGCTTGTCGATGGCCTTCTCCATCTGCTCGGCCGACTTCTCGATCTTTTCGACCAACTCGGCGTTTTTCTTGGTAACCGTCGAGAGTTCCTTTTGATGTTGCCAGTCGGCCTTGGGAAAGTCCTTCTGCTGCGCCTGTAGTTTCCGGCTCACGTTCTTGAGCCGGTCGGCCACTTCCCTGCCCGTGCGGAGCAGTTCCTCGGTGCGCCGCACCTGCCGGGCGCTTGTTCCCTCGACTTCCGCTATGATCTCTTCGAGCGACGGAAGACGCGCGACAAACTGCCGCGAGTGGGTCACTTTCGGCCCGGATATGCGGTCATTGTCGGCCACCTCGAACAGGTAGGTCACGTAGTCACCCGGGAAAAGGTTGAGGCGGTCGATATCCCAGTTGAACTCCACCTCACCCTCGGTTTTGATGCGGTCGGAAAAATGAAGGATGGCGACGTGTTCCTCCGGTGGTCGCGTCTGGGAATAGACTTGATACTTCAGCGCCAGCGAGGAGAAACCGTAATCGTCGAATATGCGCACTTTCAGCGGCAGGATCATATCGTCCCCCAGGTTGACGTCAAATCCCGGGCGGAGGACGTCAATCGCCGGGTACTCATCGGGAACGGCGGTGATGTAGTATTCAATCGGATCCGGGTTCTCCTCGCCCAGGTGATCGGTCAGCCGGATATAATAGGCGCGCGAACTGTCGATGCGAAACGCGGTCTCGGCCGATCTGTCCGTCACTTCCAGGGGGCTACGGCTGGAATCCGAAAACACCAGTTCGGCATGACGGACCGGCAGATTGGTGGTCACCTTCATGGTGACGCGGCTGCCCACCACCGCCGAGAAAGAACCGTTGTTCTCATCGATAACGGTCGGCGGCAACTCAGTATATTCCGGGTAGAAGATCGACAGCTTGATGCCGTTGACGCGGGGACGGTCGACAACGTCCACCTGTTGTATCTCCGTCCTGATGCGGCCGGCTTCAACGTAGTAGTCGAACGACTTGTTTATCTGCCGCAGCGTGGTTGACACCGTCAGGGAATCGCCGTCCGGGGATGGGGAGCGTCGCAGCCTGGCTAGGTCGATCTTCAACCTCTGCCAGTCGCCGCCGACCAGGCGGTGATGGATGACCGCCGTCTCAGGAAACCGGTCACCAACGATGACCGCGCCGATCTCGATGTCTCGATACTTGACCCACTCGACCGAGCCGGGAAAGGCGAAGACCTCGTAACCTAAGGGGGGCGCGATCTCGGTAGTCGGGTGGGAATAAACCTCGTACGAATAAGTAAACAGCCCGGGAGCGACCAGGACAAGTGCCAGGGCCACAACCGCCGCCAGCGCCAGCGTGCGGCCGGTTCTGAGCACCGGGTAAAAGCTGACGGCGCGCCCGAAGTTGACCAGTGAGGCGTACTTGAGGGCCTGATGCTCGGTCAGGGCCATCAGTTCGGCGGAATAGCCGGGAGTCTGCCGCATCCGGGCAAACTGCACGGCTGCCACCAGGCGGCCTTTCAAAGCAGGATTCAATTGCTCCAGGCGGACAGCCATGCCGTCGACGCTGCCGTAAAACAACCGCGCCAGAGCATGACCGGCGAAGAGAAACACCGCCAGACCCGCCGAAAGGATCAGCAGTGACAGCTTCAACCAGACCGGAAGGATAACAACGTTCGCCAGCAGCGAAAGGACAATCCATGTCGCCAGGATTGCCGCTGCCGTCGTGACCAGACCCGCCGCAAAGGACACTAACCTCTGTTTGAGCAGGGTCAGTCGCAGCCTGCTGATCAGCCCGGCGCTGGATTTCGCTATGGCCACCGTGTTTTCCTCAGTCAGCGATTCGATGCGTCTTTCTTCCCGCGAGAACTCGTAGTGCTTGTATCGACGGCGGGTCCTCAAATCGACAGTAACATGCGGTCAGTATCAGTACAACAGAGCATAAGCTAATATGTTTACGCCCATCCGCAACGCTTGTTCCCGTTTCTCGGGCGGGTCACTGTGCACCTGGGCGTCCTCCCAGCCGTCGCCGATATCGGACTCCACGAGAAAATACAGCACCACCCGCCCGTTAAGGATTATGGCGTAGCCCCGGGGCGGCTTTTTGTCGTGCTCGTGGATTTTCGGCGGGCCGTTGGGGAAATCGTAGAAGCAGTGGTAAAGGTCGTGATCGAACGGAAGTTCCACGACTTCCCGTTCGGGGAACAGCTCGGTCATTTCCTTGCGGAAAGTGCGATCCATCCCGTAGGAATCATTGACAAAGAGGAAGCCGCCCCCGGATAGATAGAGACGAAGGCGTTCCTTTTCCTCGGCGGAGAAACTGACCACGCCGTGCCCGGTGGCAAAAAGGAACGGGTACTTGAACAGATCGGCGTCCATGATTGTAACCTGATGCTCGATAGTGTCCACCGGGAAGTCAGCGTTCCGGGCGACGTAATTCAGGAAATTGGGTATGGCCGAACTCCCCCAGTACCAGTCGCCGCCCCCGGAATAATGCAGCCTGGCCACCGTAACCGCGGACGGGGCGTCGTTGTCAGATAAAGACGATACTTGAGACAGAACATCAACCAGCCGCCGCGTCGGTTCCTCCTGAGCACTGCCCGACGCGGCCATAATCAGCGCCAGAAGCAGCGCCGCTACCGGGGCTTTCCGCAGAATTTCCCGCATATATACAATATACATTAGAAATGGAGCGGACGGTGAAAAAAGTTGGCATTCAAAGTGGTGGCGTCGGGTGTCTCTGCCCGACGCCTCAATGGATTCGCGCTACTGCCAGGCAGAGACGCCTGGCAGCACCAATATCATATATTACAAACATGGCGGACGGTGATAAGAGTTGGCATTACCTGCCGGCATTGGCCTGTAAATTGGAGAGGACTGAAATCTCGGGTGAATTATCGAATGCAGAATATTAGGTCGCTTCTGTCGTCCACCATTAGTTGCTACTTCTGAAGGTAGGCGGCTAATTTCTCCTTGAACGCCGACTTCTTGATATCCGTGTCCAGCACCCCCTGATAGGCAATGGATATCCTGCTGGTCTCCTCGGACACGACTACGACTACGGCGTCGGAAACATCGGAGACGCCGATCGCCGCCTTGTGGCGCATTCCGAACAGCTTGCGGTAACGCAGGTTGGTGGTCAGCGGGAGCGAGGCTGCCGCGGCGACAATGAAATCACCGGTAACTATCACGGCCCCGTCGTGGAGAGGTGTATACGGAGTGAAGAGCGTTACCAGCAATTCTGAGGAAAGTTCGGCGTTCATCTCCTTGCCCGATTCGGCAAAGTTGCGTAGCCCGGTGTTGCGCTCGATTACGATCAGGGCCCCGTAGTTGAGTTCAGAAAGGCGCACGGCAGCCCGGCTGATCTCGTCAAGCGTTTTGCGGTGCTGGATCCTGACAAAGCGCCGGAAGAAACGATTCTGCCCCATCTGGGCCAGCACCCCGCGCAGTTCCGGCTGGAAGACAATCACCAGCACGATCAGGGCAAACGGCGCCAGAGTGGAGAACAGCCAGGTCAGACCCTCAAGCTGAAACCAGTAGGATACGAACGCCACCCCGGCAATAAGCGACATGCCCACCACAATCTGGGCCGAGCGCGTACCCTTGACCAGTTTCATCACCTGGTAGAGGATGAAGCCGACGATGAGAACATCGACCAGGTCCTTGAGGCCGAACTTCATGAAGTCGTACTGGAATATGGTCATGCCGTCTCCGTTATCGCCTGAAGCACTTTCATGGCCTCAACCGTCTCCGGCACGTCGTGTGCCCTGACAATCGCCGCCCCTTTCATCACTCCCGCCACCGCCGCCGCCAGCGAGCCGCCCAACCGCTCGTGGGCGGGTTTTTCGCTGTCGTGCAACATGCCGATAAACGACTTGCGGGAGGCGCCGATTATGACCGGGACTGAGAATCGGGTGAACTGCTGGAAGCGTGCCAGGATTTCAAGATTGTCGGAAAGCCGCTTACCGAATCCGATACCGGGATCGATGATGATCCTGGATTTGTCAATCCCCTGACGGTCGCAAAACGCGATGCGTTCGTCAAAGAACTCCAATATCTCCTCCACGCAGTCGCGGTACTGAGGGTCGTTCTGCATGTCGTGAGGCGTACCTGCCATGTGCATCAGTACCACGGGGGCTTTCCAGTGAGCCACCACGCCGGCCATGTCCGGGTCGAACCGGAGAGCGGACACATCGTTGACAATATCCGCCCCGGCCTCAAAAGCCGCCTGGGCCACACCAGCCTTGTAGGTGTCGATCGAGACAGGTATATCTGTCAGGTCCCGTAGCCGCTGAATCACCGGGATGACGCGCTGCCGCTCTTTGTCTTCACCCACCGGTTCGGCACCGGGCCGGGTGGACTCACCGCCGATGTCAACGATATCGGCGCCGTCCTGCTCCATGCGCAAAGCATGTTCCACCGCTGCGTCGACGGTCGTGTGCTGTCCGCCGTCCGAGAACGAGTCCGGGGTGACGTTGAGAACTCCTATCACCAACGGTCGTGACAACGCCAGTTGCCTTCCGGGCGCAATTGGAATCACGCGCTTGATTTCTTCCGGCCTGTGAAAGGTCTGCTTTTGCATCGAGATGCCTCAGACGTATAGTACGCAATTATAACGTCACAAATCAAGTGAGAAAAAGGCAACGAGTCAGTTTGAAATTGCCGGGCGGTGTTAGAACCTTAACAGGATCCTCCGCCATTGCTGTATTGAGACTAACAGCAAGAATCCGGCGGCATTCGCACTCGGCCGCTTAGGCGGTCTCAAGGGCGGGAAGGCGCGAGTGACGAAGCCGACTCGGGAAGAGCGCCGGGCCATTGCGAAGAAGGCCGCGAATGCTCGGAGGAAGAAGAACTCTGAGAAATAGCCTCATCTACCTCAGCTTCTTTGATATCATTAGTTAAGTCGAACGACAACTGAATTGCCTCTCCCTTGTTAACAAACTTATTGAAATGGTCAAGATCGGTTTGCATCTGAATGGCTCTTGATACCAGACCACTCCTACGAATTTGTAGTGAAACTATCATGTCTTTTCGGGATATATTCTCCATAGGAAAACAAAGTGATAACTGTTGTTTCCCTCTTTTCCTCGTCAAGAAATGATATTTGCGCACTCGTCGCAAATCGGGATCAGTGAATCTTTCTTCACTCAAAGCGTGGGATACATCTTCTCGAAGAAGTCGTCTGATTCTCTTAGGGTCTGCTTCCAAATGGCCGTTTTCAAGAAGCCATTGCACAAAAACATTAAGATCAATTGACTCTACCCCACTTGTTTTCATGTATTCACGAGCAAAGCGTTGTATGAAACGGTCTCTTTGTGTTACTTGTTTCACGATAATATCCTTTACGTTTAAGCGGTTACTATATTCCCCCATCCATCACTAAGAGCAGTTGAGGTAATTATATCTCTAACCTTCACTAACAGAGGACGAAAGTGTCCATACGGTACTTTGCCCATGTAATGTAATTGACCAACAACTATACCAGGGTGAACCCCATTAAGTCTTGCAAAAGACATAATCGCTTTCTTTGAAAAGAAGGGATCATGCCTGAGAATAAAGTCTTGCAGTTGATCTTGATCTATCAGAAATCGTCGTGCAAGCTCATCGGCAGTTTTTTCCACCACTGGTTTTTCGTTATCTGGTTGCGCATCTTCACCGACCAGCGCTGTTTCGACTAATAGTATTTTTGTGCCGTCGCGTTTCTTGATGTGCATTAGTTCATGAACTATAGTAAACCAGAAATAATCAATTCGATCATAGCGTAATGAAACGACAATTACGGGAGACACATTGTCCAACCAGAAACAAGCACCATCAATCTTCGTTTTGGGAAGATGCTCCATTACAAGAAAACGAATACCATATTGTGACAGAAGATCAGGGATCAATGCAACAGATTCAGGTTCCATTTTCAGGGCAGAAAGCTCATTCAGTAAATGCTGGAACTTTGATAGGTCATACTTAGGAATCTTAACGATTCTCTTTGCCAAATTTTTTGCTTGGGCAAGCCACGCCAATTGGGGATTCGTCACCTTGCCATGATCATCTGATTTGCGTGCGGCATGGGCCAGACGGATTCTTTCGTCGGGACTCTTGATCTTAAAGAACTGACAAACTTGTGTTTCAAGAACCTTAATGTTACTTGATTCTTCAATCCAATGCCTCTTTTGCATTTCTCTAATAGGGGCAAGTGAATATAGCTTTGCTTTACGTGCCACTGTATCGTCTGGAGATTCTGCTGCAGCAAGTTTATAGGCAGATAGTAGATTAAGCCATAATTGGGCAGATGTTCCAAGTGCCTCCCCTAATGATTTTGCCAATTCTGGTGAAATTGATCTTCTTCCTACAAAAAGATCGCTTACGACATTGTTCTCTATTCCCAAAATCTCGGCAAGATCACTGGGACTCCATCCTCGTGCCTCAATTTCATCTCGGAGATA
Source organism: uncultured bacterium (assembly GCA_965603125.1). Classification (GTDB taxonomy): domain Bacteria; phylum Zixibacteria; class MSB-5A5; order GN15; family FEB-12; genus JAJRTA01. The sequence continues at coordinate 30,960 of CBFDBU010000014.1, read as the reverse complement.
TTCACCAGGATGGAACGCCTCTGGTATTACCTTTTTCCTCATTAGTGCAAATCTCCTATCTTGATAATCGATATAAGTTCTCCACTATTCTTGCTTTTGAATTCCACTAAGAATCTGTATTGGTCATTAATCCGAATTTGATGGTATTCCTCTCCTTTACGTTTCTTCAATTGGAGCGAACGCATATTATATAAATCCAATCGACTTGTAGCCTGCATCATAATATTGACAGTTTTCCTAACAGCTCTTACAATGGCTGCTGACCACTTCCCTTTATATGACGGATCAAAAGCCATTGATTTTATCTTTGGGTCAAAGATTTCTAATTCCATCCTACAACAATATATACGACAAAACGTACAAGTCAATATACAATTTTACAAAAATTGTAAATAACTACTTCACAAAACGAATTTGCTCAAGCATATTAGGTCAGTATGAACAAGCTCAGTAGACAGAAAAGAGCGCAGGTCGTGGCGGCCTTGATTGAGGGAAACTCAATCCTGTCGACTGTCCGAATAACCGGATTAGCCAAGAATGGGTAGCTAAGCTACTGGTAAACACGGACATAGCCTGCTTGGAACATCAGTATAGAGAGCTTCGGGGCTTGATAGGGTAGTTTACGGACCCAACTCCCAGAAAGGGCGGCCACGCCACACGATGGCAACGCGAAAAAACCATCTTCTCTGAGCACAAAACGAGGCGTTGGCACTAAAGGGAGTCTCCGGGCGATTCGTTCAGCAACGCGGAATCCGGCATCCGGGCCGGGGCAATACGGGATGCCGCCAAACAGGAGGGTTCAATCGTGGCCCAAAACAGAAAACTGACGCATGAAAAGCTGACACAATTGTGGCAGTCCGACGATGTTCCGGTCCTTGACGCGCACCGCAGCAAATGGGCGCTGCTCAGCGACACTCACTTTGGAAACGGAGGGAAAGCGGATGACTTCCGCCACAATGAAAAGGCCCTTGTGGCCGCCCTGGAGCACTACAACCGCGAAGGTTATTCGCTGATATTCCTTGGGGACACCGAGGAGTTCTGGCAATTTGAACTTGGCGAGATCGTGGCCAGGTACGAAAACAGCATATACAGTAGGATCAAGGCGTTCGGCGATGAGCGCGTCCACCGGGTTTACGGCAACCACGATATCGACTGGAGGACGTTGCCCGACCCGGCCAGGAATGCACCGGCGAAGGCGGCATGCGCAACCGAAGCCCTGAAGATGCGTGTCGGTGAAGGAAATGCCTCCATGCTTCTGGTGCATGGCCACCAGGGCGATCCCCAGTCCGACAAGGATGCCTGGTCCAGCCGGTTTTTCGTGCGCATCTTCAGGTCGGTTGAGTATATCGCCAAAGCCCTTCGCCTGTATGGTCATTCTTCGGCCACCAAGTCCCGCATCACTGAAGACTATGAGCAAATCCTGTACGCCTGGGCGAGAGGGTCGAAGGTCTTGCTGATATGCGGCCATTCGCATCGCGCTATATTCGCATCCAAATCGTACGCTCGACGACTGAAGGATGAGATCAAAGGGTTGCAGGACCGGATCGATACGGGGGGACTCTCTGAAAAGGAGAAACGTCGCCTCAAGAAGGAGCTGGACGGGCTGAAGAAGAGACTCAAGCACGAGAAAAAGCGAAACCGGGAAATCGACCCTGCCGATCCACAAGGCGAGCCCCTGCCCTGCTATTTCAACACAGGCTGTGGATGTTACGAAGACGGGATGACGGTCGTCGAAATCGCCGATGATGAAATCAGGCTGGTCAAGTGGCACCGGGAGCCGGGCGCAGGACCTGCTTTCGAGGTGTATCGGGCAGGGAAGCTGAGCGACTTCCTGCGGGAGATCGCTTCGTAGGGTGACGGGTGAGCAGGCAGGCGGCCGCATATTCACCTCCGTGACGGAAGTAAGTTGCAGTTGTATGTCGCAGGGCGAGACGCCGACCCTAAATCCCCACCCGGCCAAGCAGGTTCAGGGCCTCGATGCGGGTGGCGGTCCTGCGCATGCCGCCCCGAATGGCCGAAGTTACTATCTTGCTGCCGGGCTTCTTGATGCCGCGCATGGTCAGGCACAGATGTTCGGCCTCCACCACGATCAGCACTCCCTTGCAGTGGATGGCCTCCACGATTGAATCGGCGATCTGGGTGGTCATGCGCTCCTGGACCTGCAGCCGGTGCGAGAGTATCTCCACCACGCGGACTAAGTTTGAAAAACCGGCCACGCGGTCGTCCTGGGGAATGTACGCAATGTGCACTTTGCCGAAAAAGGGCAGCATGTGATGTTCGCACAAAGAATAAAAGGAGATGTCCCGCAGTATGATCATCTCGTCTTTGTTGGAGGTGGTGTATTTACGAAGCTCGGCGGTGGGGTCTTTATCGTACCCGTCCAGAACCTCTTCGAAATACTCAAGGATGCGCTCGGGCGTACGCACTAACCCCTCGCGGGCCGGGTCTTCCCCGACTCCCTCAAGAATCAGCTTGACACCTTTGAGGATTTTCTTGCGATCTACTATCACCGGTCACTTCTCCGGTGTCGGGACGGGCGACTCGACTTCTTCCATGTCTCCGGAAGTCCTGCCGATGATTACGTCCACTTCGTGACTGTCGACTATCTCTTTTTCGAGCAGCGCTTCGGCCAGTTTGCGGAGTTTGTCGATGTTCTTGCGAAGGATGTCCCGGGCTGTGTCTTCGGCCTTCTCGATAAAGGCGCGTACTTCCTCGTCGATAATGACCGCCGAGGCTTCGGAGTAATCTTTCTGCTGCGCCATCTCGCGTCCGAGGAAGATGTGTTCTTCGGTTTTGCCGAAGGTGACCGGTCCGATTTTGTCCGACATGCCCCAGTTGCAGACCATCTTGCGGGCCAGTTTGGTGGCGCGTTCCAGGTCATTGCCGGCGCCGGTGTCGAGCTGATTGAATACGAGAAGCTCGGCCACGCGGCCGCCCATCAGCACCGCCAGGGTCGTTTCGAGATAATCCCTGGAATGGGTATGACGCTCGTCCAGCGGGAGCGACTGCGTCAGGCCGAGTGACAGGCCGCGCGGTATGATGGTTACTTTGTGAATAGGGTCGGCCTTGGGCAGGAACTTGGCCACCAGCGTGTGTCCCGCTTCGTGGTAGGCGATCACCTTCTTTTCCTCCTCGGCGATCACCAGCGACTTGCGTGCCGAACCCATCATGACCTTGTCCTTGGCCTCTTCAAAGGTTTCCATCGAGACGGCGTCGTCGTCCTTGCGCGCGGCGAGAAGCGCCGCCTCGTTGACCATGTTGGCCAGATCGGCACCGGTCATACCGGGCGTTCCCCGCGCCAGCACCGAAAGTTCGACATCGTCCGCCAGCTTGATCTTGCGAACATGGACATCGAGAATTCCCTCGCGGCCCCTGACGTCGGGCGTGGCGACAACGATCTGTCGGTCAAACCGACCAGGGCGCAGCAGCGCCGGATCGAGCACGTCGGGGCGATTGGTCGCGGCCAGCAGGATGACGCCCTCGTTGGACTCGAAGCCGTCCATCTCGACCAGCAACTGGTTGAGCGTCTGCTCGCGTTCATCGTGACCGCCGCCCAGCCCTGCTCCCCGCTGTCGTCCGACGGCGTCGATTTCATCGATGAAGATAATGCACGGCGCGTTCTTCTTGCCCTGCTCGAACAGGTCGCGCACCCGGCTGGCGCCGACGCCCACGAACATCTCCACGAAATCGGAACCGGACATGGAGAAGAACGGTACGTCGGCCTCCCCCGCCACGGCGCGGGCGAGAAGGGTCTTGCCGGTGCCCGGGGCGCCAAGCAGCAGCGCCCCCTTGGGGATCTTACCGCCGAGCTTCTGGAACTTGCCCGGTTCCCTGAGAAACTCGATTATCTCCTCCAGTTCCTCCTTGGCCTCGTCGGCGCCAGCGACGTCCTTGAAAGTCACCCGCGGGCGTTCGTCGGTCAGCAGCTTGGCCTTGCTCTTGCCGAACGAGAACAGACCCTTGGGCCCCGACGCCCCCTGCATCTGCCTTATGAAAAACAGCCAGATCAACACCAGGATAACCCACGGAGCCGCTGCCACCAGGATTGAGAACATGTCGGGACCGCGCACCTTGGCGACAATCTTCACGCCGCTCTGTTCCAACCTCCCGATAAGCTCGTAGTTGGTGTCCGGAAATGGTATCCGCGACTTGAATTTGGAGAAGGACCTGCTTGTGCTGGTCGAGGCAAAAACCCTGGGTTCGCGCAGGATGCCTTCAATCTCCCGCTCGGTAAAAGATATCTCGAGGATATTCTCATTGTCCATTTCCTGGACGAACTCCGAATAGGTGATCTCCACCGTGTCCTGGCTGAAACTGGAGTAATAGGAATAGGCAATAAACACCACCAGGAACAGGGCCAGCCAGAAAAGCAGCGACTTGCCGGTGCCGCGCCAGAGTGACGGTCTGCCCGGCTTGTCTTCCTTGTCCTTGCCGGAAAGGGAGAAACGGTTCTTTTCCGGGTTCTCGTCGCTCATGAAATCACCATTCAGTAGTATTCTCGTGTATAGTTATACTTCCGTCCGGCCTGCTGCATTCTAATAATATCGGAAAGAAAACCGCCTCAGCGCAGATCAATCATCTTTCCGACAAAAGGAAGGTTGCGGTACCTCTGAGTATTGTCCAGCCCGAAGCCGATAACAAACTCGTTGCCGATGGAAAACCCTTTGTATTTGATGTCCAGTTTGACCCGGTGGCTGGCCGGTTTGTCGATCAGCGTGACCACCTCCACCGAGGTCGGTTCCAGTGCGGCCAGGTGCTTTCGGATCGTATCCACAGTACGACCGGTGTCGACTATCGCCTCCACTATCAGCACGCGCCGCCCCTTAAGAGGAATCGACAGCGGCCCGTTGAAGTCCACTTCGCTTTCCTGTGTTTTTCCATGCCGATAAGATGAAGCCGAGACGAATTCCACCTCCACCGGGAGTTGAATCTGACGAATGAGGTCAGCCATAAACACGAAACAGCCCTTGAGCACACCCAACAGAACCGGTGTCTGATCGGCGTAGTCGGTATTGATCCGGTCAGCGAGTTCAGAGATACGCGTTGCCAGCCTTCGCTGGTCGAGCAACAACTCAAACTGCTTTCGCCCTAGTTTCTCTTCGCTTGCAATACTCAATTGACAATACCTCTTTTGTCAAACGGTCAAGTTTCACTCGGTCAGCAATTTCGAACCCGACCAGCCACACTATCCCCGCGGAATCGCACACCACCGGGATTTCGTCTCGGTACACGGGCGGTATCTTTCTGTCCGTAAGGTAGTCTCCTACCTTCTTGGTTCCCTTCATGCCCAGCGGCCGGAAGCGGTCGCCGGAGGTGATATTGCGAACCACCAGCGGCGGCTTCAGCCTGCCATGATCTATCAGCACGCGGCAAGCGCGTCTCTCCGTTTTCAATGCCGCAGGCGTACGGCTTTCCACACGGCAGCGGAAATTCAACCTGAGTTTCTCAAGACGACAAACCTTACCGGGCTCCAGTCGATGACTGAAGCGGCGGTTTCGCTTGCGGTACACAACCAGCTTCTCACCGGCAGGAACCACCTGGATGCCACGCGGCAAAGAGATCGTCTTGCCACCCGAGATTCCCAGGCGGTCGATACGATCGACCGCCTCCTTGTCCGGCGTCTGCCCTGTCTCCAAAAGCTCTGCGATGCAATATCTTAGCAGGCGACGCCTTAACCATACATCATAACCACGAAAGGTGATTAAATCAAGTGCTATTTTGTCGCCGGCGGTTCTGTGGACACTTTTTCTTGCCGCCCGTGATACAGCCTGTTGCAGGAACTTCTCTTCATCGGCCGTAGTCTCCGCCAGATTCAAAAGAGCCCGATCCACCGCCGGGTTCAACCTCCTGCGGATATCAACCAGGAGCTTATTGCGGATATAGTTCCTGGCGAACTGCGGATCCCTGTTGGACTCGTCGTCACTGAAAGCCAGTTTGTGTTCCTTCAGGTAGCTGTGGATGTCCTGCTTTGTGCATTCATAGAGCGGTCTCACTATTCGGTCGCGCGCGACAGGAATACCTAAAAGACCGGTGCGGCCCGTCCCGCGAAGAACGCGGAAGAGAACCGTCTCCACCCGGTCGTCGGCGTGATGACCGAGGGCGATTCGGTTGTGACCGGCGTTGCCTGCTATCCGCTCGAAGACCCTGTAGCGAAAATCGCGTGCCGTTTCCTCAAGACCGGCTCGCGCTCCGGCAGCCAGGGCGGGGATATCCTCGCGAACGATAATCAGTTCCACGCCCAGCCGCTCGCATAAATCCCGGCATTGTCGCTCTTCCTCTTTGGCGGCTCTTACGCGAATACCATGATTGATGTAGACGGCCGTCAGGGTGAGCTTCATTTTTCCCCTGAGCCGCGTGAGGATATGCAACAGGGCAACCGAGTCAGGCCCACCGGAGAGACCGATAAGGATGGAATCACCCCGGCTAATCAATTCGTGGTGAGCAATGGTCTTTTTTACTTTGTCGAACATGCTTGTAAGAAAGATACGACGGCCGACCGTGAAAGGTCGAGAACAAAGTGGTCACGACGAGGAGAAAAGAGCGAGCGACGGCCCACTGACCGGTCGGAAGCGGGGCTGGCAACATGTGGCGGAGACTGCTCTCAGCGGGCCTCCGGCTTGTACGGGCGAAACCACTTGAATCCGAATTCCTCTATGATGGCAAGGAATCGCGCGTTGTCCGCAGGCATCACATCGGCCCGGTAGTGAAGACCGAAATACCTCTGGGCGACACTTATACGACCCTGTTTCCGTATCCTGTCTATGCAACTTGCCGCAAACTGCTCACCGTGTACTTCGCGGCAGACCTGCGCTATCGTCTCGAGTTGCTCCTCGGTGACCGGTGTTCTCCGCTCGGGCGGCATCGTGGGGAATTTCTGCTCAAGCGCGTCCAGAAGTTTCGAGTCCTCCAGCTCCCGGTACTTCTCGCTATGAACCACGACCGGCACACCGAGTTTTTTCCGGGGCAGAGGCCTGGTCTTCGGGTATCCCAGGCAGAGTAGCACCACCGGCAGCACTCCGTCGGGCAGTTCAACCATCTCCCGGCACTCCGGGAGGAAGTCCACTACCGTGCCAATATAGACCGAACCCAGCCCGAGGGCGTCGGCGGCGGTGCAGATGTTCTGAGCCGCAATGACCGTGTCCTGAAACGAGATCCAGAAGTGCCGGAAAGAGTTGGTGGCACTGTAGGGCGCGGTCTCAAGCTCCGCCCATCTCCGGTTGCGATGCCAGTCGATACAGAACAGCAGGTCTACCGGAGCGGCGCCGATGAACTCCTGCTCGCAGATCGTGGCCAGTTTCTTCTTTTGTTTCTCGTCCTCGATCTGAATTATCGAATAGGGCTGCAGATTGCCCCCGGTGGCAGCGTGGATTCCGGCTCCCAGCACATACTGCAGCACGTCGGGCGGGATTTTCCGGTCGTGGAAACTGCGGCAACTGGATCTCTCGTGCAGCAGTCTTATGGTTTCGTTGGGATACTCCCCCTGGGGTGTTTCTCCCGGCCCGTGATGGCCCGGCATATAGTCTGCGCACATATCAAATAGTCCTCCTAAGGTTGGTGATGGCGGCGCATCAGCCGTCGGTGTTCGTGTCGTTGACAAGCATGGACCATGTTAACAGTTACCGCTCTGCAATGAAAGGAGAATTGTCCGTGACCCGCCTGTTCCTATTTGGGTGGGAGCGGTTAACTTCCGTCGGCGATCGATCTGTGGCAATGAGAGGATCGGGGACTAACAGGCTGATGAACAATACGGAACAGAACGCAAAACAGCCACTGCCATCCATTACAGGTCATCTCTGAGCGCGCGCCTTCATCATCTCTGCGGAGACGGGAATCCGCCAGCTTCCAAGTATGGCGAAAGGTTTTTCAATAACCTGCTAAATGCAGACGACGTTTGTCCGACTAAGGATAACAGTAGATACTCTGCGAAGGAGCGAACATTGATCCGGAATTCATGGGGACTCTTGTCGACTTATAACCTTTCATGTCACGTGCACGAGGCGCCCTGTGTATAAGATATGCAAGAAGCCATACGGCTTTCACCTTACTTTCTCAGGCCTGATCGGCGTGGACGAAATGGAGGCGTGGTTGGCCGAATTGAAAGAGGTGTTGGCCACCGCCGATGAAAAGTTTGGCATGTTTGTGGACATGAGGGACCTGGAAATCCTGCCGCCGGAGTCTCAACCGGCCTTGAAACGTGGCCAGCGTCTGTCTAAGAAGCTCGGCCAGGTGCGTTCCGTGGTCATTCTCAGCGACGAGATCACCACCATGCAGTTCAAGCGCATCGCCAAACAGACGGGCATCTACGAGTGGGAGCGCTTTATCGACGCGGCCACCGAGCCAAACTGGGAGGAAATCGGCCTGGCCTGGGTGATTGAGGGCGTTGATCCCGACAAACGCCGGACGGTCATGCCCAAACGGAACACCGTACGGAAATCGCAGAAATCCTCTTAGCGGCTGGATCCCGCGACTCCATTCGTTGTATAAGTAAACGAGGTTAAAGCAAGTAGCGCTTTTGCGCTGGAGTGGCAGGGGCCGGTGTTTTGAGCACCGGCTTCTGCTTCTCTGTAAATGGAAGCTTGCTGAAATCGAAAGTATCACCTGCCGGTAGACGGGCAGCCGGCAAAGACGCCGGTGCTCCGGACAGCGTGGATGTGGATATCGTGCGGCGCATACCTGGATGATCGGCAGTCGTGACTACTCGCCCGCGCAGAGCCCCAAATACAACATGCCCGGAATCCCCCCCGTAAATTGGAACGGCATCGCTTCCAGGCGAATCAACTCTGATGATATCTGCCTGAGATGGTTGTCCCGCCAGTTGTCGTCGTCGGGTGTCATCGGGAAGACAACAAACAGGATAACACGGTGGGAATAGCCGACCTTCCGACCGGGGTTAGTGAGTTTCCAGATATCCTTGATCAGCGTCTCAACATTCTTTCGGGTCGAGAGTTTGACATTCCTGACTTGGTCGTGACGCAGGTTGGTGGTGATCGTCCGCAACTCCACCGCCCATTTGTCGAACACCACGTCATACTTGCTGGATTCGGTCTCCGGCTGAATTCCCTGCTGAGTCAGAACCCGGCAGAACTCCACCTTCAACCAGCCTTCGAACCTGGCCCGCTCCGAAGCCAGCACGCGCAGGCCAGCGTGGTTTTCCAGAGTGGGTTTGAGACCGACAAAGGCCAGTTTGGACAGTTCAGTAAAATCCATAGGGCGCACCTGCTTACCTGTGGCGCACAGCGACGTACGGGCTTGCGGCCCCTCTTGTTCAAGAGTAGTGCCGAAGCCAAGATAGAACGCCCTCTGCCTGTCTGTCAAGGGGAGATTGGGGGAAACGGCGCAGCGCAGGTGCCCTATAGCGGAACTGTCAACCGCTCGCTCGCCCCTTTGTCATCCCCTCGTCACCAGTTGTCAAGTCAATAGCGCAAGGCGTAAATGGACACGCCCCTTCTACTCCTCTTTCGCTTCCGACTCGACGAGTTTGCAACCCAGGGCTTCCTTGACTTTGCCCAGGATTTCGGCGCGCACGTCGTCGTGTTCAACCAGGAACTGCTTGGCGTTCTCACGCCCCTGCCCGAGGCGGTCGGAGCCGTAGCTGAACCAGGAACCGGACTTGTCCGCGATATTGTTCTCGACGGCGAAATCAATCAGTTCACCCTCGTGTGATATTCCGTGGCCGTAGATGATGTCGAACTCGGTGTCGCGGAACGGCGGCGCTACTTTGTTCTTGACCACCCGCACCCGGGTACGGGAACCGATTATTTCCTGACCGTCCTTGATCGTGGCGATGCGCCGGATGTCCAGCCGCACCGTGGAGTAGAACTTGAGAGCGTTGCCGCCGGTGGTCGTCTCCGGGTTGCCGAACATGACACCAATCCTCATCCGAATCTGGTTGATGAAGACGACCGCCGTTTTAGATTTGGAGATAATCGCCGTGAGCTTGCGCAACGCTTGCGACATCAACCGCGCCTGCAAACCCATGTGGGCGTCACCCATCTCACCCTCGATTTCCGCCTTGGGCGTCAGGGCCGCCACCGAATCGATCACTACGATATCCACCCCCCCGGAGCGGACAAGCGCCTCAGTAATTTCCAGCGCCTGTTCACCGGTATCCGGCTGCGACACGAGCAACTCATCGGTGTTGACACCAAGTGCTCGCGCGTAAGCAGCGTCGAGAGCGTGTTCGGCGTCGATAAAGGCCGCCACACCACCTACTTTCTGCGCCTCGGCGATGATATGCAGAGCCAACGTCGTTTTCCCCGACGATTCCGGCCCGAAAACCTCTGTAACCCGCCCGCGCGGAATCCCCCAGACACCCAGAGCGCGGTCAAGCCCCAGAGAGCCGGTGGAAATCACCTCTACCTCAAGGACCGTGGCGTCCCCTAAGCGCATGATTGATCCTTTGCCGAATGACCGCTCAATCTGGGAGAGAGCGGCCTCGAGCGCCCTCTTGCGGTCACCGGCCGTAATGGTCACTGCCATTTCTCTGGTACCTTTCTTTATGTGAATTTTCTTGTTTGCCATCAGTCTAAGTAAGTTATCGCCGAGCCATAAACATATCACATTCCGCGTGGGATCAAAGTAAAAGTTGCCGCTGACAACGGCTGTCAGTGTAAATGACGTCAGCTTCAGAAAAAACCGACAATTAGGGAAAACATCTTAAGCCATCTCTCGGCCCGGTTCGCGACAACAGGGCGTCTGCCAACCCAGCAGTCAGGTCGCCATAGCCTCCAACAGTACGGTGCTGTGTCCGGCGCACACCACAAAGAGGAGCAAGTGAATCGTCATTGTCTGCATTAATGTGCATTTATTTGCAGTTTCTGACTTCCAAGCGGGAGTGCTGACCGTTGTGGTCTGTGTGGCGTGTAATTGTATTCGGCAGAGTCTCAATCACTTAGAGATGATAACAGCGCGGTTTATCCAAATGGCCCGGAGATTGCTTGCACATTGCTCGGATGTTTGTATCCGACGAGGATACGGACGGAGTCAATGAGAGAGATAGTGACAAGCACGTCACCGACGATAGCAAGGAGTGTCATGAGTAGAATAGCCCTTACATTTCTTACGGTATGCCTTTTGGCAACAAGTTCCTTTGCCGTCCCCAATCTACAGTTGTACATACCCGGCAGCGATTATAACTCGGAAACCGACACTTGGTGGACCAGCGACCAGGATTTTGAACTCTGGGTTGTAGCCGCCAACTTGAATCACGGCGCCATCTATGATATCACCCTTGTCAGCGCTCTGCTGACTGACGAGCCACCGCTGGACGGCGCTCTGACTATCACTCCCGAGGGCGGTTCCGGCACTACGTACAACGCAGCCAATTATACCTGGGGTACGCCGCCACCGGATGATCCGATTCCCGGACACGGGGTTTTCCCCACCAATTATGTGGAAATGCATGTTGCCAATGTAACCACCTCCGGACCGTTCGTGATGGTTCAGGACTATGTCCCGGGTGGGGACGCTGGGATCAGCTTGTACGGCCAGATATTCAAATTCAACGTCTCGACAACCTACGAGTATGTCCACTTTGACGCTTACGGGTACTACGATGACCCTAAAGGCAGGAGAATCTTCGCACCTTTTTCACACGATGCCGAAACGGTCGTGCCTGAGCCGGGAACTATGCTTTTGCTGGGCCTTGGCCTTGCTGGAGTCGGAGTGGTACGCAAACTCAAGAGATAAATCTCTATCTATTTTGCCGAATCTTACTGGAGCGGTCGCCTGCGGCCGCTCTTTTCTTTTTGCCCAGAAGGCGGCCAGGGCCAGAAAGTATTTGACGGGGGCGGACTGTTGGGCAACATTGGGGTAACATCGCGGCAGCAGTTGGCGAGCTCTCCCGGGAGGGAACGGTTCTCACAGTTGTACCCGCGTCGCTTGGAATGATGGATGCTTTGTTCTACTTGCATGAGATGACCGGAAAGGGTCCTGGCGTCGGGCGATGAAGTTCTCCAGTTTCGTACATCTGCACACGCACAGCCAGTATTCGCTTCTGGACGGGGCTTGCCGCCTGGACGCGGTCGTTGCTCTGGCCAGGGAGCTTCGGATGCCTGCCCTGGCGATCACGGATCACGGCAACATGTTCGGCGCCATAGAGTTCTACAAGAAGGCCACCAGTGCCGGAATCAAGCCCATCATCGGCACCGAGGCATACGTCGCCGGCGGGACCCGCTTCGAGAAGCAGCCGTCAAGCCGGTACCCTGACAGCGGGTTTCACCTGATCCTTCTTGCTCGCAACCAGACCGGCTACCTGAACCTCATCAAGCTGTCGACCGCCGGTTTCCTGGAGGGGTTCTATCATCGCCCCCGGATCGACAAGGCGCTCCTGCGGGAGCATTCGGAGGGACTGATTGCCAGTTCGGCCTGCCTGAAGGGGGAGATCAACTGGCTGCTTCTGGGCGGCAAGACAGAAGCGGCTGTTGCGGCCGCCCGCGAGTATCAGGAGATATTAGGGGAAGATGGTTTTTACCTCGAGATCCAGAACCACGGCCTGGAGAAAGAACAGCTGCTCCTGCCCAAGATCGAGGCCCTCTCGCGCGAGACCGGCATACCGCTTCTGGCGACCAATGATTGCCACTACCTGCAACGGGATGATGCCGAGGCGCACGACGCCTTGCTGTGTATTCAGACCGGCAAGATGGTCGAGGACCGGGACCGCATGCGCTATGATACCGACCAGATCTACTTCAAATCAGCAGAAGAAATGGAACAGGCGCTGGGTGACTTCAAGCCCGCTTTAGAGAATACGATCCGGGTGGCCGAGGCCTGCAACCTGGAGCTTGGCACCGGCGGCCTCAAGCTGCCCGTGTACCCGCTGCCGAAGCCGTTTGTCGACCCGGACGCTTTCCTGAAGCACCTGTGTGAAGAAGGCGTGAGGGAACGGTACGACGAGATCACGGTCCAGATCGAGAAACGCCTCGAATACGAACTGGGTGTCATCAAGGATATGGGTTATGCCGGGTATTTCCTGATTGTGAAGGATTTCTGCGATTACGCCCGCGCTGAGCATATCCCGGTCGGCCCCGGTCGAGGCTCCGCAGCGGGATCACTGGTCTCCTACGCGCTGCGAATAACCAATGTCGATCCGCTGAAGTTCAACCTGCTGTTCGAACGCTTCCTCAATCCCGACCGCGTCTCTATGCCGGACATCGACATAGACTTCGCCGATCGAGGCCGGGATCGGATAATCCAGTATGTCATCGACAAATACGGCAAGGATAATGTCTGCCAAATAATCACTTTCGGCACTATGGCGGCCCGGGCGGTGGTGCGCGATGTCGGGCGCGTTCTGGGCATACCCTACGGGGAGGTAGACCGGATCGCCAAGATGATTCCGTTGGCAGTAGACATGACCCTTGAGAAAGCGCTCAAGCAGTCGTCGGAACTGGCGGAACTGGTCAAAACGGATTCCCGGATCAGCCGTCTGATCGACTACTCGAAGAGGCTCGAAGGCCTGGCCCGCCACTGTTCCACCCATGCCGCCGGTGTGGTGATCGCGCCATCGGCGCTCACCGATTATGTCCCGCTGTTCAAAGGGAGCCGGGACGAGATTACCACTCAGTTTGACATGAAGATGGTCGAGGAGATCGGGCTGCTCAAGATGGACTTCCTCGGGCTGCGCACGCTGACGGTGATTGACGACGCCGTTCGCATGATCAGGGAGACCCATCGAGAGATCACGATTGATATCGACAGCATACCTCTTGACGACCCGGATGTATTCAAGCTGTTCGCGGCCGGAGAAACGGTTGGTGTTTTCCAGTTTGAGTCGGCCGGGATGCGTGACTACCTGCGCAAGCTGGCGCCGGAGAGTTTCACCGACATCACAGCCATGAACGCGCTATACCGGCCGGGGCCGCTCGACTCGGGCATGATCGACACTTATATCGAGCGCAAGAAGGGGGCGGCTAATGTTCGTTACCCGCATCCCAAGTTAGAGATGATACTCAAGAGTACCTACGGTGTGATCGTCTTCCAGGAGCAGGTTCTGCAGATCGCCAACGCCCTGGCCGACTATTCGATGGGTAAGGCGGACCTGTTGCGCAAGGCAATGGGCAAGAAGGACGCCGCCCTGATGGCCGAGCAGAAACGGGAGTTCCTCATAGGAGCCGAAAAGCAGAAAGTGGACAAGAGGGTTGCCACGGAGGTCTTCGACCAGATTGAGACATTCGCCCGTTATGGTTTCAACAAAGCCCATTCAACCTGCTATGCCTACCTGGCGTACCAGACCGCCTGGCTAAAACATTACCATCCCATGGAGTTTATGGCCGCCCTGATGACGTCCGAAATCAACGACACCGACCGTATCTATGTCCTTCTCGAAGAATGCCGCCGCAGGGACATAAAAGTGCTGCCTGCGGACGTGAACGAATCCGGGATTGACTTCTCGGTGGCGGACGGCGGGATCAGGTTCGGGTTGCAGGCGATTAAGAACGTGGGTGAGGGGCCGGCGCGGGCGATTGTCGAGGAACGTGAACAGGGTGGTCGCTTTGAGGCCCTCTCCGACCTTGCCGGCCGGGTAACGATCCGCGCCATTAACCGTCGCATTCTCGAGTCGCTGGTCGCCGCCGGCACCTGTGACTCGCTTGAAGGCAGCCGGGCTCAGAAGTACGAGGCTGTGGAAGCGACACTCGAATACGGGCACCGCCTTGCCCTTCACGATAGCAGTCATGACCTTTTCGCGGGCGCCGGCGGCGATGTGGAGCGCGTCGCTCCCCGACTGCCGGATATTCCGGAATGGTCCACCGCGGAACTGCTCGCCAGGGAGAAGAGCACTCTGGGCTTTTACATATCCGGCCATCCTCTGGACAAATACCGGGACGAACTCGTGTTCTTCACCACCTCGGGAGCCGCCGGCCTGGCCGGAGTTGCAGACGGGAGAGAGGTCACGGTGGGCGGTATTGTCGGGGCTGTCAAGACGACAGTGGACAAGAAAGGCAACCAGATGGCATTTGCCACGCTCGAGGATTTCACCGGCTCGGTGGAACTGATCCTGTTCTCCGACTGCTACGAGAAATGCCGGGAGTACGTCCGGGTGGACCAGATGGTCCTGGTGATGGGCAGAGTATCCACTCGCGAGGGAGAGGCGCCGAAAATACTGTGCTCGGAACTCCTCCCGCTGGAAAAACTTGCGGAACGTTTCAACTGCCAGCTCGTTATCAAGATTGCTGAAAATTGCTCCGATAAGGCCATTGAGGAAACCCTGGGCACGCTGGAAGGATTCAGGGGAGGCACGCCCGTTCTACTCGCGGCTGGACATAACGGATCAGAAGTGTATATTAGGTCCAACAAGTATGCTGTAAACCCTGACTTTGAGCTCCTAAGCCGCCTCAAGGAACTCCTGGGTGAGTCAAGCGCCTATCTGAGGCCACTGGACAGAAAAGAGAACGAAACATGAGAGTGACCCGTTTTGTGACACATCGATCGAAGATCATCATCGCCGCGCTGGGATTGTTGACCCTGTTGCTTTCCGGCAGCATCGCCGGCGGCGATAAAGAATCCGAGCAGAAAGATCCGGCGGCCAAATCCAGGAAAATAAACTGGGTCGCGTACGACGAGGGACTGACGCTGGCGAAAACGGCAGACAAGCACGTCCTTATCGACTTCACCGCCAAATGGTGCGGCTTCTGCCGTAAGATGGAGATGACGACTTTCGTTGACAAGAGAGTCGTAGACCTGGTTAAGAAAGACTTTGTGGCGGTGAGGGTCAACGGCGACTCCAACAAAGAGCTCGACATAGACGGGTACAAGATTACGGAAAAGAACCTGGCCAGACGGGAGTTCCGGGTACAGGGATATCCTACCTTCTGGTTTCTCAAACCGGACGGGGTCAAGATCGGCGCCCTGCGCGGCTACCAGGAAACGGGCGCCATGCTTCAGGTGTTGGAGTTCGTCGCCGAGCGGAAGTACGACACTACCGCCACCGATCAGGGTTCCGGGAAGGAGAAGTCGGGCCCTTGAGCTTTCCCCGAGGCGGACTGCTCACCCTGGATACTGCTGCACCTGTGGCCAGTCGAAACGCCAAGCCACTATGATGGACAACCACTGAGGGTATGAAGGAACAACACGGACAGCCGAAACCGTTTGTTAACCGGCTCATGTTCCTGCTCTTGCTGCTGCTGGTCTCATGCAGCGGCGATAACGATCAGTCCGGGCGTACCTCCGGCGGGAAGATCGGCCGGGGTAAGAACGTCCAGGCTGCCCCGGTATCAGCGCCCGTCAGTTTCTCCGCCTATGATCTCAGGGGGAGGCTGCGCCACTCCAACGAGTGGATCGGCAAGCAGCCGGTGGTGATTAACCTGTGGGGTACCTGGTGTCCACCCTGCCGCCGCGAGATCCCGGACCTGATCCGACTTTACAAGGAATTCTATCCCCAGGGGGTGGAGATGATCGGTCTGGCCGTTAACGATCAGCCCCGAAGAGTCGACCAGTTCGTCGAGCAGCAAGGTATGGAGTGGGTGATACTGATGGCGGAACGCCACCATCTCTACAGCCTGCGTGCCACCAGCGGCGTGCCGACGACGATCTTCCTCAACCGCGACGGCAACGAAGTGACCCGTTTTGTCGGCGGCCGACCGTACCACGTTTTCAAGCAGGCCTTCCAGGCAATCCTATAGGCATCTCCGTTTACCCAAGCAGTGTGATTTCAATCAGGCAAGAGTAACGCCGGGCCGCCGCCTGCCTCTGACGAGCACCAGGCATAGAGCCGGGGGAAAAAAATCAGCAGGATGCCGACAAAGGATTCTTGCATTTGTACATTGAACTCTCCACCATACTCTCAGTTGCGGACAGAGGAACAGGCGATAAGTCAGAAGCTCGGGAGATAACAAAATGATTAACAAGATCGAACAGCTGTTGGGAAATGAGAAAGACCTCCTGACCTACCAGTGCCAGGGCATCCCCAGGTCACGGCTGTATCTGCCGGGACCATCGTTCGTGGACGAAGTAGTAGCGCTCAGTGACCGCACGCCCGCCGTGATGCGGTCGCTGAGCGGGATGTACAATACCGGTCGCCTGGCGGGGACGGGGTATCTGTCGATCCTGCCGGTTGACCAGGGGATCGAACATACCGGGGGTGCTTCCTTTGCGCCCAACCCGGATTACTTTGACCCGGCCAGGATCGTTGAACTGGCTATCGAGGGCGGCTGCAACGCGGTAGCGTCAACCTTCGGGGTGCTCGGCGCGGTTGCCCGCAAGTACGCTCACAAGATACCGTTCATCCTGAAATTGAACCACAACGAACTGCTAACCTACCCGAACAAGGCCGACCAGGTCATGTTCTCCACGGTCGAGAATGCCTTCAACATGGGTGCCGCCGGGGTCGGGGCGACGGTCTATTTCGGATCCGATCAGTCGATGCGTCAGCTTACGGAGGCGACTGAGGCGTTCTCACAGGCCCATGAGTTGGGTATGTTTGCCGTACTCTGGTGCTATCTGCGCAACCCCGCCTTCAAGACTGAAGGCAAGGACTACCATGTCTCAGCCGACCTGACGGGCCAGGCAAATCACCTGGGCGTCACCATTGAGGCCGACATTGTCAAACAGAAGGCACCCGAAAACAACGGCGGTTTCACTGCTCTGAAATTCGGCAAGACCCATCCCGGGGTCTACGACGAGTTGACATCGGACAACCCCATTGATCTCACCCGCTACCAGGTGGCCAACTGCTACATGGGCCGCGCGGGGCTAATCAATTCGGGCGGGGCCTCGACAGGGACCGGTTCCGATGATCTGGCACAGGCCGTACGCACGGCGGTGGTCAACAAACGAGCGGGTGGGATGGGTCTCATCTCCGGACGCAAGGCGTTTCAGAAACCGATGGCTCAGGGAGTGGAACTGCTCAACGCCATTCAGGATGTCTACCTCTGCAAGGAGGTGACGGTAGCGTAGTCCACGCGACCGAAAGAGTACACGTCACCAAAGGAAGTCGGCCCATGTCGTCTTGCGCAAGGCTCTCTAAATGTCTGAAGCCGGCCACATTTCTGATCGCAGCAGTCTTGGTACTCGCCTGCGCCGTTCCGGTATTGAGTGACACAATCCCGAACGACTCGGCTGTGTCCGGGGAACACATCTCTCCGGATTCGCTGTCTTATGTTGCAGCCGCCCACGGGTCAGGCCAGCCCCGGGAGAGCGGCCAGGCGCTCTACCCCATGTCCCCGGAGCGCAAGGCCAGGCTGGTATCATACGCCCGGTTCAAGAACGTCTGGCGGTTTGTCGGTTTCGTCATCAGTATCGGTGTCCTGTGGTTGATCCTGGTCACGGGTCTTTCTGCCAGGATGCGCGACTGGGCCCGGGTGGCCGGGAGGGGGTTCTTTGTCGTCTGGCTCTTCTTCGGAATGTTCGCGGCGACCGACTATATATTGAGCCTTCCTTTCAGCATCTATCGCGGCTTCGTGGTCGAAAGCAATTACGGATTCATGAACCAGACATTTCTCGATTGGTGGGGTCAGGGTCTTTTAGAGTTGCTGATCACCGTGGTGATCGGGATCATTCCCGTCTGGTTCTTCTACTGGCTGGTACAGAAGTTCAGGCGATGGTGGCTGATTTTCTCAATCGGCGCTATCCCGTTTGCGGTCGTTATGATCGTGATTGTGCCGATATTCGTGGCCCCGCTGTTTAACAAGTTTGAGCCGCTCAGGGATAAGCAACTCAAGACCGAGCTTCTGGCTCTGGCCTCCCGGGCGGGCATCGAGGGGGCGGACGTGTTCCAGGTCGATGCCTCCAGGCAATCGTCCAAGGTAAACGCCTACGTCACCGGTTTGTTCGGCAGCAAGCGCATCGTGCTCTACGATACTCTGATCGATAACTTCACGGTCGAGGAAATCAAGTTCGTGATGGCTCACGAGATGGGCCACTACACAATGCACCACATCTGGTGGGGGCTGGCGGTAGCCATCGTCTTCATCGCCTTTGCCATGTGGTTGGTGGCCATGACTATCCATCCGCTGATAAATAGGTTCAGGGAGAGATTCCGGTTCGACCGGCTTGCGGACATAGCCTCGCTGCCGCTGGTGCTGATCCTCCTGTCGGTGATCATGTTCCTGTTTCAGCCCCTTACCAACGCCGCCAGCAGGTTCATGGAGCGCCAGGCGGATACGTACGGTATGGAGATGTCCGGCGTTTCCAGCGAAACGGGAGCGGTCGTTTTCGATAAGCTGTCGGTTTTTAACCTGTCCGATCCCGACCCGCACCCGGTAATCGAATTCTGGTTCTACACTCATCCGTCGCTCAAGAAGCGCACAGAGTTCGTGCGCGGATATCAGCCTGCGCAGTAGAGACAGCGGACATTCGCAGTCAGCAATCCCCTGTATCTGAATAGCTTACCGCCGGCCTGAAGAGCCGCCAGTCTTGGGCTGCCACCAGGTCCCGTCCCGGGGGGACGCTCCGGCAGATTCTGGAGAAAACCGGTCACGGAATGATTGTCTACAGCCGATAATCTCAAGAGAACGCAGAAAAATGCGGGGTTTGAAGTCAAGACGGGCGATACTCTGTGAAACAGGCGACAGCTGCAAAAGAGGGCGCCCTTCCCGCTGAGGGAAAGGCGACCGGGTTTGATTCCGACAAGTGGCTGGAGGTTTTCTCGATACTCTTGCATGACATGGAGTCTCCCCTGGCCTCAATGAAGTACCTTCTCCGTCTGCTCGACGAAAGGAAGTTGGATCTCAATCGGCCGTTGCACCAGAAGATGGTGGCGTCATCCCGGATAGCCTTCGAGAGGGCTGAATCCATCATTTACGACATAATGGCTGTGGCCAGGGCCGGGAAGGCGGGTCTGCCGGTGAGAGTGACCAGCATCGACCCGGAACCGGTCATCAGGGAAGCCATTCTGCTGGCCTCGGGGTCCGCCCAGGAAAGAAACATCGATATCACGTTTGCCAATGAGATCGGTTCTATTCCGGTCGAGGCCGACCCCGAGCTTCTCAAACGCGTTGCCGACAATCTCCTGTACAACGCCATCCGCCATACTCCAACGGGCGGAACCATACAAGTGTATACCGAAGACGGGCAGCAGTGCGTTTTCATTCATGTCAAGGACTCGGGGCCGGGGCTGCCTGACGGGGATCCGGAACTACTTTTCGAGAAATATGGTCAGTTACAGCAGCGAGCCCATGGTTGCCATCGCGGCGTGGGCCTCGGCCTGTATTTTTGCAAATTGGCGGCTACCGGCATGGGGGGGACGGTCTTTGCCGACGATCATCCCGAAGGTGGCGCCATGTTCTCGATGAAACTACGGAAAAGTAAGGGGTAATACCATGAGTATGAAACTGGACGCTGAATCCTATCTCAAGTCAGGCTCAAATGAACTGCGAATCCTCGAGTACCGGGCGGCCGGCATGGCCTTTGGCATCAATATCCTCAAAGTGAGCAAGATAATCAATGATCTGGTTGATTTCACCGAAGTACCCGAAACCCATAGTGCCGTTAAAGGTATGTTCAAGGATATGGATCGTCTCGTGCCGGTTGTCGATCTGGCCGAGTTTCTGGGCGTGGCCGACGAGAACACAAAACGGGAAAACGTCATCGTGACCGAGTTCTTTGGCGTTCTGACCGGATTCTGGGTCGAGAAGCTCGACTGGATCCACCACTTCAAGTGGGAAGACATCATCGAGGCCGAGAGGGTTTTCTCCGGGATCGACCAGCGATACGTGATCGGCATTGTCAAACCGACGGAAGACCGCATGGTGCTGCTCCTGGATTACGAGACGATCCTCATTGACATCTGCCCGCACCTTCGGACGGCCGATCTGCAGGCGGCGGCTATCGATGCTGATTTCACAGGCAAGAAGGTCCTGATAGCCGAGGACTCCGCGGCCGTGAGAGCTATGTTGATCAACGAGATCACGGAGCGTGGGGGCGAGGCGCTGGAAGCAGGTGACGGAGCCGAGGCCTGGAGGATCTACCAGAAGCAGGCGGTTGACCTGGTAATATGCGACGTGGAAATGCCGCAGATGGATGGCCTGGCGGTGACTTTGCAGATTCGGGGTTCCGAGCGCCCCGACACGCCGGTGATTGTCTACTCCTCGATCGGTGACGTCGGTATGAAAGCGCGAGCCAGGTTTCTCAAGGCGGACGCTCATATCACCAAGCTCAATCTTGACAAACTGCTGGAGACCGCGATCAAGCTGATGCGCGGGGAGAAAGTATACGAGATTGATCCGGAACCTTCCGACGCCGAACAGCCGGTCCGCGAGACAATTCCCCTCGACTGAACGGCACGGGCCGAAGCAAGCCGGGTCACACCTGGCCCGCTGCCGGTGTCCCGAACCTCGGCAGGGAAAGCAAACCTGCCACCCTGCTGTGTCGGTGATGTCAATCAGCGCAAGCTGCTCGCTCTATCAGGGGACAGCCGCTCGTTACACTTCATTGCCCGGATAGTCTGAAAGCGCTTGACTCACGGAAAGCATTTGCATATAATCATTCGCTGCCGAGGGCAGCGTTCTTATGCTCTCGCTCGTACTCGGACTGGGAAATGCCGGCGGGGAGTACCAGGAAACTCGCCACAATATCGGCTTTGAGGCAGTTGACCTGGTCGCTCGCAAACTTGGGGCGCAGGCTCAGCCGGAAACGAGCGAGTACTACTGGGCGGTCAGGCAATCGAATGTCGGCAGGCTGATCCTGGCCTGGCCGAGGTTGCTGATGAACCGCTCCGGGCTCGCGGCACAGGCTCTTTTACAGCGCCATGATATCAGGCCGTCGGCGATGCTGGTGGTGGTGGATGATTTCAATCTCCCGCTGGGGCGGCTCCGCTTCCGAAGCTCGGGCGCCGACGGCGGTCACAACGGGTTGGCCTCGATAATCGAACTTCTACAGACGGAAGGATTTCCCCGTTTGCGTTTGGGAATCGGCCCGCCACCCGATAATGTTGACAGGACTGAGTATGTCCTGAGAGGATTTGACAAGGAGGAACTGGAAGCGAAAGAGGAAATGATTGCCGTGGCGACGGAGGCGGTGCTGTTTGCTGTCGACCATCGCCTTGATGAGGCAATGACAAGATACAACGTGAACCCTGCTTAGCTTACAACCCGGATATCCTGAAGCTAAGCCGTTAGAACCTTTAACCAACGTCCACAGGGAGGATACCTGATGCGACTTTACGAGACGACTTTCATCATTAACCCCCAAACAGACGACGCCTCCATTGACCGCCAGGTCAAGGATGTGACGGATCTCATCGCCAACCGGGGCGGAGAGGTCGTCCATGAGAACCGCATGGGCACCCGGCACATGGCCTACGCTATTGACGGCCTGACCCAGGGCTACTATGCCACGCTCGTTTTCAAGGCTCCCGCTGAACTGTTGACGTCTCTCGAGCGACATTTTCGCCTCGGCGAAGCATACCTTCGCAATCTGACCATCGTCTTCGAGGGCGATCTGGAACGCCTGAAGGAGCCGAGAGAAGTGGAAGAACGGGCCAGGCCGGCCCCTCGAACTCCGAGGGCGGGAAGGCCCGACCGGCCGTTCGGCAGGCGCGAAACGACGCCTCGCGTTCCGGAAAAAACAGAGACGGCAGACGAACAAGAGACGGAGACCCCGGCTGAAACCAAACCACCGGTGGCTGACACCAGCCGGGACACCAAGGCACCTGTCGAACCGGAGCCACAGAGAGAAACTGCGACCGACGCCGTCGCGGCCGAAGAAACAAAAGTGACCGCGCCCGAACCCGAAGTGGAACCGGCGCCGGAACCGGCTAAGCCCCCCGAGAATTATCCGGAAGACGAGGAACTGTAGACGGATTGCAGGTGGTTGGCATGACAACTCCCGTAACAACAAAGTCAAATACACAATCGAAACAGGAACAGACGTTATGGCTGAAATGAGGATAAGAAGAAGAAAGATATGTCGCTTCTGTGAGAACAAGATCGACTACGTGGACTATAAAAACGACCGTCTTCTGCGCCGGTTCGTCAATGAGCGGGGCAAGATGATCCCCCGCCGGGTTTCCGGCAACTGTGCCAAACATCAACGGAAACTGACCAGAGCCATCAAGAGGGCGCGGGTCATGGCAATCATGGCCTTTGCAAGTGAATCCTTCCGTTGACAAAGTGCCGCCAGGTGTCAGCAGCGCTCAGGGCCCGGCCCCAAGACGCGACTTGCAGAGTTATGTAACGGTCGTTGCGCTGCCGGTCTGCATGGTGCTCATGTTCGGACAGGCAACCGGCGGTACACGCGGTCTTACTGCCCTGACAGCGGCGGCTGGCGTCTATCTTCTGACGATCTACCTGTACTACGGTCTGGCCCGGCTGGCTTTCAGCAATCGCACGGGGCTACTCTGGAGTAGCGCGGCGTCGGCGGTTGTTGTTGGTCTGGTGTCATCCGGTGGGATTGCCGTCCAGTCAATGCTCCTGGGTTGCGGCATGATCCTGGTCGGCTCGATCCTTTGCGGTCGGCTGACGGTCCGGCGATGGAAACCTGTTCGCGTGTACATTCTGGGCGCGGTGGTGGTGGCGGCCTTCTTCTCGGCGCAGTATTTTTCGCTGTGGTCGGAGTTGACCGCGGCCGCACCGGAGGTGCTGGATACGGCGATGGCTGATCTCAGGCAGATGCTGCTCTCGCTGGGATACAGCCAGGAGGCCGCGGGCAGCAGTCTGGATCAGACGCGAAAACTGGGCGAGATCTTTATGCGCATCATGCCGGCCCTGACAGTCATGGGCGCCGTTTTCCAGTTCAGCCTGGGCTACCTTCTGTTCGTTCGCTATGCCGACCGCCAGGACCCGGCCCTTGCATGCACGGTGCCTTTTACACGTTGGCGAGTGCCCTTTGCCGTGACTCCGGTACTGGTCGTCACTATCCTGGCGCGTCTGGTCGGCAACGAGACGGCGAGAGTAGCAGCCGACAACGTGCTGGTCGGTTTGTCAGTCTTCTACTGCCTGGCCGGGCTGACGCTGTTGGAGTACTACCTCTGCAAACTGAGATTCTCGGCCCCGGTAAAGATACTGTTTTATGTGCTTCTGTTCTTGACGCATCTGATAGGGTTTTTTGTGACCGCTCTGCTGGGGTTTGTCGACAGTTTTGCCGACTGGCGAAACCGGCCGGCGGCCCAGGCGGTTTGACATATAGTAGTTGCCAACAGGCTGGAAAGGACATACAATGAAGGTGATATTAAGAGAGGATGTGCCGGATATCGGACTTGCCGGACAGACGGTTGAAGTAAAGGCCGGGTACGGCCGCAACTACCTGTTCCCCCGCAACCTGGCCATTCCGGCCACGAAGGCAAACCTCAAGGCGATCGACGAGGTAACCAGGCAGAAGGAAACCAGAGAACGGAAAGCTCGTCGCGAGGCGGAGGTTGTCAAGGAGAGGATAGAGAAGCTCTCGCTCTCGGCCGAGGTGCTGGTCGGTGAGGAGGACAAAGTCTTCGGGTCGGTCACGGTTCACGATATCGTTGGTCTCCTGGCCGATGAGGGAGTAGCGGTTGCCAAGGGCGCCGTCCAGTTGGAGAGCCCGATCAAGGTACTGGGCGTCTACACCATCCCGATCAAGATCGACAAAGACGTCACGGCCGACCTGAAATTGTGGGTAGTCAAGAAGTCGTAGCTTATGCAGATGCTTGAAGCCAAAGTTGAGGGCCTGGCGCTCGATATGACGACCAACTCGCCGGTCGTGATTCTGTCGCCGGTCGGGCTTGACAAGGTTCTCCCGATCTGGATCGGTCATGCCGAAGCCTGGGGGATTGCGATGGAGCTTTCCGGAGTCTCCCCCAAACGCCCCATGACCTACGATCTGATCAAGCAGGTGATCGGTACCCTGAAGGCACGGGTGGATCGGGTGGAGGTTACTGAGTTGAAGGACCAGACGTTCTACGCCGTGATCCATCTCAGTTGCGACGGGGAAAAATACGAGATTGACGCCCGCCCGTCGGACTCCATCGCGGTGGCGTTGAAGGTCGGGGCAAAGATATACGTCAATGAGGGACTCTTCCACCTTGGTGAGACCAGCGAGTCGCCCGAGACTCCTCCCATGCCCACCGATCGCGAGTCGCTCCGTGACCGGCTCAAACGGATCAACCCTGAAGATTTTGGGAAGTATCAGCTCTGATGCGTCCGCGCCTCGGCAGGATATTCGTAGCTTGTCTCATCGCGATCCTGTCGTCTACGATCTGCCTCGCCCAGGTCATCGATGACGCCGGCGAGGTCGTATCGCTGTATGCCAAGGGTCGCCGACTCGCCCGCGAGGGGGATTGGTTCCGGGCTTTGCAGGTTTTCCGGCAGCTTGAGGGACGCTACGCGAACTCCAAAAACCTCGATGTCTTCGTCTTCCATCGCGCCAAGGCCCACTATTACCTCGGTGAGTATTCCGAGGCTATCGCTGGATTCTCTTACTTCATAACGCATTTCCCCCACTCTCCGGAAGTGCCCTACGCCCATTTTTTCCTGGGAAACGCCAACTACCGGCGCGCGAGTGTGAGTCCGGCCGTGTCCAGCTATATCGAATCGTACCGGTTGTCGCTTGACAAACGTCTCGATGCGTTGCTGATGGCGTCATTAGAGGCGGCCCTCAAGAGCGCCTCTTCAATAGACATCGGGCCGGCCGATTTCAAGGGCTTTTCCGGTGACAGGAAATGCCGATTGGTGAGAGTCATCGCTGAGGCGTATGTTGCCAGGGGAAAGATTCGTTCGGCCAACAAACTCCTCTCGCTGTGTGGGGAACGCGTCGACGCTTCGGTGGCTTCCAAAGTTACCTCCCGGTACAGCAGCAGTGAACTGGGAATCGCCCTGGTGCTTCCCTTCAGCGGGGAGATGCACTCATGGGCTGATGACATTTACAACGGGGCGATCATTGCCGCCGAGATGTACCGTCGGGAGTCAAACGGCCGAGTGAACCTGGTGCCGTGCGACACCAGGGGTGATCCTGTCAACGCAGCCCGGATTGTCACCGAGCTGTCTCAACAGCCCGACATTCACGCCGCCATAGGTCCCCTGACGAGCGAAGAAGCGGCGGTGGCCGCGGCGGCGCTCTCATGCGCCTCACTGCCCCTGATCGTTCCGGCGGCCACGCAGGCGGGACTCACGGCTCTGTCGAACACGTCGTTTCAGCTTTCACCGAACATCGAACTGCAGGGAACGAGGATGGCCCAGTACGCCATTGACAGCCTCGGTGCCGACTCGGCAGCCGTCATAACATCGACCAGCCACGATCACCTTCAAATGGCGCGCGCGTTCTCGGAGCGGTTCGAGCAACTGGGCGGAACGGTCGTCGGCGCCGAATACTACCGCTCACGCGACAAGGATTTCGGCCCCTATATCCGGGACCTGAAGGCTATGATATGGGGCTTGCCGCCGGATTCGATCTTCTTTGTGAATGCCGATGGCGATACTCTTGACCCCGACGGAATCCCGGTTTTCGTCGACTGCCTGTTCCTCCCCGGCTCGCCGAAACAGTTGCGATTGTTGCTACCGCAGATACACTTCTACAAACTCACGGGATTCTATCTCGGTTCCGACGGATGGGCCGACGACGCCGTCTATAGGTTGGGCGACGACGTCACCAGAGGCGCTGTTTTTCCGTCACCCTTTCTGACCGGTAGTTACTCCGATGAGTATGTCAGCTTTTCAGCCGCTTACGATGCCCGTTACGGAGAGCAGCCGCCCCGGCTGGCCTGTCTTGGGTATGACTGCGTCCGCCTCGTAACCCGGGCCGGAATCGCCGACGGTTTCTCCCGCGAGAGACTTACCCCCGCCCTGCAGAAAGTCGACAGTTGGCAGGGCGCGGGGGGAAAGGTGACATTCGGCAAATACCGGGAAAACATCGAGTTGCCGCTCTATCGAATCGAGTCGGGGCAGGCGGTAATCCTCGGGCCGGAGGACATCGCCGCTGAGCCGGAGAGCGAGTAAACGACCGCGAGTCGCTTGGCTTTTGACGCTCGATTCAGTATATTCAGCGACAGGATAACGGTTCACCGCAGTAACGGAGTGCTACATTATGGCAGACGGCAAACCCGCCCTCAGGATGGTTATTGACGGCAAGGAGAGGGATATCACCTACGAGGAATTGGCCCTCTCCAACAACCTCGCTCAGGAGGCCCTGGTTCGACTGCTGATCGACAAGAAACTGATCGAGCCGCAGGAACTCATCGACTGGATGGAGAAAGTAAAGAAGGAGCGTTACCGTACTCCCGATGAGGAATGAGGGATAATGTGACCGACCACGACCGGGATCACAATGTTCCGATCAGTGACGCCGAGGCTCGCGGGGAGCCGTCCACTGAGGAGACCACCAACGCCGAGGGTGAGACGCTTGAATGGTCCTGCCACCCGGTACGGCGGCGGCCGTTGATATCGGTGCTGGTCACGATCTTCATATTCGTGGTCACGGCGGCGGTGTTCTATTCAACGAACTCCCGGCTCTTCGCCATCCTCGCCCTGGTGGTACTGCTGGCTTCTCTGGCCAAGTTCTATTTCCCCACCGGCTATCGCCTGTCTCACCAGGGGATCACGATAAAAACCACCACGCAGACGCTGGTGAAGAAGTGGTCGCAGTATCGCAGTTGCTACCCCGACCGAAACGGGATACTGCTCTCGCCTTTTCCGCATCCTTCGCGGCTGGAGAACTTTCGGGGCATCTACCTGATGTTCTCAGGCAACGGCGAGGCGGTCACCGCTTTCGTAAAGGCCCGTATCGGCGCTACTGAGACATCATCCCCGCCAGGTGCGGAGGATAAGACCGCATGAGCCTGTTCCGCAGCAACCTGAACCTGCCCGACCCGGAAGAGAAGCCCCTTCCCGCCGCCGAAGAGGCCGTGCTCGAGAAGGTGGCCAGGAAAGTTGTCGAGAAACGCATGGCGGTGCCGGCCATCCTGTTTCTGGAGTCGGTCAAGCCGCTGAACTTCATCGGCGCCCAGACGATGGTCTTCTTTGAACCGATTGTCCAGACCGTTTTCAACTTCAAGGATTACGACACCCTACGCTGCGCCCTGGAGAAACGGGAGACACTGGAGATACTTCTTCTGAAAATCGAGGAGTACGATGCGGACGCGCATCAGCGCGATAAACGAATCAGGAAGTTCCTGAAGGTCGAAAAGAAGAAGTGGAAATGGTATCAGCGTTGGTTGGGTGTTTTCACGCCGCGCGTGCAAATCCCCGATGAAATCCTCAACCCGCCCCAGGAAGAGCCCCCTCCAGACCAAAACGCAACCTGAGGGTCTGGACCCTCTTTCGCTGCTGGCCTCTATAGACTGTCCGCGCGAAAGGCACTCGCCGGACGTTCAGCGCATTTTCATATTGTCAATCAGTCGCACCCCATGCACATGCACCGCCAGGGAGCAGATCGTACCTGATTGGATAATCTTCACCGGCGTCAGGCGGACGCTATCCGTGAAGGCAACGTAGTCGATCTCGGCCGTGGGGCAGGTCGCCCTGATGGCGGCGCGCATTTCCTTTTCGATCTTTTTTGCCGACAGCACGCCGCTTCTCACCATAGCTCTGGCGGTGCGAAGGGCATAGTAGAGGCACCGCGCCTCGATTCGTTGATCGGCTGTGAAGTACCGGTTGCGCGACGACATTGCCGGGCCGTCCTTCTCGCGCACCGTCGGTGCGATAATGATCTTGACCGGGTAGCCGAGGTCGCGTGTCATCTGCCTCAGTACAGCCGCCTGCTGAAAGTCCTTCATCCCGAACACAGCCACGTCGGGGCGGGTGATATTAAACAGCTTGGCGACAATAGTCGTGACGCCCCGGAAGTGCGTGGGGCGATGCGCACCCTCGAGGGTGCGGGTCAGTTCCTCGACACTGACCCAGGTCTGGAAATCGCCCGGGTAGATATCCTCGACCCTGGGGATAAAGACTATATCACCGCCGGCAGCCCGGATTTTTCGGAGGTCCCCTTTCTCCTCACGCGGGTACCTGGCCAGGTCCTCATCGGGCGCGAACTGGGCGGGATTGACGAAAATCGTCGTAATGACGACATCGGCGGCCTTCTTGGCGCGCTTGATGAGCGACAGGTGGCCGTCGTGAAGATACCCCATAGTGGGCACGAGGCTTGTCTTTTTGCCCTCGGCCGCCATCTTCCGCGCCAGAGCCTGCATTCTCTTAATTGAGCGGATGGTTTGCATTATTCGGGATTCAACAGATGGATGGGTATGTTGGATAGCTCTATCATTCTTTGCATCTGCTCTTTCGTTATCTCGCCGTTGACATACTTGTCGAATATGTCTTGAGCATGAGGCTTGAGATCAGAAACAGAAGCTCGAGTTTCTACGTATTTTCGGAGCTTTTGCCAGGACTCCCGTACGTAGTCGACGAAAACCAGCCATTCGTCCTCTGACCTGGGTTCCTTCTGAAGATGCAGGTAATTTCCCAGCTTGCCATGCGTAGTCTGTAACCATGCTATGTCTGGAAATACCATAGTCCAGCCTGTATTGTCGACCCTAAATACCGTGTTGATGAAGTCGACCATACGCTCAAAGAATGGCATCTCGGCCATCACTCTCTCAAATATCTCCTTGGGTATGTACGCCTTCATCTCCTTTTTGGACAGTGAGCGCTTACGGTGTGTCAACAGTATTAGGTACTCGAAACAAAGTCGCTCTATGCACAACCTCAGTTCCAGGGCAGCGTAGAGGAAATCTCGGACCTCGGCTGCTTTGGAAATCAGTTCACCGCATCGGTTGTAATGCGCTGCCGCCTGGACATCGTAGGTCAGGTTCAGTTTCCTGTCGACCAGGCTGCCGTCAGTTGGGCTGTTTGGCCAAACCACTTGCCCCCTCCTCCCCGATTGGTGGGTTGACAGGTTCGTCGGTGAAGAAGAGCGAGGCCTCCTCGGATATCCGGTAAGTGTCCTTGATGTAACGGATTACGACATACCCCCGCGCCTGAGCAGTGGCGACGGTCGCCAGCATGTAGCCGATAACCGAGGCAAACACAAGAAACAGCATGAAAGCCATCAGGTAGCCCACTGCCTCGTCCCCGCCGCCGCGCGTCCAGCGGTAGATTGAAAACGACCAGTCAAGTCCCGGGAAAATGTTGAAGGTCGCCCTGACAAGATCGGAGTTGGCCGGTAAATGGGAGAGGCCGGATCGGATCAGGTCGGTCAATCGCTCACGCCCACCACCAAGACCTGCGGCGAGAGTCATAAACTCAACGGCGCGAAAGCAGAAGTAGGCATAGACAAATCCGCACAACTTAGCCGCCACCACTGAGTAGGCGGTATATCCGAGCCAGCGCAGCGGCTGGCGAATGATGGTCGAGAACGTCTCCAGAATGGCGGCGAACGATTCCCCCTGTCGCTCCGCCGCGGCCACCGCCGGAAGGAGTATCAGCGATACCTGCCAGACCAGGATGACGAAGACAGTTAGCAGAGCCACGAAGAATCCGGGGAACACAAAGAAGACCGCGTATAACCACTCTCCTACGAACGGAATGCGGGTGACAAGACCCAAAAGGAAGAACATGAGTATCACAAAACCGATGAGCAGCGCAATAGCTAACTCCGCATAGAACATCTGCGACAGACGCTTGAACGCAAATCTGACCGCGCCGGGGAAGGTGAGGAAATAATGGCCGCGGACTTCCTCGATATTGATCGCGCTCACAGCAAAGAAACCCATCATAAGCATAAGCTGGGCCAGCACAATTCCCAGACCGAATATGACCGCTGCCATAGTGCTGTCAAAGGAAACCACGAGGAAGGGGAACAGGCCGTAGACGGACCAGACGTAGCCGGGGTTTTCACCCTCGATGGCCAGTGCGATGTAGGTAAAGACATCGTACGACACCACCGCCAGACACAGGAACAACGTCATAACCGAGATTTTCCTGATCGAAAAGGCTCTCACCGGTGCCCGCAGTACGTCACGAAAATCATAGTATAGAGGTCGTTCCATGAGGGTAATGTTGCCGACCGTTCGGATCAAGTCAAGCGATTACTATCTGCGGCGACGGATCCGGTAATGTCAAGATTAGGGCTTATTGCCGAACTCTTGTTGATTCTCTATACGGTAGTAATTAGTCTGGTCTTGTCAGG